>JBHGAV010000002.1:0-118474 GCA_041946685.1 Bryobacteraceae bacterium | reverse complement strand
TGGTTCCCACAGGACAATTCTACTACAAAATGCTCTGTTTATAACACAGTAGTACTAGCCTCGCGCGGCGTGGACTATCCACTGACGTATGACCTCAGGGACCTCCTCGTTGTTACCGCCCCCACTTCCCCGCGCTGGAGGAGTTTCGTGAGCTGCTGCCCCGGTACACGGTCTACGCTGTGGCTATGCGCTATGACGCGACCATGATTCCGTTGATCGAAGAGGCGCAAGAGGCCCGCGACACGGTGGGGCGCCTGAGGTTGATCGTCAGTGGTCTCCTGCGGAACAAGTAGGCGCCAATGCCTGCGCTGGCGTGACTACTTGTAGGCTTTGACCCTCGGCCAGACTTCCGCCAGCGGTTTTTTGATACCGCGGCAGATTATGATCGGGAGATGGTCTTCGTAGGCCTGAATCCAGGGCGACGTGAACGACGCCGCTTGCGTGTAGTTGTCGAACAGACGCGCGTCTAGGCTGCCGCGTCCCACCCGGATGAGCACATTGCCGGTGTAGCCGTGCGTGCCCCACAGGTAGTACTGGTTGTGGCCGCTGATCGCGGGCGGAAGGCCGTATTGCCGCCCAAAGAAGTCGATTGCCGCCGCTTCGCCGTAGTTGTTGGCGAAAATGGCCGCCTGCGCCCGCTCTTCCGGGGGAAGCGATTGGTACACCCGCGCCACCGTCGACGCCAGTTCGGGCCAACCGTGCATGTCCGCGAAATCGCTTGACAGCTCAGTCTGAGGCTTGTTCTCGGTGGCGAGCGCGTTGCGCCGGAGCCGAAGCGCTCGCATCAGCATGTTCGTGTACGAGACCATCTGCTCTTCAGCCAAGACCGGCATACCGGCCGGCACGAGGAGGATTCCGAAGAGTAGCACGGCTGTCGCCACGGCCGTTCGAATGATGCGCCTGCCGCGCGTCCAGGCTTCAATAGCAACGCCGCCTGCCGCCATGAGGTAGGGATAGACGTCGGCGGGGTAGTAGTGCTTTGCGTGCGCGAAGATCATCATTGCCATCAAAGCCAGAAACGTGTACGCGAGAAAGCGCAGCCGCGGTTTCGCAAACAGCCACGCCAGGCCGGCGATCCAAACGCAGGCCAGGAGCACGCCTGTGATGAGAAACTGCTGGAACAGGTACGTCAGGGGCCCGACCACGACGTTCTTACCCTGTTGAGCATTGCGCAGCAGTTCCAACTGCGGGAAGCCGTAGTGCGCCTGCCAGAGGAAGTTCGGCAGCGCAATAAGGGCGCACACAAGACCGCCAGCCAGAGCCCAACGAGAGAAGAGGATCCTCCGTTCCCGCGTGAGCAACAGCCCTGCCAGGAGTGAGACGGCGAAAAAGACCACCGTGTACTTGCTCTGGACGCAAATGCCAAGGATGGCGCCGGCCGCCAGCCACCAGCGGGGATCGGCGCCCCCGGCGAGGCGGACTACGTACAAGGTCAGCAGCGGCCAGAGCCAGAGGCCCACCATATCCGGAGAGACCTTCATGCCAAAGTTCATCAGAACCGGCGCGAAGAACGCCGTCATCGCCGCCAGGATTTGTGCGAACGCGGCTCCTCCAAACTCAACGGCCAGCTCACAGGTGACGTAAACCCCGCCCGCCGCAAAAAAGGCTGGCACGGCGCGCAGAAGCACAAGCGAATGGCCGAAGATCTGGGATCCGGCGGCCAGAAGCGGCGCGACCGGCGGCTGATCGACGTAGCCCCACTGCGGATGCTGCCCGCAAACTATGAAATAGAGTTCATCGCGGAAGAAGCCGTAGTGCGGGTTGCCGGCGAGGTGAAGCAGGAAAGCGATGCCGGCCGCGGCAATCGGGATGGAAAGCCGGCCGGCGCGCGAGGAGGTCATTGCTCCAGTATGGCTCAGCCATTGTGGGACTTGCCTCACCAGTTATTCGACATTTCTTAATAGATTTGTTATGTTAAGTATAGAGGGCCGCCGATCAATGGCATCCAAGTCACCTTTTCCTCAGGGCGCTCAGGTGGAGCACCCCAAGTTTGGCCTCGGTTCCGTTCTTTCCAGCAACGAGGAGCAGATAGTCATAAAGTTCGACGAGTTCGGTGAGAAGAAGTTCGTTTCTTCGATCGTGTTCCCCAACCTCAAGAAGAGCGACCGCCAGCCGCCGGCCGAGAAGCGTTCCGGCCGCGCGAGAAAGGCCAAGGCGGCGCCCGCCGCCGTCGCGTAAGCCGTCCCGACCGGGCATGCTAGACTGTGAGTCTCCCATGAGATTCGGTGTCGTAGTGTTCCCAGGCAGCAATTGCGATCACGACGCCTGGTATGCGGCGTCGCAGAACCTCGGCGAGCAGGCCGAGTACATCTGGCACGACTCGGAGACCCTCGGCGACGTGGATGCAGTCGTGCTTCCGGGCGGATTCAGTTACGGAGACTACCTGCGCTGTGGGGCCATAGCCAAGTTCTCCAGGGTGATGCGGGCCGTTAAGAGATTCGCATCCGACGGCGGGCTGGTGATCGGAATCTGCAACGGTTTTCAAATCCTGGTCGAGAGCGGGATGCTTCCCGGCGCGCTGATTCGGAACCGCGGCCTGAAGTTCATCTGCCGGCCCGTGGACCTGGTGACGGCGACCGTCAATTCGCCCTTCACCTGCCAGGCTAGGCCCGGCCAGATGCTCACAGTCCCCATCGCTCACGGCGAAGGCTGCTACTACGCCGACGAGCGCACCTTGGACGAGCTCGAAGCCGAAGAACGGGTCGTGTTCCGCTACCGGGACAACCCCAACGGCTCCCTTCGGGACATCGCCGGCATCCTCAGCCGGGAGAGAAACGTCATGGGCATGATGCCCCACCCCGAGCGCGCCTCCGACCCACTGATGGGATCGACCGACGGCTTGGTCATCTTTCAATCCATGGTTGCGGCTATGGCGGTGAAGTAAGACATGAGCGCGATTACACCGGAACTGGTCTCGGCCCACCAGTTGAGCCAGCCAGAGTACGAGAAGATCATGCACATTCTGGGCCGGGAGCCCAGTTACACCGAACTCGGCATCTTCAGCGTGATGTGGAGCGAGCACTGTTCCTACAAGAGCTCGCGCCTGCACTTGAAGAAGCTGCCCACGCGGAGCAGGTTAGTGCTCCAGGGGCCGGGAGAGAACGCCGGCGTCATCGACATCGGGGACGGTTACGCCATCGCCTTCAAGATCGAGTCCCACAATCACCCCAGTTTCATCGAGCCCTTTCAGGGGGCGGCCACCGGAGTGGGCGGCATCCTGCGCGACATCTTCACTATGGGCGCTCGGCCGGTAGCCGTAATGGACTCGTTACGCTTCGGCCCCCTGGATGACCCTAAGGCGGGCGCCCGCAACCGTCGCATCCTGGAGGGCGTGGTGGCGGGCATCGCCCACTACGGGAACTGCTTCGGCGTGCCCACCATCGGAGGCGAGTGCCTGTTCGAGCCCGGCTACAACGGGAATCCCCTGGTCAACGTGTTCGCGCTCGGCGTGTTCAAGAAGGACGACATCTTCCTGGCGCAGGCGCGCGGCGTGGGCAATCCGGTGATCTACGTCGGCTCGAAAACCGGCAAGGACGGCATCCACGGCGCGTCGATGGCATCGGCCGAGTTTACCGAGGAGTCCAAGCAGAAGCGGCCCAACGTGCAGGTTGGCGACCCGTTTCTGGAGAAGCTGCTGCTCGAAGCCTGCCTCGAGGCCATGCAGACGGGCGCGATCGTCGGCATCCAGGACATGGGCGCGGCCGGGTTGACCTGCTCGACGTGCGAAATGGGCAGCCGGGGAGACACCGGAATCGAAATCGACCTCAAGCTGGTGCCGCAGCGCGAGACGGGCATGACCCCATACGAGATCATGCTTTCCGAATCGCAGGAGCGCATGTTGCTGGTGGCTCAGAAAGGCCGCGAGGAAGAGGTGTTCCGGGTGTTCCGCAAGTGGGGCCTGGACGCGGTCACCATCGGCCATGTGACCGACGACGGCATGATGCGGGTGAGGGACCACGGCGAAGTCGTGGCCGAAATCCCCGCCAAGCCGCTGGCTGATGAAGCGCCGCTCTATGACCGCCCGCACGCGGCGCCCCTCCGGCAGGCGCCGGTGGAAGGTCCCACCTATGCAACGCTGAGCGCCCAAGCCGACCTGGAGACGATTCTCGGATCCGCCGACGTCTGTTCGAAGCGATGGATCTGGGAGCAATACGACTTCATGGTGCGCACCAACACCGTGCAGGGACCCGGGGGCGATGCGGCGGTCATCCGGATCAAGGAGACGGGAACCTCAATTGCCATGGCCCTCGACGGGAACGGGCGTTACTGCGCCCTTTCGCCGCGGGAAGGGGCGCGGCTGGCCGTGGCCGAGTGTTGCCGGAACCTCTCGACCGTGGGCGCGCTGCCGGTAGCAGCCACCAATTGCCTCAACTTCGGCAACCCGGAGCGGCCCGAGATCATGGCGCAGCTCGTGGAGGCGATCGAGGGAATGGGGGAAGCCTGCCGCTTCTTCGAGACCCCCATCACCGGCGGCAACGTCAGCCTCTACAACGAGACGCTCGGCGAGCCCATCGATCCGACGCCCGTGATAGGCGTTGTCGGTCTGCTCAAAACGGGCCCGCCTCTGACCATCGATTTCAAGAAGCCCGGCCTTACGGTGATGCTGTTGGGCGGCATCGGAAGTTGCGACGAGCCGCGCTTCGGCGGAACCCAGTACGCCAAAGCGGTGCTGAAGCAATGCTGGGGGCTGCCGCCGGCGCTGGACATGGAGTACGAGAAGCGGGTGCAGGCGGCCATGCGCGAAATCGCCGCCGCGGGACTGGCCGAATCGGCGCACGATTTGAGCGACGGCGGGCTGGCCGTGGCCGCGGCCGAGTGTTCGTTCGGCCCGGCGGGGGTGGGGGCCCGGTTGGACCTGGCGAGCGCCCTGCGCATCGAGCACCTGCTGTTCCACGAGGGGCCGTCGCGCATCCTGATCTCCACCGGGAATCCGGAAGCCGTGGAGGAGATTGCGAAGCGGCACTCCGTGGAAGCGCTGCGCGCCGGTGTTACGATGGAATCGAGGCTGGTCATTGTAAACCGGGGAACGGTCCACGTCGACTGCGAGATCGGGCGCCTGAAGCGGATCTGGGGGGGCGCGCTGGAGAAGATGTTGCGGTCCTGAGGCCATGCTCGACAAGTTCCACGAAGAATGCGGCGTGTTCGCCATCTGCGCGCATCCGGAGGCGGCGAACCTCACTTATCTTGGACTGTACGCCCTGCAGCATAGGGGGCAGGAGAGCGCCGGAATCGCCTCGAGCGACGGCGCCCAGATCCGTTGCCACAAGGACATGGGGCACGTGGCGGACATCTTCACGCCGGCGGTGCTCGGGGCGTTGCAGGGGCACCAGGCCATCGGGCATACGCGGTACTCGACGGCCGGCGACACGGTGCTGACCAACGCGCAGCCGTTTTCGGTGGCTTGCAACAAGGGCCGCATCGCGGTCGCGCACAACGGCAATATCATCAACGCCGCCGAGCTGAGACGAGAGCTGGAGCGCCAGGGGTCGATCTTCCAGTCGTCGAGCGACACGGAGGTGATTCTTCACCTCGTGGCCTGCTCCCGGGAGCGCACCATGGCGGGAGCGCTGCGGGAAGCGCTGCTGCAACTGGAGGGCGCGTTTTCTCTGGTGTTCTTGGCCGAGGACCGCGTGATCGTGGCGCGGGATCCGCACGGCTTCCGGCCGATGGCCATGGGGCAGATGGAGCTGTCCGGCGGCAAGAAATCCTACGTATTCGCCTCGGAGACCTGCGCCTTTGACCTGATTGGCGCGGTCTACCTGGACGACGTGGCGCCGGGCGAAATGGTGATCGCAGGCCCGGAGGGTTTGACGCGGGAGCGGTTCGCCCCCGAGAGCTCGCGCGCCTACTGCGTCTTCGAGCACGTCTATTTTTCGCGGCCGGATTCTTATGTGTTCGGGCGTTCGGTGTCCGAATCGCGCGAGATGCTAGGGCGGCTGCTGGCCCGCGAATGTCCGGCCGAGGCGGACGTTGTCGTGCCCGTGCCGGATTCCGGGGTTGCGGCGGCGATCGGCTACGCGGAGGAATCAGGGATTCCGTTCCGGCACGCGCTGATCCGCAACCACTATGTGGGCCGTACCTTCATCGAGCCTTCGCAGGCCATCCGGGACTTCGGCGTGAAGCTGAAGCTCAACCCGGTGCGCCGGCTGCTGGAGGGCAAGCGGGTGGTCCTGGTGGACGATTCCATTGTGCGGGGGACAACCAGCCGGAAGATCGTGCGCATGGTGCGCAGCGCGGGGGCGCGCGAGGTGCACCTGCGGATTTCCTGTCCGCCGACCATTTCGCCCTGCTACTACGGTGTGGACACGCCGACCAAGCGGGAACTGATCGCCGCCAACAGCTCGGTGGAAGGGATCCGGCGTTTCGTGGAGGCCGACTCGCTCGGCTACCTGCCGATTGAGGCGCTGCGGGAATCGGTCGCCGACGACAAGTACGAATACTGCTACGCCTGCTACACGGGCGTCTATCCCACCGAGCTGGTCCACATCGACGACCTGCTGGCCAGCAAACCGAAGCGATACTGACCCACGTAGCACCCTTCGGCTGTCAGGTGAAGCTAAACTGTGCAGTGTGGGCTCGCTCAGTGGCATTCGGATCACGGGTCACATAGCGGCGATAGTCGTGGTCCGCCAAACATCCCCAGGCCTGTTCGATCCCGAGCGGTTCTGCGGAACAGGCTTCCTCATGGCGGCTGGACTGCTTGTCACCTGCTGGCACTGTGTGAGGGACGAGATTCCTGCCGGCTGCATGTATGCCGCGGTCCTTCAGAAGGAGAGTGGCGAAGTGTCTGTAGTGCCACTGAAGAACATCAGCCGGGACACAGCCAGCCAGGCGGATCTTGCGACGGCGAACTTGAGTTGGAGTCCTAAGCCGATGCTGCGTTTGGCTTCGCACGGTGTGCCAGCCGGCACCGCCGTCTTTGCTGTGGGACATGCGCAGACAGAAGTGACTCGAGGGTCCACTGGCGGACTCGTTTTGCGATTCCAGCCTCAATTCCTGCAGGGCTATGTGACACGGGACCTGCGATTCACTCACCCGTTAGATGGTGAGGTTCTTTCCTACGAATTAGATATGCCCACGCCCCCGGGCCTCAGCGGGGCACCCCTTGTACGTGTCGGTACTACCGAGGTGCTCGGCGTCATATATGGCACGAACGACTACGAACGAACCGTGCAGTTCGCCCATGTCGATGAAGTCACGCGGGAGCGCCAGCCTGACATTATTCGCGTGGTGTCCTTCGGGCTGGCGCATCACACCATTACCCTCCGCCGCCTGGCGGGAATAGCGACAAAAGGCCGTCCACTTTGGGAATACCTCAGGGCTCCGCTCAGGCAGGGAGTCGGGTGATAGTCAAGCCTCAAGCCTGAGAAGCGTTCATTCTCACCCCGTCATTTCACGGTCAGGCTCCCCCTCCGTCCTTTTCCGCCAATAGCCCGGGCGGCGCCTGGCGTGGGCAACCGCGAGAACCTCAATCACCGTGCCGGACACGCGGTAGACCACGAAGAAAGGAAACCTCCGCAAAGCGAACCGCCTCGTTCCGCTCTCGAAAAGCATCCAGCGCTCGGGTGCTTCGGCGATCCGATCAATAGTCTGCGTAAGCTCCTGGACGAGCCGGCTGGCGGCTGCTGTGCTTCTGTCCCCATACCAGCGGACAGCGGCTTCTACTTCTTCCACCGCTTCCGGATGGAAGAAGACCGGGAGCCTGCTCATGAGCGGTGTCGCAGCTCCAAACGTGCCCGCACTTCGGACCAGGGAACGCTCTCCACACTCCCCGAATCCAGTTCGGCGAGGCGCCGTCTGATCTCAACGCTCCACTCCCGTGCCGCCGCCTCGTCCACCTCAGTGTCGAGACTGTCAAGAAGGGAGTCGGCAAGGGCTGCCCGGGCGCCGGCGGGCAGCGAGAGCGCCGCCTTGAGGATTTCCCCTGGATCCGACTTCATGCCCCCATTGTAGAGTGCCCGGAGGCTTCAGGCCTAGATGCTACGATTTAGAGCGGTATCGTCTTGCACAACATGTCTCCTCAAATCTCCCCTTCCGCGCGGCGGGTGCCGCGGTCGCGCATCCGGGAACTGGCCCACATCGCTATGTCCATGGAGGGGGTGTTGCGGCTGTACTTCGGCGAATCGGACATGCCCACCCCGGACTTCATCAAGCAGGCGGCCACCAGGGCGCTGGCCGATGGCTACACCTACTACACCGAGAACGCCGGGATGCCGTCCCTGCGCAGGGCGCTGGCGGAGCACTACCGCAAGCTCCATGGCGTGGACCTCGATCCCGCGCGCGAAATCGTGATCACGGCCAGCGGCGTGCAGGCGCTGAGCGTGGCCATCCGCGCCCTGCTCGACCCTGGCGACGAGGCCCTGGTCCTCACTCCCGCCTGGCCCAACGGCAGCGCCATCGTAACAATGGCGAATGCCGTCCCGGTGGAGATCGCGCATCCGCTGCGGGACGGACGGTACGGAATTGACTTCAGGGCGCTCGAACAGGCCGCCACCCCTCGCACGCGGATGCTGCTGTACACCTCGCCCTCCAACCCGCTGGGCTGGGTGGCGAGTGAGGACGAGCAGAGGCAGTTGCTCGACTTCTGCCGGCAACACCGGTTGTGGCTGATGGCGGACGAAGTGTACGAGCGGCTCTATTACGAGGGCAGCGAGCCGGGTCAGCCGGCTCCGTCCATCCTACGGCAGGCGACGCGGGAGGATGCGGTGGTGGTGGTCCAGTCGTTCTCCAAGGCCTATTGCATGACGGGGTGGCGGGTGGGCTGGCTGGTGGCGCGGCCGGATCTGGCGGCGAAGGTTACTGAGCTAAACGAGTTCATGGTGTCCTGCCCGGCGGGTTTCACGCAGAAGGCCGCCGAAGCGGCGCTCGCCCAGGGAGAGCCGGAACTCGCCGGGATGGTCGAGCGACTCAAGTCGAACCGCGACTTTGTGAGGGATGCGCTAAGCGTTATGCCGCGCGTCGCCGTGCCCAAGCCCGACGGGGCGTTCTACCTGTTCCCAAAGATCGAGGGGCTGACGGACTCGTTCGAGTTCTGCCGCAGGCTGCTCGTGGAGACAAAGGTCGGGCTGGCTCCCGGCGTGGCGTTCGGTGCGGGTGGCGAAGGCTCGGTCCGGCTCTGCTACGCCGCCGAGCGCGGGATTTTGGAAGACGCCATGGAGAAGCTGGCGATGTTTCTGCGGAATTGAACTCCTATTGGGCCGCCCGGGCTGGTACGTGTTCAGGTTGAACCTTACGGTAGCGCTGTAATCGGGCGGAGGCGCCCGCGCTTCACTCGCGCTGGCCGCCTCGCGATCCGGAATAATGGCGGGGATGCCAGCCACCGAAACACCACCAGGAGTGGGAATGGGAGGCGCACCATCGGCCTCCATTCTCCACCAATGGGGTCAGCCAGCTAACAAGCGCCCTTCGAAAGTAACGATTGGCCGGCTCTTCGACGCCCTTGAAGACCACCACGGATAACAGAACCGCCCCGGCGATGAAAATCAAGGAAGCCCCCACCGGCGAGGGAGCCGCGGCTCGGAACACCGGTGAGCGCTTGTACCACCACAACAGCGGAACGTGAAGGATGTAGAGAGCGTAGCTGGCCTTGCCCAGGAGCACGGCGGCGGAATTCGAGAACAAGCGAGCCACGGCGCCGCCTCCCAGTGCCAGTCCAACCAGGAGCAGGGCATTTAGCGGACGCAGTAGGGTGTCGAGCTGGACCCTGCGCTCCACGAGCCGGGCCTCCGATACCAGCACGATGAAGATCGCCGAAGCGGGCAGGTAGAGCCAGTATCCGCGTTCCACAAGGCGAGGGCGAGCTTTGACCAGGGCGTCGTAGCCTCCGGCCGTGGCGATCCCCAGCAGGAAGTCCCCCAGGTGCGACAGGGGCTTCCAATTGTCGGGGAGTCCGCCAATGTGACACACGAGAGGAAGCGCCAGCGCCACAACCGCCGCGGCCAGGGACCGGCGCCAACTGGAGCAGCGCACAACCAGCAAGAGGAGGGGGAAACACAGGTAGAAAAACAACTCGCAGGAAAGCGACCAGGCAGGCGTGTTCCAGTGGAAGGGCAATGTCCCCGTCCAACCCTGCAAGACGAGTATGTAGTTCGCGATCAGCCCGACCTTGGCGTCGAGCGCGGGAGAAGGTTCCCGCAAGAACAGATCCGCATAGGCGAACGGGGCTATGACGAGCAGGCTCACCCCGTACACAGGATAGATGCGAGCCATGCGGGCCGCGCCGTAACGCAGCAAGCTCATGCGATTCCAGCGGCTGTCCGCGTAGCCTCGGGCCAGAACGAAACCCGACAAGATGAAGAAAGTGCCCACGGCCCAGAAGCCGCTCCGCAGGAAGGTTTGAACGGGGTCCGGCAGGCTTCGAACCCAAGGCTCAAGCATGCGGGCGCCGCCGCTGAGGTGATGAATCACGACCCAGAGCGCCAAATAGAAGCGCAGGCCGGTCAGCGCAGGCAGGTGCTGATCAGGGGAGGACTTGGCGATCGGCTTGGTGGTCGGCACAGAATAGGCCCGAGGCCAAAGGGATCATTGTAGCGCGCGGGTCAAAGCCGCCTCGATCTGCTCGCGGCCGAGGGTGGTGCTGATGAACAGCTCCTGGCGGGCACCGGCGCTCAGCGCAATGGCCTTCCAGCCGTTGACCGTGGGGACCGTCACCCGGACCTTGACCGGACCCCGCGCGTCCCGCACAGGCCGGATGACGCCGGGCACCACGGCGCGTATCTCGCGGTTTTCCGCCAGCAGCCGCTCGAGAAGATCGCGAACGCCGTCAATGATGCTGTGTTCGACCTTGAGCTTCCCTTGTGCGGCGCGCAGACGCATGACTGAGAGAGACAGCACTACAATTTGCGGGAATCGCCTGCTCCCCTGCTGGGCCGCCCGGAACCTCTTCCATCCCGGGCATCCCCCTAAATCATTTTACGAGTTCGAGAACCGCCGAGCGGATTTGGGCCGTCAGGCGGGTTCGATCCTGCAAGCCCATGCCGGTCGTGGGTATGGGCTGGCCGACCCGCAGGGCCACCTTGCCCGGCCGGGCGAGCAGTGAGCCCATGGGAAGCACCTTGCGGGTGCCGCTGATGCCCACGGGCACGATCGGGACGCCGGCCTTGATGGCGATGTAGGCGGCGCCCTCCTTGAACGGCTGCAACTGGCCCTCCGAACGGCCCCCCTCCGGAAAGACCAAGGCTGAGACCCCGCGCTCCCGAATAATGCGCGCCGCCTCCGACATCGCCTTGAGAGAGCCGCGGGCGTCCTCGCGGGGAATCGAGATGTGCCCCGCGCGCCGCAGGTGGCCGCCGATGAAGGGGACTCTGAAGAGTCCCCTTTTTGCCAGGAACCGGAACTGGAGGGGAAGGTGGGCCAACACCAGCGGGGTGTCCATGAGGCTCAAGTGGTTTGAAGCGATGACGCAGCCGCCGCCGGAGGGAACATTCTCCAAACCTTCCACCTGCACCCTCATGCCGCTCACCAGAATCAGGATGCGCGACCAGAGCCGTGCGACCCCGTGCGCCGCATTGCCGCTCCGATCAAACAGCGACACGAGCATGGAAAGCGTGCCCATGACGATGGTCGCAACCAGGATCAGCGGGTCGATGAGCAGGTAGGCCCGTATTCTGTCCACAGAGAAACCATTGTACGAGGTGGACGCAAGCCGGGGCCTTCTACTCGTGCCGGAGCGCGCGCACAGGGTCCAGCCGCGAGGCGCGGCGGGCGGGGATGCAGCACGCCAGCAGCGTGACGAGCGTCAGCAGGGCGGCTGTGGCGGCGTAGACGGCGGGATCGCGCGACTTGACCTCGTGGAGCAAGCTCTCCATCACGCGTCCGGCGGCGAACGCGCCACCGATGCCCAGGACGAGACCGGCCAGCGCCAGCAGCATCCCCTCGCGTACGATGCCCGCGAGGACGCGCGCCCGGCTCGCGCCGAGCGACATGCGGATCCCGATTTCGCGCGTGCGCTGCGTAACCACGTAGGACAGCAGCCCATAGATGCCGATCGCGGCCAGCAACGCCCCAAGCCCGGCGAACGAGCCTACCAGCGCGCTCAGGAACCTGGGGCCCCTCGCGCTGTCGGCCACTACATCGTCCATAGTCCGCACGCGAAACAGCGGCACTCCGGAATCGATCCGGGCCACGGCGGCGCGCGCGGCGGAGGTCACGGCCTCAGGCGGGACGGACGTGTGGAGAATCAGAAAGAGGCGGGGAGATCCGTACAGCGCGTCGTAGGCTTCCGGCTGCGGCGGCTGGGTCAGGCCCCGCTGCCGGACGTTTGCCACCACGCCGACCACCCGCCGCCAGGGGCCGCTGGAGCCTCCGCCTCCTCCCGAGAACATCTGGCCCAGGGGATCCTGGTCGGGCCAGAAGTCGCGGGCCATGGCCTCATTGATCACGCAGGCATAGATCATCTGGTTAGTCTCGGCGTCCGGCAGCCGGATGTTGGCCTCATATGCCTGCCACCGGCGCGCGTCCAACTCCATGGAGAGTTGCAGGTCGGCCGAATTTAGCACACGACCCTTGAGCACAGGAATGTCCATTGTGCGGAAGTAATCGGGGCTCACGCTGTGACTTTCCACCAGCGGGCCGCTGAATCGCTCTGTCGGCCGACCGCGGACCTGGACATAGTAGTTGCTCCCGCCCTCGAGAGGCAGGCGGTCGCTGAGTGAGGCGCTCTCGACCCCGGGAATCATCCGCGCCTCCTCCAGGAGTCGTTGCGCAAAGGCGTTCTGCTGCGGCCTCTTGTACGTTTCCTCTGGCAATTGAAGTGCGCCCGTCCACACGCCGGATGGGCGCACTCCGACCTCCGCGCTTCTGATCCGCGCGAAATCCTTGAGCAGAAGCCCAGCCGAGATCAGCAGAACCAGCGAGAGCGCGATTTCCCCGGTGACGAGAACATCGCTGGAGATCCGGCGCCGGCGTCCCGGGCTGACGGAGCTTCCGGCTCCGCCCTTCAACTCGTCGTGCATGGTGGATCGTGAAGTCTGGATTGCGGGAACCAGGCCGAACACGAGGGCGGTGACCACGGCCAGGCCGAAGGTGAACCCGAGCACGGGCCCGTTGACCTCAATCGCATTGAAGTCCGGAAGCGTGAAGCTCTTGATCTTGGGTAGCAACGCGATCAGCCCCCAGCCCAGGAACAGGCCGCATCCGCCGCCCACCAGCGAAAGCAGCAGGCTCTCGGTCAGCAGTTGGCGCAGCAGTCGGGGACGCGACGCGCCCAGGGCGCTGCGAATCGCCATTTCCTTCCGCCGGACCACCGCCCTGGAGAGCAGCAGGTTGGCGATGTTGGCGCAGGCGATCAGCAGCACCAGCGCCACGGCCGAAAGCATCATGACCAGCGATTCGCGCGATTTCCCGATCAGGTCCTCTTGCAGGGGGACCACCACCGCTCCGACTTTGTGGTTGCTCTCGGGAAAGGTCTTTTCGAGTCGTGCGGCGATGAGCGCCACGTCGGCCTGCGCTTTCTGGACCGTGACCCCGGGCTTCAGCCTGCCGATGGCGTTGAACGAATGCGAACCGCGCTGGCCCAAGCCCCGGCCTGACATATCCAGCGGCGTCCAGAGTTGTGCCTGAAAGGGGAAGTTGAAGCCGGCCGGCATCACGCCGATGATGGTGTGCTTCCGGGCATTCAACTCGAGGGATTGCCCCACGGCCCTCGGGTCACCGGCGAAGCGGCTTTGCCAGAGGGCGTAGCCGAGGATCACCACATCATCCTTGCCCGGCTGATCCTCACCCGGGGCCCAGGCGCGACCCAGTACGGGATTGACGCCGAGCAGGGAGAAGAAATTGGCTTCCGTCGGGACGCCCCGGACATGGTCCGCCCGCCCCTTGCCGCTGACGTTCATGTCCCTCGGCCAGAAGAACAGGGTCATGTCGGCGAAAGTCCTATTCTGGTTCTTCCAGTCGATGTAGTCCGGCCCGGTGAAGGGGTACTTGCCGGGCGCCGCTTCGGTTTCATAAAGCCGGACCAGGCGGCCGGGATCGCGGTAAGGCAGCGGCCGCAGCAGGACGGCGTCGATGATGCTGAAAATAGCCGTGTTGGCCCCGATGCCGGCGGCCAGGGTAAGGACGGCCACAACGGCGAATCCACGTGCGTTGAGCAGGTTCCGGATGGAGTAGCGTAGGTCCTGAGCGAATGGTCCCATGTGTGCCTCATCTCCAATTACGTTCAAATGGCAGCCGTGGATCTCGGAATTCTGTTGGACGCCGAGTAACGAGCTAGGTGAGCAGCGCCTTGGCCTCGCCCACCAGGAAGAGGCTGCCGGTGATGAAAACGGCATCCTCGGGCGCCGCCTGTTCCAGCTTGCGGAGGGCGTCAGCGAGCGAAGGAGCGACGTGCAGCCTGGGGTGATCCACCAGGTCGCGGATGGCTTCCGGACGTACGGCGCGGGGATGATCGGGGGCGGTCAGAATCACTTCGCTGGCGGCCGGGAACAGGATGCCGGCTGCCTCCGCCACCGCCTTGTCGCGCATCGCTCCATAAATCAACCAGACGCGGCGGCCGCCGTAAAAGCGCTGGATATGGCGCGCGAGAGCTAGTGCTCCGGCCGGATTGTGCGCGCCGTCGAGAATCACTTCCGGCTGCCGCGAGACACGTTCCAGGCGGCCCGGCCAGCGGGTGGCGCGGATGCCTTCCTCGACGGCTTGCGCTGGGGTTTGGAGCGCATGGAGAGCGGCGACGGCCGTGAGGGCGTTCGAGACCTGGTGTTCCCCGGCTAGCGGGCATTCGATCCGGTATCTGCCGGGGCCGATGGCGGTGAACCGGCTGCCGCAGGCGTCCAGTTCCAGGTTCTCCGCTTTCCATTCGCTGAGGCTGAAGACCGGAGCCCCTACTTCCGCGGCACGTGCCTCGATCACCGCCTGGACCACCGCAGGCTGCGGGCCCGTGACCACTGGCGCGCCGGGCTTGATGATCCCGGCCTTCTCGGAGGCGATGGCCTCCAGACTCTTGCCGAGATGGGCCTCGTGATCGTAGTCGATCGGCGTAAGGACCGAGAGCCGGGGCGAGACGACATTGGTGGCGTCGAGGCGCCCGCCCAGGCCCACCTCGAGGACTACAACGTCCGCACCCAGATCTCGGAAAAGCAGGAAGGCCATCGCCGTGACGGTTTCGAAGTACGTCGGATGGCTGTCGATTCCCCCCTCGGCCAGCATTGATTCAGCGTGGCGGTGAACTGTGGAAAACGCGTCCGCAAACAGAGCTGGCGCCACGGGGCTGCCATCAAGCTGGATGCGCTCGGTGGGTTCGACCAGGTGGGGTGACGTGAACAGGCCCGTGCGCAGGCCGGCTGCGCGCAGCGCCGATTCGATCATGGCGCAGACCGAACCCTTCCCATTGGTGCCCGCGACGTGGACGAAGCGCGCGGCATGGTGCGGATGTCCCAGGGCCGCCAGAAGCCTGGCCACACGCTCCAGGCCGAGCTTCACCGTCTTGGTCTCATTGCCGAGGGAGTACAGGTAGCGGACGGATTCGGGATAACTGGACAAGCTCAGGCCCATGGTACACTCGCACGTATGTGGAGGGCAACGAAGTGAGCTTGCCCCGCATCAGCCCATGCGACAGAGCTCCCGAATCGAGTCGCTTAACTACGGTCTCATCTACGGGCTGGGCTGTGGTGTCGCCGCCTTCCTGTCGTTGAGCCTGGGCACGCCCCTGGAGCGGTTGATCCTGCACGTGGCGTGCTCCTGGGGGTACGTGATCTACCACGTCCTCCACATGCGTTAGGCCGTTCCTGAATCCAGCGCGATTCGACTACACTTAGGGTGGACTTCCTCGCAGGACGACCGCACGGCCACGCAGGGCCGTGGAGGGAGGAGTTTATGCCGATGCTGGAGAAGCTTCTGGCGTACTTGGACCAGAATCAGGTGAAGTACACGCGTCATAGCCACCCTACCGCCTACACGGCCAAGGAGGTGGCCTCGGTGGAACACATCCCCGCCCACAAGATCGCGAAGACCGTCCTGTTCCTCACCGAGAATGGGTACGGCATGGCGGTCCTGCCGGGGGATTACATGCTTGACCTGCAGGGCCTGCGGACCTTGCTCGGGGCTTCGCGGTTGAGATTGGCTACAGAGAGCGAACTCGGCGAGCTGTTTCCGGATTGCGAGCTCGGCGCGATGGGGCCGTTCGGGAACCTGTGCGGCCTCCCTGTTTACGTGGACAGCGCGCTGGCGAGCGAGGAGACGATTGCCTTCAACGCCGGAACGCATCGGGATGTGATCCACATGCGCTTCGACGATTTCCGGCGGCTGGCGCAGCCCAAACTGGTCGCGCTCTCCCGGCACGCGGCGGCTTAGGATCCTCAGACTTTTCTACCCGGAATGGCGTCTTTCTACATGGAGCCTGAGATTTGATCTTTCGGGAAGTGGAAGACCCCGACCTGATCGCCAGGACGAAGCGGGGAAAGGTAGAGGCCTATAACATCCTCGTTTCGCGCTGGGAGAAGCGTGTCTTCAACTACCTGCTGCGGTTGGTGGGCGACCGCGAGGACGCCATGGATTTGAGCCAGGAGGTTTTTCTGAAGGCCTACCAAAGCCTGGGGAAGCTGCAAGACCCGTCCCGCTTCGGTCCCTGGCTCTTTCGCATTGCGCACAACGAAGCCATTTCCCACTTGCGGCGGCAGCGGCCCCAGGTGGAGCTGAACGCGGAAGCTTCCGGCGGCGCTCCTCGCCCTCGCCTTGAGCCCCTCGAGCTCACGCTGGCGGTGGAGAGAGCGCTGGGCTGGCTGTCGGAGGAGCAGCGCGAGGCAATCGTGCTGAAAATATACCAGGGATTCAAGTTCGAGGAGATGGCGGAGGTGCTCTCCTGCCCCGTGTCGACGGCGAAGTCGCGCGTGTACTCCGCCCTGGACGTGCTGAGAGACACTCTGGCTCCCATCAATTTGCGAGGTGTGGAATGAGCTGCTCGCAGTATGACTTGAAGGGCTACCTGTTGGGGGAAGTCACCGAGGCCGAGCGCCGCGCGGTGGAAGGCCACCTGAGAGGCTGCCGGGAATGTGGAGAAGAGTTGGCGAGGCTGAAGGTGACCGAAGCGGCTCTGCGGAGCCTGCCGGAGGAGGAGATCCCTCACCGGATCGCCTTCGTCTCCGACAAAGTCTTCGAGCCGGGAGGATGGGCCTGGTTCTGGAACTCGGCGCCTCGCCTGGGATTCCTTTCGGCTTCTCTGCTGGCGGTCGCCATCCTGGTGCACGCGTTTGTGCGGCCGGCGGCCGGCGTCTCGCCGGCCCAGATGGCCGCCATCGAAGCCCGCGTCCGTAGCGAGGTCACGCGGAGCGTGGAAGCCGACCTGGTGCCGGTGCTGGAGAGCCTCGCGATGTACCAGAAGCGAGCAACGGTCTACTACCGGGCCAGCCTGGAGGCGGGGAACCGCCAATGAAGCTCGCTGCCCTGGTCGCATTGCTGGTGGCCGCCATGACGCCGGCGGCCGAGCCGCCGAAGGCCAAGGTCGCTCGGGCATCTCTAGTTCCGCTGGAAAGTGGCTTTGATGCCCGCATTACCAGGCCCGGGCAGGACGATCCCTTCGATCTGCTCGGCAACACCCGGGCGGTCTACCTGCCGGGCTACGGAGTGGTGCTGACGGCGGAGGTGAATCTGGTCACGGCGCCCCCTGTGACCCCCTTCCGGCCGGCGGCGGCCAAAGAGGATGCGGCAAACCTCCGCCGCAGGAAACTGGCGAAGCTGGAAGTTCTGAAGAAGGCCATGCGAGAGTTGATGGCTACCACGGCCTCCTCCCTCGGTTCGCTTCCGCCGGGCGAGCAGGTCGTCGTCGCGGTGACGCTCTTCTACTACTCATGGGAGCAGCGGGCGGGCCTGCCGAGTCAGATCCTGATGCAAGCCCCCAAGGCCGCGCTGCTCGGCGGGGCCGGTCCGGAATTGGACGCGGCTCTGAAGGTCGAGGAATTCTGATCCATGCGACTCGGGGAGATGCTGATCGAGCGGCGCCTGATTGCGCCCGAAGACCTGGAGAGAGGTCTCGAGATCCAGCGCGAGCGCGGGGAAAAGATCGGCAAGATCCTGGTTGATCTCGGCTTCATCGCCATGCGCGACGTCTTGGCGGCTCTATCAGAGCAACTGTCCTTGCCGCTGGTATCGATCGAAGGTCCGCCTCCTTCCTCGCCGGAGACCGAGAGTCTAGCCCCCCGTTTCATGCGGCAGTGCCGCTTCCTCCCGCTGGCTATCGAAGACTCCACGCTGACGATCGCCATGGCCGATCCGCTGGACTTCGAGACCATCGCGGCGGTTCAGGGCGCGACGGGCATGAAGGTCCAGCCGGCGCTGGCGCCCGAGCAGGAAATCCTCGACGCCATCGACAAGTACTACGGCGAGGAGCAGAAGGCGCCGTCGGAATCCGCCGCGGACCTGGCCGAGTCAAGCGAGGACCTCGAGCACCTGCGCGACATGGCGAGCGAAGCGCCGGTCATACGCCTGGTCAACGCCATGATCGGCCAGGCGGTCGAGAAACGGGCCAGTGACATCCACATCGAGCCGTACGAGAAAGAATTCCGTGTACGGTACCGCATCGACGGAGTGCTCTACAACCAGGAGCCCCCGCCGCGCGAGCTGAAGGCCGCCATCATCTCGCGGGTGAAGCTGATGGCGAAGTTGAACATCGCCGAACGGCGGTTGCCCCAGGACGGGCGCATCAAGATCAAGATCCTGGGGCGGGAAGTCGATCTGCGCGTGTCCACGCTGCCGACGCTGTATGGAGAGAGCGTGGTCATGAGACTGCTGGACCGGTCGGCGGGGGATTTCTACGACCTGTACCGGCTGGGATTCGATGAACCGATGCTGCGCCGGATGGAGCACTTCACTTCGCTGCCCCACGGCATCTTCCTGGTGACGGGGCCGACGGGAAGCGGCAAGTCCACCACGTTGTACTCGGCGCTCAAGCGCATCAACCAGCCCGACAAGAAGATCATCACCATCGAAGACCCCGTCGAGTACCAGATGGACGGGATCAACCAGATCCACGTGAATCCGCAGATCGGGTTGACCTTCGCGGCGGGCTTGCGGCACATCGTGCGCCAGGACCCCGACGTGATCATGGTCGGCGAAATCCGCGATCGCGAAACCGCCGACATCGCCATCCGCGCGGCGCTCACCGGGCACTTCGTCTATTCCACCCTGCACACCAACGACGCGCCGAGCGCCATTACGCGCCTGGCGGACATGGGCGTGGAGAACTACCTGCTCAGCTCGTCCCTGGTGGCCGTGCTGGCGCAGAGACTGGTCCGGGTGATCTGCACGCATTGCCGGCAGCCTGACGGCTTGCACAACGCGCCCGACGGGGAGGTTGTCCAGGGGTGGCGCGGCACTGGATGCGAAGAGTGCTCCGGCACGGGTTTCACCGGCCGCGTGGGCATCTTCGAGCTGATGGAGCTCGACGAGGAGATCCGCGGCCTCATCATGGGCAACGCCGATGCCGCCCGGATCACGGACGCCGCCCGGCGGCAGGGCATGCGGAGCTTGCGCGAGGACGGCTGGAGCAAGGTGAAGGCCGGCGTGACCACCGCCGGCGAGGTGATGCGTGTGACGCAGGAATTCTGATGGCGAGTTTCTACTTCAAGGCGGTCGCCTCGGGCGGGAAGCTGCGCACAGGAACGATCAACGGCGAGACGGAAAAGGCCGTGGCCGCTGAACTGCGCCGGCAGGGGCTGGTCCCTGTGTACGTCGGGACGGAACCGACGAAGGGCTTCCGGCTGCGTCTGCCTTCCTTCGTCGTGGGCCGGCGGCGCGACGTGTTGATGTTCACTCAGGAACTCTCCACTCTGCTGAAGGCGGGGGTGCCGCTGGACCGCTCCCTGTCCATTGCGGTCGAACTCACCGAGAAGCCGGCCTTCCGGGGGGTCTTGCAGGACGTGCTGCGCGTGCTGAAGGGCGGAAAGTCGTTGGCGGACAGCCTGGGAACGCACCCCGAGTACTTTTCGGACCTTTACCTGAATATGGTCCGGGCCGGCGAGGCCAGCGGCGCCCTGGCCGCGGTGTTTGAGCGGCTCACCGAATTCGAGACCTCCCGGGACGACCTGCGGGGTTACATCATCTCCTCGATGATCTACCCATCTCTGCTGAGCGTGGTGGGATTGGCCTCGATCCTGGTGCTCATGAACTTCGTGGCGCCGCGCTTTGCGGCCGTTTTCGAGCAGTCGCACATGGCGGTCCCCACGGCCACGCGCATCATGCTGGGAGCAAGCGAGTGGCTGCGGACCTACGGCTGGATGCTGGCTTTGGCCCTGGCGGCCGGAGGAGCCGGCCTGTACTCCTACATCCGCACGGCGCAGGGGCGGCTGTGGTGGGACGGCTGGCGGCTGCGCGTTCCCGTTTTGGGCGAAGCGCTGCGCAAGGCCGAAACGGCGCGGTTTGCCCGCGCGATGGCCACCCTGGTGGCTAACGGCGTGGCGCTGGTCCAGTCGATCGCCATCGCGGGCGCGACGATGAGCAACCGGAAGATCGCCGGGTCGCTCGATGCCGTGGCCCGCGGCGTCAAACGCGGCGAGGGAATCGCCGGACCGCTGGCCAAGACGGGGCAGTTTCCGCCGCTGGCCGGGCACCTGCTGACCGTGGGCGAGGAGACCGGCCGGCTGGACGAGATGTTCTCGCGCATGGCCGAAATCTATGAAGGCGAAACCAAGGTAGCTATCCGCAGGCTTACCTCCCTGTTCGAGCCGCTGATTATTCTGGTTATGGGCGTGATGGTAGGCGCCCTGATCCTGAGCATGCTGCTCGCGATTACGAGCATCAACGAGGTGGCGGTGTAGAAATGGACAACCGGAGAAAGAATCGACAATCGGGCGTAACGCTGATCGAGATGTTGGTCGTGGTCACGATCATCGCCCTGTTTGCAGCGTACGTCGGCATGAGGCTGTGGCCGCAGGCCGACAAGGCGCGCGTTACGGCGGCGCAAGCGCAGATCGGCAGCTTCATGACCGCGCTGAACACTTACAAGATGGACGTGGGTGTCTTCCCCACCACCGAGCAGGGCTTACTGGCCCTCAGAACGCGCCCGCCCAACATGCCGCAGTGGGGAGGGCCCTACCTGGCCAAGGATATCCCGGCCGACCCTTGGGGGCGCCCCTATGTCTACCGCTATCCGGGAGAGCACAGCGAAGATCCGGAAATCATCTCTTACGGCGCCGACGGCCAGCCGGGCGGCGAGGGCATTAACGCCGATGTCGTGAGCTGGAAATGAATGCTTGTCACCGGAGGGGACGCGGCGGCGTGACCCTTCTGGAAATGGTCATCGTGGTAGGTCTGATCGGTCTGCTGGCCGGGATCGTGTTTCCGCCGGTCTCGGCGGGGCTCGAGACACTCAAGCTCGCCAGCGCCGGCGACGGCGTGGCCGGCTTTCTGAACAGGGAACTGAACCGGGCCGAGCGCCGGCAGGAGGCGATCGAGATCACCATCGACCCGAGAGCGAGTGTGCTCCTGGCAAGGGGCGCCGGCTCCGGCTCCCTGCGCAGGCTCGAGATGCCGAGTGGCGTGCGGATCACCGGCGTGCTGCCACCCCTGGTCGGAGATGAGGGCGAGCCGCGGCGTTTTCTCTGCTATCCGGGCGGCACGGTGCCGCGCATCGGGGTCGAACTCGCCAACACGAAGGGGGCGCGGCGCGTGGTGCGCGTCAACCCTATCACCGGGGTGCCCGAGATCGAGAAGAGCGTGGCGCGATGAAGAGCAGGGGATTCACGCTGCTCGAGATGCTGGTCGCCACCGCCGTTATGGGGATCGCCGTGGTGGGCCTGCTTTCGAATATCTCCACCTCTCTCGGGAACGGATCGAGGTTGACCGAGCGCGACCGCGCCGTGCTGGCGGCCAAGCGCACGATGGACGAGCTTCTTCTCAACCCGCGCCTTCCCTACGACAGCCCCTTTGAGGGCAGATTCGACGCCGCCACAACCGGCATGGAGGGCGGCTGGCGGGCCGAACTGACCCGGTTCGAAGCGCCGCCGCAGCCTGCGCCCGGCACTCCGATCCTGGAACGGCTGGGGCTGGAGGTCTGGTGGACCAGCGGGAGGCAGAAGCGAACCCTGTCGCTCGAAGCCTACCGGCGCGGCATGATCCCTGCCCAGACCGACGGGGACGAACAGAGGTGAAGGGGCGACGCGGAGTCACGCTGCTGGAGTTGTTGCTGGCGGTGTCGTTGCTGGCCCTGCTTTCCGCCGGCATCCTGACGGCTCTGCATGTGGGCGTGAGCGCGATGGACAAGGCCAATGCCCGGCTCATGGACAACCGGCGGCTGGCCGGGGTGCAGCGGATTCTGGAAGGAGAGATCGCCGGTTTCGTGCCCGTTGTCGCCGCATGCACGGCGAGCGGGGAAGGCCCGCCGGAGGCGCTCCCGTTCTTTCAGGGCGAGCCCGAATCGATGCGATTTGTCTCCGCCTACTCGCTGGCCGAGGGCTGGAGAGGCTACGCCCAGATTCTGGAGTACCAGGTCATTCCGGGGGAGCGGGGAGAGGGTGTCCGGCTGGTGGTCAACGAGCATCTGTACACCGGTCCTCTCGGCGCCGGCGCTTTCTGCCTGGGCACGGTGGCCTCGCTGGATGCCGGGGTCCGCGTGCCCGTGTTCCGGCCGATCCAGACGGGACAGGGCTCCTTCGTCCTGGCCGACCGCCTCGCTTCCTGCCGCTTCCGGTTCCGCCAGACGGTGCCTCCTCCGGCGCGCGAGCGATGGGTGGATCACTGGATTTGGCCCCAGTGGCCGAGCGCCGTGAGAATCGAGATGGAACCACTGGCCGTGAATGCAGTACGGATCCCGCCGATGTCGATCACCGCGCCCATCCGCGTCAACGCCCAGCCGAGGCTCCAATATGGCGGGTACTAGATCAACCGCTCCTTTCCGTCGCGCCCCAATTCCGGGCCGCAGCCGCAGAGGAGCGGCGCTGGTGGCGGTGCTCTGGCTGTCGGCTGCCCTTGCGGCGATCGCCTTCTCCCTGGCCACGACGGTGCGGGGAGAACTGGAGCGCTCGTCCACGCAGTTTGACAGCACTCAGGCCTACTACCTGGCGGCGGGGGGTCTGGACCGCGCGCTGGTCTACATGCAGTGGGGACCGGGCTTTCAAGGAGCCGCCGGCCCCAACCGCTACTATTCGCCCGGAACCCCCCGGCTTCACTTCGACTTTCCCGCCGGCGAGGCGGACGTCGAGATCATGCCGGAAACGTCACGAATCAACGTGAACCGAGCACCGCCCGCGGAGATTCTGCGCCTGCTTGCGGCTCTCGGCGTGGAGCCGCAACGCGCGGCCGAGATTACCCAGGCCATCCTGGACTGGAGGACCCCTCCCGCCGAGGGCGGCCTCACCGAATTCGATCGCTATTATCTTTCACTCTCCCCGTCTTTTCCGTCCCGCCACGCGTCTTTCTTGGAGAAGGAAGAGCTCTTGCTGGTCAAGGGTATGACTCCGGATATCTACCATGGCTCCTTCGAGCGGGACCCGCAAGGGCGGCTTCAGCCGGTGGGCGGCCTGGCCGATTGCGTCACGGTCTACGGCGACTCCGGGCCGGTGGACGTAAACACCGCGCCGCCGGCGGTGCTGGCGGCGGTTGGTCTTAGCCCGCAGGAAGTGGACGCGGTGGTTCAGGCCCGGCGCGTGGAGCCGCTGCGCACGGTCGACGTGCTGCGTGCCATGGGGCTCTCCGGCGGCGCGCTGGCGCGGCTCGGGGTCGGCGGCGATTGGATCTATTCGCTTCGCTCCACGGGCAGGCGCAGAACGCCGGACGGGAGGATGTCCGACGCTGTCCGTTCGGTGGGCGCCACGGTGCGGCTGGTGGGTGGCGGTCTTGACAACGCTTGCCAGATCCTCCGGTGGCAGGACCAGCTTTGGGTGAGGGACAGCCAGTGAATTCGCGATCGCTGCTGGCTCTGGGCACGGGTGTCGGCGTCCAGATCCTGGATCAGAATCTCGTGGTCACTGTGGTGCGACTGCGCCCCTCCGGAGCGAAGGTCCTCGGCCACCTCGTGATCGCCGGCTTCCGCCAGCGGCCTGCCGCCGAGTGGGGTGCGGAGTACTCCGCCTTCTTGCGCCGGACGGGAGCGGCGCATCTGGCGGCAACGGTCCTGTTGCCGCGGCGCGAGGTTATCGTCAGGCATCTCGCGCTGGCGGGGGTGAGCGACCGGGATCTGGCCTCGGCGGTGCCTTTGCAGATCGACGCGCTCCATCCCTATGGCGAAGACGAGGTTGACTATGCCTGGGCGCGGCTGCCCGGGACCGAGTCGGTGCTGATCGGAATCGCGCAACGGGCCTGTATCGAGGGCTACAGCCGCCTCTTCATCGAGGCCGGCATCAAGATCGCCTCATTCACATTCTCGGCAGCGGTGCTCTACTCGGCGCTTCGGGTGTTCGGCGAGCCTCCGCGGGAAGAGTTCCTTTCGGCCGGTGGCGGGCCCGAGCCGGAGGCCTATGGCGAGAGCTATGCAAAACCGGTCTTCTCGACGATTCTGGCAGAGCCGGCCCAACGATCCGCCACTCTGGCCGCATCCGAACTGAGGCTGGCGCCGGAGGCCGATCTGAAAGGGTTCGATCAGGTGCTGCCGGCTCCCAAGTCCGCGCCGCCGGAGTTCGACCTGTCGCAGGCCGCGCTGTCCTATGCCACCGCGCTCGCGGGCGCCGGCTTGCGCAGGATTCTCCAGGCGAACCTGCTGCCCGCCGAGCTGCGCAGCTCGAACTCGAGGCTGATCCTCGTGCCCACCGTGGCCCTGACCGCGATCTTGCTTCTGTTGGCCATAGGCCTGACTGCCCAGCGGACTTATGAAGAGCGCCGGCAGCTCGAGTTGCTCAGAGGCGAGATTGCCCGCGTCGCGCCGCAGGCGGAGAAGGCTGTCGCAGCGGAGAAAGCCTTTCAGAGCGCCAGAAATCGCGCGCGGCAACTGGACCTTTTTCACAGCCGCACGCAGGCGGACCTGAATGCGCTCCAGGAGATCACCCGCCTCCTGGCGCCGCCGGCCTGGCTGAACAACCTGGAGATGGACCGTACCACGGTGACCATCGCCGGACAATGTGAGCAGGCCGCGCCGCTACTGAAGCTGCTGGACAGTTCGCCCTACTTCCAGGACTCGGAGTTTGTCGGCCAGATCGGCAAGGCGGAGAAGAACCAGGTTTTCCGGATCCGCATGGCCCGGGAGGAACCCCGCCCATGAAGCTTGGCAAGCGGGATCGCCGGGCGCTCGCGTTGCTCGGAGCGGCGGCTTTGGTGATGCTCCTGATCGAGTTGGTCGTTCGCCAGCGGGAGCAGGCGCCGGCAACGGCATCACAGGAGACCGTCGAAAGCGCGCAGACGCGCCTCCGGAGAATCCGCGAGATTGCGGCGGCGCTTCCTGCCCGGGAGAGCGCGCTGAAGATTGCCACGCAAGAACTGGCCGAGCGCGCCAAGGGCGTGATCGAGACGGAGACCCTGCCGCAGGCGCAGGCGCAACTGATGCAGATCGCCCGCAACCTGGCGGCCGCGCAGGTCCCCCCCATCGAAATCCGCAACGTGGAGGTGGGCCAAGCCAGGGTGTTCAGTGACGACTACGGCGAAGTTCTTGTCCCCATGTCGTTCGAGTGTCGCATCGAGCAACTCATAAACCTGCTGGCCGATATTTCCGCGCAAGATCAATTGGTGGCGATCAGCGGCCTCCGCGTCGCGTCCGGAAACCATGAGGACAAGACGATCAACGTTCGTCTGATTCTGGCCGGCGTCGTGCCCCGCAGGCTGGTGCCGGAGAAGAAAGGGGCGGGCCCGCTATGAGGCGCAGGCTTATTCTCTTGAATCTGGCTCTTCTGGCGCTGGTTGCGGCGGCGGCCTGGCGGCTGCGCGTCAACTGGATGGCCGGCCGGGTGGAGGAGAGGCGGGTCCTCGGGTCCTCTGTGAAGTCTTCCGAATCGCCCGCGCCGGCGCCGCTGCGGTCTCCGCGGCCCGCCGTCGCGGCTGACTACAGCGATGTTGCTCAGCAGATGCTGTTCGACCGCGACCGCAACCCGAAAGTGATCGTGGAGGTGGCGCCGGCCAAGCCGATGCCCGCACTTCCGCTGGCGTACGGAATGATGGACATGGGTGACGGGCCCGTGGTGATTCTGAGCGAGAAGCCAGGGGCCGCCAACCGCAGCTACTCGCCGGGCGAGAAGGTGGGCAGCTTCGTTCTGGCGGCGATCGAGGGCGACGAACTGGTCTTCGACTGGGAAGGCCAGGAGGTCCGGCGGAAATTCCAGGATCTGAAGCCGCAGGCCGGTTCGCCCGCGACGGGCGGTGGTGGGGCCCAGGCCGCGCCCGCGCCCGCCTCGGCAAAGGCGGCCGTTCAGTCCGTCGGCGCTCTCGCCCCCGCGGAAACCGGGCCGGGGCTCGATCTCACCGGAGACCTGAAGGCCTGCCAGCCCAACGACACCTCGCCGCCAGGGACGGTTCGCGATGGGTTCAGAAAAGTGGTCAACAAGACGCCGTTCGGCATGAGCTGCCATTGGGAGCCCGTGAAGTAGGAGGCGTCGGAGGCAAACTCGTGAGAATCTGCATAGCGTTTCTGAGTCTGATCTGGCTGTTCAGTGCCACGGTTGCGGCCGAGGATAAGACTCCTCAGCAGCCGGGCGCGGGGAAGAAGACGCCCTTCGGCACCGTCAAACTTGCGGAGAAGACCGGTGAGGAGAAACCGAATCCGCCTGCCACCATGCGCGCCTTCGAGGAGGGGGATACGGTTCGCTTCGAACGGCAGACGCCCTTCGGTGTCAAGAAGTGGAGCAAGAAGAAGAGCGAGTTGGACGAAACGGAACAGGCAGTCGTGGAGCGAGAACGGCGCAAGAAGGAACAGCCGTGAAGGAGGCATCATGATCAATCGGATGCGCGCCGTCGGCGCCTGGCTGGCATTGGCGGCCATTCTCTGCGCCCAGCAGTCTCGACGTCCTCCGGTGGAGGAGCAGGAGTCTCCCGCGCCCTCCAGGCGGAGAACGTCCGAGGCCAAGGAGACGCCGACAACACCCGCGGCCAGCGTCACTCCGACGGCGGGCGGGCGGTCTTTCCTGCAAGTGGAGAACGCGTCCCTCACCGAGGTGATCGACCTGCTGGCGCGCCAACTGAAGATCAACTACATCATCGACCCACGCATCAAGGGCACGGTGACGGTGAAGACGTACGGCGAGCTGCGCGCGGTGGACCCGCGGGAGTTGCTGGACACCGTCCTGCGGGTGAACGGTGCGGCGATGGTGCAGGTCGGGGACATCTACCGGATCGTCCCCCTGGCCGACGTTTCCCGCCTGCCGCTTGAGCCGCGCACCGACGCGAGTTCCATTCCGGTGGACGAGCAAGTGTCGCTGAACCTGATCTTCCTCAAATACGCGACGGTGGTCGAGCTCTCCAAGCTCTTGGAGAAATTCGTCGGGGAGGGTGCGACCATGATGACATACGAGCCCGCCAATCTCCTGTTGCTCCTCGACAACAACCGCAACATGCGCCGGACCATGGAACTGATCGCCCTGTTTGACAGCGACACGCTGGCCCGCCAGCGCGTGCGCCTGTTCGAGGTGAAGCACGGCAGCCCCACCGACGTTTCCAAGGAGCTGGAGACGGTGCTGCGCTCCATGTCCCTGGGTGAAAAAGGCGGAGCGGTGAGGTTCATTCCGCTGGATAGGATCAACAGCATCATGGCCGTCGCGCCCAACCCGGGTATCTTCCAGGAGGTGGAAACATGGCTGAAGAAGCTGGACGTTCCGGTGCAAGTGACCGCAGGGTCGATTGACAACTACGTCTACCGCGTCAAGTACGGCGAGGCCAATATTCTGGCTTCTGCCATCATGCGGTTGTACATGGGTCTGATGGGCTTCGGCTACGGCTTCGGGGACTATGGTGGATACGGCGGCTACGGTGGATATGGTGGCTACGGCGGTCAATACGGTGGCTACGGCGGTCAATACGGCGGTCAATACGGCGGTCAATACGGCGGCTATGGCGGCGGTCTCGGTGGGTACGGCGGCTATGCCGGCGGCTACCCTGGAATGGGCGTCCAGGGCACAATGGGCAGCCGGCGGCAGACGACCACGGCGGCGCAGCCGGGGGCGGCGACCGGGGCTGCCGAGACTCAGGCCCAGACCGCGGACAGGACAGGATACTACATGGGCGGGGGATACGAATACGGCCTCGGCCTTCCGGAAGGCATGCCGCGAGTGGTGCCCAACTACCTGGACAACTCTCTGCTCATACAGGCAACCCCGCAGGAGTACGAGAAGATACTCAAGCTCCTGAGGGATCTGGATATCCCGCCCCGCCAGGTGCTAATTGAAGCGAAGGTCTACGAGGTCTCCCTTACCGGGGCGTTTTCCGCCGGCGTTACTGCGTACCTGCAACGGCGAGGGGAAAACGATCTGGGAGCGGGTTCGCCCCTGAGCGGGCTGGCGACCAGGATCCCCCAGATTGGGATCGGGGGTACCGGCGGTGTGCTCACAGCCGGGGCGCTGGTGGGGCGGAGCCGGGAGCTGCTCGGCATCTTGCGCGCTTTCGAAGACAACCGTAAGGCCAAGGTGATCTCGGCCCCTGTGATCATCGCTACCGACAGCATTCCGGCCTCGATCAACGTGGGTCAGGATGTTCCGACGCTTACCTCGCAGGCGCTTACCGGCGCGCAGTCTGGCGGGACTTCCCTTTTCGCCAATACGATTTCCACTCGCAGCAGCGGCGTGACCCTGAACATCACCGCTCGGGTAAGCCCCAGCGGGATCGTAACCATGATCGTAAACCAGGACGTGAGTTCCCCTGTCGCTCCGGGAGCCAGCGACGCGATCCAGTCCCCCTCTTTCTCGACGCGCAGCGTAAAGACGCAGGTCACGGTTCAGGATGGAGATACGATCGCCATCGGCGGCATCATCAACGAGTCGGATACGACAAGCACCGCCGGTATCCCTTACCTGAGCCGCATACCGGTTCTGGGCATGGCGTTTGGCTCAAGGTCAACCACCAAGGAACGGACAGAGCTCGTCATCTTCATGACCCCCAGGGTGATCTATGACACCAATTCGATGGCCGAGGCGAGCGACGAGGTGAAATCCAAACTGAGGCGCCTGTCCAAAATCGTTGAAGAGTAGGCACCGGAGCGCCCGCCCCGGCCTTTCGGCGGGCCGCCAAAAAGCAGTTGACCTGACCCCTCCCCTCGTGGTTTAATTGCCCTCTGGCCGGAGAGCCAGGGAAGTAGAGGTTAGGGATGGGAGCCGAAGCCGGCACTTTTCCCTTGACTTGCATACACTTTCAATGTTATGAATGATTTGTCCGCGTCCAAATGGGCATTGCGGCAATCATGACGGCTGCCCCCGCGAGCGCAAGGAGTTGATGGTAGGCGGTGAGGCGATTAGGAAGTGAAAAGAAAGCAGTACTGAGGCTCAGGTTGGAAGAGCACACTCATCAATTCAATTTCAGATCTCACAAGGAGAAGGAAATGGCAGATTTTCGGAAGGTATTGTTGACGCTGATCGCGGGCGCCTTGTTGTTCACCGCCGTGGCCAGCGCTCAAAATCCTCTAAATCCTTATTCGTGCAACGCAACGGCCGTTCCGACGCTGGCGCGTTCGGAAGGCCACGCTGAGCGGATGGGCGACGTGCTCCTGACCTGCACGGGCACCGTGCCCACGGCCGGCATCCTGGCCAACATCCGGCTTCGGCTGACTGCTAACATCACCAGCAACCCGTTCGACAAGAACCGGACCAAGACCGAGGCGATGTTGATCAAGGACGAGAACGACAACCTCAATTGGTATAACGGCTGGTGGGGTTATGGCTCGCCGGCTAACCTGCAGAATGTTTGGCAGGCTGGCCGGATCTCGGACGATGAAATCGAATGGACGGGCGTTTGGCTGGCGGCTCCCGGCAGCCCCGGGGCGCAGACCATCCGTCTGACCAACGTTCGTGGCGATGTGGATCAGCGCGGCGACTTTGCGACGATTTACGCCTCGATCAACATCGTTAGCCCGACGTCGGTTCCGGTGGACAACAACCTGCTCGTCGTCGCTGACACCAGGCCAGGCCTGATCTTCAGCGTGGACGATGTTGACTACAAGAACTGCGTAGACCCCGAAGATGACTTCGTTCTGAACTTCAAGGAAGGCTACGCCAGCGCGTTCCTACCGATTGGGGATGCGAACTCTACCAATCTGGTGCCCGGTGGCGGATATCTGAATGAATCCGGCTGGAACCCGGGGAGCTTGGTCGGCGGGACTCTGACGAATCTCAGCGACATCGGCCAGGCGGACCAAGGCACGCGCCTGATGGCTCGCATCAAGGACGTTCCCGACGGCGTAGACCTGACGGTGCCGGGCCAAGTCACCACCTCGAGCGGACTGGTGGCTTGCGTCGTTCCTGACTCGGATTCCAGCGGCGCGGGCGGCAACTACGACTGCTCCGAGGATTACGAGGTCGGGAGCGATGGCCTGGTGGTTTACGAGGTTGTCAGCATCACCAACACTTCGTACTCCACGCAGGAGACCGTTGCGATTCCGGTCGATGTTGACTTTGACATTCCCGGACCGCTCGGCGACGCCACGGCGAACGGCAATCTTGCGCCGCTCTCGACCGTGCACACCATGAGCTCGACAGCTCCCGAACCGAGGTTCAAGGATGTCTCTTCCGACAAGGCTGCTTTCTCGATCGATGCTTGCCGGACGATCCTCCTGTTCCCGTTCGTGACCAACCAGGCAGGGTTCGATACCGGAATCGCGATCTCGAACACCAGCATGGATCCGCTGGATACCGTGAATCAGGACGGTGCTTGCAGCCTGTACTATTACGGCAACACCAGCGGCGCCGCGGGTCCCGCGACGCAGACCACTCCTGAGATTCCGGCTGGCGGCCACTTCGTGATGGGGCTGTCGGGCGGCGGCGGTGTGTACGACTACAACGGCGGCTTCACGGCTTGCTCCTCCGGCAATTGCGTGGCTCCGCTGTTCCAGGGCTACATCTTCGCGATCTGCGACTTCCAGTTCGCGCATGGGTACGCCTTCATCAGCGACTTCGGCGCCAGGCTGCTGGCTCAGGGCTACCTGGCTCTGATCGTGCCGGATCGCGGGGAAGGCGACCGGGCTCCGGACTTCGCGGGCCTGAACGCTGCGCCCAACGACGGCGAACAGCTCGGCAACTAGATCTCGTTGCGAGATTTGCTTGAAGCGGGAGGGGACAAGTCCCCCTCCCGCTTTTTTTTCGAGTCGGGCAGGATGGAAGGCATTGGAGAAGTTGCGCAGGCCGAGCGTGCTATAATGCTCTTTGCCCGCCCGCGTCGAGCCGGCTCCTAAGGGGGCTGGCGCATCCTCATTCCTGGATCAGAGGTACGCATGAATTCATTCAAGATGAGTGCCGTAATCGCTGTGCTGACCGTATGGATGGCAGCGCACGCCGCAGCCGGGAACGTCTTCGTTCTGCCGGCGAACACGTTTGACACAAGCGTTGCCGTGCTAACCGAGAATCCCTTCCAGAGCGCCGTGACTCTGACTGTGCCGCCGGGTGTGCGCGGTGTCTTCGCCAGGCCTGACGGCTTGAAGTACTACGTCGTCTCTGGCAGTTCGTCGGATACGATCCTGGTGATGAACAGTACCCTCACCTCCGTCCTGAGGCGTATCGACCTTGGAACGGGAGCGCAGGCGGCGGGCTTGAGTCCGGATGGGAAGAGGCTGCTGGTGCTCGCCGGCAGGCTGCACGTCTTCGACACCACTCGGGCCGACGACGACGAGATTACGCGCGAGGCCGGGCTCGACGCCGGCGTCAATCCAAGCGATCTGGCATTCGCGCTGGATTCCTCCTGCGCTTTCATTCTCTCCCCCGAGTCTGGAGAGGTGGTGCGATACGATCTGGCCAGCAACGCGATAGGCAGCACGGTCGATCTCGGCGCTTCGGCCAGGGCGATATCGATGGCTCCCAACGGCCTGCTTTACGTCTCCGCGACGAACGTGATCTATGAAGTCGACCCCGTTGCGGGCGCCGTTCGGCGGCAGATCAAGATGAACGGCGCTCCCGGAAAGGGGGCGTTCACGCCCGACGGCAAGTACGGATTGTTCCCCAATTCGTCGGCGTTCATAGCTACTGGTCTTGGCTTCCTGGTCAACACAGAGACCCGCGAAGTGAGCGTGATCCCCAAGACGGGAGCCGTGCCGGAGATCGTGCTCGACCAACTGGCCGCAGCCGACAATACGTCGTTCTTTGGGGTGACTACCAACGCTCGGGACCTGGTGCGCATCACGGTCAATCCCTTGGCTCTCGCACGAACGGGGTTCCCCCTGGCGGGCAAGGCGGATGTTCGTGGCCTGGCGACCTCTCGGGAGTTGCCCCAGGTTCAGTACCTCTTTGTCAGCAATGGCGCCGCCATCTCTCGCGGAAGCCTGGCGACCTCGGCGGTCGAGGACCGCAGCCTGCCGGTCACCGCGGGGCGAGTCGTTCTGGCGGGGGCGGCGAGCACGAACCCTCCGACCGGCGGCTTCTACCGATTCAACGATAGGCAGACACTGACGGGGGGGGCAACCTCGCAGCCGCTGATTCTGCGTGTCTGGGACGCCGGTGGCGCGCCTGTCTTCGGCAAGAAAGTCGAGTTCACGACAGATACAGAGAATGTCACTTTCGAGCCCGAGACGACAAAGACGACGGTCGACGGCTATGCGCAGACCCGGGTAACAGTCCCGGAGGTGGCCGGCTTGATCAGGATCGCGGCGAACGTCGAGGGCTTGAGCACGCCCATAACTTTCGAGATCACGGTTGCAGGAGATTCGGGAGGAGGCGGCACAGGCGGCGGCCTTCGCATGCACTCCGGTAACGGGCAGGTGGTGGCCCGCGGATTTCCGACGGAGTTGCCGCTGAAGGTGAGGCTGACCAACTCGGCTGGCGACCCGATTGTGGGCGCCACAGTTGTCTGGAACATCGAGTCGGGTGAGGGCACCGTCTATCCGAAAGAGTCGGTGACGGACGGGGATGGCATCGCCGTGGCCAACTTTGCCGGCGTTCCCATCGTGCCCCCCTCCGTCTCCTTTGTTCAGACGACCATCTCCGCATCGGTCAGCGGTTTCAACCCCGTCGAGTTCACGATGACGACCGTGCCCCTCGTGCTGGGCACAGGCGCAGTGGCCAAGCCCCTCTACACGATCCTTGCCCCTACCACAACGGTCATTGAGGGACGCGCGGGCCAGACGCTGACAGGCGCGATTCAAGTGCGGGTAAAAGCTTTGACCGGCACCAATTCCGGGAGCGGGATACCGAACGTCGGGGTGACCTTGTCGAGCGACGCGGACCCGGCTACGAGCCCCACGGCCAACTGCGTTGGGGCCGGCAACACCGCTCTTTCTGATGCGACCGGCCTCGTCAACTGCGACCTGCGGTTCGGCCCGGTGATCGGTGGCCCCGTTCAGGTGAAGATATTGATCGCAGGAGGCGGATCGGCAACCGGATCGGCGGGCGCCGAATACAGCACCTACATCAAGGTCGCCGCCGGGCCGCCCAGTCTGTTCACTAAGATCAGCGGGGACGGCCAGACAGGCGCGCCTGGAGTCACGCTGCAACCTCTGGTGGCCGAGATCAGCGACGGAGTCGGCCATGTGCTTCCCGGAACCGCCGTCACGTGGGAGTCCCTCACGCCGAACACGGTTACCGTGGTGAGTTCGGTGAACGTTGCCGACTCCCTGGGCAGGGTCAACGCGCAGGTGCGACTTGGAACTGCCGCGGGTCCCGGTCAGATCCGGGTGCGCGCCGGGAGTGCGGAAGCGGTTTTCAACGTCACCTCCAGCATCCCCATCGCGTCCCTGGCCAAGATCAGTGGCGACAGCCAGAGCGCCATCTTGAATCAGGCCTTTGGGGCTGGTCTGGTGGTTGAGGCCCGAGATGCACAGGGGCAACCCGTGGCCGGCGTGCCGGTCAACTTCACTCTGGTGAGCGGACCGGCCGCGATCGGTGCGGCCTCGGCAACCACGGGCGCCGACGGGCGCGCATCGACCACGGTCACCGCCGGAGCCACGGCGGGGGCCGTTGTCATCCAGGCATCGGCGGGCCAGTTCACGGTCACCTTCAACCTGTCAGTTAGTATCCCGGTCTCCTCTCTGGCCAAGTTCAGCGGGGACGGGCAGGTTGCTGTCGTCAACGACACTTTCTCCGCCCCTCTGGTTGTGGAGTTGAGGGACGGGCAGGGCTCGCCGGTGTCGGGCGCAGCCGTGACCTTCACTGTGGTTAGCGGCTCCGCGACGGTTCTGGCCCCATCGGCGGTCAGCGGCGCGAACGGGCGCGCCTCTACCACGGTCAGGGCGGGCGCGACTTCCGGCGCGGTCGTGATCCGGGCGGCAAGTTTCACCTTTACGGCGACATTCAACCTGATGGTCATACCGCCGGGACCGGTCCTCTCGCGCAACAACATCAGGAGTGCCATCAGCGGTGATCTCGGCGTTACGCCGGGCGGCATCACGGCGATCTATGGTCAGGGCATCGCTCCTGATCTGAATGGATCGGTGGTCGCCAACGGCGGAAATGTTCTTGGCCCGCTTCCGACCACTCTGGCCGGCGTGGAAGTGTTGTTCGGCTCTACGAGCGCGCCCATCTATCACGTGACCAACAGCAACGGCTCGGAGTGGGTGGTCGTCCAGGCGCCGTTCAGCCTGACGCCCGGACAGCCGGTTTCCGTCACCGTTCGGGTGGGTGGTGGATCCACCACCGTCGACGGGGTGGAAGTGAAGAGTTACCAGCCGGCCATCTTCGAATCGCTTGGACCCTCCGCTCAAAGATGGGCCGTCCTCACGAAGGAAGACGGCAGTTACGTGACGCAAGACAATCCGGTTCGCAAGGGAGTCGACCGGAAACTGCGAATGTACTGCTCGGGCTTGGGACAGACCAATCCCGCCCTGCTCACCAATGGCGTCGGCGTTCCGGGACAGACATTGCTCGCGCAGTTGTCCCTGTACATTCTCACCACGGACGGAAGCGCGGCTCGGGTTATCTCCGCCGAGCCGATGGCCGGAGTGGTCGGGGTGTACGTTGTGACCATCGAGCTTCCTGCGGCGCTTCAGACCGGGGTAGACAAGATACTCACCCTGGGCGTGGCGGGTCCCAGTGGTCCGTTCTCGTACCTGGTGACCTCGGCCATCCCGAGGGTAGAGTAGAGCGCCCTGGAGTCAGGCGGGGAGCCCGTACTTTTCGATCAGTTCCGGGCGGTGTTGCTTGACGTAATCGTTGGCGACACCGTCCCGGAACAGCGCCAGCGCCGCCTCTTTATCCGCCCCGCTGAACCGGCCCGGCTCGAAGTACATAGCCAAGTGCCCCGCGGGAATCTCCTTGTCTCCGAATTTGACAGTGTATCCAGCCGGGGGAGGTTCGAAACCCGGCGACCACTCGAACTCAAAGGTCCCCACCTCTCCTCCGAAGCGCTCGGCCAGCCACTCGGCCATCTCCCGAGTCGCGTAGAAGTGGCGGTTCCAACCCGGGTGGTCCTCATACATCACTTCTGGTGGTGCGACCTCTCCATTTGTAGTGGTCGCGGTCGCCTCCTCGGCCACCGTCGACGTGGCGGCCTGCGAGGAAAGGGTGACAAGAATCTGACACGGTGACGATGATGCGGCTCCGTCAGTCGAAGCCTGCTCCCCTGCCTGGACGACCTTGACGTCGGCCGCCGAGACCCCCAGCGTTCCGAGCGAATTCTGAAGAATCGAAAGCAGTTGCCGGGAGAATGAGTCGGTCCCCTGGCTGGTCTTTTGTCCGGATGAAGCTTGCGGGCCGCTTCGAAGCAAGGTAGCTAACGCGCCCGAGTCCACACCATTCAACATTGTCCGAATGCTCCTTGAGTGGTCTCCGAGCAATCGGTCAGCCACACAGGACTTCACTGGGCCTTCCGCCTGGCGGGCTGCCCTCCGAACGTGACGTTGATCGTGATGACTTGGCCGGTAGGCTCCACAGCCACGGTCAGCGCCGTTGCCGACGCCAGCCGCCCTTCCACCGGCTCATACCGAACTGAGACAGTTGCGGACTCGCCCTGTCCGATCACAGCCTTGTCTAAAGCGAAGCTGAGTCCAACGGTAGGACTCCCCTTCAATTTCAACGTGGCAGTGCCGGGCAACCGGCTGACCAGCACCACCTCGTCGGAGCCCGGCTCGGACGCGTTGAACCTCACCTCGGTCTTGCTGGGCTTGACCATGCTGGCAACGGAGGCCAGATCGACGAACTGGCCCGGCAGACCCGCCCGGCTGGAGGACTGATCGGCGGGGGTAGGCTTGTGCACTCCGAACGGCGTGTCCACTTCCTTGTCAACGACCGGTTCGGCATACCAGAACCACTGCCCATCGATGGTCTTCCACAGGCTCATGACGGGCATCTTGACCTGCATCCGGCCAACCATCATCATCATCACCTCCGTATCGCAGGCGATCATGACCTTGGCGCGAGTGAAGTCCTCGGAGTAGGTGATGTTGCCGATGCTGAAGGAGCGGCAACGTGGCTTGTCCATGCCGAAGAACAACTCCTTGCTATCCTCCTCAACCAGCGCGTCTGCCGCGCGGAACTTCCCGTCCACGTGGGCCTGGTAAAACGTCCTGACGCGGGAGCGGAGGGCCTCGTCGATGTCGGGGGGCGCCTTCTCGAATAGCGCCGCGGGATCCTGCGCCAGGCAGGCGGCCGTCATGAGCGCAAGGCAACCGAATCTCACTCGTCGCATCGTCAACTGCCCTCTCCAAAATTCGATTCTATCAAGTGCCCTCACCGGCCCGCCGAAAGACGGTCCGCCAGGGCTGCGGGAAGACCGGCCTGGCGCATCTTGCGCTGCACGGCCTCCACGTCGTACCGGACTCTGCGGTACCGCAGCACCCTCTCTTTAGACGCATAGATCAGGTAAGCGGCTCGCGGATCCCTGTCGCGCGGCTGCCCCACCGAGCCGGGATTGGCGAGACACTGGCAGCGCGGCGGCAATTCTACGACTCGTTCCTCCGCGCCCGGCGGCGGAGGGGGGATGGTCTCAAAGCCGGCGCCGGCGGCGAGGAAACCTCCCTGGAGATGCGTGTGACCGAAGAAGGAAACGGGGCACAGCAGGTGGGGCTTGATGTGCAACAGATCAGAAGACTCGATGATGTACTCGTCCTCGTCGGCGGGCGAGCCGTGCATGAGTTGGAAGTCCTCGACCCGGAGCGGCCCGCGTGGGAGGTTGCGAAGGTACTCAAGGTTGGCCGGCGAAAGCTGCTCCCGGGTCCAGGCCGCCGCGGCTACCGCGCGGGGACCGAACCATTCCATATCCGCCAAACCCGCGCAGACCTTGTCATGATTGCCACGAACCACCACGCTCAGATTGCTCCGTGACCACTCGACGACGGGGTTGGGATCGGCGCCGTAGCCCACCAGGTCGCCGGTCGAGAGGATCTGGTCGTACAGACCCTCGGCGTGACCCAGCACCGCCTCGAGCGCCTCCCAGTTGGAGTGGATGTCGCTCAGTATCAGGTAGCGCATAGGCGGATCAGAGTCACCTCCGGAGGCGCCCCGATGCGAACGGGGATTCCGACCGTCCCGATTCCGGGGCTCACGTACACAGCGGAAGGCCCCTTACGGTAAAGACCCCGGACATATGGCGTGAAGGGCCGGACGACGTTGAGAGATTGCCCCAGTAAGTTAAGAGCAAGCTGGCCGCCGTGCGTGTGACCTGAGATGGTGAGATCGAAACCCAGGTTAGCGGCGACCGGGAACACATCCGGATTGTGTGACAAGAGCACATTGAGGCTGCCCTCGCGGAGAAGGCTCCCGGCTCCCTCCAGGTACGGCCCTCCCATGCGCTGATAGTCCACACCCACGAGATTGACTATGGCGCTGCCGAAGCTCAAGGCGCGTGCTTCGCTTCGAAGAAAGTCGATCCCCAGCCGCCGCCCCTGGGCGGTGCAGCGATCCTCGGCCCTGATGTAGCCTTCGTGGTTCCCCAGGCAGCCGTAGGTGCCGCCGCTCGGCCTAAGCCGAGCCACCGCGCCGAGGCACCTCTCCAGCCAATTCCCGGGACCGGTGATGAGGTCGCCAGTGACAAGCGCGATGTGGGGCCGGAACTCGTTGGCCATCTCCACGGCCCGGAGTAGCTCCCGGACCTCCAGGAACGGGCTCAGGTGGATGTCGGTCAATTGGGCCAGCCGCATCCCATCCAGGTCCTTCGGGAGGTGGTCCAAGTGGAGATTCACCTCGTTTGCCTTGAGCGCTGTGCGCTCCACGAAGACCCCGTATCCGCCCAAGGCAACCGGGGCCGCGGCGGCCGCCCCCGCGGCCGCCTTGAGCCAGCGGCGCCGACGAGGATCGAAGCGCGGTGCGCGCCGTACGATCCATAGGCCCGCAAAGAGCACAAGGAACGTCAGTGCCCACCCCAACGCGGCCGCCTGGAGCCAGATGGCCCATGAGCCTGCCGGCAAGATGAGGACGACGCGGGCCAGGCGTAGGCTGAACCCCGCGAGCATCAACGCGATCAGAAACGCCAGCGCCAGATTCAAGACCCTTCTCCTGGCAACCGAAGCGCGCACGCCAGTGGCTTCTCTCAGCCAGCGCCACGCAAGGATGTGCAGCGACAGCACGACGAGGAGGAGGCTCAGGGTGGGCAGGTGCCGGATGGCTGGCAATATCGCGAGCAAGTCCTCATTCTACCCTTCTGAAGCCCCGCGGGCCCTCGGTTACAATCGAAGGGATGTCGCTGGTCGTGGTTGGTTCCGTCGCCTATGACGGCGTGGAGACTCCGCACGGACGCGTGGAGCGGATGCTGGGCGGCGCCTGCACGTACATCTCGCTGGCCGCCAGCTATTTCACCCAGGTGAGGATCGTCGCCGTGGTCGGCGAGGACTTTGCGCGGGAGGACGTTGACTTTCTCTCCGGCCGGGGAATCGATCTGGCGGGACTGGAGCGGGTTCCGGGCAAGACCTTTTACTGGTCGGGCGTGTACTCGACGGACATGAATGACCGTACGACAACCCGCACGGACCTGAACGTGTTCGCTGACTTTCAGCCCAAGCTCCCCGGCCACTACCGTCGTCAGCCCTACCTGCTGCTGGGCAACATCCAGCCTGAGCTTCAAGCTTCCGTGAGAGCCCAGATGGACGGCCTGCGCCTGGTGGGTGGCGACACCATGAATTACTGGATACAGGACTTCCGCGACGATCTGCTCCGCACGATCCGCGAGTGGGATTTCCTGCTCATCAACGACAGCGAGGCCCGCCTGCTCTCCGGCGAGTCGAATTTGCGCAGGGCAGCCGCGGTGATCCTGGCGATGGGACCCCGCATCCTGGTCGTCAAGCGCGGCGAGTTCGGCGCGGTGCTCTTCACCCGCGAGGAGCACTTCTCGGTTCCCGGCTACTTGCTCGACAAGGTGATGGACCCCACCGGGGCCGGCGACTGCTTCGCCGGCGGATTCTGCGGTTACCTGGCTCAGGAGGGTGTTGATCCTTTGGACGGGACCTTGGAGCCCGCCGTACTGCGCCGCGCCGTGGTCTACGGCTCCGTGATGGGGAGCTTCTGCTGCGAAAGATTCGGGGTGGACCGTTTCCGCACCCTGAGCAGGGCGGAGATCGATGCGCGGTTCCGCGAGTTCCAGGCCTCCACGCAATTCTGATCTTCTCGCTGCTCTGGCTCTGACAGCGTTGGTGTCGGCCTCGGCGGTCTGGTGGATCAGCTCCCACGGATACACGCTCTACTACGGAGATTCGGAAGCTCACCTCAACATCGCCCGGCGCGTCCTGGATTCGCGCACGCCGGGACCCTTCCAGATCGGGTCCGTGTGGCTGCCGTTGCCGCACCTGTTGATGCTGCCCTTCGTCTGGTCCGATACGCTCTGGCAAAGCGGGCTGGCGGGCGCTTTCAGTTCCGCGTTATGTTTTGTTTCCGCCGGGATGCTCCTGTTTGCCGCGGCACGCAGGGTCTTCGGCGGCCGGGCGGCGGCCGCGGCCACTCTCTCGGTGTTTGTGCTCAACCCGAACGCGTTGTACTTGCAGGCAACGCCCATGACCGAGCCGGTGCTCTTCGGCACGCTCGCCGCACTGGTCTATGTGACCGTCCGGTTCCGCGAGAGCCAATCCCTGGTTTGGGTGGTCCTGGCCGGAGTCGCAGGCATCGCGACGTCACTGGCCCGTTACGAGGGTTGGTCGCTGATCCCGATTGTCTCGCTGTTCTTCCTGATTGCGTCCCGCAGGCGGCGGCTGCTCACTGCTTTCCTCTTTGCGGCGATCGCCGCGCTCGGTCCGCTGGCATGGCTGGCTCACAACTGGTGGTATTGGGGCGATTTTCTGGAGTTCTACCGCGGCCCTCACTCGGCGCACGCGATCTGGGCCCGCACCCTGGCGACCACCTCCATGACCCGCTATCGCGGCGACCACAACTGGCAGGAGGCCTGGCTCTACTACCGGCATGCCGTGTGGCTCGCGGCGGGAGGACCGGTGGTGTGGATGGGCATGATCGGCCTGGTGGCAGGAATCTTCAAGCGTGCCTTCTGGCCAATCCTTCTGCTGGCCGCTCCCGCTCTGTTCCTTGTGGCGAGCATGCACTCGGGCGGCACCCCCCTCTTCATGCCGCACCTGTGGCCGTTCTCGTACTACAACACCAGGTTCGGGGTGACGGCGCTGCCCGCGCTGGCCTTCGCGGCGGGCGCCCTCGTATCCGCGACGCCGTCAAGACTCCGGGGCCCGGCCTGGTTGGCGGTGGTCGTGCTGGCTGTCGTACCCTGGATAAGGTCACCCTTTCCGCAGAGCTCGATCTGCTGGAAGGAATCGCAGGTGAACTCGGAAGCCCGCCGGAATTGGACCAGCCAGGCGGCGAGATTCCTGAGCGAGCACTACCGGCCGGGAACCGGGATTGTTATGACGTTCGGCGACTTGCCGGGGGTACTGCGCGAGGGAGGCATCCCGCTGCGGGAGAGCCTGTACGACGACAACGTGCCGGCCTGGCCGGCAGCCATGGCGCGGCCTTCCGTGTTCCTTCAGGAGGAATGGGCTCTGGCGATCAAGGGCGATCCGGTAGACCAGGCGATTGCAAAAGCGTCACGAGAGGGCCTGCGATACCGGTGCGTGAAGACGATTTCCGTTGAAGGCGCGGAAGACGTCTGCATCTACCGGCGGAACTGACGGGGATCGCCAGCCGGGAGGAATCATAACTTGAGCGAGGGAATCGCGTTGGAACTGGAAAGCAAGATTCGAGCCCGGACGGCCCGGGTGGGTGTGGTCGGGCTCGGCTACGTAGGCCTGCCGCTGGCGGCGGAGTTTGCCCGGGCCGGGTTCTCGGTCACGGGGATTGATGTGAACGAGCGGAAGGTGGCGCGGGTGAACGCGGGCGATTCCTATGTCGGCGATGTCCCCTCCGCGATCTTGGGTCCCCTGGTGAGCCAAGGGAAGCTGCGCGCCACAACCGGATTTGAAGCGATCGCGGGGATGGACACCGTCAACATCTGCGTGCCGACTCCGCTGCGCAAGACCAAAGACCCGGACATGAGCTACATCGTCTCCTCCTGCCAGCAGATCGCCAAGTATCTGCACGCGGGGATGCTCCTGATCCTGGAATCGACCACCTACCCGGGCACCACCGACGAGCTGCTGTTGCCCATGTTTGAGGCTTCGGGCCTGCGGGCGGGGCGGGACTTCTACCTGTGCTTCTCCCCTGAGCGGGTCGATCCCGGCAATGCCGCCTTTCAGACCGCCAACATTCCCAAGGTGGTTGGGGGGGTGACGCCGGAGTGCACGCGCATGGGGGCCCTTTTCTACGGGCAGGCGCTCGAGCGGGTCGTGCCGGTGAGTTCCACTCAGGTGGCCGAAATGGTGAAGCTGCTCGAGAACACCTTCCGCATGATCAACATTGGAATGGTGAACGAGCTGGCGCTGATGTGCGACCGCATGGGCATCAACGTGTGGGAGGTCATCGACGCGGCTGCGACCAAGCCCTTCGGCTTCATGCCGTTCTACCCCGGACCCGGTCTCGGAGGTCACTGCATCCCCATCGATCCCTTCTACCTGTCCTGGAAGACGCGGCAGGCCGGGATTGAGGCGCGCTTCATCGAGCTGGCCGGGTACGTCAACGGGCAGATGCCCCAGTTTGTTGTGGACAAGGTGCAGAACGCCCTGAACGAACGGGGGAAGGCTCTCAAGGGCGCGCACGTGCACGTTCTGGGCGTTGCCTACAAGAAGGACATTGACGATCTGCGCGAATCGCCGGCGCTCGATGTCATGCACCTGCTCGAAAGGCGGCACGCGCGGCTCAGCTACTCCGACCCGCACGTCGCCGAGCTGAGGACGGACAGTTTCCAACTGGAATCGCAGCCGGCCGAGGAGTCGGCTGCGCGGGCAGACTGCGTGCTGATCATCACCAATCATTCCGCGTTCGACTACGCGGCGATTCTGGAAAGATCCAGCCTGGTTGTTGACACCCGCAACGCCATGAAGGGCTTCGCGTCCGATAAGATCGTCAGGCTATAGATCGGGGAGACACTTCCCGGAACCTCAGGCCGGGGGCCGGAAACCGGGAGCCGGCCCTCCACGTCCATGAGGTCTTGCCATCAGCTAAACTGGAAGTTCCGCGTGCCTTGAGACTCAGGGCAGGGATGGGGTCATAGATGGCACATATGTCGCTGAAGACAAAGGGAAAATCAAGGTTGACGCGACCTATCGTCCTCTGTTTCGTCGGCATCGTGATGGTGCTGGCGCCGGCGGCCAGCCAGGCCCCCTCGACGCAGACGTACACGATTCGTACCATCGCAGGAGACGGGACGGGTGCATTTGCGGGAGACGCGGGCGCTGCGGCCAGTGCGCAGATTTTCAGCCCTTTCGGCCTGGCCTTCGACTCCTCGGGCAATTTGTACATCGCCGACCAGCTCAACAGCCGCGTGCGCAAGATATCGACAGACGGCACCATCTCGACCGTGGCCGGCGATGGCACAACAGGGTATAAGGGCGACGACGGCGCCGCTACCAGCGCCCAGCTCAACCATCCCTGCGGCCTGGCCTTTGACAAAGACGGGAACCTCTACATAGCCGATACCGGCAATAACGTCATCCGCAAGGTCACCACCAGCGGCACCATCAGCACTGTCGCGGGGAGCAATGTCGCGGGCTACTGGGGGGATTACGACGCAACCCTTGAAGAAGGCGATGCGGGCTATGACACTAACGGCAAGGCGACTACCGCCGGACTCAATCGTCCCATTGGACTGGCTCTTGACGCGGAGGGCAACCTCTACATCGCCGATTCCAACAATAGCCGGGTGCGCAAAGTAACCACCGCCGGCATCATCAGCACGGTAGCCGGCAATGGCGTTCATGGGAGTGCCGGGGATGGCGGAGCTGCCACCAGTGCTGCCCTGAACTATCCGCAGGGGGTCGCATTCGATTCCACCGGGAATCTTTACATCGCCGATACGACCAATGGTCTGGTACGCAAGGTCGACAAGGATGGGATCATCACTACGGTGGCCGGCATCCGCGCCCTTGGTTTTTACGGCGACGGTGGTCCGGCGACATCGGCGATGCTGAACTACCCCAAGAGCGTAGCTTTGGATGCCGACGGGAACATGTTCATCGTCGACTCCTACAACAGCCGGATCCGCATGGTGACGCCGGACGGCATCATCCGGACCATCGCCGGAGACGGCTGGTTCGGGTTTCGGGGTGACGACGGCCCGGCTGCTGCCGCGCGGCTCCGGTTTCCCTCAGGCGTTGCTCTGGATGCGGCCGGCGGAGTCTACTTCTCCGACACTCAGAACAACCGGATCAGATTGCTGACTCCCGATGTTCCGCCCGCGTCGGCCTCTCCCGTGATCAGTCAGGGTGGGGTGCTCAGCGCCTCCGAATTCGGCGCGTTCGGTTCGATCGCGCCCGGCTCCTGGATCGAGATCTACGGATCGAGGCTGGCGGCGAGTACCCGCCTGTGGACGGCCGCTGATTTCGTTGGCTCCCAGGCGCCCACTTCGCTCGGCGGGACCAGAGTCAGAATCGGCGGTGTGGACGCCTTCCTGTCCTATGTCAGCCCGACACAGGTGAACGCGCTTGTCCCCTTTGGTGTGAGCGCCGGTTCACAGCAGGTCACTGTGTCGACTGCCGGAGGAACCAGCGCCCCCTACACGATCACCGTGAATCCGACACAACCGGGACTTTACGCCCCACCTGTGTTCAAGGTTGGAGGCAGGCAGTACGCGGGTGCGCTCTCAGCCGACGGGAGCGAGTTTCTGCTGCCTTCCGGCTCGGTGGCCGGTATGGCCTCTCGCCGGGCGCGGCCCGGTGAAACGATCGTCCTTTACGGCGTGGGCTTCGGCCGGGTCACTCCGGCTATGGATGCCGGACAATTGGTGCAGCAAGCGAATACCCTTGCGGATCCGGTCGAGATCTTCATCGGCGGGACCAGGGCGATGGTGACCTACCAGGGGCTGGCGCCGGGCACGACGGGGCTGTACCAGTTCAATGTGGTGGTGCCCCCCACGGCCGCCGGTGACGCGGTGCCAATCACCCTCTCGCAGGGCGGCACCGCTGCCACGCAGACTCTCTACACGGCCGTGCAGAACTGACAGCGCCTTCCCCCCTGGGGCCGGCCATCGCAGAACCGAAGGCATGGCCGTAAGGGGGTGCTTGTGGCGCGGGGCGATCTGCGAGCGTGAGATATAGAACTCCGCACCCGGCCCGGCACATCGCGGCCGCCCCGGTCAACGCCATGTTCGGCAAGCGCTACTCGGTGTACCGGAGAGTCGCCTGAACCTACGCCCCCTTGTCCTCCATGCCCATCTGGGACAGGCGGTAGCGGAGGGCGTTGCGGGTCAAGCCGAGCAGGCGCGCGGCCTGGCTCTTGTTGCCCTCGGCCCGGCGCAGGGCCTCGCGGATGATCGCCTGTTCGTGCTCGTCCAGCGTCATCCCCTCGGGGAGGAAAGTCGTGGCAGCCGTCCCGCTGCGCGGGCTCGCGTCCAGCTTGATGTCGGAAGCTTCCAGCCGTGAGCCCGCCGAGAGCACCAGGCTGCGCTCGATGACGTTCTCCAGTTCGCGTACGTTTCCGGGCCAGTGGTACTCGGTCAGCTTCCGGATCGCGGCTTCGGAAATGGAGCTCGCCTTGGCGCCCGTTTCCTTGGACAGTCTCTGGACGAAGTGCTCCGCCAGGAAGGGAATGTCCTCCTTGCGTTCCCTCAACGGAGGTATGTTAATGGGTACCACGTTCAGCCGGTAGTAGAGATCCTCGCGAAACGTGCCTTCTTCCAGGGCGGCGCGCAGGTCGCGGTTGGTGGCTGCCAGGATGCGGACGTCGATCTGACGCGTCTTGTTGCTGCCCAGCCGCTCCAGTTCGCGCTCCTGCAACACGCGCAGCAGCTTCACTTGGATGCCGCCGGGCACATCGCCGATCTCGTCCAGGAACGCCGTACCGCCATCGGCCTGCTCGAACTTGCCGGGCTTGGGGGCGACGGCTCCGGTGAAGGCGCCTTTCTCGAAGCCGAAAAGCTCGCTCTCCATCAGGTTCTCTGGAATCGCCGTGCAGTTGATCTTGACGAATGGGCGATCCCGCCGGGGCGAATGAAAGTGGATGGCGCGGGCTACCAGGTCCTTTCCGACGCCGCTCTCGCCCGCCAGCAGCACCGTCGCCCGGGTGGGAGCGACCCGCATGATCGTGGCGAAGATCTCCTGCATGGCCGCGCTGCGCCCTATCACGTTGTCGAACGCGTAGCGGCGTCCGAGTTCCTCCCGGAGTTGGCGGTTCTCGTCCCGCAAAGCCCGCACTTCGAGCGCCTTGGCGATCACCGTCACCAGGTGGTCGAGCGAGAAAGGCTTCATCAGAAAGTCCACGGCGCCGGCCTTCATGGCCTCCACGGCCCTCTCCACTGAGCCAAAGGCCGTCATCACCACCACGGGCGTGCGGGAGTCCTGGCGCTGCACGACGGACAACAGCTCGATCCCGTCCATGCCGGGCAACCGCAGATCCGTCAGGATCAGATCTGCGCGGTCGGCCAGCCGCAGCGCCTCCTCCGCCGATCCTGCCTTGTCGACCTCGTAGCCGGACGATGCCAGGTGCAACTCTATGACGCGGCGAAGCTTCTCTTCGTCTTCTACGACCAGAATTCGACTCTTCATTGCCTGGGTACCGGAGCGGCGGGGCGGGGCTCCAGCGGCAGGTAGAGACGAAAAACGCTGCCCTTCCCCACTTCGCTCTCGACGGCCATTTTACCGCCGTGCTGATCGACGATCTTCGAGACGATAGCCAAACCCAAACCGACTCCGTCGGACTTGGTTGTAAAGAACGGGTTGAAGATGTTCTCTTTGTGCTTGGGGTCGATGCCGCAACCGCGGTCGATGACGCTGACCTCCACGCTGTCATCGGTGGGGCGGGTCTTCACGGTCACGGCGCCGCCGGGCGGTGATGCCTGAGCGGCGTTCAGGAGCAGGTTATGGAAGACGCGCTCCATCAGCTCGGCGTCAAACGGGAAAGGGCGAACATCGGGGGAGTAGTTTCGGTAGACGCTGACCCGGCTCCCGATCTTGTCCCGCTCCAGACGGGCGACAGCACGGTCCAACACCTCGTTCAGGTCGGCCAGCTCCCGGTGCAGTTCGAGGGGACGAGCGAAGTCCAGAAACCGGGTGATCAGCGAGTTGCTGCGGTCTACCTCCGCGGCGATGAAGCCGGCCATCTCTGCGGCGACGAGATTCTCAGGAGGGATGTTCTTTTGCAGCATTTCCGCTGAAGCCCGTATGGTGCCCAGCGGATTGCGAAGCTCGTGAGCCAGCCCCGCAGAGAGTTGCCCCAGGGCCGCCAGCCGCTCCGACCGGCTCACGGCGGCCTCGGCGTCTTTCAGGCTTTGATTGACGGCCGCCAGTTCCTCCGCGGCAGCCTGGTAGCGCAGCCTCTCCTCGCGGCTGGCCGCCGCCAGGCGATGCGTCAGGAAGCCGGCGACGGCGAGGAACAGGAGGCGCAGGCACAGTTCGCGAACCTCCTCGGCCGGGAGAGTGTAGCGAGTCCAGTCCACGTAGAGCAGAAAAGAGGCGTACAAGGCACAGGCGAGGGTCGTGAAAAAACCCGTTCCGAGCGGCCCGAGCGTCGTTGAGGCGGAGACCACCGGCACCAGCAGGATTGGGTAATAGCTGCTGTTGACTCCGTTTGTGAACAGCATCAGCAGGTAGCCGAGCAACAGCTTTGCCAGCACCGAAACCACCCGGCCGTCGCGGCTGTTCAGCGCCGCGATCTTGGGCTCAAGCACCTGGAACAATGCCAGGCAGCACAGCAGCGCGATCTCTTCCGGGTAGCGGCTGGGGCTGGCAACCGCCAGAGCGGAGAACAACGCAAGCCACACGGCGTCCTCGGGTCGGAGGAATCTTGTCCAGCGCCGGGAGGCCACGCGACCATCTTATCCGCAAATGTGGCAAAATGGAGGACTACCCCGGTCCCGCATGAGTTCGCATTCCGGCATGTCCAACCTTGAGGAGCAAACCGTGTCCCAGGAGGCTTCCAGCTTCGCAGAGATTCTCTCCCAGTTCGAAGAGTCGCATCGGCAGGAGAGTGGCCCAAAGAAGGGTACCGTCGTGGCGGTCTCTTCCGAGTCTGTGTTTGTGGACGTGGGCCTGAAGACCGAAGGAATTCTTCCTGCCGACCAATTTCGCGACGAGGCCGGAAATCTCGGTATCCAGGTCGGCGACGTCGCGGTAGTGACCATCACCGGCCGCAATTCGGAGGGCTACTATACGCTCTCCAAGCTCAAGGTCGAGAAGCCCAAGGACTGGTCCAGCCTGGAAGCGGCGTTCGCCGAGCGCCGGGTCATCGGCGGCGTCGTTAGCGGCGTCGTCAAGGGGGGGCTGAGCGTGGATGTAGGCGTGCGCGCCTTCATGCCCGCCTCCCGCAGCGGCGCAAAGGATGCGGCCGAACTGGAGAAACTGGTCGGCCAGGAGATCCAGTGCCGGATCATCAAGCTGGATGTCGCCGACGAGGATGTCGTCGTCGACCGGCGGGTGGTGCTGGAAGAGGAAGAGCAGCGCGCCAGGCAGGCGGCCTTCGAGCAGTTGAAGGAAGGGGCTGTGGTGAGGGGCACGGTCCGCACCTTGACCGACTTCGGCGCGTTCGTAGACCTGGGCTCCGTCGACGGGCTCCTTCACGTCGCCGACATCTCCTGGGGCCGGGTCGGCAAGCCCTCCGAGGTCCTCAAGGAAGGCGACTCGCTCGAGGTAAAGATCCTGAAGGTGGACCCGGCGTCCCGCCGGATCTCCCTTGGACTCAAGCAGCTCAGCCCGGATCCGTGGAGCCTGGCCGAGGAGAAGTTCAAGACCGGCGACCGCGTCCGGGGGAAGGTCACCCGTGTGGTCGATTTCGGGGCGTTTGTGGAGTTGGAGCCGGGTCTGGAGGGCCTGATCCGCTTGGCGGACATGACCTGGTCGAGAAAAGTTCGCAAGCCCTCCGACGTGGTCAAGCCCGGCGAGCTGGTTGAAGCGGTTGTCACCGGCGTGAGCGCCGCCGGCAAGCGCATCGGACTGAGCCTGAAGCAGGCTCTGGGCGACCCGTGGGATGAGGTGGTTGCCCGGCTGCCCGTCGGGGCGACGGCCGAAGGGCCCATCGTCAGCCTGGCCGACTTCGGAGCCTTCCTGGAGCTTGCCGAGGGCGTCGAGGGTATGATCCACATCGGCGACATCAGCCGCGAGAAGCGCATCAAGCACCCGCGCGAAGTTCTGACTGTCGGCCAGCGGGTCCGGGCCCAGGTTCTTGAGGTGGATCGTGCCAAGCGGCGTATCCGCCTGGGAATTAAGCAGTTGGAGCCGACTTCCATCGACGAGTACATCGCCGAGCACAAGACCGGCGACAAGGTCAGCGGCCGCCTTGTGGAACTGAGCCAGAAACGCGCGAAGGTGGAGCTGGGGGAAGGGGTCGTCGCCATCTGTAGGCTGCCCGTGGAAGCCAAGGCGGGAACCTCGGCGGAGAAGAGCGAGGCCAAGGCCGACCTTGCCGCGCTAACTGCCATGCTTTCAGATAAATGGAAGCGGGGCGGCGGCTCGGCTGCCGGCTCCGGGCAGGAGCCCGTCCGGGCGGGGCAGATCCGCTCCTTCCGCATCTCCCTGCTCGATCCCGGAAGCAAGACGATCGAACTCGAGCTTGCCGACTAGCGCGGCTCACCTACCATTCCGGCTCCCCGTCCGTCACAATTAGTGTTGACGGTCCAACCCGCAGCCGTAGCGGAGGTACAGATACCCGCGGAGCCCGTGCGCGAAGAGGCGGCTCTCATCCGGGCCGCCCAACGGGGCGACCAGGACGCCTTTGCGCAACTGGTGCGCTCCTACGACAAAGGGGTGTTGCGGCTGGCCACCCATCTTCTGCGCAGCCCGGAGGATGCACGCGACGTATACCAGGAGGCGTTTCTCAGGGTCTACCGGAATCTTGGCTCGTTCCGCTTCGATTGCAGCTTTCACACCTGGCTCTACCGGATCGTCACCAACTTGTGCCTGGACCAGCTCCGGCGGAGGAAGGTTCGCCGGGAGGAGCCTCCGAACCCTATCGAGAACACGCGGGAGGAACGGGCGGAGGTCGATCCCCAAAGAAGCCTTCTGAGCAGGGAACTGGGTGCGAAGATCCAGGAGACGCTTTCGGGACTCACCCCTCGCGAGCGAACCGTCTTCGAACTGCGTCACTATCAGGGCCTGCGGCTTAGGGCCATCGGCGAGATCCTGGGAACGAGCGAGGAGGCCGCAAAGAACTGCCTGTTCCGCGTCAACCAGAAGATGCGGGCGGCGCTGGGAGATTTCGTATGAGTTGCGATTGGGTAAAGGGCTCTCTCTCTTTCTTCCTTTACGGGGAGCTGACCTTCGAGGAGGAGGAGGCCGTTCACAAGCATCTGGAAACGTGCGAGCCGTGCCGCACGGCGCTGGACAAGGAGAAGGCGCTGCATGCCGCGCTGGACTTGGCCGCCGTCGAGCCGCCCGCGGGCTTGCTCTCCGAATGCCGCTCCGCCTTGGACGAACAGATCGGCGGCATGCGAGACTCGCGCGGCTGGCTGGGCCGTCTCTGGGATTGGACGGGCCGTCCTGTCTCGCCCGCTCTCCTGCGGCCCGCGGGCGCCCTGGCGCTGGTTGCCGTGGGCTTCTTCGCGGCGCGTCTGATTCCTCAGCCGCCCCCGCCTCCGGGCAGCCGGACCCCGAGCGTAAGCCAGGTGCGCTATCTGCAACCCGACCCCTCCGGCGGCGTTAGAGTCGTTGTGGACGAGTCCAGCGAGCGTGTATTCTCGGGGGACCTCGGGCAACCGCGGATCCAGAGTCTGGTGCTGGAGGCGGCGCAGAACTCCTTCGATCCGGCGCTGAGGCTGGATTCGCTCGAGGTTCTGCGTCCGCAAGGCAGCTCTCCCGTGGTGCGCCGGGCCTTCCTGCAAGCGGTGCAGAACGACCCCAACGCGGCGGTCCGCCTGAAAGCGCTCGAGGGGTTGCGGCCCTTTGCCTCCGACCCCGAGGTCCGGTCGGTTCTGTCTCATGTACTCCTTTCAGACGACCACGTCGGGGTCCGCGCACAAGCCATCGACCTTCTCGCCGAGCATCGGGAAGACGACATTGTGGGAGTGCTCCAGCAACTCGTGGACAGAGAGGACGAAGGCTACATTCGGGAGCGGTCCCAGAGCATCCTTCAGGCGATGAACGCCTCGCTGGGAGCGTTCTGAGGGTGACACTCCCCAGGGCACGCCGTCTAGATATGGTGGAGGCCGTATGAGATTGACTCTGGTTTTTGCCTTGATGTCAGGCTTGCTGGTTTCTGGGATTGCCAGCGCACAGGACCTGTTCGGCGTGGCTCCGCAGGTCGCGGTCACGACCGCAAGCAGCAGGAGCTACCTGGGCGTGGGAGTTGCCGAGATCAACGCGGAGCGCGCCAAGGCTCTCAAGCTGAAGGAGGAGCGCGGCGTCGAGATTACGCGCGTGGAAGAGGACAGCCCCGCCGCTAAGGCCGGGCTGAAGGTTGGCGACGTGGTGCTGGAATACAACGGCCAGCGCCTGGAGGGGACTGAGCAGTTCGTCCGCATGGTGCGGGAGACCCCGGAGGGCAGGCAGGCCCGGCTCCTGGTGAGTCGCGACGGCTCCACGCAGACGGTGACGGCGGTCATCGGCGTCCGCAAGGGATCATTCAATTTCGGACAGCCGTACTTCGACGCGGAACAACTCCGCGACGACATGGATAAGCTGCGGCTGAAGATCCAGCCCATGCCCGACATCCCCAGTGCCAACATGTTGTGGAGGAGCGGGATGTTGGGGATCGAGGCCGAATCCGTGAGTTCTCAACTGGCTGAGTTCTTCGGTGTGAAGGAGGGCGTGCTGGTTCGCTCCGTGTCGAAGGACTCCGCCGCCGAGAAGGCCGGGCTGAAGGCCGGCGACGTGATCCTCAAGATCGACGAAACCAAGGTGACCTCTCCGCGCGAGATCACCCGGGCCATTCGGGACCTGAAGTCCAAGACCACGTTTCCGATCGCCCTGGTCCGCAACCACAAGGAGATGACGGTTACGGTAACCCTCGCCAGCGAGAAGAGCGAGAAGCCCGCTCGCCAGGTGAGCACCGGCACGCGCTTGTAGCTCTCAGAGATTCAGCACGCCGCGCAGTGTGCCGGTCTCCCGCTGGATCTTTTCCTGGAGAAGCATCAGAGCGTGAATAAGCTGCTCGGGGCGGGGCGGGCAGCCGGGAACGTACACATCCACCGGGATGATCTGGTTCACCGGAATCAGGGCGTAGTTGCTGAATACGCCCGTCGAGGTCGCGCAGGCGCCCATCGAAATCACCCACTTCGGCTCCGGCATCTGCTGGTAGAGCTGGCGGATGACCGGGGCCATCTTGTTGGACACCCGCCCGGCGATGATCATCAGGTCGGACTGCCGCGGGGAACCCCGGAAGACCTCGGCGCCAAAGCGCGCGATATCGAACCGCGACGCTCCCATCGACATCATCTCGATGGCGCAGCAGGCTAGGCCGAACGACATCGGCCAGATCGAGTTCTTGCGCGCCCAATTGATGGCCTTGTCGAGCGAGGTGGTCAACACGCCCCCCTCGGCCGGGCCGAACGATTCGCGGTCGATCCTGGCGAAGAAATCCTCCGGCACGTCGGAGAGGCCCGTCATGTTGAAGCGCGCCGAATAATCCAGCCCCATAACTTGATTCTCTCACGAAGCCGATAGAATGAGATATGTCCTCTTTTGAGGAGGTTGAGCGAGAGGCTGCCGCGCTCTTCGGCATCGAGCCGGGATACTGGGACATCTGGGGCAACTACCGCCAGACCCGCCCCGAGGTTCGCCGGGCCATCCTTCGCAGCCTGGGTGTGGACGCCGACAACCAGGCAAGCCTCGAAGAGGCCGTCCGTTCAAGACTGACTCGGGAGTGGACACGCCTCACCCCTCCCACACTGGTCGTCGGCGAGCAGGAGCGGTCGATCCCGCTGGCCGTGCCCGCAGGCGTCTCGGGGGCCGTCGTGGAGATCAGATGGGAAGACGGCTCGGCGACCCGGTATGAGGCGTCCCTGGAGTCGGCGGAGCCGCCCGAGACCATGGACCTGGACGGGACGCGCTACGAGCGCCGGTGGGCGGCGCTTCCAGCGCGGATGCCCTTGGGATATCACCGCATCCGTGTCGAAGCTGGCGGGCTCTCCTCGGAAAGCTACCTGATCGTCACGCCGAGCCGCGCCTGGATTCCCCCGGCTCTCGAACAGGGAGGGCGGGCGGCGGGCGTGGCGATTGCGCTCTACGGGCTGCGGAGCGGCCGTAACTGGGGCTGCGGCGATCTCGCCGACCTGGAGCGGTTCATCGACTGGGTCGCCGATGAGCTGGGCGCTGATTTCGTCGCGCTCAATCCGCTCCACGCCATACACAACCGGCAGCCGTACAACACCAGCCCCTACCTTCCGAACTCGATCTTCTATCGCAATCCCATCTACCTCGACATCGAGCGTCTGGATGACTTCCGCCTTTCACGCCGGGCGCAGGCGCTTTTCCAGGATTCCGCCACCCAGAGGGAACTGGTCGAGCTTCGCTCGTCGCCCCTGGTCGAGTACGAACGGGTATACGCGCTGAAGATGCGTTTTCTGAGGCTGTGCTTCGACACTTTCCGCAGGCGCTGCCGGGAAGGCGCAGCCTGCCGGAAGCCTTTTCAGGACTTCTGCCGGCGCGAAGGAGTTCTGCTCGAGCGATTCGCCACCTACAGCGCGCTCGAAGAGTGGATTCATCAGAACAATCCCGACATATGGATATGGCCGGACTGGCCCGCCGAATATCGCGAGCCCGGCTCCCCGGCCGTACGTGCCTTCGTCCGTAAGTTTGGCGGGCGGGTGCTTTTCCACAAGTACGTTCAGTGGCGGCTGGATGAACAGCTCAATGCCGCGCATCGCCGGGCGGTGGAGAGGGGTCTCTCCATCGGGCTGTATCACGACCTGGCGCTGGCCACCGACAGTTGCGGTTCGGATCTGTGGGGTCATCGGGATTTCTTCGTAGACGGCTGCCGGGTCGGCTCCCCGCCCGACGATTTCGCGCCGCAGGGCCAGAACTGGGGCTTTCCACCCCCTAGCGCTCACAGACACCGCGAGGATGGTTACCGGCTGTTTGCCGAGTCGATACGGCACAACCTGCGGGACGGAGGCGCCCTGCGCATCGACCACGTTATGCGCCTGTTCCGCCTGTTCTGGATCCCGGAAGGAGAGACGGCGGCTGGCGGAACGTATGTGCGCGCGGACCACCAGGACCTGGTCCGCGTCCTGGCGCTGGAGAGCGTTCGAAACAAAGTCCTGATCGTCGGTGAGGACCTGGGCACGGTGGAGCCCGAAATCCGCGAGACTCTCGCCCGGTTCGGCATCCTGAGCTATCGCTTGTTGTACTTCGAGCGGGAGGGCGACGGCCGCTACCGCGCGCCGGAATCCTATCCGCGGCAGGCTCTGGTTGCGCTGGCCACGCACGATCTGGCCACGCTGGCCGGCTTCTGGCTGGGCCGCGACATAGAAGCCCGCCACAGAGCCGGCTTGCTTGGCAGCGAGGCAGCCTACCGCGCCCAGCTCAGCGTCAGGGCCGCCGATAAGCAGAAGATGCTGGACGCTTTCTTCGAAGCTGGTCTGCTGCCGGCCTGGTTCCCGCGCCGCGCCGCGGATGTCCCGGAGTTGACCGGAGAACTTCACAACGCGGCGGTCGGATTCCTGGCTCGCACCCCTTCCATGCTCATGGTCGTCAACCAGGAGGACCTGACCAAGGAAACCGAGCAACAGAATCTGCCGGGCAGCACCTGGCAGTACCCCAACTGGCGGCGCAAGATGAAGTTCTCGGTGGAGGAACTCACCACGTTGCCGCTCGCGCACGACTTTGCCGCCATGTTTCGCGACTGGTTGGTTCGCACCGGCCGCAAGGACTAGACGCGAAGCTTACTAGTCCTCGTCCTTGGCCTCCAGGTCCGAGACACGGTTCTCGAACTTGGTGAGGTTGTGCAGAAAGACAAGCTGGATCTTGCCGGTAGGCCCGTTGCGCTGCTTGGAGAGCAACAGCTCGGCTTGCCCCCGCAGATCCTCTCTTTCCGGTTTGTACACCTCCTCACGGAAGATGAAGGCGACCACGTCGGCATCCTGCTCGATCGAGCCCGATTCGCGCAGGTCGCTCAGTTGCGGGCGGTGGTCTCCGGGGCGGGTCTCCGGAGCGCGGCTCAACTGGCTCAGCACCAGCATCGGCACTTCCAGCTCCTTCGCCAGCAGCTTCAATCCCCGCGACAGCGCGCTGATCTCCTGCACGCGGCTCTCGAACCGGCCCCGGCTGCTCATCAACTGGAGGTAGTCGAGCACCACCAGGCCGAGGGGCCTTTCCGCCTTCAGCCGCCGCAGCTTAGCGTGCATGTCCATGAGGTTGCTGCCCGAGGTGTCATCGATATACAGGGGGGCTTCCACCAGCTCGGCGGCGGCAGCTTGCAGCCTCCGCCGTTCCTCGGCGTCGAGGTACCCCTGGCGAAAACGGTGGCTGTCCACACGGGCGCCGGCGCAAAGCAGGCGCGTCAGCAGGGCCTCCTTGGACATTTCGAGAGAGAAGACCGCCACGGTCTTGCCGAGCTTGACCGCGGCGTGCTGGGCGATGTTGAGGGCCAAGGCGGTCTTGCCCATCGACGGACGCCCGGCCATGATGATCAGCTCGCCGGGGTGCAGCCCTCCGGTGAGCTCGTCGAAGCGCTGAAAGCCCGTGCTTAGTCCCTGGATCCGGCGGCCGGGGTCCAGGAAGGCATTCAAGCCTCCCTGGAACTCGTCGATAATGTCGCCGGGTGTCGCGAGGCCCGCCTTGACCGTGGATTCCCCGAGCTTCAGCAGGATCTCCTCGGCGTTCTCCAGTATTGCCTGCGGCTCCTCTTCCCCTGCCAGGCAGCGGTTGATCAAGTTCTGGGAAGTAAAGATCACCCGCCTCAACAGCGACTTGTCTTTGACGATCCGGACGTAACTATCCAGGTTGTGGATCTGCGGCAGACCATCGTCGAGGCTCACCAGGTAGCCCAGGCCGTCGCAAGCCTCGAGCTGGTTGTGCTTCATCAGCTCCTCGGCCACGGTCACGCGATCTATGCGTTCGCCGCGTTCCTGCAGTTCGCTCATGCGAAGGAAGATGCGGCGATGTTTCTCCAGGCTGAAGTCCTCGGCCTGCAAAACGGAGGCGACTTGGATGAACAGGGTGCAGTCGAGAAGGATGGAACCCAGCACGTACCTCTCGGCATCGAGGTTCGCGGGCAGACCCTTCTCAAGAGTGGTGTCGACGGACGCCATACGGGACACTCAAGACTAGCGAACTATCCGGGATTCTGTGCCGGCGATCTAAGCTCCTTGTTTCTCTTCGCATATGCGGAGGAAAAGAAGTCGCCCGGAGGAATCCGCCCGGGCAGGGCGAACCCGTTGCGCACCAGCGGTTCACACTCCTGCCCCTACCGTTTTCCACAGAATTTCCGAAAACAAATCACCCCTCTTTTGTATTATTCCCAAGGCTCTCCGCGGGGTCAAGAGCAAATTCGGACTCCTCCTGCCATTGTGCTAGACTTTACGCTTCACCCGGGCGAATATGAATGAGTATACCGGTGCAGCGACTCTGCTGTTCGAGGGGATCCTCCTATGGTTGGCTCGGCGCGCTTTCTGAACCAGTTATTTGAACAGCGATACGGTCCTGGGCATTCCCCGCGCGTCTATCGGGCGCCGGGCAGGGTGAACCTAATCGGCGAGCACACCGATTACAACCTGGGCTTCGTCATGCCGGTCGCCCTTGACCTGGCCTGTCTGACGGCAAGCGCCCCGGCCGCAGACGGCCATCTCCGCGTCTACTCGAAGAACCTGGAGCAGTCCCGGGAGTGGCCGGTTTCCGCGCTCCGGCGGGCGCAGCCCGCCGGAGACTGGGGAGACTACGTGTTGGGAGTCGCGCGCGAGCTCGTGCTCGCCGGCTACCCGGTCGAACCGAGCAACCTGCTGGTCTATAGCACCATTCCGGTCGGATCGGGGCTCAGTTCCTCCGCCGCTATCGAGGTCTCAGTGGCTCTGGCGCTGCTGGGGGGACGCTCTGTAGAGCCGCTGGAACTGGCGCGGCTCTGCCGGCGGGCGGAGAACGACTTTGTCGGCATGCCCTGCGGCATCATGGATCAATACATTTCCGTCTTCGGCCGCGAGGGCTGTGCGGTGATGATTGACTGCCGCAGCCTGGACCACCAGGTTGCCGTCTTGCCTCCTGAAGCCGAGCTGGTCGCGGTCAACACCATGGTGAAGCACGAGCTCGGCGGCTCCGCCTACCGGGACAGGGTCGCCGAATGTGCCGCGGCCGTGGCCACCGTCGGCCGGAAGTATCCCCAAGTCGACAGTCTCCGTGACGTATCGGTCGACATGCTGAGGGAGTTCACCGGCGAGATGGACACCGTTGTGATGTGCCGCGCGCGCCACGTGGTGACCGAGAACGCGCGTGTGGAAGCCTTCGCCGCCGCCAGCCGGGCGGCTGACCTAGGGCGCATGGGCGAACTGCTGGTCGCCTCTCACCGCAGCCTTCAGCGCGACTATGAAGTAAGTTGCCAAGAGCTGGACTTCCTGGTTGATACGGCGTTAAAGATCCCCGGTGTGTACGGCGCTCGCATGACTGGCGGCGGGTTCGGCGGCTGCACCGTGAACCTGGTCGATCCGGACTCGGCTCTTCGATTTCAGGCAACCCTCTCCCAGGCGTACGAGGAGCGTTTCCATCTCGTGCCTGAAATCTATCCCTGCCGGCCCTCCGCCGGAGCGGGGGAGGTCAGCGGGGACTGACCGAGGCGCTTCCGCTCGGGCGAGCATACCGCCGCACTAGCTTCCGCCAGGAAAAGCGAACAAAACCCGCCGCGAACGAGATGCCATTGTAGAGATGATAGAGCAGGTGAAAGGGAACGGCCGCCAGGGCGAACAGCCGCCCCTGCCTGGCGGCGAGAAACGTGTAGAACTGGTTGTTGATGACCACGATCGCGGCCACTACCAGAAAGAACGCGAAGATCAGCGGATGGCGCGGCAGGTGAGTCAGGAAATAGAGAGTGGCCCCGAGGATATAGACAGCCAGTATGACGCCGGTAAACTGGCGCTTGCGCGGCGAGGAGTAAGCGTATCTGTGCCGCAGCACCAACAACAGGCAGCCCAGCAGCAGAGGCGGCAGAATGGGCGTCATCTTGAAGGCGAAGGCCATCCACACGATGATTGAGACGACGATCCCCGTGCCCACCGCTGCTGTTAGCGACGGCCTTCCCGAGGCGAACTCCAGCCAGTAGGCGGCAAGCAGAAATACGAGCAGCGCCAGCAACGGCGTCAGGAACAGGCCGTTCCAAAGGACCGTCGCCGCCAGGGCCAGGCCCACCAGCAGGAAGGCCAGCGCCACGCTCACCCGCTGGCTCAATTCCAGGTTCAGGTCATTCGGCATGTAGCGGTCACGCAGAATGAGTTCGGTCCAGGGGATGCCCCGATCGAGGACGTCGGTCTTCAGCAGGCTCCAGAAGGTCCAGTGCTTGAGGTGGGTGACCTGAAGATCCTTATCGAGCACCATGTTCCGGCCGGCCTGGCGCAGCCTGTAGCCGAGCTCGATGTCCTCGATGGCCGGGCGCTCGTAGGATTCATCGAATCCGGCGTGCTCCAGGAACACCTTCCGGCGGATGGCCCCGCACCCGCTCCAGAACGTGCACGCCTGAAGTCTCCCCCGCTGGTGCACATACGAGTGCATGAGGTTCTTGTACTGGGAGATGAAGTCCGGAGACTGGGGAGTCGAATCGTAAGATCCGATCAAGGCATCCAGCTCCGGATGTTCCCCGAAATCTCTCCGAACTCGCTCCAGGGTATCCGGATGCACGCATACATCGGAATCGATGAAGAACAGGATCTCACCACGAGCCACCCGTGCTCCAATGTTGCGGGCTCTCGCTGGACCCCTCCGTCCTCCCGTTGACAGAACTACGGCGCCGAAGGATCGCGCCACCTCGGCCGAGTCGTCCGTGGAACCGTCATCGACGACGATCAGCTCAAGCGGTCCGGCGGGCCACTGGGCCAGATGAGTCAGACAAGTCCGCAGATGCGCAGCGGAGTTGTAGACGGGAATGATGACGGACACCGACATGATAGAGCCGCAAGTGGCAATTGTCAGGCGGGCGATCCTGCGATGTCAAATGTCGGGCGGGCCGGCTACTTGCGTTCGTAGACCCCCATCCATTGCGCTTCGGCCAGAACCCGGCCCGCGAGCGCCTTGTCGAGGTCTGCACGCCGGGCGCCCCGGCGAAGGCCCAGCGACGATTCCCTCAACGCGTAAAGTCTGAAAAAGTAGCGGTGGGGCCCGTGACCCTTCGGCGGACAGGGCCCGCCGTAGCCCAGCCGTCCGAAGTCGTTGGTGCCGCTCTCGCCCGCCTGTCCCGGTTTGAAGCCCTGTGGAAGGGTGTGCACGCCGGCGGGGAGATCCCAGAGCAGCCAGTGATTCCAGGTGCCTGCCGGTGCGTCGGGATCATCCACGATCAAGGCGTAACTTCTGGTTCCGCCGGGTTCGCCCTCCCACTGGAGCGCGGGGGACAGATCGGCTCCCTCGCAGGTGTAAAGCTTCGGGATCGAGCCGCCGTCCGAGAAGGCAGGGCTTTCCACCCTGAACGACATCACGCACCTCCCTCGATGAGTCTCAGCGCTTGGTCGAGCGCCTCCACAAAGAAGTATTCTCCCCACATCACCGATTCGTCAGCGCCCAGTCCCTTGTGGACGTGGTAAACCCCGCCCTTCAGAATACCCTCCCATTCCGGGTCGGACTTGGCAAGGTGCCGCTCGCACAGCGACCTCAGGATGTGTAGCGCGTATGCCCGGTAGGCCGGTGCCTTGGCTTTGTCGGAAGCCATTCCGGAGAGCCGGAGCAGGCCGCCGGCGGCGATGGCGGCCGCCGACGTGTCCAGGAGCCGCCGGCTCTCGTCGGGCGCGTCGTAATCCCACGGTGGGACCCCTCCCGCAGGGGTGCTCGCCATATAGAAATCCGCGCACGCCTCGGCTGTGCTGAGGAAACGCGGGTCTTGCGTATAGCGATAGCTGGTTCCAAAGCCGTAAATGGCCCAGGCAAGGCCGCGGCTCCAGCAGGAATCCCCGCGATAGCCCTGATGTGTCGTCTGGCGCAGAAACTCCCCGGTCTCCGGATCGAACAGGCCCTCATGCGCCGTGGAGCCGTCGCCCCGAACCAGAACGCGCCGTGTAGTCAGCGAGTGGCGGGTGGCGATGTCCAGCAGACGCTCGTCGCCGGTCTCGCGGGCGGAGTAGAAGATGATCCCGACGTTCATCATGATGTCGATGAAGAGGGAGTCCTCCGAAACGAACGACCGCAGGTACGAGCCCTTCTCGCGGAAGCGGAGCGCCATGGTTCGCCCCGCCTGCAGGAGGACTTCCCGCAGGCGCGCCTCGCCGCTCAGCCGGAGCCACCGTTCATAGCTCGACGTGAAAATGAAGCCCAGATCGTGGACATCCCGGTCGAACTTTCTCGGCTCCAGCGGCTCGGTGTACCGGATCGCTTGTTCCAGCCACCAGTCCGCCGCAGCGCTGCCCTCGGCCTCGCGCGCCTGTAGTATCCACAGGATTCCCGGCAGGAAACCGTCGCACCAGTGTGTCCATGCCGGAAGGCCGTGCTTCCAGTGCCCCTGCCGCGTGTACATCGGGTAGAAGCCCGGATGGCGTTCCAGCAAGCGTCTCACCTGGTGTCGCGCAAAATCCAGGGCGTCCTCAAACAGATCCCGGTCCTTCATTGCGTCAACCTCCGGCAATTGTACTTCTCCCGCAGGCACGCTCGGCGGGGCTGCCACCCGGATTCTGTACAATGAATAGACCCTATGGCCGTCACAGAGTCTTCGATTGCGTTCATGAACCGTCAAGTAGAGAGGGTCCGCCAGGCGGGGGGACGCAAGCGCATCGTGTTCCCGGAGGGTGGGGACCCCCGCGTGCAGGAGGCTGCGGGCCGGCTGGCTCGCGAGGGGATGGCCGACCCCATCCTCATCGGGCTGGCTCCGGCCGCCGCGCCGCCCGGCGTCGCCTTCATCCAGCCGGACACGTGCCCGGGTTTCGAAAAGTACGCAGCGATTTACCATGAACGCCGTCGCGCCAAGGGATTGACCTCCCTGGAGGCTGCGGAGATCGCCCGCCGGCCGGAGTACTTGGGCCAGCTCATGGTTGCCGCGGGAGACGCCGACGGCAGTGTATGCGGAGCCGTGTATACCAGCAAAGACACGCTGCGGGCCATGCTGCACTGCATAGGGACGCTTCCCGGGGTCCGGCTGGTCACAAGCCTGTTCGTCCTGGCCGTCCGGAACCGTCAGTATGGCCACGATGGCCTGCTGGGGATCTGCGACGCCTCCACGGTGATCGAGCCTTCCGCGGTCGATCTGGCCGACATGGCGATTACGACCGCCGGCACCGTGAGAATGTTATTTGAAACCGAGCCCGTCGTCGCTCTCCTCAGCTATTCCACCAAGGGCAGCGGGGGCAGGCACAAGGAAGTGGACAAGGTCGTGGAAGCTCTTAGGGTCGTGCGGGCGCGTGCTCCGGAACTCAACGTGGACGGGGAGTTGCAGGCCGACACGGCCCTGGTGCCCGCCGTGGGCGCCACCAAGGCTCCGGGCTCTCCCGTTGCGGGGCGCGCCAATACCCTGATATTCCCGGACTTGACCTCGGCCAACATTGCGGTCAAGATGGTGGAGCGACTGGGCGATGCCGCCGCCATAGGGCCGTTCATCCAGGGGCTGGCAAAACCCGCCAACGACCTGAGCCGGGGTTGCTCAGCAGAAGACATTTATAGCGTAGCCATCATCACGTGCTTGCAGGCGGCTTACACAAAGCCTGCCGGATAGGCGAAGTCTCTGATGCTGCCGTTCCGTCTGGTCTATCACGACGGCTACGAAATGAGTCTCGGCGACCACGTCTTCCCTTCCGAGAAGTACCGGTTGGTGAAGGACAGGTTGCTGAGCGAGGGGGTAGCATCTCCGGAAGACGTGGTTTCTCCCTGGCTCGCCGAAGACGAGGACCTCGTCCTAGCGCATGACCGCGGCTGGATCCAGCGCCTCCGCACCGGCACTCTCAGCTTCGAGGAGATCCGGAAATTGGAGATCCCCTATTCCCGCCAGATGGTGAGGGCCTTCCGGTTGGCCGCGGGAGGCACCATCCTCGCCGGCCGGCTGGCGTTGCGCGACGGAGTCGGCTTCAACCTTGGCGGCGGGTTCCACCATGGTTTCCACGGTCATGGGGAGGGCTTCTGCGCGGTCAACGATGTCGCGGTCGCAGTGAGACGCCTCCAGCGCGCGGGCCGCGTTGAACGGGCGATGATCGTGGATTGCGACGTGCATCACGGTAACGGCACGGCGGCGCTGTTCGCGGACGACCGGAAAGTGTTCACGTTCTCCATCCACCAGTACAACAACTACCCTCTCGAGAAGCCGCCCTCCGACCTAGATGTCCACCTGCCCGACCAGACAGGCGATGCGGAGTACCTTGAGCACCTCCGGATCCACTACTTGCCCGCTCTGCGCGAGTTCCGGCCCAACCTTGTCTTCTATCTGGCCGGAGCAGATCCTTACTATCAGGACCAGTTGGGCGGGCTGGCGCTGACCATGGGGGGCCTCCGCCAGAGAGACAGATTCGTGATCGAGTCGGCCCTGCGCATGGGCGTGCCGGTGGCCGTCACTTTGGCCGGAGGATACGCCTTCCGCGTTGAGGACACCGTGGCCATCCACTGCAACACCGTGCACGCGGCAGCCGAGGCGCTTCTGGCGGCAGGGACACGCGACCATGCGCCGGACCTCTAGGGTGCGGCGCTACAACCCAGCCGCGGAGGCCGCCAGTCCGAGGAGCCTGTCCTCGAAGGAGTAATCGGCCGGTCGGTGGTTGTGGTGGCGCAAGTACCAGCGATAAGTCTCTTTGAGCGCCTTGGAGAAATCGGTGGGGCGGAAACCCAACACGCGCTGGGCCTTGCTCACCACCTGGGTGATCGGCGGCAAATCGAAGTATTCGCCGAAGTAGAGACGAGGGCCCATGGGATGCCCTCCCGCCCGCAAGATACGGTCCCGAGGAACACGCACGGTCTCCACCTTCTTGGAAGCGACGGTGGCCAGTGCCTCGACCGCCTCGGTCTGGGTGATCGGCCTCAGGTTGGCAACGTTGAACGCGTGTCCCACGGCAGCCGGCTCCACCATGGCCCGGAGGCTGGCCTCGACCAGGTCCCTGACAAAGACGAACTGCATCAACCGGCGCCCATCGCCCGGGACGATGATCGGCCGCTTGTCACGCAAGCGGTCCCAGAAGAACGCCTCGCGGTAGAAGGGATTTCCAGGTCCATACACGAACGGCGGGCGAAGGGTCACCACGGGGAAACCGTTCCTCTGGTGCAGGCGGAACAGCGCCCGCTCGCTGGTTGCCTTGTTCCGGGTATAGGGATCGGGATGGTCATCCGGCGCCAGGGCGTCCCCTTCGTGATGGTTCAAGCCATCCCCGTAAGCCGCCACACTCGACATGAACACGTACCGGCGAAGCCGGTTGCCGCAGGCCCGCGCCGTGGACTCGACCTGAGCGGCCGTGGTGCCGCGCTCCCAATCGTAGACATTGTCGAAGATCACCTCGAAGCGGCCGCCGTCAAGGGCGCTGCGGATCGCAGCCGGGTCGTTACGATCGGCGACGATCTCCCCGACGCGCCGGCCGAGATTGTGGCCCGGCTTGCGGTGGAGCACCGTCACCTGGTGGCCGGCTTTCAGCAGGCTGGCCACCAGGTGGCGCCCAATGAAGAGGGTTCCGCCGATCACAAGGACGTTCATGGCTCGGGGAAGCCGCCCTCAGGCGATCAGTCGTAGTATTCCAGGCCCAGGTGGGTGATCAGGTCTTCGCCTCTCATCCACCGCAACGTGTTCTTGAGCTTCATCAACTGGATGAAGATATCGTGCTCCGGATAAAGCCCCGGCGCGGTCATAGGGGCCTTAAAGTAGAAGCTGAGCCACTCCTGAATGCCCTTCATCCCGGCCCGCTGGGCCAGGTCCATGAACAACACCAGGTCGAGCACGATCGGGGCCGCCAGAATGGAATCGCGGCACAGAAAGTCGATCTTGATCTGCATCGGGTATCCCATCCACCCGAAGATGTCGATGTTGTCCCAACCCTCCTTGGCGTCGCCACGCGGCGGATAATAGTTGATCCGCACCATGTGGTAGAAGTTCTTGTAGAGTTCCGGGTAAAGGTCCGGCTGAAGGATGTATTCGAGGACCGAGAGTTTGGTTTCCTCTTTGGTCTTGAAGGCGCTCGGGTCGTCGAGCACCTCCCCGTCCCGGTTGCCCAGGATGTTGGTGGAATACCAGCCCTTAAGCCCCAGCATGCGCGCCTTCAAGCCGGGTGAAAGGATGGTCTTCATCATCGTTTGCCCGGTCTTGAAGTCCTTGCCGCAAATGGGGAGCTGCGCCTCCCTGGCCAGTTCCACAAAGGCGGGCACGTCGGAGGTCAGGTTCGGCGCGCCGTTGGCGTGCGGCACACCAGACTTCAACGCGGCGTAAGCATAGATCTGACTGGGTGCAATGCCAGGATCATTTTGCTCGAGCCCGCGCTCGAAGTTCTTCACCGACTGGTGGACCTCGGTCGGCTTGTGATGGACCTCCGTTGAGCCGCACCAGATCATGACCATGCGGCTGGCCCCGGTCGTTTTCTGGAAGTTCCGGATGTCTTCCATGACCGCTCTGGCCTTGTCCATCTTGGAGCCACCCTGCTTCACATTCGGCCCGCTGATGCGCCGCACATAGTCAGTGTCGAAGACCGCCTTCATCGGGCGGATAGCGCTGAGCGGCTCCTTCACCCTCTCCAGGTCGGTCTTTTCCAGAACTCCCGCCTTCACAGCGGCTTCGTAGACGTTGTCCTCGAAGATGTCCCACCCGCCGATGACCAGGTCGTTGAGGCCGGCCAGGGGGACAAAATCCTTTATCTTGGGGCTCCTGCCCTCGGTTCGCTTCCCAAGGCGGATGGTGGCCATCTGGGTTAGCGACCCGATTGGTTGCGCCCAACCGGCTTTGACCGCCTCTACCCCTGCGATGAAGGTGGACGTCACTGCCCCCATGCCGGGAATCAGGATGCCAAGCTTGCCTTCGGGCGGGGAAATCCTAACGTTTTCCTTGCTTGCCAATTCTGCATTTCTCCTTGCTCTGTCAACGGTCTGAAGTGGCCGGTGGCGTAATGTTATACTACCATTCTCGTGACAGACCGCGCGACGACGACCCTGGGAGCGATTATCGTCGACGACGAGCAACTGGCCTGCGACGAGCTCGCTTTTCTCCTCCGGGAGTTCCCCGATGTTGAGGTCATTGGTACCGGAGCCAATGGACTGGAAGCTTTGCGCCTGATCGAGAAACTCGAGCCCGATCTCGCCTTCCTCGATGTCCAAATGCCTGGGCTGGATGGTCTTGGAGTCATCCGCAAGGCCCGCGAAATGGGCCTGCCCCTCCCCTATTTCGTGCTGGCGACGGCCTACGACCAGTACGCCGTCCAGGCGTTCCGGCTAGAGGCTCTGGACTACGTCCTCAAACCGGTGGACAAGGATCGCCTCTCTGAGACAATTGAGCGGGTCCGGCGCGCCGCCCAGGAGAAACAGAAGCCGGAGGCCCCCGAGCCACTTGCGGTACGCGCCGCCCCTCCACGTACCAAACTGCTGGTCAAGAGCGGTAACCGCAGCTTCATCGTCGACGCGCAGGACCTGGTGTACGCCACCATCGACAACGGCTTGATCACCATGGTGACCACGTCGCTGGAAGGGCAATCCAACTACCGCACCATCGAGGAACTCCAGTCCAGCCTGGACCCGGAGGTCTTCTGGCGCGTCCACCGTTCTTACCTTGTGAACATCAACCGCATCAAGGAAGTGATTCCCTGGTTCAAGTCCAGCTACCAGATCCGCATGGACGACAAAAAGCAGACCGAGATCCCCGTCAGCCGCGTCCAGACCAAGCGCTTGCGCGCGCTGCTTAAGTTGTAGCCCTTGCAGGGCAACTGCGTGATTAGCGCTTCTTCACCGGCTGCCTGAGGAGGGTCCGCATCCTCTCGGGCTTGGTCCGTCTCGGGTCAGAAAAGTAGATCTCGTGGTGCTTACCGTTCAGAGAGTAGCCGCTGTCGGCGGCGAACTGGTGCAGCTTCTGGATGGTCGGCGGCTCTTCGGAGTAGGGGCCGAGGTGCATGATCTGGACAGCCGTGCCTTCACGGTAAGCCTCCAGACGGACCTCATCGGCCAGGGCGAGAGCCTTCTTCTCTCTGACCGTCTTCTTGGCCTGCCTGACCATGGCAGCGGTAATGCAGTCGGGCTGGGGAATCATGAGCGTCCACTTCCACGACGATCTATTTGCCATGTCGAACGGCTCGGCGTCCGTCCACCACAGACCGCTCGGCGGCATGATGGGGTAGTCGATCTTCTCGGGCCCCATCTTGAGCGAGAACTTCAGGGTATAGGCGACGCCGTAGAGCGCCTGAAAGGCTTCCTGAAAACGGGGGTTCAGGTTGGGGTCGCCGGAGCCGTCGATCATGAGGTACTTGATCTTCGGTACTTCGATCAGGGCGGGCTTCTTGGCGGAGGCCGTGTACAGCGACTTCCACTGTTTCTTCAGGTCTATCTTCCCCATGACCGCTCCGTGACTTCCGAGCGATTATACCTCTATCATGGAAATGAGTAATGGTTCTGCGCTTCAGGTGGTGGCTGTGCGGGCTCCTTGCGGCGGCCTGTGGGGCGAGTGGCCAGGTCATCGAGTTCGAATCCGGCGGTCTTCGGTACCAGACCCTCTCCAAGGGCGGCGTGACGATTATGTTCGCCCACCTGCCGATCCAGGTCCGCGAGTACTCAATCGTCCAGGCGACCGTGTCCAACGGCTCGGGCGCCGTCTATGCGATCCGGCCGGAGGACTTCGCGTTCCGGTTCCCCGATGGCCGGGAGGTTCGTGCCGCCCCGGCCCAACGCGTCGTGACCGACCTCATGGACAGGGCGGGGCGCAACGACGTGATCCGCCTGGTGTCTACGTATGAAATCGGCCTGTACGGGTTGAGCCGGTACAAGTCCACCAGCGGCTACGAGAAGAGGCGACAGGCAGCCCTAGCCGAAGTCACCTCCAGCCGGCTCAAGGCCGCGGCGGCGGCCTCAGCCATCGCCTTTGTCGAGATAAAGTTGAAGGGCGGCGAGTCCACGGATGGCGCGCTCTTCTTCCCGACTCGTGGCTCGCCGCTTGCCGGTAGCAGCCTGAGGGTCACTGCCGCCGGGCAGCTCTTCGAATTCAAGCCCGAACCGGACGCGCGCTGACTAGACCGACCAGTGTGATCGACCTCCACACACACACCAACGAGTCGGACGGGACGTGGAGCCCTCTACGGCTGATCGAGGAGGCCAGCCGGCTTGGACTTGAGGCGCTGGCCATCACCGATCACGACACTCTGGCCGGATATGACGCGGCGGCGCCGGCGGCACGCGATCGCGGCCTCGACCTCGTCTGCGGCATCGAGCTCGGCACTGTCTTCATTCGCGCCGGCGGCCCGCCCGTCAGACATGTTCATCTGCTCGGGTACTTCCTGGCGAATCCACCGGCAGCGGCTTTCAGAGCGTGGATGGAGGAGATCCACACCGGCCGTAGGGAACGCAATCAGATCCTGGCCGGTCGACTGCAACAGATCGGGCTGAGCGTGACCGCCGGGGAGGCTGAGGCTTTGGGGAAGACCGTCACCGGCCGGCCCCACTTCGCCCGCGTGCTGGTTCAGAAGGGTCTGGCGGCAAGCGTCCAGGACGCCTTCGACCGCTTCTTGAACGACGCGGCCAGGGCCTTCGTGCCCAGGCGTGTGCCTCCCTTCTCCCAGGCGACGGCCCGAATCCTCGAGGCTGGTGGGTTGCCCGTTCTGGCGCACCCGTTTCGGCTCGTCGGTGAGCACCGGCAGCGTTTGACTGATCTGCTGGAGGGAATGATCGCACAAGGCTTGCGCGGAATCGAGGCATACCATAGCGATCACTCTCCTCGGGACACGGAGCAACTTCTCGCCCTGGCCTCGGCCCTTGGGTTGGCAGTCACCGGCGGCTCCGACTTCCACGGCGAATCCAAGCCGGGCGTAGCCTTGGGCTGCCTCGCCGTTCCGCGGGAAGTGCTGGACGGGCTGCGGGCTTTCACTTCTCCAGGCGCCTAGGGCAGCACCTCGGCCTGCCGGTCCTCCACCAACACCCTGTTTCCAGGGCGCGCCTGCTCGGTGCGCAGATAAGCGAACGCGAGCACCTTGCCGAGCGCAGGAGAGTAGGCCGCGCTGGTGATTCCGGCGGCCGGTGGCCGGCTTCCCTCGATCGCGAGCCGGACCAGCAACCGGTTCACATGGCCCCGGCTCCGGATGCGCTCCACGATCTCCTGCCCGATGTAGCAGCCCTTGTTAGTGTGAACGGCGTGCATCTGCTGCGTCTCCTGCGGCAGACAGTCCTCGACGATGTCAACGCCGTATCGTGGTCTGCCGTTCTCCAGCCGCACCACCAGCGCGTCCTCCTGGGTGGCCGGCACCGCTCCCGCCGAGTCGAGCAAGCCAACGACATCAGCGAGGGCCTCCCGGGGAACAAAGAGAAGGAATCCTCCGGCGCCCGTCAGGCTGACCCGCGCGACCGTCATGTCCCGCCAGCCCGCGTGTTCGTAGTCCGCCGCCGGCACGGGCGCTCCCGCCAGCGCCAGCAGGTCCGCTGCCTTGGGCCCTTCCAGCGCCAGCGTTGCCCTCTCCGACGTCAGGTCTTCCAGCGTGACGTCGTCCGCGATGATGTAGCGGTCCAGGTGGCGGTAGAGCTTTCCGGCGGTTTCGGGCTCCGTGTCCAGCAGATGATAATCCGCCCCCGCGAATATGTTTACATCGCCCAGGACGTGGCCGTGGGCATCCAAGAAGAATGCGTAGCATCCGCCGCCGGGCTGAAGCTGCTCGACGTGGTTTGTCGTCATCGCGTGGAGCAGGCGCCCGCGATCCTGGCCGCGGGCGACGATCTTGCCTCGCCCGGACAGGTCCAGCCACGCCGCCGATTCGCGAAGTGCCTGATATCCCGGTGTCATGACGCCTCAAGGGGAACTGCGCTACAAACAGAGTATACCCATGATCCACGAAATGCTCCCGGTGGGGCCGCTTCTGTGCAATTGCTCGATCTTCGGAGACAAGGCGACGGGTGAGGCGATGGTCGTTGACCCGGGCGACGAGATCGAGGAGATCCTCCGTCTGCTGGCGATGCACGGGCTGAAGGCGAGGACGATCGTCCTCACCCATGGCCACATCGATCACCTGGGCGCGGCGGCGGCTCTCAAAGAGGCCACGGACGCGCCGATCTACCTGCATGAGGATGACCTGCCCACCTACGCCCGGGTAGAAACGCAGGCGATGTGGCTGGGCCTGGACCCGCCCAAGCTCTTCGACATCGACGCGTTCGCGCGGGACGGGGATGTGCTCCGCGTCGGGCAGTGGGATTTCACCGTCCTGCACACCCCGGGCCACACCCCCGGCAGTATCGGCCTGTGGATGCCGGGCGAGAAGAAGCTGATCGCCGGCGATACGCTCTTCCGCGAGAGCATCGGCCGTACGGACCTTCCTGGTGGAGACCCGAAGCGGATCGTGGTCTCCATACGCGACAAATTCCTGCCGCTGCCCGAGGAAACGCTGGTGATCCCGGGACACGGGCCCACTACCACCATGGGCCACGAGAAGCGGCACAACTACTTTCTTCAGCGGCCATCCGGCCACGTTTGACGCGCTATACTGGGACCAAAGGGCGCTATGAAAACCTACGGCAAATTTGGGGCCCTAATTGTCGTGATTGTCGGCACTCTGGTGTGGTTGGCGGCAGGCGGCATCGGGGAGAGCAAGACCTATTACCGGACTGTTCAGGAGGTCCAGCAGATGGGGGGCGGGTCCCTGGATAAGCGACTGCGCGTGGGTGGGGATGTGGAAGCCGGCTCCATCGTTCGGCTGGGCAAGGAAGTCTCCTTCACCCTTCAGCAGGACAAAGCGCGGCTTAAAGTGATCTACCAGGGGAGCGAACCGCTCCCCGACACCTTCCGCGACGGGGCGCAGGCCCTGGCTGACGGGAAGATGGGGAGCGACGGCGTCTTCCGTGCCAGCAAGATCCAGGCCAAGTGCGCCTCCAAGTACGAGGCAAAGCCCGGCCAGAGACCGGGCATGGTGAACCGGGCCGGCGTCTAGACGGGCATTATGGAAAACCTGGGAGCAGTTTCCATCCTGATCTCCTTTTGCCTTGCGGTGTACGCCCTGGCCGCCTCAGCCATCGGTGGCTGGAAACAGAAGCCTGTCCTGATCGTGAGCGCCGAGCGCGCCGTGTATTCCCTCTGGATGCTTCTGACGCTCGCCTCCGGCATCCTTGTCCACGCGCTGATGACCGGCGACTTCCGCCTGGTCTACGCCGCGTCCCACACCAACCGCGACATGCCGGCGCTGTACAAGTTTGCGGCGTGGTGGGGAGGGCAGGAGGGATCGCTGCTGTTGTGGAGTTGGCTGCTGGCCACCTACTCCGCGATCGTCATCTACACGAACCGGCGGCGCCACCGCTCGATCATGCCCTACGTTACGGCCACGCTCATGGCGACGCAGGTGTTCTTCTTGATCTTGAACGCTTTCATCGCCAGCCCGTTCCGGATGCTGGCCGTGGGCCGCGAAATCACCAGCGTCGCCGACGGCAACGGTCTCAACCCTCTGCTCCAGTATTGGGCGATGGCCATCCATCCTCCCACGCTCTACCTCGGCTATGTGGGCTTCGCGGTTCCCTTCGCCTTCGCCATCGGAGCGCTGATCAAGCGCGAGAAGAGCGATGCCTGGATCCACACCACCCGGCGGTGGACCCTGGTGACCTGGCTGTTCCAGAGCTGCGGCATCCTGCTCGGCGCGGGGTGGGCCTACGCCGTGCTCGGCTGGGGCGGCTATTGGGGCTGGGATCCCGTCGAGAACGCATCCCTGCTGCCCTGGATCACCGCCACGGCCTTTCTGCATTCAGTCATGATGCAGGAGAAGAAGGGGATGATGAAGATCTGGAACGTGGTGCTCATCACCGCGACCTTCTGGCTCTGCATCTTCGGCACCTTCCTCACGCGCTCGGGCTTGGTCAGCTCGGTCCACGCTTTCGCTCAATCTCCGATCGGGCATTGGTTTGTCGGCTTCCTTGGGGTCATCCTGGCGGCCACTTTGTACCTGGTCCTGAACCGCCTGGACTACCTCAAGACCGAAGCCCGGCTGGAGAGCATCATCTCCCGCGAGTCCAGCTTTCTGTTCAATAACCTGATCCTTCTTGCGAGCTGTTTCGCCGTGCTCTGGGGGACGCTGTTTCCGGTCATTTCGGAGGCGGTGACCGGGGAGAAGATCAGCGTGGATGCGCCGTTCTTCAACCGCGTGAACGTCCCCATCGGTCTGTTCCTGTTGTTCCTCACGGGGGTGGGCCCGCTGTTCGCCTGGCGCAGGACTTCGGTGGGCAGCCTGAAACGAAACTTCACTTGGCCTCTGGCGGGCGCCTTGGTTCTGGCGGCCGGATTACTGGTCGCCGGTGTGCGCCATCTCTACGCCTTGGTGTGCTTCGCGCTCTGCCTGTTCGTGGCCTGGACGATTGCCGCCGAGTTCTACAAGGGTTCCCGGGCGATCCGGGTCCGGACGGGCCAGAACCTCCTGGCGGCTGCCGTGGAACTGACGCACCGCAACACGCGGCGCTACGGCGGTTACGTGGTACACATGGGAGTCGTTCTGATGTTCGTCGGCTTCGCAGGCTCGGCTTTCAACCAGGATGTAACGGCGGAAGTGAAGATCGGCGATTCGTTCTCGCTCGGCCGCTACCACCTCCAGGTCAGCCAGATCCGGCAAGGCGACAATCCCAACTACGCCTGGGACCATGCGGTGATCGATGTTTCTTCCGGCGGAGCCCCTTTGGGGAGGCTCGAGCCCGAGCGGCGACTGTACCGGGCAAGCCAGCAGAGCACCTCCGAGGTCGCCATCCGGCGCCGGCTTAACGAGGATCTTTACCTGAACTTCGCGGGCATGACGGAGGACAACTCCAAGGCGGTCATTCAGGCATACGTTTTTCCGCTGGTATCCTGGATCTGGCTTGGGTTCTGGGTGCTGGTCAGCGGCACCTTCATCTGTCTGTTGCCGAGCAAGAGCCGGATCAAGCCGCCGCGCGCCGGCCTGAAGGGGACGGCCGGGGAATACGCAGCCGTAAGGACCTGACACAATTGGATCGATGATCGTTCTCGCGGCAGTCCTGGTGGCTCTTGGAGCGCTGGTGTACACCCTCGCCGTTCGCGAGCAGGATCTGCCGCCGGCCGAAGCGATCTCTCCCACCGCTTTTCTGGAGGAACGGAAGGCCTCCCTCTACGAGAACCTCAGGGACTTGCAGTTCGAGTACCGGGTCGGCAAGCTATCCGAGGAGGACTACCAGCGGGCCAAGACGGAACTGCAGGGGGAGCTTGCGTTGGTGCTCGCCGAGATTGACAGGCTTTCCGGGGTTGCTTCCGTCCCCCCGGCCCCGGCTGTGCCCGCGCCGCCTCCGGGCCTTGTCTGTGCTGCGTGCGGGACCAGTTACCAGCAGCCGATGAAGTTCTGCGGCAACTGCGGAAAGCCCATGGATGGAGGTGCGGCATGAAGGCGGCGCTCCTGCTGGCGCTGGCCGGGGTCGCCCACGCGGCTGTCGACGGCACGGTGGTGAACGGTTCTGCCGGAAAGCCTCAGGCCGGCGTGACCGTGACTTTGGTCAGCATGAGCGGCTCCGGAATGCAGCCACAGGGGAGCGTCCAGACCGACGCCCAGGGCAGCTTCCGCTTCGACCAGACGCCGGCCGGCCCGGCGCTGATTCAGGCCGCACACCAGGGTGTGAGCTACAGCCTGGTGTGGCAGCCAGGCTCGCCCGTCTCAGGGCTGAAGCTGGAGGTCTACGACACCAGCCCCGAACCGGGCTCTGCCAAGGCCGTCCAGGACATCGTGCTTCTGGAGCCGTCAGCGAATCGGTTGTCGATCCGCGAGACCGTCATATGGCAGAACGGCGGGAAGACGACGTATTCCAACCCGGCTTCCGGCACCCTCCGCATTCACGTTCCTCCGGAGGGAAAGGACTCTCTTCGCGTGTCGGTGACCCCGCCGGGCGGCCTCCCCCTGGAGCAGTCCGCCTCGGCCGCAGGGCCGCAGGATGTCTACAAAGTGGACTTCCCGATCAAGCCCGGGGAGACTAGCTTCGAAGTGAGCTACCAGGTTCCCTTCTCCAGCCCGGGCGTTTTCTCCGGTAGATCGCTCCAGAAGGATGCGCCTCTGCGCCTGGTGGTTCCCCATGGGGTCGTCCTCACGGGCGATGGCCTGGAGTCTCTCGGGCAGGAACCGCAGAGCCAGGCTTCCATTTACGGCGCGAAGGGTCCCGAATACCGGGTCGAGATCCAGGGAATGGCCGTGGCGCCCACGGGCGGCGGTGGGGAAGACTCGTCTTCAGGCCTGAACCAGATCCTTCCTCGCGTATACGATAACGCCTACACCATCGTAGGGCTGTCGCTCGCCATTCTGGCCCTGGGCTTTGTCCTGCTCTATAGGACGCGCAAAGCTCCCGTTGTCCCCGCTCAGGCTCCCCCCTCTCCGAGGAGCAAGAGACAACGATGACCGCCGTCGCCGCGGAGGGCGTCTGGAAGTTCTACGGAGATTTCCCCGCCCTCCGCGACATCAGCCTGCGCGTAGAGCCGGGGATGTGCATGGCTCTCCTCGGCCGGAACGGCGCGGGCAAGACCACGCTGCTCAGGATGCTGGCGGGCCTATCCCGGGCCAGCCGCGGGCGCGTCACCGTCTTCGGTAAGGAGTCGCGGGACCAGGAGACGCGCCGGAGGATCGGTGTTCTCGGCCACGGCATCGCTGTCTACGAGGAGTTCTCTGCCTTCGAGAACCTCCGCCTTTTCGCCTCGCTCTACGGCAGACCCGACCCGACGAAGACCGCGATGGCGTGGCTCGAGCGGACCGGCCTGGAGCGGGTCAAGGACGGCCTGGTGCGGGAGTTCTCACGCGGCATGAGGCAGAGACTGGCCGTGGCTCGGGCCTTTCTGCACGAGCCGTCCGTGCTGCTTTTGGACGAGCCCTTCACGGCGCTGGACGACCGGGCCATAGCCGTGCTCCAACAGCTCCTGGCGCAGGCCCGCGCCGAAGGGCGCACCATCATCCTCTCGACGCACCAGCTCAGGGAGGCGCTGGAACTGGCCACCCACGTCGCCCTGATCAACCGTGGGAAGCTGGCGTTCGCCGGCGAACGGACCCGCCAGATGCTGGACGACACGGGCTGGCTTTACCGGACCTACGGCGAGGCCTAGCGCGATGACCTTCCTCAGCCAGGCGTGGATGGTCGCCGCCAAGGACCTGCGGGCCGAGTTGCGGACCAAGGAGGCGATCAACGCCTCGCTTTCCTTCGCCCTGGTGATCCTGCTGCTTTTCAGCTTCGCCTTCGATCCGACAGCCGAGCAGACCCGGGAGATCTCCGGCGGCCTGCTGTGGATCGTGTTCGCCTTCGCCGGGGCCCTCATCCTGAACCGCAGCTTCGCCAGGGAGCTGGTCAACGACTGCCTGGACGCGTTGGTGGCCTCCCCGATCTCCGGCGCGGCGCTCTTCCTGGGCAAGTGCCTGGCCAACGTTACTCTGCTCTTGGCCGTCGAACTCGTTTGCCTTCCCGTCTTCGGCGTCTTTTACAACGTGCGCTGGACCCAGCGGTTCTGGCCGCTCCTGCTGGTGCTGGCGCTGGGGACGTGGGGCCTGACCGTGGTCGGCACCATGTTCAGCGCACTGACGGTGAACCTCCGTCTGCGGGAGCTGATGTTGCCGACGCTGGTCTATCCCCTGATGATTCCAGGGCTGATGTCGGCCATCCAGTTGACCACGGCGCTGGTGGCGGGCCAGCCTCTCGCGGGCGACCTGGTGAGCTGGCTGAGACTCCTGGTCGCTTTTGACATCATCTTCACGGCGTTGGCGTTAGGATTGGTTGAGACCATACTGGTGGGGTGAGATATGAGAGAGAAGACCGTTTACGGGCTGAGCCTGCTGGCCTTCTGGCTCCTCGCGGCCAATGTTGCCGTGATACTCCTTGTACTGCCCGATGAGGTAGCCCAGGGGTCCATCTACCGGATCATGTTCTTCCACGTTCCGGCCGCCTGGACGGCCTTTGTGGGCTTCTTTGCCGCCCTGGTTGTGAGCGTTCTCTATCTCGTTCGCAAGGACTTGAAGTACGATGCGGCGGCCGTCGCCCTCACCGAGGCCGGCCTGGCCTTTGGCGCGGTCAACCTGGTGACGGGCATGCTTTGGGGCCGGATCATTTGGGGCATCTGGTGGACCTGGGATTGGAGGCTGACCTCCATGCTCATCTGCTGGCTGCTGTACGCGGGCTACCTGATGCTCCGGCGGGCGGTGGAAGAGCCGACCCAGCGGGCCCGCGTGTCGGCCGTCTTCTCGATCTTCGCCTTCGCTGACGTGCCCATCGTCTTCTTCTCGATCAAGTGGTGGCGCACGCAGCATCCCCAGCCGGTGGTCTGGGGCGGCGGCTCCATGGACCAGTCCATGTACAACATGTTGTTCCTCAACTGGGTGCCGATGCTCCTGCTGTTCGTCGTGCTGGTGATCGTCCGCACGCGTCAGGAGCGATTGCAGCGCGAGATCGACGCGCTCCGCCGGCACGCCCACGCTCTGTAGCGGGAGAGAAACGAATGGACTCCAGCAACTTCACATTCCTGGTATACGGCCTGATGGCGGCCTGGCTGATCCTGTTCGCCTATGTTGCCACGCTGGCGGGGCGGGAGCGCCGCATCGAGCGGGAACTCGAAAGCCTCAAGCAGATGCTCAAAGACCGGCCTCGTGAGTGAGGCTCCCGGCCGCCTGCGCCTCGCGGTTCACCTTCACCACGACCGAGGTGATGTCGTCCTGCGCGCCCTGTTCCTTGCAGAACCCTTGCGCGGCGTTGTGGATTGCCTCCACGATGCTCTCGGCGGGCGACCGGAGGTGGGAACGCACCACGTCCAGGGCCCTGCGATCTCCGAAGAACCGCTTGTCGGGAGACTCGGCCTCCGTCACCCCGTCCGTGAGTAGGACCAGGACGTCCCCGGGCTCCATCTTCAGTTCCTGCACCTGGCCCACCGTGAAGTCCTGCAAGCAGCCAAGCGGCGGCACGGTGCTGGCCAGCCGCGCCTTGACCGCTCCTGTTTCGTCTAACAGGTAGCCCGACGAGTGCCCGCAATTGACGTAACGGAGCCTCCTGGCGGCGGGGTCGATCTCGGCAAAAGCCATGGTCACGAAGCAATTACCGGGAGTGCTGTCGTGCAGCATCTGGTTGGCCCGCTGCAATATCTCCTCCAGGCCGAGCCCGGCCACCGCTAGCGACCGAAGGCAGGCGCGCGCGGAGGCCATCACCAGCGCCGATCCGATCCCGTGACCGGTCACGTCGCTCACCACCACTCCCATCCGGCCCCCCTGCATGGGCAAGTAGTCGTAGCAATCTCCGCCGACCTCCTCCGCGGGATGGGAAGCGCCCGCGATCTCGAATCCCTCGAGTGCCGGAGGTCCGGCCGGCAGCAGGCTGCGCTGTATCTCGCGCGCGATTCCGAGTTGCACCCGTGTCTGGATGAGCGCGTCGCGCTCCGCCAGCAATTGCTCCCGCTCCCGCAGCCCGGCCACCATCCGGTTGAAGTTGTCGATCAGAATCTCGAACTCGTCATAGGTCCTGACGCCCGGTATCTCTGATTCCAGCCTCCCCGCTGCGACCTGCTGCATGGCCTTGTGCAGCAGCCGGATGGGCCGGTTGAGACGGCTGGCGATCCAAAGGGCCGGCGGGGCTGAGATGACGCCCAAGGCGAGAAGAGCCCAGAGCAGGAAGGGGCGCAGCCGCTCCAGGAATCGCCCGGTCACATCCGGGGTGGCAGTCGAGAGCCCTCCTCCGGAAACCTCCAGGAGCAGAACCACAACCAGCAGCCCGGCTATGAGGACGGCGAAGCCGAAAAAGCCAAGAAACAGCTTCCACCGGAAGTAGAGTCGCATAGGAAGTTCTCATGGCCACGAAAGGTCCCAGGTGGCCGGCGGCGCTGTACACTACTATTCTACCCGAGGGGCGGAGACGCCTGTCTTCCCTGAAGCGGCACGAGTTCGCCGAGCCAGGAAGCCATCTCATCCTCCTGCCTCAGCAAATCCTGCAGGGTGGTCCTCTCCAAGACCCCATCGACCGCCGCCTGGATGCTCCGCCACAAGCTGCGTATGGCGCAATCCGTGGAGTGCGTGCAGGCGCGCACCCGGCCCTTGTGACCCTGGCAGAACGCGTCTTCGTAGAGCCGGCCTCCGAGCATTGAAAGCACGTCGCGGATGGCGATCTGGTCGGGCGGCAAGGCCAGCGAATAGCCTCCGATCTGGCCCCGGACACTCTTCAGGAAACCGCCCTGGCGCAGTATTTGCAGTAGTTTTGCCGCGTGGTGAGGGGAGATCCCCTCTTTCTTGCTCACTTCCGGAATCGTAAGGCTGGATTCGGGCCACGCTCTTCCGATCTGGACCAGGCAGCGCAGGCCGTACTCTTCGTGCGCGGTCAATTTCACGGGCGGAACCTCATCGCCGGCGGCGGCGTTTCCACGGTGTCAAGACCAAGCTGCAACTTGGCCGCCTCCGACATCATACTGCGCTCCCATGGCGGGTCGAAGGTCAGCTCCACGCGAGCCTCGGTGACTCCCTCGACCGCGCTCACTTTTGCCTGAACCTGTGCCGGAAGCGAGCCCGCCACGGGACAATTGGGCGCGGTCAGGGTCATCACAATGTCCACCTTTCCCAAAGGGTCCACGGCCAGCTTGTAGATGAGTCCCAGATCGTAGATGTTGACCGGAATCTCCGGGTCAAAGCACTGGCGCAGCGCGCGAATCACCAGCTTCTCGAGCTCCATGCGGCTACTCCGTGCTCACCGGCTGCTTCATCCGTTCGAAGGCGGCCTTCAGCGTGTGCCAGACCAGCGTCGCGCACTTGACCCGCACGGGGAACTCGGAGACCCCCGCGAACACCCTGAGCTTGCCCAGTTCCGGCGCCGCCCCCTGCTGGCCGTTGTGCCCGGTGACAAGATCGTGGAACTTGCGGAACAGCGCCTCCGCCTCTTCCCGTGTCTTCCCCCTCAGTACTTCGGTGAGCAATGAGGCGGACGCGGTTGAGATCGCGCAACCGTTCCCCTGGAAACTGATGTCGGTGACTCTGTTGTCGTCCAGCTTCACAAACAGCGTAACGTGATCGCCGCACAGGGGGTTGTACCCCTCCGCGCTCAGGTCCGCGCCCTCAATCGCCCGGCAGTTTCGCGGGCTCTTGCTGTGGTCGACGATCAGTTGCTGATACAGCTCGCGCAGGTCGCTCATCAGCCCAGTATCGCTTTCGCCTTCCGAATGCCGTCGGCCAGCGCCTCCACGTCCTCGCGTGTGTTGTACATGGCCAGCGACGCTCGCGCGGTGGCCGGCACCCCGAACCTCGCCATCACCGGCTGGGCGCAGTGATGTCCGGCGCGGATCGCGATTCCTTCCTGGTCCAGGATCGTGCCGATGTCGTGCGGGTGTATCCCGTCCACGAGAAACGACAGAACGCCGGCCTTCTGCCGCGCCGTTCCGAGGATCTTCACACCCGGAATCGACGAGACCATGGACGTAGCGTACGCCAGGAGCTCCTGCTCGTGCGCCTCAATGCTCGCAAGACCGGCCGCCTCCAGGTAGCCCAGCGCCGCGCCCAGGCCGATGGTTCCGGCGATGTTCGGCGTTCCGGCTTCGAACTTGTGCGGCAGATCGTTGTAGACGGTCTTCTCGAAGCTCACCGACCGGATCATGTCGCCTCCGCCCTGGTACGGCGGCATGGCTTCAAGCAGCTTGGCCTTCCCGTATAGCACGCCGATGCCCGTCGGGCCATACACTTTGTGCCCCGAGAACGCGTAGAAGTCGCAGTCCAGGTCCCGCACGTCCACGCGGAGGTGCGGAGCGGCTTGGGCCCCGTCCACCAGCACCGGCACGCCGCGGGCATGCGCCATCCTGGTCAGTTCGCGCACCGGGTTGACGGTGCCAAGCGCGTTCGAAACGTGCGTGAATGAGACGAAGCGGGTCCTCGGGCCAAGGAGGCGCTCGAACTCGTCGAGGATGAGCTCCCCGCGATCGCTGATCGGCGCCACGCGGAGATGCGCGCCCCTGTCGCCGGTCACCATCTGCCACGGAACGATGTTGGAGTGGTGCTCCATGGCCGTGATCAGGACCTCATCGCCCGGCGCCAGGCGCGGCCTGACAAAGCTCTGCGCCACCAGGTTGATCGCTTCAGTGGCGCCCCGGACAAAGACGATCTCCCGCGCCTCAACTGCGTTCAGGAAGCGCTGCGCCTTGCCCCGGGTCTGCTCGTAGGCTTCCGTCGCGCGTTCGCTCAACAGGTGCAACCCCCGGTGAATGTTGGCGCAATCCCTCGTGTAGTATCCGAGGATCGCGTCCAGAACTGGTTGTGGCTTCTGGCTAGTGGCCGCGTTGTCCAGGTAGACCAGAGGCTTTCCGTGCACCGTCTGCCGCAAGGCGGGGAAGTCCTCACGGACCCGCTCGGCCAGGCTGGCGGTTGCGGTCTTCACCGTGCGCCGCCTTCCCGGCTGCCCAGGAGGATCTTGTGCAACTCCGCCTCCATCCGCTCCCGGACGGGCAGCCACTTCATCTGGTCCAGCACCTCTCTCCCAAACGCCTGTGTCAGCATGTCGCGCGCCTGGTCTGCGCCGATTCCCCGGCTCTGCAAGTAAAAAACGGCTTCCCTGTCGAGCTGGCCGACGGTTGCCCCGTGTGTGCACCGCACATCGTCGGCGTAGATCTCCAGTTGCGGTTTCGTGTTGATGACCGCATCGGTCGAAAGCAGCAGGTTCTTGTTGCTCTGGATCGCGTTCGTCTTCTGAGCGTCCTTGCGAACGATGATCTTCCCGTTGAACACGCCGGTTCCGCTGCCGTCGAGGATGCCCTTGTACAACTCGCGGCTGGTGCAGTTGGGCTTGGCGTGATCGAGCAGCGTGTGGTTGTCCACATGCTGTCCTCCTGCCGCCACAAACAGTCCGTTCAGGGAACACTCCGCTCCCTCCGCGTCAAGAACTGAATTGACGTCGTTGCGCGCAAGCGAAGCTCCCAGGGAGACGTTGTGGGAGCGGAGCGCGCTGCCGCGATCCTGCACAGCCTGGACGGTGGCGACATGGAAAGCCTGCCTGCCTTCGTCCTGAATCCTGTAGTGCTCGAGCATCGCGCCATCGCCCACCACGATCTCGGTCACCGCGTTTGTGAAGTAGCTCCGGCCCGAGGGTCCGGCGTAGGTTTCGATCACCGCGGCTTGGCTGCCGCGTCCTGCCAGCACCAGGGTCCGCGGATGAGACGCCGTCGGCCTGTCGCCCGGCGCCGCCAGGAAAACAAGGTGAATCGGCTGCTCAACCACGGCGTTCCGCGCGATCTCCACGAAGGCCCCGTCCTCGCTGAAAGCGGTGTTCATCGCCACGAAGGCATGGCTGTCGAATCGGGCGTAACGGGCCAGGTGGGCCTCCAGCGCCTCGCTGCCGTGCCGCCACAACTCAGCCAGGTTCCCCACTCTGATGCCGCCTGTTGTGTCTAGCCCCGAAGAGAGATACGGCGAGAATAACCCGTTCACAAAGACCAGCCGGACCGCGCAGCCGAGGTCCGCCAGCGGCGTGTCGGGCTTCTCCGCGGTCAGCTTGCCCGGATCGTACAGCGTCCGGGCGATCGGGCTGACGTTGGTGTACTTCCAGTCTTCGTCGTGCGTAGTCGGAAAGCCCAGCGAGGAGAACCGGCGGAACGCCTCCCGGCGCAATTTCGTCCACCAGGCGGGCTCTCCCGTGCGTGCGGGCAGGCTGAGTTCTTTCAGTTCGATCATCGGACCAGCTCGCTCACCGCCATCTCGTCCAGCTCGGCGTAACCCTTCTGTTCCAGTTCCAGGGCGAGGCCCTTATCGCCCGACTTCACCAGCTTCCCGCCCGACATCACGTGCACGTAATCCGGCACGATGTAGTTCAGCAGCCGCTGGTAGTGCGTGACCACGATGAAAGACCTTTCGGGGCTTCGCAACGCGTTCACCCCACCCGCCACCGCCCGCAGCGCATCGATGTCCAGACCGGAGTCGGTTTCGTCCAGGATGGCCAGCTTCGGCTCCAGCACGGCCAGTTGCAGGACCTCGTTGCGCTTCTTCTCGCCGCCCGAGAAGCCGACGTTGACCGCGCGGTTCAAGAGGTCCTCGGGCATGCCCAGCATCTTCACCTTCTCCTTGACCAGCTCCATGAAGTCGAAGGCGTCCAACTCCCCGGCTCCCTTCTGCTTGCGGACGCTGTTCAGGGCGGCGCGGAGAAAATACATGTTGCTGACGCCCGGAATCTCCACCGGATACTGGAACGCCAGGAACACGCCGGCCGCTGCGCGCTCTTCCGGCTCCATGTCGAGCAGGTCCCGGCCCTCGAACGCGACTTCCCCCCCGGTGACGTCGTAGGTGTCGCGCCCGGCCAGCACCTGGGCCAGCGTGCTCTTGCCAGAGCCGTTCGGGCCCATGATGGCGTGTACTTCGCCGGGCCGCACTTCCAGATCAATGCCCTTCAGAATCTGTTTCGCGCCGATCCCGGCGTGCAGGTTGGTGATCTTCAGCATTCGCGTTATCCAACGCTCCCTTCCAGACTGATGCTCAGTAGCTTTTGCGCCTCCACGGCGAATTCCATGGGCAGCTCGCGAAAGACCTCCTTGCAGAAGCCGTTCACGATCATCGACACCGCGTCCTCGGTTCCCAGTCCCCTTTGGCGGCAGTAGAAGATCTGGTCCTCGCCAATCTTGGAGGTGGTGGCCTCGTGTTCCACCTGCGCGGTGGAGTTCTTCACCTCCAGGTACGGGAAGGTGTGCGCTCCGCACTGGTCGCCGATCAGCAGCGAATCGCACTGCGAATAGTTGCGCGCCCCCTCGGCGCCCTTGAGGATCTTGACCATGCCCCGGTAGGTGTTCTGGCCGAACCCGGCGGAGATGCCCTTGGAGACGATGGTGCTCCGGGTGTTCTTGCCGATGTGAATCATCTTGGTACCCGTGTCGGCCTGCTGGAGGTTGTTGGTCACCGCCACCGAGTAGAACTCGCCCACCGAGTTCTCCCCCATCAACAGGCAGCTCGGGTACTTCCAGGTGATGGCCGAGCCGGTTTCGAGCTGGGTCCAGGAGATCTTGGAGTTCACACCCAGGCACTTGCCGCGCTTGGTGACGAAGTTGTAGATCCCTCCGCGCCCCTCCTTGTCTCCCGGGTACCAGTTCTGCACCGTCGAGTACTTGATCTGGGCATTGTCGAGCGCCACCAACTCCACCACCGCCGCGTGCAACTGGTTGGTGTCGCGTATGGGCGCCGTGCAGCCTTCCAGGTAGCTGACCGAGCTCCCCTCGTCGGCGATAATAAGCGTGCGCTCGAACTGGCCGGTGTTCTGGGCGTTGATACGGAAGTAGGTGCTCAGCTCCATGGGGCAGCGCACCCCCTTGGGCACGTAGCAGAACGACCCGTCGCTGAAGACCGCCGAGTTCAGCGTGGCGAAGAAGTTGTCCGTGTACGGCACCACCGATCCGAGGTATTTTTCGACCAGCTCCGGGTGCTCGCGCACCGCGTCGGAGAACGAGCAGAAGATGATTCCCAGCTCGGCCAGCTTCTCCCGGAAAGTGGTCGCCACCGAGACGCTGTCGAAAACGGCGTCCACCGCCACGCCCGCCAGTACTTCCTGCTCCTTCAGCGGGATGCCCAGCTTCTCGTAGGTCTCGAGCAGCTTCGAATCGACTTCGTCCAGGCTCTTGGGCCGGTCCTTCTGCATCTTGGGGCCGGAGTAGTAGACGATCTTCTGGTAGTCGATCGGAGGGTAGTGGATGTTGCCCCAGGAGGGCTCCTTCATGGTGAGCCAGTGCCGGTAGGCCTTGAGGCGCCACTGGAGCATGAACTCCGGCTCGCCCTTCTTGGCCGAGATCGTTCGAATGATGTCCTCATTCAGGCCTGCCGGCACCGCATCGGCTTCGATGTCGGTGGTGAAACCGTACTTATACTCTTGATTCGCAAGGGCTTCGATTTCCCGTGTGGTGCTCATCCCCTCTCCGTAACCACAGTATACGGGAATCTATACTAATCTGTCAAGATTTAGGTGCACATGGATGGGGGACAGGTAGTTCACCGGACTCCTTTTGTTGCAGGCTGGCTCCGCGAGACTGAGACCGTTCTCGAAGCGTCGGCGGCGGCGGCTGTGGCCGTCAGTACGACAGGAGGCCGGATTCGTGTGCCCTGAGCGACATGTTGCTTACGGGGCAACCCAACTTGCGGTAGATGTACTCCTTGAAAGCATCGGGCTTGCCCGCGATGGAGAACTGCTCGAAATACTTGCCGTATTTCCGGTCGACTTCGATCATCGACATCTTCTGCATCTCGTCCTTCTGGGCTTTGGTCCAGTTCTTGGTCGCTTGCTCGATGATTGCCGGTTGTTCCTGGAGGTCCGGCGTCCAGGACCTCAACTGCCCCACCAACCGGATGGACCTGATCAGGCGTGTTCCAATGGCGAGCGACATGGTTGCGAAAACCGCTTCCTTATCGCCGTACTGGACGAAGTGTCCCGCGACGCGTGTCCCGTCCACCATGTTGCAGGTGACGGTCATGCAACTGTCAACCCAGCCGAAGTCGATCTTCTCTCCTGCCTTGGCGGTAACAACTTGATTCTCAAGACATTGCGGCATCAGAGCCCTCCTCCTGTCTAAATGCTCCTTCGCGAACACCTTCCAGCTCCCACACTCCCGCTCTCATCGCCCACCGGCCGCCTGCGCCGGAAAGTAAGTGAAGTTGGCCAGCCAAACCTGGTCTGACCCCGAGCAGTAGAAACCAAAGTGTCCCTTGCCGAAGACCCTGCCCGCCTCGCTCCACTCGTCCAAAGTCCTGTATTCTCGGTTATCCGCCATCAGCATCACCACCAGTCTTTGCGGCTCGACGTAGAAGCGAAATGAATACGCACCCGCCTTCACGCCGTGCGGGCGCTTAGCCACCCCCACAATCCGCCTCCCGTCCCGGTAATCGGTGCGGCTGTAACTCTGGCTGTCCAACTCGAATAGGACATAATTGCGCGGGTCCACGTAATCAGCCACCCAGCTCACCTTGGGTTTAGCCAACGGATTCCGAGTGTCTCTCGGCCGGATCGTGAATTGGTAGGTTCCGGCGGATGGACTCGCGCTGTACAGCGTGAAGCCGGCTCCCTGCCGCATGAACCATTCCCCGGACCGTGTCCACTCCTTGTCCCAGTCATTTGGGTTCATCGAGCGCGGCCGTGCAGGCTCCCCGCTTGTGTTGGCAGGGGTCAGCCTGAAGGCCAGCGACTGCGTCTCTCCCGCCTTGACATCGATCGTGCGAGCTGCCGTTGCGTAACCCGATGCACTGACCGAGATCACGTAACGCCCCCCCTCCACTTCCATGGAGGGCAAGTGGAACGGCCGCGAGGCCACCTCCTCGGGGCGCCGAAAACTGACGGCCGCGGTCGGCGGCGACACCTCAATTCTTAGAATCCCCAGCGCGGCAGAGGAGGAGGGTGCTCCACTCTCGCCCGCCTCCGGACGCGCCTCCTGCACCGGCGCGCTCACAGGAGGGGAGGCGGCGGGTGGGACAGGCTTGCGGCGCAGACACGCGAACCAGACGGCGGAACCGAAGACCAGAACGACAACAGCCGTGACCGCCAGGCCGGCGAGCCGGGGCCGCTCGGACCGGGCCGGAGGCCGCGCCGCGGCGCTCGGCGTGCCGATCCGTTCAACCGGCCCGCCGGGCGGCGGCGATGGGGGCGTTGCAGGTTGCACGGCATTCGCCAGGCCCTCGCCGGCTTCACACTGCCGCGCACCGGGAGCGGCCTCATTGGCGCGCTCATCCCGCTCCCGGTCCTCGAACACCCTCAGCATGGCCGACGCGCTGGCGGCATCAAGATCGGACGCCTCCAGGATCAGGACCCGCGCGCTGCGCCAGTCGGAATCCATCAGGCTGCGTGCCTGCTCGATGAGTCTCTCCACAAGAGCCGCCCGGATGCCGGGGTTTCGAGGATCGAGCTGCTGAGAACGTCGAAGAGTCTCCAGGCCTTCGCCGTGCGCGCCCAGCCCGAATTGCTGCTCGGCTTGGCCCAACAGCCTCTGGGCTTCTGCGCAACGCTCCTCTGATTGCCGCGTCAGGTTCTCCAGTTCCGTGAACTCGCCGTCGCCCGGAAACTCCACTAGAGCACCCTGGCAGAGACTCTGAGCTCGCGCATAGTCGCCGGCCTGGATCTGGTGGTTGATTTCTGTCAACCAGCGCGCACGCGCCTCCAGCGTGGCCTGCTGCTCCCGGCGCTTGCGAAGCCGCTCGATTTCAATCGCCAGCCCGGGGTAACGGCCATAAATTGTGCGCAGAATCTCCCATTGGTCCACAGCCTCGCTGAATCGACTCTGTTGTTCGTAGTGACGGGCTTTGGCCACGATGGAATTGACCAACTCCAGTCTCTCCTTCGCAAGGTGCAAGGCATGGCGGAAACGAGGCTCGTCGGGGAGACGGTCGAGCGCCTCCTGAAGGATTTCTATCTTCTTCTCAAGGTCGACTTCGGCTTCCACCCGCCTGTCTATGTCCGCGACGAAGCCCGAGTTCTGGAGCCGCTGCTGTTCTTCTACGTCGAACTTGAGTGCCTGGAAGAGGGCGTGGCCCGGGTACTTGAGGAGATACTGGTCGCAGACAGCCAGAGCCTCGTCGAACCTTTGCTCATCGCGGAACTTGCAGGCCTCGGCGTAAGCGCTCTTGATGGAGTCATGCGCGGAGCGGACCTGGTTATAGAAGTTCTGATACGCCGCGCTCCGCTCGGGCTGGGTTGTATCCGGGGCGCGCTGGTCCAACTCGAGGACCTTCTCCAGCATGGTCATTGCCGAGCTGATCTCGCCCTTCTGGTGCGCCTCCACCGCCCCAAGGTACAACTGCTGCTTCTGCTGGCGGATCCGCATGTGCTCGCGTTCTCGGCGGTCGATTTCCGCCAAGAGGCCCGACACACGGCTGCCTTGGGGACGTATCTTGACGACGTTCGCCAGCGCCTCCCGTGCGTGCTCGAAGGCGTTGTTCTCCAGGTGTTGTCTCGCTAGCTGCAACCACCCGTCGATCTGGCGTTCGCTCCGGGTGCTCTCCACCCTGGCCTTGAGGGCCGCGGCCTCCGCGCTGCCGGGGTCAAGCGATAGCGCCTCCTGAATTTTCTGGAGCGCCAGAGGGTATTCATCGCTTTCCAGCCGCGTCAAGGCGCTGTCCAGCAACTGGCGGATTCGCTTCTGCCGGGCCGCCACGTCGATCTCTTTGCGCAACAAGACCAGGTCCGGCTCCATGTGGCCTTCTGCCTCCAGTTCCGTCAGGATCTCCAGAGCGAACTGGTGGTCTCCCTGCCCGAAGGCAGTCCGGGCGCGGTCTACCCGGGGCCGGATGCGGGCAGGGTTAAACATCTCGATAGGCTCGCCGCGCGTCGCCATGCCCAGGCACTCCGCAAACTCACGGGCGTTCGAGAATCGGTGCCAAGGCTGCTTCGCCATCGCCTTATGAAGGACCTGACTCACCGCTTGGGCAATCGAGCCGTTGAGATCCGAGGCCGGAGGCGGAATCTCATGCAGGATCGCCGAGATCAGCTCATGCTCCGTGCCCCGTTCAAACGGCCGGCGGCGCGTGAACAGCTCGTAGGCCGTCACTCCGAGAGCGAAGATGTCGGACAGCGCGGACGGCTCCTGTCCCTGGAGCACTTCCGGGGCCATGTAGAACAGTGTTCCCTTCTGCCCGGTGTTGCCCATGCTCACCAGATGAGCTACCCCGAAGTCGATGAGCTCCACGGAGAAGTCGGGGAGAACAAAGATGTTGGCTGGCTTAATATCGCGATGAACCAGTCCGCGTTCATGGGCTGCGTGGAGCCCCCGGCAGACTTGCGAGATGATGTCGGCGCAGCGTTGCGGGCTGAGCTCTTTGGTGGAGTCGCGAATCAGGGCGTCCAGAGTGCGGCCGGGCAGCAGCGGCATCACGAAGAAAGGCTTGGATTGGCCCGCCTCCGCGAATTGTCCAATATCCAAAATGGGGATGATGTTGGGATGGTTCAGCGCGACGAGGACTTCGCACTCCCGTTGGAAGAGCTCCACGGCCGCCGGTCCGACCGCATCCCGGATGGTCTTCACAACGACATCGCACTTCAGAATGGCGTCGTAAGCGCGGTACACCACGCCCATTCCGCCTTGGCCCAGGACCTCCTTGAGCGCGTATCTGCCTTTCAGCCTGGGGGAGCTATCCATGGAACTGCAAACACCGCTTTAAGCACTTTTACCATTCTGGGAGCAAGGAGTTTCGCAGTCAACACTCCGTTATGGCTCCGCCCTGAATCCCACCGCCGTCAGGATCACACTCAACCGGCGCTGGTCGCCGGGCACGGAGAAGGACTTGTCCGCTGTGATGACTACGCTAACCGGTTCGGACTCCGCCGCTACCGGCTCCGAAGTCATCTTATACGTGCCCTCGCCGGCGACGGTTGTCCCGGCCACAACCCGTCCGTCCAGGCTCACCTCCACTTTCCGCGCCGGAGATTGCGGAGATATATAGAACGAGACCTCCAGAGGCGCCGGACGCTCGGGCCGCTTGAGCAACACCACGGCACGCTCGGCCATCCAGCGGTAGCGGTCCCCCTCCAGTTGGTAGATCCCACTCACAATCTGCTGGTCGGCCTCGGGAGCGTTCATGGGCAAGTAGGAGAGAACCGGCTTACGCTCGACGACCACCGCGGCCCGAACGCGGTCAATCGGGCCCCGCATGACGTCAAACGGTCTGAGCCCCATGGAAACGCTCGAGTAACCCGAGCGCGCCCCAAGCCCCGTCAAGCGGAACGGCAGCGAGCCGCGGATTTCGCGCTCCGCCACCGGCACCAGCGCGCCGCCCCCTGTGGAGAAGGGGATCGGCATGGCCAGTTCGCTCGAAACCACCATGTCGCCCGGGCGCACCGCCTGCCCCCGCACCAGCGGCAAGCCCCCGTCCGCCTCGAAGTAGAACCGCAGCCCCCATTCGCCGTTGATCCAGACGCGGCGCGCCTCGGATTCCTTCGACAGGCTCCGCGCAAACTGGCGGTACCCGTCCCAGTGCTGATAGTTGACCACGCTCAGGCCGAGGCTGAACGCCAGTTGCACGCCCGCGGCGGCCATCAGCCGACCCCTTCCCCTACTGAGCGAGCGCGACGCAAGCACTGCCACCGGCGCGGCGGCCGGCAGCAAATACCGCGCCGATCCGGCGAAGAACAATACCAGCGCTCCGGCGAAGAAGATCAGGACCCACGCGGCGAGGAAGCGTGTATCCGGGTCCCGGTCCTTCCATGCGCGCAGGACACACCCGCACAGTACCAGCGTCCCTACGCCGACCGAAGCCCAGAACAGCGGATTCCAGTCGGCCGCCGCAGCGCCCGCCGCAGCCGCCAGAACCAAGAGCCACACCCCGCGCGCCGCAGGCCGGAACGCCGCCACCGCCAGCGCCGGGAACACCAGCCACGCCATGTGACCCGTGAGCGCCGCGGCGTTCTTGACTTTCATGGCGAGCGTTTGAAGCGCGTACGTCTGGAAGTACCCGGCCAACACCGTCACCGGCATCTCGCCGGTGGAGATCCGCTCGTACAACTGCCACAAGCCCAGGGTCAACGGAGCCGCCAGGAGCGCAATCCACGCCGCGCGCCACGCTCTTCTTCGCGCCCAAAGATAGATGCCGAGAACCGGCACGAGCACAACCGACTGGTACGCCGCCAGCGCCGCCAGCACCGCCGCCGCTGCCGACGCCGCCAGGCGTCTCCCCGACCCCGAGTCGACCGCCCCCACAAACAGCGCCGTGGAGGCCATCCAGAACGCCAGGAAGGGCAGATCCGACTCCAAGGAGTTGCCGTTGACCACGAACGCGGGCACGGCGACGAAGAGCAGCGTAGCAGCCAGAGGATGGGGCGAAAACCGCCTCGCCAGCGACCACATGCTCAGCGCCGCGATCAGCGAGAAGACGATGTACGCAGCGTGGAACGGAGTCTCGTAGATATCTTTCAGGAGCGCCAGCAACCCCGCCAGGCACCACACGTTGAGCGGCGGGTGCGGGTGCCCCTGCATGGACACCTCGTCGCCGCCGAAAACGTACCGCGCATGACTGGGATGCAGCGGGTCGATCTGCGAGTACTGCGCCCCCGCCAGGTAGTACACATCGTCGCCCTGGATCGCCTGGTTGAGGAAGGGCAGCCGGATCAGAAGGACTGCCGCGATGACAACGAGGATTCCCCAGTTCCTTACGTTTCTTTCCACCGCAGTACCGGTTTGCGCGCTGCCATTACCTCGTCCACGCGCCGTGTGCGCGTGCTGTGGGGGGCCTTGAGAACCAGCTCCGGGTTCTCCTCGGCCTCCTTCGCGATCGAGATCATCGCTTCCACGAACAGGTCGAGCTCGCGCTTGCTCTCGGTCTCGGTCGGCTCGATCATCATCGCCCCGTGCACGATCAGCGGGAAGCTGACCGTGTAGGGATGGAAGCCGTAGTCGATCAGCCGCTTGGCGATGTCCATCGTCTTGACGCCGCGTTTGGCCTGGCGCTCGTCGCTGAACACGCACTCGTGCATGGTCGGCTGGCCGTGCGGCAGATCGAAATGCGGTTCCAGCCGCTTGCGCACATAGGTCGCGTTCAGCACCGCGTCCATGGTGGCCCTGACGAGCCCCTCGGCGCCGTGGGCCATAATGTAGGCCAGCGCGCGTACGAGCACGCCGAAATTGCCGTAGAACGCCTTCACGCGGCCCAGGCTCCGCGGCCGGTCGTAGTCGAACGCCCACCGATCCTGTCGCCGCACCAGGCGCGGTACGGGCAGGAAGGGCTCCAGGTGGCTTTTCACCGCCACCGGACCGCTGCCGGGTCCGCCGCCCCCGTGCGGCGTGGAAAAGGTCTTGTGCAGGTTCAGGTGCATGACGTCCACGCCGAAATCGCCCGGCCGGGTCACGCCCACCAGCGCGTTCATGTTGGCGCCGTCCATGTAAAGCTGCGCGCCCTTGTCGTGCAGGATGCCGGCGGCCCGGACGATATCGCTCTCGAACACGCCCAGCGTGTTGGGATTGGTCACCATGAGCGCCGCCACGTCGGCGTCCACCAGCCGCGCCAGCCCCTCGACGTCGATCATCCCCCGCTCGTTCGACCGGATGTTTTCGACCGTGTAGCCTGCGATTGCGGCCGTCGCCGGATTGGTCCCGTGAGCGGAGTCGGGGATGAGAATCTTCTTGCGCGGGTTGCCCTGAGCCTCCAGGAACGCCCGCACCAGCAGGATGCCGGTCAACTCGCCGTGCGCCCCTGCGGCCGGTTGCAGGGTCACCGCGTCCATGCCCGTGATCTCCGCCAGCGCCTTCTCGAGCCTCGCCATGATCTCCATGGCGCCCTGCGAAAGCGCCTCGGGCTGGTAGGGATGCGCCCACGCCAGGCCCTCCACGCGCGCGGCCTGCTCGTTGACGCGGGGGTTGTACTTCATGGTGCACGATCCGAGCGGGTAGACTCCCAGGTCGATGGCGTAGTTCCACGTCGAGAGCCGCGTGAAGTGCCTCACGGCCTCCACTTCGCTAACTTCGGGGAAGCCCCGTATCTGGTCCCGAACGTTCTCGGCCCCGAGCGCCGCGGACGCATCCACGCGGGGCACATCCAGTTCCGGAAGCTGGTAGGCGATCTTGCCCGGCGAGCTCAGTTCGACGAGCAGCGGCTCATCGTGAACGATGTGACTCCTGGTTCTCCCGCTCATCCCGCCAGCGCCTCCGCCACCAGGTCCATCTGGGACCGGGTGTTCATCTCAGTCGCGCACAGCAGCATTGAGTCCGCGAGCTCCGGATAGAACCGCCCCAGCGGCACGCCCCCAATGATCTTCTTCCCGAGTAGTTCCTGGTTCGCCGCCTGCGGAGTGCGGCCCCGCACCGTGGCCGCCAGCTCGTTGAAGTACGGCCCGCTAAACCGCAGCCCGACCCGCGCCCCAAGGTAGTGCGCCTTGGCCAGGTTCTGCTCGGCCAGTTCCCGCAGCCCCTGCTTCCCATAGACGGTCATGAAGACCGTCGCCATCAGCGCCACCAGCGCCTGGTTGGTGCAGATGTTGGACGTCGCCTTTTCCCGGCGTATGTGCTGCTCCCTTGTGGACAGCGTGAGGCAGTAGGCCCGGTTGCCGTTCGAGTCCCTGGTCTCGCCCACCAGCCGGCCCGGCATCTGGCGCACGTACTTTTCCCTGGTCGCGATGATGCCGGCGTAAGGGCCGCCGAAACTCGGCGGAATCGCGAACGACTGAAGCTCTCCCGCCACGATGTCGGCATCCCTTGGCGGCTCCAGCAGGCCTAGCGAAACCGCCTCGGTGAAGACATGGATCAGCAGCGCCCCGCGCCGGTGCGCCAGCTCCACTGCATCACGCACCCTGTCCACGATCCCGAAGAAGTTCGGCGACTGCACGATCACCGCCGCCGTGGCGTCGTCCAGCTTGGACTCCAGCGCCGCCAGGTCCAGCGTACCCGAATCGCGATCGTAGCCGAACTCCGCAACCGGCATACCCTGGTTTCTGGCATAGGTACCGAGCACCTCCCGGTACTCGGGGTGCAGCGTGCGGGCCGCCAGAATTCTGTTTCTTCCCGTAGCGCGCGCGGCCATTATCGCCGCCTCCGGCACCGCCGTCGACCCGCAGTACATCGAGGCGTTGGCGACGTCCATGCCGGTCAACTGGCAGATCATTGTCTGGAACTCGAAGATCGTGGTGAGGATGCCCTGGCTGATCTCCGCCTGGTAGGGAGTGTACGAGGTCAGGAACTCGCCGCGGGAGATCACCGTGTCCACGAGCACCGGCCGGTAGTGGTTGTACGCGCCCGCTCCGAGGAACGAGGCATATCCGTTGGCGTTCTCGGCCCCGCGCGCCCGGAAGTAGTCCAGAATCTCGTATTCCGACTTGCCCGGCTCCAGCGCCAGCAGCCGTTTCAGCCGGACCGCTTCAGGCAGGTGGCTGAATAATTCGTCCGCAGAGGCTACGCCGCACGCCTCGAGCATCTGCCGGCGTTCCGAATCGGACTTGGGAAGATATCGCAATCTAGCTTTCCGCTCCCACGTAGCTTTGGTACTCGGCGGCGGTCATAAGATCCTGGGTGTCATCCGGACTGCTGAGCCTGATCCGGACCAGCCACGCCGCTCCATGCGGGTCTTCATTCAGCTTCTCGGGAGCATTGGCCAGTTCCTCATTGACCGCGACCACTTCGCCCGAAACGGGGGAGAAGATCTCGGAAACCGCCTTCACCGACTCCACCGACCCCATGGCCGCACCCTTGGCGACGGCTGCGCCGACCTTGGGCAAATCGACGTAGACGATGTCGCCCAGTTCCTTCTGGGCATGAAACGTAATTCCCACGGTTCCCTGGTCGCCCTCGACCCGCACCCACTCGTGCTCTTTCGTGTAGCGGAAGTTGTCCGGATACATGCACTACCTCGCTCGCTTATAAAATGGTGTGGCCACGGTTACCGCCTCGACCGCCTGTCCCCGAATCAGGACCGAAATCTCACGCCCCGCAGTCGCCTGTTCCACAGGCAGGTAACACAGCCCGATGTTCTTGTTCAACGTGGGGGAAGGAGCGCCGCTGGTCACCCAGCCCACCGGCCTGCCGCCGTCCACAACTTCGTAGCCGTCGCGGGCAATCCCCCGGCCGCGCATCTCCAGGCCGATGAGCTTGCGCCGTATCCCCTCTTTGAGCTGCTTCTCCATGACAGCGCGGCCCTGGAAATCGCCTTTGTCCATCTTCACGACCCAGTCGAGCCCTGCTTCGAGCGGCGTTATCGTGGCGTCGATCTCGTGGCCGTAGAGCGCCATGGCGGCTTCCAGGCGCAGCGTGTTACGGGCCCCCAGTCCGCACGGTTTGACACCAAGATCCTGGCCGGCGTCGAAGATCCTGTCCCACAGCCGCGGCGCGGCTTCCGGCGCGACGTAGATCTCGAAGCCGTCTTCGCCCGTGTAGCCGGTGCGCGCGATGCGGGCCGGCTCGCCCGAGACCTCTCCATCCAAGAACGTGTAGTAGCGCATCGCCGCCAGGTCCGTCGCGGTCAGTTTCTGGAGCGTGGCCCGCGACTGCGGACCCTGAACCGCGATCTGCGCGTATCTCTCGGACGCGTATTCCACCGTCGCATTCCACCGGTTCGACGCCCGGATGTGCTCGAAATCCTTCTCCTGGTTGGACGCGTTCACGCAAAGGAAGTAATGGTCTTCGGCCACCTTGTGAACCAGGATGTCGTCCACGAACCCGCCGTGCGGGTAGAGGAGGCCCGAATACTGGATCTGGCCGGTCTTCAGGCGGCTCACCGCGTTGGTGGTGACGAACTCCGCCAGCGCCAGGGCCTCGGCCCCTCGGATCTCGATCTCGCCCATGTGGCTGACGTCGAAGACCCCCACCGCGCGCCGTACGGCGTGGTGTTCCTCCAGGATGCCCGAGTACTGCACCGGCATGTCCCATCCGCCGAAATCGACCATACGGGCGCCGAGGCGGCGATGCACGGGGTTTAATGGAGTGGCTCTGAGCCGCGCGGGATCGGCCATGTAAGAGCCAATCTATCAGGGTGGGTAATGCGAGTCAAACCACGGGCGGCCGGATTCTGGTAGCCTCTCAGTGATGGTCGAGGACTACTTGCACGCCACCCTGGGAAGGGGCGGTCCGCGAGTCTTCCGGCTGGGCCTTTCAGCCTCCTACTGGCCCGGCAAAGCCGCCATTCATCGCGCCGTCGATGAGGGCGTCAACTACTTCTTCTGCTACGGTGTCGACCGGCAACTGATCCGGTTTCTCCGCGACTCATCGCCCGGCGAGCGCGCCGGACGCGTGATCGCCACCGGTGCCTACAACCTGATCTGGACGCGCCAGGACCTCCGCCGCACCCTGGAGAAACGGCTCCGGCAGTTCGCGACCGACTACATCGACGTCTTCCTGTTCCTCGGCGTGATTAAACCCAAGGAGTTCCCCGAGCCCTTGCAGGAGGAGCTTCAGCGCCTCAAGGAAGGCGGCAAGGTGCGCGCGGTGGGCATATCCAGCCACAACCGCAAGTTCTTCGGCGAGCTGGCCGCGCGCGGCGCTCTGGACGTGCTCATGATGCGCTACAACGCGGCGCACCGCGGGGCCGAGCAGGACATCTTCCCGCGCCTGGCGGCCTTCCATCCCGGTGTCGTCAGCTACACGGCCACACGCTGGGGCTACCTGCTTCGGCGGCCCAAGGGCTGGCCCAAGGAAGGCCGCCTCCCGACCGCGGGCATGTGTTATCGCTTCGTCCTCAACAGCCCGCATGTGGACGTATGCATGACCGCTCCCAGCAACCTGAAGCAGCTTGAGGAGAACCTGGCCGCCGTCCGCCAGGGCCCGCTGCCTGAAGACGAAATGCAGTTCATGCGCGACTTCGGCGACGCCGTCCACCACACAAAGAAATGGTTCATGTAGGGGGCAGCCCCCTCCCCACGTCCTGCCTGCCGCTGCCATAATCGAGAGCGGAGGACTGGCGCCCATGGACACCGTGCTTCCTGTGGACCAGGAGCTGAACCCCTGGTTTGCCGCCGCCGCCCGTTTTGACGAGGCAGCGGCCCGGCTCGGACTCGACGACGGGCTGTGCAAAGTGCTCCGCCTGCCGTCCAAGGAGATCACCGTCAACATTCCTGTCCAGCTCGACGACGGGCGCCTGGAAGTCTTCACCGGCTATCGCGTGCAGCATTCCATCGCGCGCGGCCCGGCCAAGGGCGGCATACGCTTCGCGCCCGACGTGACCCTCGACGAGGTCCGCGCCCTCGCCTCCTGGATGACCTGGAAATGCGCCGTGGTCAACATCCCCTTCGGCGGAGGCAAAGGAGGCGTCATCTGCGATCCCGCGCTGCTGAGCCAGGGCGAACTGGAGCGCATCACGCGCCGTTACACCGCCGAGCTGATCGACTTCCTCGGCCCCGAGAAAGACGTTCCCGCCCCGGACATGAACACCAACGAGCAGACCATGGCCTGGGTCATGGACACCTACTCCATGCACATGCGGCACACGGTCACCGCCGTCGTAACCGGGAAGCCCCTGGACCTGGGCGGCTCCCGCGGCCGCGCGGAAGCCACCGGCCGAGGCTGCCTGATCGTCACGCTCCAGGCCCTGAAGCGGTTCGGTATCGAGCCGTCCAGCGCTCGCGTCGTGGTTCAGGGACTCGGCAATGTGGGCGGTACCGCCGCACGGCTGATGGCGGCGTGCGGGTTCAAGATCATCGCGGTCAGCGAAATCGATGGCGCGGTTGTCAATCCTCGGGGCATCGACGTCGACGCCCTGTTGAAGCACCGAGCGGAGACCGGATCCATCGTCGATTTCCCCGGGGCCGACAACATCGGCCGTGAGGAGGCCCTCTTCCTCGACTGCGACGTTCTCCTCCCTGCGGCGAAGGAGAACGTGATCACCTCCCGGAACGCCGCGAAAATCCGCGCCAGGATCCTGTGCGAGGGCGCCAACGGCCCCACCACCCCGGGCGCCGACGCCATCCTCTCCGAGAAAGGAGTTTTCGTCATTCCGGACATCCTGGCCAATGCGGGGGGAGTAACCGTCTCCTACTTCGAATGGGTTCAGGACCGGCAAGGCTTCTTCTGGAATGAGGACCTGGTTAACACGCGCCTGGAGGAGCTCATGGTCAGCAATTTCGACCATGTCGTTTCCTATGCCGAAAAGCACTCCGTGAACAACCGGATCGCCGCGTACATGCTGGCCATCGACCGTGTCGCCTTCGCTATCAAACTGCGCGGCATCTACGCATGACCACCGAGCCATCCACGCCGCTCATGCGGCAGTACCACGCGATCAAGCAGCAGGTTCCCCGCGCCCTGCTAATGTTCCGGCTGGGGGATTTCTATGAGCTTTTTTACGAGGACGCCGTCACCGCCGCCCGCGAACTCGAAATCACCCTCACCAGCCGCAACAAGGAGAAGGGGCAGCCCATCCCCATGTGCGGCGTGCCCTATCACGCCGCCGAAGGCTACATCGCCCGCCTGATCCAGCGCGGCTACCGGGTCGCCATTTGCGACCAGATGGAGGACCCTCGGTTCGCCAAGAAGCTGGTCCGGCGGGAGATCACCCGGGTGGTCACTCCGGGCACCGCCACCGATGCCGCGCTGCTGCGGTCGCGCGAGAACAACTACCTGGCGGCGGTTGCGGCCGGCGGGAGCCGCGCGGGGCTCGCGCACGTGGACGTCTCCACCGGCGAATTCCGGACGACGGAACTCGACTCCAGCGAGGTATCGGCGGCGCTGGAGCAACTGGGCGTGCGGGAGCTGCTCGTTCCGGACGGTTCTCCCGCCACGCCTCAGGGCGCCGGGCCGCTTCGCACCCAGGTCGACGCCTGGGCCTTCAGCTTCGACCATGCCGAGCGCGCGCTGCTCGATCACTTCGGCCTGCTGACGCTCGACGGCTGCGGGCTTGCGGGCCGCACGCTCGCCGTCTCCGCCGCCGGAGCCGTCCTCCATTACCTGAAGGACACGCAGAGAGCGGCGCTCACTCATCTGGAGCGCCCTTTGTTCTATGACCGCGCCGATTCGATGGTGCTCGACACCGTCACCGTGCGGAATTTGGAGCTTGTCGAGCCTCTGTTCACGGCCGACTCCGGCGCCAAGGACTCGACGCTCATCAGCGTGGTCGATCAGACCGAAACCGGCATGGGCGGGCGCATGCTCAGACGCAGGATGTTGCGGCCGTCGCTGGACCGCGCGGAGATCGAAGCGCGCCTGGACGCCGTTCAGGAGATGCTCGGGGCCATCATCCCCCGGGCGGAGGTCCGAAAGGCGCTCGGTGAGATGCAGGACCTGGAGCGCCTGCTGGCCAAGGTGACCATGGCCACCGCCGGGCCCCGGGAACTGGCGGCGCTGGCCCGCTCTCTTGGCAGGATTCCGGCGCTGAAGAAGGCGATCGAGCCGGTCCGGTCTTCTCTACGCATGGCGGACGTGTACGCGCGCCTCGACGAGGTCGCCGAGGTGCGCGACCGGGTGCTGGCCGCGCTCGCCGATGAGCCGCCGCTGAACCTGGCCGATGGAGGCGCCATCCGCGACGGCTTCGACGCCGGACTGGACCAGTTGCGCGATATCAGCCGCAACAGCCGCCAGTACATCGCCGGAATCGAAACGCGCGAGCGGGCGCGCACCGGAATTCAATCGCTCAAGGTCCGATTCAACAACATCTTCGGCTACTACCTGGAGATCTCCAAGGCGAATCTCCATCTCGCCCCGCCCGACTATGAGCGCAAGCAGACCCTGGTCAACGCCGAGCGCTTCACCACTCCGGAGCTCAAGGAACTGGAACAGAAGATCCTGGAAGCCGAGGAGAAGATCCTGGAGCTGGAGCGGACCATCTTCGGGGAGCTCCGCTCGTTCGCGGCCTCCCACGCCGAGCGGATCCGCGCCACCGCCGCCGCCGTGGCCGAACTGGATGTGACCGCGGCCCTGGCTCAGGTCGCGGCCGAGAGCCGCTACACGCGCCCCCGCTTTTCGGATTCCGGCGAGATGAAGATTGTCGCCGGGCGCCACCCTGTTGTAGAAAAGCTCACCGAGCGCGAAGCGGTCCGCTTCATCCCCAACGACCTGTTCATGGACACCGAATCGAGCCGGATCGCCCTGATCACCGGGCCGAACATGGGCGGAAAGTCCACCTACCTGCGGCAGGCCGCCTTGATCGCGATCCTGGCGCAGATGGGCTCCTTCGTTCCGGCTGAGTCGGCTGTCCTCCCCATCATCGACCGCGTGTTCACCCGCATCGGCGCCTCCGACAACCTGGCCCGCGGGCGCTCCACCTTCATGGTGGAAATGACCGAGACCGCCGCGATCCTGAACACGGCCACGCCCCGCAGCCTGATCGTGCTCGATGAGATCGGGCGCGGCACCGCGACCTACGACGGGCTGGCGCTGGCCTGGTCGGTGATCGAGCACATCCACGAAAGGGTTGGCGCCAAGACCCTTTTCGCCACCCACTACCACGAGCTGACCGAGCTGGCCGATCAACTGGAGGGCGTACGCAACCTGCACGTGTCGGTGAAGGAATCGGGCGACCAGATCGTTTTCCTGCGCAAGGTCGAACCCGGCAGCGCCGACCGCAGTTACGGCATTGAAGTCGCCCGCCTGGCCGGATTGCCTGCGGGCGTCATAGAGAGGGCGCGCGAGATCCTCGTCTTTCACGAGAAGACCGAGCACCAGGCGACCGAGGAACTGGCGCCGCGCCGCTCGGGTCCCGTGCAGATCCAGCTTTTCGAGCCGGTCAACTACGAGATCGCCGGCCGCATACGCAACCTCAAAGTCGACGAAATCCGGCCCATCGAGGCGCTCAAGCTGCTGAGCGAGTTGCAGGAGGAACTCAAGCGGCAATGATCGTCGCCGGCATCATGAGCGGTACCTCGCTCGACGGCATCGACGTCGCCCTCGTCGATATCAAGGGCCGCAGGTTCCGGGTCCTGGACTTCTGGACCGTGCCGTATCCGGCGAGAGTGCGTCAGGCCCTCCTGAAGGCATCCAGCGCGGCAGAGATCGCGCGGTTGCACTTCTTGCTAGGTGAGTTGTACGCCGAGGCCGTCGCGAAAAGCAAGCCGCGCCCCGAGCTGATCGCCTGCCACGGCCAGACCATCCACCACGAAGGTGAACCCGTTCGTTTCCTGGGCCGCAAGATCGCCAGCACTCTCCAGATCGGCGCGGCCGCCGTCATCGCCGAGCGCACCGGGATCGCCGTGGTCTCCGATTTCCGCCCGCGCGATATAGCCGCCGGTGGCCGCGGCGCGCCCCTGGTTCCCTTCGTCGATTACCTGCTCTTCCGCCACCCGCGGCGCACCAGGGTTGCTCTCAATATCGGCGGCATCGCCAACGTCACCATCATCCCCGCCGGCGCGCGGCCGGATGAGGTAGTTGCCTTCGACACCGGTCCAGGGAACATGGTCATTGACGCACTGGTCGAAGAATACACGGGCGGCAGATGCACGTTCGACAAGGACGGGAAGTTCGCCGCCGAGGGCTGCGTGGACAAGGCCCTGCTCGCCCGCTTGCTCGCCGCGCCTTACTACCGGAAACGTCCTCCCAAGACCGCCGGACGGGAGCAGTACGGACGCGCGTTCGTCGAGCGCCTGCTGGGCACGCGGCGGCCCATGGTGGACCTGGTCGCAACGGCGGCAGTGCTGACGGCGGCGACGATCGCTCTCGGTATCCGCCGCTTCGCGCCTGGGCCCGTCGATGAAGTGATCGTCTCCGGGGGAGGGGCGAGGAATCCCGCAATCATGGGCCACCTTGCGGCGTTTCTGCCCGGCGTGGCCATTGCCTCCTCGTCCGCCTTTGGCATCGAATCCGACGCCAAGGAAGCCATCGCCTTCGCGATCCTCGGCTACCAAACCTGGCGCGGCCGCCCGTCGAATCTTCCCTCTGCCACCGGCGCACGCCACGCCGTGATGCTTGGCAGCATCACACCGTAACCGCAGCCTACTTTCTGGCTACTCCGCCCTTTCGCGTCATCCCAAGGCCGGCCAGAAACAGATCCGGCACGTCGATACGCCCCCCCGAGCGCAGCCGAAAGACGCCAATCTCCACGAGGTAGTCTATCAACTGAGACGGTTTCTCCACCGGCGGGCGAACGGACAATCCCTCGTTGCTCCAGTCTTCGTCCCAATCCCGACCCAGAGCATATTCGGCGCGTCTGCTTGACATGGGAGCGCCTTCGCCCTTAAGCCGCTTCGCAACCCCCGGAAGCCAGGGGAGTTCGTGCGTGTTCGCCTGAAACACGTGTTCCCTAGAGACAGTGTCGAGCGCCCTTCGTAGACTGGCAGGCGCCAGAAGCCTGCTGTGAACGGCACGGGGAACATCGCGTTCCTGTTGCGCCGCTTCCTCGATGAGGCGCACCAGCGCGCGCGGCATTGCTCGCCCGTTCCCGTCCCGGACGTGGCTCAGAAGCCAGCGAAAAGTACTTCCCTTCTTGTTGTTCGCGCCCATGTACTTGCCGACCAATTGGTCAACCAAAGGACTGGCGTCTTCCGCCTTCTCAAGCACAGGAACAAGCCCTAGGTCAGTGTCAGTTTCGAACTTCAGGCGACTCTTTCTGCAGTAACGCTCCAGTGCGGCGCTGCTATTGACAATCCTCTTTGCCAGCATCCCGTAAAGATTGCGATCGCTCCACGAGATTTCCGCGCGGTTAGCAGCCAGCTTGCTCAAATCCGCACCAAGTGCCTGCCAATGATGCCGAAACAAGTCCGTGCGCAAGAACAGCTTGGCTCGAATTCTGGACCACCTCCGGCTGTGGCTGGCCCAAAACGAGACGAGTCCTTTGATACCTCGAACCATGGCGTCCCAATCGTAGCTGCCCAAGATATCCAACTCGTCGTAGCTAACGAAAACCCAGCGGTCGCTGCTCTCCAATTGACTGTCCAACCTGTCGAGCAGGATCAGTGGTTCGTTGCCCGCTGATCGGAACGCTGCCAACACCCCGTCCACATCCCCTCCGGGAGGGTTCAAGAGCCCCGATGCTTTCAGTGGACCGTCGCCGGGGAGCCAATTGCAAAGTACGCGCAGCAGATATGCGAACCACAAGTTCGGCACCGCTTCCGGGTCGTCCGCGTGAGCCCCTATGAAGCGGCGCAAGCCGGCATAGTCTGGAAAATCTTTGCCAAGAGGATATCCGGCCAACCATTTAGCTTCCCTAAATGTCACTTTCGATGGGCGGCTGCCCGGCGTCCTTCGAAGGATCGAATCCAAGAGGTCTTCCTTAACCACAGCACGGAAGAGTTCGCTCTTGCCCGAGCCCCGTTCGCCGACGATGAGCACCACATCTGGGTCGAATGCACGGACATGCTCAGCAACCGGGAAGAAAGTCTGCCGAAAGGTCTGCGAGCTTTCGTCTTCCGCCCGTCCCCTACTACCCATCTGTGAAAGGTCAGCCAGCAGGGCGTCTCGCTCTTCCTGGGGCAACTTGCTCATGACTCCAGTCCGTCCGTATCATCCGGGCCTGAAAACCGTTCCGCGATCCGCTTGGCAAGGTTCTGGTAGTCCGCGTCGCGGGCCAGCGCGTCGGCAACGGTGTCAATTGACTTAACGAATGCCAGTTCGGACTTGTACGGCAGAGACGCCGGCGAATGAGGAGCGAATTCATCCTCTTTGTCACGCACATACCAGAAGTCATCCTCTTCTGGAGAGGGCGGATCCGACGCGTAATAACTGTCGGTGAACTCATCCTCCGACCGTGAGCCGAAGTCAGCCTCCGCTCTTGAACGAGTCTCCGGATCGGCAGGCGCCATAGCATGTACCAGGAGGCACTCCAGTTGGGGACGACCCTGAAGAACACGCTCTTTGCCCAGCCGCTCCAGAATGATACGCAGGCCCAACCAACTCTGCTCAGAGGTCGTTCCAAACAAAACGGTCAGATGAGACAGGCCACTCAGAACGAACCCGGCTGCCTCTGAGATCCCCGCCCGGCAGTCCAATAGAATCCACTGCGGCTGTAGGTCGTCACGAACCTGCTCCAGGAGTTGAAGCAGAGGGTGCTGCTCCAAAGGCGGAGGCGGCTCCAAGTCGACGCGAGACAGCTTGGCCAAAAATCCGCTATCTTGTCGCCCCGCGGGAATGACCAGAATCTCACCACTGCCGGTGACGGCCTCACGTGCGCAGGCATGGTAGTAGTCCCGAAGATCAAGCCGTTCCGGGATGACGGGCCGCTCCAACAGATAGTCGAGCACTCCCCATTCCGCGCCGGGGAGCCCCTCGCCAGGGTCCAAGAGGGTGCCGATACCCGGAGCCTCGAGGTCAAGGTCCACGACAGCGACGCGCTCACCGGCTCGGGCACGTTGAATCGCGAAGGACGCGGCAGCGGTGGTGCGCCCGACACCCCCCTTGAAGGAGTAGAAGGCGATTACCGGGGGCCTCGGAGTGGGCCACGCGGGCTCGTCAGGTGTAGTCAACCAGAACCCCTTCGAGCGGAACCGATTTGCCAGTCTAAGTTTGACCGAGACTTCCACCGCCTGCTCCCAAGCAGCCTCGTAGACCGCCTCATCCGGGTCCGCCGTCCCATTCGACATCCACACATCCCCGGACCAGAAGGGGCCGCCGGCCTTGGAGAGTTCCTCGTCAATACGTCTTCTAAGCCGTTCTTGGGCGTCGCCGGCTATCCATGCAACCACACGGATCCGACCGAAGATGTCGTCGATCAAGACCGCCCGCTGGATCGTCTCCTCACTCGCGACAAGGTCCCGAATTGCATCAAGACACGCGTGTCGCGCTTGGTCAAAGTGGATCATTAGATGACTCCATCCAACCTCATCGGGACAATCACTTTCTCGTAGAGCCGCTCGGCCACGGTAACCCACTCTTTAGCCTGATCCTCCGACACGACGCCTGGCGGCTGATATCTGAGCCCTGGAGACCACTCAACAGGTAGCCTCGTGCCCCTGAGAGGGGCCGCGTACTTCGCGGTTCTCACCGATGCAACACTAGCTAGTTGCAAGGACTCCCGGTTCAAGCGAGACAAATCGTGCCCAAATGGCCGCGGATTCGAGCCTTCGACTTCCACCACAGTCTTGAGGACGCACTCCACAGCGTAACCAGCCAAGTAGCCTGCTCCGTCAAACCGCCTTGCCGCCAGGAGAGCCCGGGAGTCGACAGCGTGCTTCCCCGCAGCCTTTGGGTAATCGTCAGGCATTCCTTCATCAGACTACGGGGCGGTCGCGTCAAAGTCAACATCTCCGGGGCAGCATAGCCGCTGCCCGATGGTCGCAGCTCGGTGGCGGAACCGCAGGAGTGCCTGCGCCCTAGTCTGCGGGCTTCTGCGCGCGGACGAAGTACCAGCCCGGGTCCTCCTCGGTGTGAATGCCCACCGCACCCGCCGCGGCCAGCGCCCGCGCCAGCTCTCCTGACTCCAGCAGGACGTCGCCCGAGACCGGGCCGTCGAGCGAGCCGTGAAAGGCATTCAACTCGCGGCTTCCGGCCAAGTGGCCCACGCTCAGTGCGCCTCCGGGACGCAGCACGCGCAGCAGTTCGGCGAGCGCCGCTCCTCTGTCCTCGAGGTGGGGCAGGATGCCGAAGCACACGACCAGGTCAAAGGCGCCCGAAGCCGCCGGCAGCCGCATCGCGTCCGCACAGACGCGCCCGATGCGCCCGTCGGTGAACTTGCGGGCATTCTGCTGGAGCATCTGGAGCGCAAAATCCAGTTCGATGACGCACTCCACCTGTGGAATGGCCTCAAGCAAGGCCGGCACAAGAATACCCGTCCCGCACCCCACGTCCAGAATGCGGCGGGGATGACGGGTTGCGCTCTGCGCAACGAAGCGCCGGACCTTCTCCGCGGCGCCCTCCATACTCGGGATCTGGTCCCATTCCGCGGCCAGGCGGTTGAACCAGGTCTGTTTGGCATTCTCCGGCATCGTCAGACAGAACTCCTCCCTATCTTGGGGTAGCACGATCGAGTGTGCTATGCCATTCACCGACGAATGTTAGCATGTCCTTGTGACGCCCCAGAAAACAGCCGTGATTATCGGCGCCGGCCCGGCCGGCCTCACGGCAGCCCACGAACTGCTGACCAGGACCGGCATCAAGCCGCTGGTCCTGGAGCGGAGCGAGTACATGGGCGGCATCGCCCGCACCGTCAACTACAAAGGGAACCGGATCGATATCGGGGGTCACAGGTTCTTCTCCAAATCCGACCGGGTCATGCAGTGGTGGCAGAGCATCCTGCCGGTCGACCTCAGCGGCGACGACCGAGTGATGCTGGTGCGGTCGCGGAAATCCCGCATCTATTTCCTGCGGCGCTTCTTCGACTACCCCATCCGTCTCACGCTGGACACTCTGCGCAAGCTGGGACTGATCCGTACTGTCCGCATCGGCTTCAGCTATCTGTACAGCGTCCTGTTCCCCGTCAAGCCCGAGCGCAGCCTGGAGCAGTTCTTCATCAACCGTTTCGGCCGGGAGTTGTACCGGACTTTCTTCCAGGCCTACACGGAGAAGGTCTGGGGAGTCCCGTGCAGCCGGATCAGCGCCGAGTGGGGTTCGCAGCGGGTGAAGGGGCTCTCCATTGCCAAGTCCATCCAGCACTTTCTGCGGGGGCTCTACGGAAAGAAGGCTGACGTCGCCCAGAAGCAGACCGAAACCTCGCTCATCGAGCAGTTCCTCTACCCCAAATACGGCCCCGGTCAGATGTGGGAAGAAACGGCTCGCCGCGTCACCGAAATGGGCGGCGAGATCCTGACCGGCTGGGAAGTCCGAGCCATACACACCTCCGGGGACACGGTGAAGTCCCTCACCGCCGTGAACACCGGCTCGGGCGAGACGCGGCGCATTGAGGGCGACCTGTTCTTCTCCACCATGGCGGTCAAGGACCTGGTGCAAGGGCTTGACGCCGCCATTCCCCCGGAGATCAGGGAGATCGGCGAGCGGCTGGAGTACCGCGACTTCATCACCGTCGGGCTGCTGGTCGACCGCCTCAAGGTTCATGAGCCCGATGGAAGCCTCATCCGGGACAACTGGATCTACATCCAGGAGCCGGACGTGATTGTGGGGCGAATGCAGATCTTCAACAACTGGAGTCCGCACATGGTCGCCGATCCGGATAAGGTCTGGATCGGGCTGGAGTATTTCTGCTTCGAATCGGATTCGCTGTGGCGCAAGTCCGACCAGGAGCTGAGAGAGCTCGCCGAAACCGAGATGGAGAAGATCGGCATTCTGGACCGGGCCGACGTTCGGGACGCGACCGTCATACGGATGGTCAAGACCTATCCCGCCTACTTCGGCGCCTACGCCCGCTTCGGCGAACTGCGCCAGTACCTGGACGGCTTCCGGAATCTGTACCTGATCGGCCGCAACGGCATGCACCGCTACAACAACCAGGACCACTCGATGCTGACCGCCATGGTGGCGGTGGACAACATCGTGAAGGGGATCGAGTCCAAAGAGAACATCTGGAGCGTGAACACCGAAGAGGAGTACCACGAGGAGAAATAGCGCGCTGGGGAACAACTGCGCCGCCGTACTCGTAGTAATTCGGTGAGAGGCTGCCATGTACTGCACACAATGCGGATTCAAGCTCGAAGACGCGGACCTTTTTTGCGCCAGGTGCGGGAAGCCGACCCGGCCGGACGCTCCGCCCCGGGCCGAGGCTCCCCGGAGGAAGCTGGTGCGCCCCATGCGGGAAAAGAAGATCGCCGGCGTGTGCGCCGGCTTTGCCGACTACTTCGAGCTGGACGTAACGTTGATGCGAATCCTGTGGCTGGTGGCGGCGCTCTTCACCGGGATCGGCTTCATCGCCTACTTGATCGCCTGGATCGCTATGCCGAAGGACTACAGTCAGCCGCCGGCGCAAGCGTATTGATCGATCCCTCGCGCCGCGCCTCGAAGGCCGCGATAGAGTCCGCCTGCATCAGGATGAAGCCGAGTTCGTCCACCCCTTCCAGCAGACACTGCTTGGCAAAGCCGTCCACCGGGAACTCGACCTTGCGGCCGCCGGGGAGGGTGAGCGTTTGTGCGGCCAGGTCCACCCGGACCCTCGCGGCCGGGTCCAGTGCGAACAGCTCGGCATGCACCTCCCGCGGAACGATGATCGGCAGCAGGGCATTCTTGAGGGCGTTCTGCCGGAAGATGTCGGCGAACGACGTGCTGATGATCGCCCGGAAGCCGTACTGAGTCAAGGCCCACGGAGCGTGCTCGCGCGAGCTGCCGCAGCCGAAATTATCCCCGGCCAGCAGGATCTGGCTCTGTTTGGCAGCGGGCGTGTTCAGGATGAAGTCCGGCTTGGGCCTGCCCTCGGCGTCGTAGCGCCAGTCGTAGAACAACTGGTCGCCCAGCCCGTCCTTCGAAATCGTCTTCAGAAAGCGCGCCGGGATGATCTGGTCCGTGTCGATGTTGTCGACGGCGAGCGGCACCAGCCGGCTTTCGAAAGGCGTGAACTTGGTCATAGCATTGTCCTCACGTCGGTGACGACCCCGGTGACCGCGCAGGCGGCCGCGGTCAGCGGGCTGGCCAGGAACGTCCTGCCGCCGGGTCCCTGCCGTCCCTCGAAGTTGCGGTTGCTGGTGGAGACACTGTACTCGCCGGGCCTCAACTGGTCGCCGTTCATGGCGATGCACATGGAACAGCCCGCCTCCCGCCACTCCGCCCCGGCTTCGCGGAAGATGCGGTCCAGGCCTTCGGCCTCGGCCTGCCGTTTGACCTGCTGCGAGCCAGGCACGATCAAGGCACGAACGCCCGGGTGGACCTTGCGGCCTTTCAGCACCCCTGCCGCCTCCCGCAGATCGGTCAGCCGGCCGTTGGTGCAGCTTCCGATGAAAACCACCTGGATGGGATGGCCGGCGAGCGGCTTGCCAGGCTGTAAGTCCATGTAGCGCAGGGCTTTAACCATGGATTCGCGCTCGGTGGAACTCTTCGCGCTGGCCGGATCCGGTATGGGCGCGCTGATAGGGATGCCCATGCCGGGGCTGGTGCCGTAAGTGATCATGGGCTCGAGCGACGTTGCATCCAGGATGACGGAGCGGTCATAGGCGGCTCCCTCATCCGTAGGCAGCTTCTTCCACCGCGCGACGGCGGCATCCCAGGCCGGACCGACCGGGGCGTAGCGCCGTCCATGTATGTACTCGAACGTCACGTCGTCCGGCGCGATGAGCCCGGCGCGGGCGCCGGCTTCGATCGACATGTTGCAGACCGTCATCCGCTCATCCATGGAGAGCGCCCGGATGGCTGGACCCCCATATTCGAACACGCACCCGGTACCGCCGCCGGTGCCGATCTTGGCGATCAGGGCCAGGATGATGTCCTTTGCCGAGACACCGTGGTTCAGCCCCCCCCTGACGGCCACGAGGTAGGTTTTGGGTTTGTTTTGCAGGAGGCACTGGGTCGCCAGGACGTTTTCGACCTCACTGGTCCCGATGCCGAAGGCCAGCGCCCCGAAAGCGCCGTGCGTCGCTGTATGGCTGTCACCGCAGACGACGGTCATGCCCGGTTGAGTCGCGCCCGACTCCGGCCCCATCACGTGAATGACTCCCTGGTGGGGGCTGTTCATCCCGTGGCAGACAACGCCGAACTCGGCGCAATTGGCTTCCATCTGCTTGAGCTGCTTGGCCGCGATCGGGTCGACAATGGGCAAAGACCAGTCGGTCGTGGGCACGCTGTGATCCATGGTGGCCAGAGTCAGGTCCGGTCGCCGGACCCGCAGCCCGCGACGGCGCAATCCGTCGAAGGCCTGCGGGGAAGTCACCTCATGGATCAGGTGCAAGTCTATGTAGAGCAGCGGGGGGGCGCCTGGCGGCTGGGCCACCACGTGGGCGTCCCAGATCTTCTCGATGATCGTACGGGGCTGGGTCATATCACCTCACAAACCGCTTCTCCTACTTCAATTGTAGTAGCGGGTTTACCAGTGGGCCTCAAGTCGGCAGTCACCTTGCCGCTGTTCAAAACCGTTTCTATGGCCCGGTTGACGGCAGCGGCTTCTTCGATGAGACCGAAACTGTACTCCAGCATGGCGGCCATCGAGCCGATGGCGGCCAGCGGATTGGCCTTGTTTTGTCCGGCGATATCGGGGGCCGAGCCGTGAACGGGCTCGTAGAGGCCCATCCAGCCTCCCGTGGGGCGCTTCTCGCCGATCGAGGCGGAGGGCAACATGCCGATGGAGCCGGCCAGAACCGCGCCTTCGTCGCTCAAGATATCCCCGAACATGTTCTCGATCACTACCACGTCAAAGCGGCGGGGATTCAGGATCAACTGCATGGCGCAGTTGTCGACCAGCAGGTGCTCCAGGGTCACATCCGGATACTCGGCAGCGACCTCCGTGACCACCTTGCGCCAGAGCTGGGATACTTCCAGGACATTGGACTTGTCCACACTGGTGACTTTGCGGCGTCTGCCGCGGGCCAGATGGAACGCCACGCGCGCGATGCGCTCGATTTCGGGGCGGGTGTACGCCATCGTGTTCACGCCGCGAGCCTCAGGGCCTTCGCCCGAGATGCCGCGCGGGGTGCTGTAGTAGAGGCCGCCGGTCAACTCCCTGACGATGATCATGTCGGTCCCCTCAACAAGATGGTTTTTCAGGGGCGAACACTCCAGCAGGGCTGGGTAAGCCCTGACCGGGCGCAAGTTGGCGAACACCCCGAGGGCCTTGCGGATGCCGAGCAGGCCCTTCTCGGGACGCTTCTCCGGAGGAGCGTCGTCGAACTCCGGCAGGCCGACCGCGCCCATCAGCGTGGCGTCGGCTTGAAGGGCGAGCCGTAGCGTCTCCTCAGGGAGGGGACTGCCCGTTCGATGGATGGCGACGCCGCCGAGAAGCCCCTCGGTGAGGTTCAGCGAATGGTTGAACCTGGCTGCGACGCGGCGCAACACGCGAACGGCTTCGGCGGTGACTTCCTGGCCGATCCCATCGCCGGGGAGGATTAAGACATTGAGATTCATAGCTTTCGAGCAGGGGAAACACTGATTGTACCGCGAGCGCCGGCCCTGCCGCTTTCTACGAGCGGGAAGCGTTGGCTCCGTGGTCCACTACCTGGCGGACGAAAGCGGCGATCTCCTCATCGAGGACGCCCTTCTTGCGGTCCGCCAGAGCGATGAAGTCCGTATAAACCAGATCGAGTTGCTCCCGCGTGAGGTCGAAGCCCAGGTGCTGGCAGCGGTCCCTGAGCGCGTGGCGCCCGCTGTGCTTGCCGAGCACGAGGCGGCTCTCGGGCACGCCCACCATCTTCGGATCCATGATCTCGTAAGTGGTCCGCTCCTTCAGGTAGCCGTCCTGGTGGATTCCAGCTTCGTGTGCGAAGGCATTCCGCCCGACAACGGCCTTGTTGGGCTGCGGGCCGAAGCTGATCAGCTCGGTCAGGAGCTGGCTGGCGGGGTAGAGGTGCTCGGTGACGACGCTGAGGTCGAACGGGTAGCGGTCCTGGCGGAGCCTGATCGCCATAACGATCTCTTCCAGCGCGCAGTTGCCGGCCCGCTCTCCGATTCCGTTGATGGTGCACTCCACCTGCCGCGCGCCGGCCTGCACGGCGGCCAGCGAATTGGCCGCCGCGAGACCCAGGTCATTGTGGCAATGCACGCTCACGATGGCACTGTCGCCCAGCGCGCGCGCCATGCGCCCAATCAGCTCGGCGTGCTCGTCCGGCGTGGAGTAGCCTACCGTGTCGGGCAGGTTCACGGTCCCGGCACCGGCGGCCACGACGGCCTTGGAGACCTGTTCGAGGTAGTCCGGATCGGTACGGGTGGCGTCTTCGGCCGAAAACTCAACGTCGTCCACGTAACGGCGCGCCAGTTCGACCGCCTTGATCGCTTCCTCCACCACTTGCTCGCGTGTCTTGCGCAGCTTGTGCTTCAAATGAATGTCGCTGGTAGCGATGAAGGTGTGGAGGCGGGGTTTTCGGGCCTTCTCCAGAGCGCGGGCGGCTCGTTCCACGTCCAACGTGCAGGCCCTGGCAAGGGCCGCCACCTGCACGTCCGGAAACTCGCGGCTGATGGTGTCAACCGCTTCAAAATCGCCCTCAGAGGCGATCGGGAACCCGGCTTCGAGGGTGTCGACGCCAAGTTCCACCAGTTTCCCGGCCATGCGCAACTTCTCGGTGACGGTCATGCTGCATCCGGGGGACTGTTCGCCATCCCGGAGTGTCGTGTCAAAAATTCGCACGTGATTGTTCACGGTGATCGCCCGCGTTCTGGATTTCGCCCCGCCGGCATGTTCCGCCGATTGCGGGGCACAGAGCTATTATCCAAGGCTCCGACTGATTTGGCAAATTTATAATGTTACGTTGTATGATAAGCGTGAATCATTTCATGAGCGAGATTTATCGATGAAGCAGAAAGGATTAGGCCATGGAGCTTTATGCCTTGCAGGTCTTCTCGACGGTCGCGGCGGAGCGTAGTTTCTCGCGGGCGGCCGAGAAGCTGTCGCGGACCCAGCCGGCGATCTCGCTGGCTGTGCAGCGGCTGGAGCAGGAGTTGGGGGAGAAGCTGCTGGACCGCACGGGCAAGGAGATCCTGCTGACCGATGCCGGGCGGATCGTGCTCGAGTTTGCGCGGCGGTTCGAGAACCTCCAGGGTGAACTGGAAGTGGCGCTCGCGGAGCTGAGGGACAACGCCGCTGGGCGGCTTGTGATCGGGGCGAACGAATCGACGACGCTCTATCTTTTGCGCCACATCCAGCGGTACCGGCGGCTCTACCCGAAGGTGAAGGTTCAGGTCCGGCGGTGTTTGTCGAGCAAGATCCCGCGGCAGTTGATCGACGGGGACCTGGAGCTTGGGGTGATCAGCTACGATCCGGAAGACGACCGGCTGACCGCGACTGTGATCTACACGGATCACCTGGCGTTTGTGGTCTCCCCGCAGCACCGTCTGGCGCAGAGCGATTCGGTACCGATGCGTGAACTGGCGATCGAGACCTTCATCGCACACAACGTGCTCTCGCCATACCGCGAAACGGTGCTCAGAGAGTTCCAGCGGCACAAGGTGAACTTGAACATGGACATGGAGATGCCGACCGTGGAGACGATCCGCAAGCTGGTGCAGCGCAACGAGGGCGTGGCGTTCCTGCCTAGGATGTGCGTGGAGCAAGAACTGGAGCAGGGGACGCTCTGCGAGGTGAAGGTGGAGGAGTTTTACGTGGAGCGCCAGATCCGGCTGGTGCATCCGGCCCGCCGCGCGCCGAGTCATGCAGCCAAAGCGTTTCTGGAGGTGGTGAAGGGCAAGTAACGGTGCGGCAGAGGGGCCTAAGCCGTGCGGAGGCCCTGGCGGGAGGCTTCTTTCTTCAGGCTGGTGTCGCAGGTGAGGAGGACAGCGTCCTCGCGGCGCGCCAGCGCCAAGTAGAACATGTCGTAGGCGGGTCGGCGGGCAAGCCTGGCGAGCAGGAACGCCTCACCGTGAACCTCCTTGGAGGGGACCAGAGCGTCCACCAAGCCAAACGCTGCCTCCAGGGCACGATCGCACAGCTCGAGGCTCAGGTTCTCGAATTGGTGATACTTCCAGATCGTATTCACCACTTCGGGTACCAAGAGGTCCGGTGACAGAACCACATCGGCTTCCTTTAGAATGCCCGCCAACCGGGGAGCCTGCTTGCGCTGGAGCGCGACTTCAACCGCCGCACTGGCGTCGAGGACAACCCTCACCGGCGTCTATCCTCCCGAATCAGCCGGACAGGATCGCTGAGGCGCTCCCCCCCGGAGTCGGGTGCGGAACGCAGAGCAGCCAGCAACGACTGTCGGCGTGATTTCGCGTCCACCTCAACCTGGAGGCCGCGGGCCAGCACAGCGACGACCTGCTGGGCCAGGCTGCGGCGCTCGCGCGCAGCCTGTTCCGCTAGCAGGCGGTAGATGTGGTCCGGGACGTCTCTTACCTGAATCAGCGGCATCGCCCTTACCTACATTTTGACACAGGATGCAATTCAATGCAAATTGCATTCTATTTTCCGTGCCGTCGCCCCCACGCTTGCTCTCAGCCGCCGGTGGAGCAGCAAGGGCCCAGGGCGGCCCGGCCGGCAGCGCTACACTATCGGTCATGGTCCGGCTAACAACGCTCTCTCTCGCCGCTTTGGCTGTATGCGCGGCCGCCTTCGCCCAGCCGGCGGCGCACGTCTGGGAAATGCAGGAGATCGAACTCCGGGCGGCGCGTTCTTACGCGAATCCGTACGTGGAGGTGACCTGTTGGGTGGAACTCAAGGGCCCCGGTTTCAACGGCCGCGTCTACGGCTTCTGGGATGGTGGCGATGTCTTCCGGGTTCGAGTGGTCGCCACGCGCCCGGGAAGGTGGAGTTGGATGAGCGGTTCCAACCAGCCCTCCGACAAGGGGCTGAACGGGAGAATGGGTGCGTTCACCGCTCAAGAGTGGACGGAACAGGAGAAGCGGCAGAACCCGAATCGCCGCGGCTTCTTGCGCCCGACAGCGAACGGCCACGGCCTCCAGTATGCCGACGGCACGCCGTTCTTCCTGGTCGGCGACACCTGGCTGGGAGCGGCCACCTGGAGGCTGCCTCTGACCGACAAGCCGGTGACGGCGGGCGAGGAGCCCGGCCCCGGCGTCACGTTCCAGCAGGCGGTGGCTTGGCGCAAGCAGCAGGGATTCAATTCGGTCAGCATGATCGCCGCGTTTCCCACATGGGCCTCCGACCAGTATCCGGCTACGCACGCGGACCGCAACGGCGTGTATCTGAGAAACGCCTGGGAGGCGTTCGGAATGACACTCCCCGGAGGCGGGCCAACGGCCAAGGCCATGCACGACGAGCGAGGCTACCGCCCTTTTGAGATAATCCCCGAACGCGACGGCCTTGCCAACTTCGACCGTCTCGTGCCCGAGTACTTCCAAAGCCTCGACCGCAAGATGAGGCACCTTGCGAGCGAAGGCTTCGTCCCGATGCTCGAAACGGTTCGACGCGACGTGTGTCCGCCCTGGAAGGCCTACTTCGATTTCAATGAATCCTACGCGCGCTTTGTTCAGTACATGGTGGCGCGCTACGGCGCGTTCAACCTGATCTTCAGCAAGATCCACTTCGACATCTACCTGAAGAACTACAGCCTGACGGCCGACGAGTTCAACGCGGCACTGACGCACCATTTCCGCAAGTTCGGCCCGATGCCTTTCGGCCAGCCCGTAACCGCGCTGATCGACCACGCCACCGACGTGACCTTCGGTCACGGAGAGAAGGCCCCGTGGCTGAACCTGCACAGCACGGGGAACAAGCCACGGGACCACGGCATCTACCAGGCCATCGAGACCCAGTTCCGGCTGTCGCCGCCCTACCCGGCCATCAACCTGGAGCCGTACTACACGGGCTGGCTCCATCCGAACAATGTCGTCGCCGGCGAGCAACCGCAGCCCGACACCGATCGGGACAACTACTTTTCGCGTGCGCAGATGTACGGGTGTGTGCTTTCCGGCGCGCTCGCCGGGCACGTCCACGGCACGGCCGCCTACGACGTCACGACGGCCTCGGAGCCACCCGGTTCGCGTCCGTATTTCTGGCAAGCCCTGCGGTACAAGTCGGCGGGCTACATGCAATGGTTGCGGGACTTTGTGCTCTCCGAAGGGCCGCGCTTTCAGAACCTCTCCCCGGCTCCAGAGGACCTGACGCCGCGAAAAGCGCCCGGGAGCGACGAGCAGGGCCTGGACGGATGGTCGTTCCTGCTGCGCACGCCAGAAGCGGACCTGGGGTTGCTGTACTTCGAGAACAAGGCACACCGGGCGCAGACGATCGGCTGGAGGGCGAACGCGACGTACGATCTCTCCTGGTACGATCCCCGAACTGGAAAGTGGAGTACGACCGAGACGCTGCGAGCAGACAGCCGTGGACAGATCCAGTTGCCGCCATTCCCGGGGGGCCTCAACATTGCTGGCAGCGACTGGGCGGCGAAGATTAAGGTTCGTTTGGTTGTACCATAAAACTAATAGTGAAGATCAGTGACATACGCGCAACAACGGTAACGATACCGCTGGAGGCGCCGTTGCGGCACGCCAACGGTTGTCACTGGGGACGCTTCGTCCGGACGGTGGTCGAGGTGGAGGCCGACGACGGGTTGATCGGACTGGGCGAAATGGGCGGGGGAGGGGAGTCCGCCGAGGGGGCGTTCCGCTCGCTGAGGTCCTATCTGCTGGGACACGATCCCGCGCGGTTGGAGGAGATGCGCTTCCGGATCGCCAATCCCACGGCATCGCTGTACAACAATCGAACGCAGATTCTCGCGGCCTTGGAATTCGCCTGTCTGGATATTCTCGGGCAAGCGTGGGGCGTTCCCGTGCACGCGATCCTGGGCGGAAAGCTGCGCGACCGCGTTCCATTCGCCTCGTACTGCTTCTTCCGGTATCCCAATCCGCGTTCCGGCGAAGGCGAGGTAAGGGAGATCGGGCAATTGGTGGACTACGCTCTGGAGTTGAAGCGCCGCTTCGGCTTCCGGACGCACAAGCTGAAGGGCGGCGTCTTCCCACCCGACTATGAACTGGAGGCGTACCGCGCCCTTGCCGCCGCCCTTCCAGGCGACTCGCTGCGGTTCGATCCAAACGCGGTCTGGTCCACCGAGCAGGCGATCCGGTTCGGGCAGTCGATCGAAGGGCTGCACAACGACTACCTGGAAGATCCGGTCTTCGGCCTGAACGGCATGCGGCGCACGCGCGAGATGGTCCGCGTCCCCCTCGCCACCAATACCGTCGTGGTGAACTTCGAGCAGCTTGCGGCCAACGCTCTTGACACCGCGGTGGACGTGATTCTGCTCGACACGACATTCTGGGGCGGAATCCGTCCCTGTCTGAAGGCCGCAGGCGTGTGCGAGACGTTCCAACTGGGTGTCGCCGTGCATTCTTCCGGTGAACTGGGGATCCAACTGGCGACCATGCTGCACCTGGGGGCCGTGCTGCCGAACCTTTCGTTCGCCGCCGACGCGCACTACCATCACCTGACGGACGACGTCATCGAGGGCGGGCTGATGCGCTACCACGACGGCGCCATCGAAGTGCCGGACGGGCCGGGCCTGGGAGTGCGGCTGGACCGGGACAAGCTGCGCGAGTACGCCGAACTTTACCAGCGGCTGGGCGACTACCCGTACGACCAGGATCCGCTGCGGCCGGCCTGGAGCCCGATTGTGCCCAATGACCGCTGGGCGGATCCGAAGGATGCCCGGCCCGCGCCGGTCCCATACTGAGATGCGCGGCTGCCTGAACCTGACGGATCGCGTGGCGGTGGTGATTGGGGCCACTTCGGGCATCGGGCGCTCGCTCGCCATCGGACTTGCCGAGCATGGGGCCGATGTCGTGCCCGCGGGCCGCCGGCGGCAAGGCGTCGAGGCGGCGTGCGCGGAGGTTGAGGCCCTGGGCCGCAGAACTTTGCGCTACACGGTCGATGTGGCCGACCGCGCCTCCATCGACCAGTTGCGCGACCGCGTGCTGGAGCGGTTGGGCCGCGTGGACATCCTGGTGAACGCCGCCGGGTTCATCCAGAGAGAGCCGACGGCGACAATCCGCGACGATCTGTGGTCGGGGCTGATCGATACGAACCTGAACGGGGTGCTGCGAGCGTGCCAATCGTTCTACGAGCCATTGAAGGCTAGCGGGCGGGGGAGGATCATAAACGTCGTCTCGCTCGGCGCATTCGTGGCGTTTCACGAGGTGGCGGCGTATTGCGCCGCCAAGGCCGGCCTGCAATCGCTGACGCGGAGCCTGGCCTGCGAGTGGGCGGCGGACCACATCATCGTGAACGCCATCGCACCCGGGGTCTTCCCGACGGAACTGAACCGCGAACTGATCAACGGGACCCCGCGCGGTCGGGAGCTTCTGATGCGAACTCCGATGAAGCGTTTCGGGAAGCCGGAGGAACTGGTCGGGGCCGCCGTTCTGCTGGCCTCCGACGGAGCCAGCTATCTGACCGGGCAATGCATCGTGGTCGACGGGGGTTTTCTGGCCTCCGGCGTGAACGTGTAGCATGACGTGCGGCGTTGAAGTCAAGCCTATCTGCTGAGGTCAATCATGCGCCCAGAGCAATGGCAGGCATTCAAGAGCGCGGCCAAGCGGCTTGCTGGCGCGCCGACGCCGGTTGCCCTCATTGTCGACAGTCCCTGGATACCCGGATACGTGGGGATCAGCCACCTCGACTACTACTTGGACCCTGAGGCGTGGTTTCAAGCGAACCTGCGAATCATCAAGGAGTTCTCCGAGGTCACCCTGTTCCCTTCCTGGTGGGTGGAATACGGCATGGCGATCGAGCCCTCGGCGTACGGGAACCGTGTCCACTTCTGGCCGGACCAGCCGCCGGCTCAGTCTCCGGTGTTTTCGCGGCTCGAAGACACGGCGGCGCTTCCCGCCGTCAATCCCAAGACGGATGGCCTGATGGCGTTCGCCCTACGGCTGTACGGAATGCACAAGCCGAGAATCCTGGACGCCGGCTACACCATGCCGGTCGTTGCCGCCCGCGGACCGCTCTGCCTTGCGGCATTCTTGAGGGGCGTTTCCGAGTTTATGATGGACCTGGCCGACAATCCGGCCGGCGTGCACAAGTTTCTGGAGCACACCACCGGGACCGTGATCCGGTGGCTCGAGGCGCAAGCCGAAGCGGTTGGCGACACCGTAGAGGGCATCCTGGTCTTGGATGACATTGTTGGCTTCCTTTCGGCGCGGGCTTACAGGGAGTTCGCGCAGCCCTACTTGAGGCGGATCTGTAATGCCTTTCCCGCCGACTGGGTGAAGGTCTACCACAACGACGCCAACACCCGACCCTTTTTGAAGGATCTTCCCGAGAGCGGGTTTGATGTGCTCAACTGGAGCCACGAGGTGGATGTGGTGGAGGTTGCGGCCAAGACGGAAGGCCGGATGTGCCTGATGGGGAACGTGCCGCCACTGGACGTGGGTGTGCGGGGGACAGTCGAAATGGTTGCCGAGCACGCACGGGCCGTGCTGAGCAAGACTGGCGGGCGCAACCTGATTCTGTCGCTAGGCGGCGGCGTAAGCCCGGGGATGCCCGGCGAGAATGTCCATGCACTGGCCGCCGCGGCTCGATAACGGTGGGTTTGCCAAGCGGAGATCTTCTCTGGTAGAATACCCTCAGTACGAATGGTCCCGCTTCCGTCGACCTGCTTCCCCGCAATCCAACCCATGGAGTGATGAACACCAACTAATGAGCTTCACCGTCTTTCTTGGCAATCTACCAATCTGGGTGACCGCGGACGATATCCAGTCCTGGCTCAACTCGGAAAACCTGGTGGCCGATTCGATCAAAGTCATCCGCCACCCCGAAACGCAGGAATCCAAAGGCTTCGCCTTCGTCGAGGCTCCCAACGCAGAGGAGATGCAGTCGATCATAAGGCGTTTCGACAGAGCCCCGCTGGAGGACAAGCTGCTGAGGGCCAACCCGGCGCAACCGCCCAAGCCCAGGGGATCGCAGCCGGCCCGGCCGGAAGCAAGACCCGCCCACCGGGCCGGCAAGAAGCCCCGCCAATCCAAGTCCGAGTCCGGCAATCCGTCGACGGCCTTCGCCGAGGAATTAGCGAAGGCGCTCTGAAGCACCATCCTGCGTGGTGGCCACCCCGGTCGGCCCCGGCTGGCCGTGGCGGGTGTCTCCTTCCTTGCACAGCTCTCCGAGAGCCCTGCTGTACCTTTTTGGTCATCCTCCGGTGGTATACTCTGAACGCATATATATTTCGTGGTCGTGACGGGTTTTGAGTTCTAAGGAATACTATCGTGAATGACTTGGTAGTGGTTCGCGTGCTGTTCCTGGTCCTTTTGGCGGCCGCCAGTCTGTTCCTTCAGCCGTTTGGGTTGCCGAGGCCGTATTCGGCCCTGGCTGGCCTGGCCCTCGGTCTGATCATCATTGCCTTCGAGATCCGCGTGAAAGAGGTGAGTCTGAAGCGGCTCATCGGGGCTGCTGTTGGGTCGGTGCTCGGCATCCTGGGGGCCTTCCTGATGTCCCTGGTGATCAGTAGGGCGCTGCCTCAGAACGAGACGACCGTCCCGTTCCTGCAGATCGGCCTCATGCTGTGGATGACATATGTCGGCCTGGTGGTGGGCGCCAGTAAGGGAGACATGCTGAACCTGGCCGCCCTGGGAGGCGTCTTCGGAAGCGAGAAGTCCGGGAAGAGCAACTTCAAGATCCTCGATACGAGCGTCATCATCGACGGCCGCATTGCGGATATTGCCGAAACCGGCTTTCTGGACGGCGTCATCGTGATCCCGCAGTTCGTGCTGCGCGAACTGCAACTGGTGGCCGACTCGGCCGACTCGATGAAGCGGAACCGGGGTCGCCGGGGCCTGGACATCCTGCAGCGCATCCAGAAGATGGCCGAGCTGAATGTGCAGATCCTCGAAGAGGACTTCCCGCATGTCCGCGACGTGGACATGAAGCTGATCGAACTGGCCAAGACCTACGTCTGCAAGATCGTCACCAACGACTTCAACCTGAACAAGGTGGCGCAGTTGCATGGGGTCGAGGTGCTCAACATCAACGAGCTGGCCAACGCCCTCAAGCCCATCGTGCTGCCGGGCGAGACCATGCGGGTCTTCATCCTGAAAGAGGGCAAGGAGTACAACCAGGGCGTGGCGTATCTGGACGACGGCACCATGGTGGTGGTCGACAACGCGAAAAAGATGATTTCCAAGACCATCGACATCTCCGTTACCAGCGTGCTCCAGACGACGGCGGGCAAAATGATTTTCGGGCGTTACGACGAGCGGGTCCACGCCGTCCACGAGAAGGCCCACAACGACAAGCCGCAGGAGCGGCCCCAGCGGGAACAGGCCGCCCCCGCCGCCGCGCCGCCGGCAAGGTAGCATGAAGGTCTGAGCAGCGCCTTGGAGAATGAGAGGATGAGAGTCGCCGTTATACTGCCCGCGGCGGGCTTGGGCACGCGCATGGGCCGGCAGAGCGCCGAAACAAGCGGCACCAGCCGCAAACAGTTCATGCTGCTGGATGGGGCGCCCATTCTGTTGCACACCATCCGGAAGTTCAGTATCTGCCCGTCGGTCGGCGAGATTGTGGTTGCCCTGCGGAGGGAGGATTTCGCCTGGGTCGAAGCGATGCTGGAGGGAGAAGGTCTCCCCAAACCGGTCCGGGTCGTAGAGGGGGGAGACAGCCGCCAGCAGTCGGTCGAGAACGCGCTTCGGGTGCTGGAGCCGGAAGTCGATCTGGTGGTGGTGCACGATGCGGTGCGGCCCTTCGTCGAACCGGCCGTGATCGAGCGGACGATTCGCGAGGCGGGCGAGTCGGGCGCGGCCATCGTTGGGATTGTGCCTGTGGATACGGTCAAGCAGGTCAAGCGCAACAAGATCCATGGGACTATCCCCCGGGAACGTCTAGTTCTGGCGCAGACCCCGCAGGCGTTCCGGCACGACCTGCTCGCTCGCGCGTTTGCCAAGGCCCGCGAGGACGGCTTCACCGGCACGGATGAATCCAGCCTGGTCGAGCGGCTGGAGCAAGTGGAGGTGAGCGTGGTGCCGGGCAGCGACCGGAACATCAAAATCACCAAGCCCACCGACATGGACCTGGCGCGGCTGTTTCTGTCGGAAGAGGCCTGCCAGAAGAAAGCCTCGTGAGCGAGCTGCGCACGGGAATCGGTTGGGACGTTCACCGCCTGGCGGTGGGGCGGCCTTTGATTTTGGGCGGCGTGGAGATACCTTCGGAACTGGGCCTCGCCGGCCATTCCGACGCCGACGTGCTGGCGCACGCCATCACCGACGCC
>JBHGAV010000019.1:0-63942 GCA_041946685.1 Bryobacteraceae bacterium | reverse complement strand
TCCATCATGCCGGGCATCGAGAACTTCGCGCCCGAGCGCACGCTGACCAGCAGCGGGTCCTTCGGATCGCCGAGCTTCTGCCCCATCTTGGCCTCCAGACCTGCCAGGGCCTCCTTGACCTGTTCTTCGATCTCCGCCGGGACCCGCTTGTCGTTGTCGAAGTAGATGTTGCAGACCTCGGTCGAGATCGTGAAGCCGGGCGGTACGGGCACACCCGCGCGGCTCATTTCGGCCAGCCCGGCGCCCTTGCCGCCGAGCGTATCCTTCATCTTTCCGTCCCCGTCGGCCGTACCGCCGCCGAAGGCGTACACGTACTTTTTCATAGCGCTCATGTTCTCCTTATTCAGTTTGAGTACCTTGAGTAACGATTTCCGAAAAATCAGCCACCGCCGAGAACTCCGTCAGCAGATCGCTCAGCAGAGTCAGGCGGTTCCGCCGGATGCTCTCATCCGGCGCGTTCACCAGAACCTTATCGAAAAACAGATCCACGGCGGGGCGCAGGCTCGCGATCTCGAGCAGTTTCTCCCGGTAGCTATTGGCGGCGCGCACCCTCTCCCTGGCCGACGTGAATGCGGCCCATAAGGCGCTCTCCGGCCCCTCCTCAAGGAGCGTCGGATCGACCTGCCCGCCCCCGGCGAATCCTGCCTGCTTCAGGATGTTGCGGATGCGCTTGAAACTGGCCGCCAGCGGCTCGAAGTTCTCCGTCGGCCGGACGGCCTGAAGCGCCGCCAGCCGGCTCTCCACGTCCACCAGGTCGTCCCACCCCGAAGCCAACACGGCGTTGACTTCGTCGTACTTGAACCCGCGAAAGTCGCGGAAGTAGTAGCGAACCCGGTCCAGCAGGAAATCCTTCAACTGGGGGCTGTCGCCCAGCAGGCCAGACAGGCGCAGGGACAGTCTTCCTTCCACCAGAATCTTCACCACTCCCTGCGCCGCGCGCCGCAGCCCGAAGGGGTCCTTGGAGCCGCTGGGGATCAGACCAAGGTGGAACAGCGTCCGTAAGGTGTCGAGCTTGTCGGCCAGCGACACCCGCCGCCCTTCTTCGGTGGAGGGGATCTCATCCTCCATGCTGGTGGGCTTGTAGTGCTCGTAGATGGCTCGCCACACCGGCTCGGGCTCGCCCTGGGTCCGGGCGTAGAGACCGCCCACAATCCCCTGAAGCTCCGGGAACTCCTTGACCATCTCCGTGGTGAGGTCGCACTTGGCGAGCATCACTGCCCGGGCAGAGTGTTCGGAATCCACGAGCTGGCTCATCCGCTGAACCTTCTCGCGGTAGGATCCCGCTTGCGCCTGCCAAGTGACATGGGCGAGGTCTTCGATCCGGTCGGCCAGCTTCTTCTGCTGGTCGAAATCCCAGAAAAACCGTGCATCGTTGAAACGGGCGCGCAGCACGCGCTCGTTGCCCTTGCGGACCAGGCCCTCCGGGTCGTCCGCGGTGTTCATCACCGCCACAAACTGCGGTGCCAGCTTGCCGTCCGGCCCGGCAATCGAGAAGTAGCGCTGGTGGTGGCGCATGACGGTCGTCAGGACTTCTTCAGGCAAAGCCAGATACTGCTCGTCGAAGCTCCCCTTGATTGGCGTCGGGTATTCGGTAAGGTAAACCAGCGTGTTGAGCAGTTCGGGGTCGGCCTTGACGCCTGCCAATCCCGCCTCGATCCTGGCCTTGCGCTCTTCGGCCGAGACGAGCACGAAGTTGTCGCGGAGCGACTGCTGGTAGGAATCGATCGTGACCCGGATCTTCTTCTTGCCAAGCTGCCGGTGCCCGGTTGTGACGTTGCCGGACTTGACCCCGGCCAATTCGAACGGCACAACTTTCGTTCCCAGCAGAGCCACGATCCAGCGGATCGGGCGAATAAAGCGCGGGCCACCTTTCCCCGTCCAGTACATCGTCTTGGGGAAGTAGAGCTTCAGGATCAGCTCGGGCAGAGCCTGTGACAGAATCTCCTGCGTCGGCAGGCCCTTCACCGTCTTGCGATACGCCAGGTACTCGCCCTTGGGCGTCTTCACCGTCTTCAGCGCGGAGGGTTCGACGCCGAGTTTCCTGGCGAATCCGGCAGCGGCCCCTTCTCCGGCGGATTTCGGCGGACCGGTGACCAACTCCACGCTGTTCGGCTGGCGCTGGGGCAGGCCCTCGGCTTTCAGGACGAGCCGGCGCGGTGTCGCTTCGACCCAGACCACCGACCCAGCCAGCTTCTTGGATTCAAGTAATTGTTCAAATAGCTCCCTCAACTGCTTGAGGGCAGGCTGGATCATCCAGTCAGGAATCTCTTCGGAACCGATTTCCAGGAGGAAGGGTAGACTCTTCACGCCGCCACCCCCTGGCTACACTGGTCCACCCATGTCTGGGCGACCCCCACGGCGAGCTTCCTCACCCTGGCGATCACCCCGACGCGCTCGGTCACGCTGATCGCGCCGCGCGAGTCAAGAAGGTTGAACAGGTGGGAGCACTTCAGGACTTGGTCATAGGCGGCCAGCACGGGAAACCGCTCCTTCTCGGAGTAATCGGCAAATCCTCCCAGCAGGCGCTGGCATTCCTTCTCATGGATCTCGAACAACTGCCACAGCGCCTTAACCTCCGCCATCTCAAAGTTGTAGACGGAAAACTGCAACTCTTCCGCAAAACGTACGTCCCCGTAGCTGAAACCGGGTGCCCACTCGATGTCGTAGACGCTGTCCCGCCCCTGGAGGAAGGCCGTGAGCCTCTCCAGGCCGTAGGTCAGCTCCGCTGGAACCAGGTCCAGGTCTATGCCTCCACACTGCTGGAAGTAGGTGAACTGTGTGACTTCCAGTCCGTCCAGCATCACCTGCCAACCGATGCCCCAGGCCCCGAGGGTGGGCGACTCCCAGTTGTCCTCTTCGAACTTGATGTCGTGTTTTCGCAGGTCGATGCCGATGGCTTCCAGGCTCTGGAGGTACTGATCCATGACATCGGCGGGCGACGGCTTCAGAATCACCTGCAACTGGGAGTGCTTGTACAGCCGGTTCGGGTTGGCGCCGTAGCGGCCGTCGGCCGGGCGGCGGCTTGGCTGCACATAAGCCACTTTGTACGGTTTCGGCCCGAGCACACGCAGGAACGTCTCCGGGCACATGGTCCCCGCCCCGACTTCGACATCGTAGGGCTCCTGGATCACGCAGCCGCGATCGGCCCAGTACTTCTTGAGTTTGAACAGGATCTGTTGATAGGAATCCATCAGAGAGCTTCCAGCATGGGCGCGGTCACCAGCCGCCGCTCTATATGAGCCTCGATTTCGCGCACCAGAAAGCGGCGCAGGTCCGATGCCGTCTCCTTCGCCCACATCCGGGGCGTCAGTTGTGTGATTGGCGTTCTCAGCATCTCCTCCGCTATGGCCAGCGAATCCTCGCCGGCCTTGACCGCGGGCAGGAAGCCCGACAAGCGAACTGCCCACAAGCTGAAGTATGTCACCGCCGGCCAAACGCCACCGGCCCTCGTGCCGTACAGGTAATCCAAAACCGCCACGAGCAGCCGGAAGAACCTCTCGCTCTGCTCCGCCGGAGCCAGAAGCTGCTCGGCTGTCTCGGCCAGGTAGTCCAGCGCCACCCCGACTTCATAGTCCGCCTGAAGCTCGAACGGGGAGCGAATCAGCTCGCACGATTCCAGGCTGACCAGCTCTCTCGTCTCACGCTGGTAATACTTCGCATGCACGTGCGAGAGCCGCTCCAGGCCCGATCCAAAACTGCTCTTGGGCCTTCTGGCGCGCCTGGCTACCCCCCGCAACTTCCCCAAATCCCGCGTCAGGAAACTGACCACAAGGTCCGCTTCCCGAAATGGATACGAACGCAGGATAAGTGACTCGCTCACCCGAGCCGGCATGTCGGCGAGAGGCGGTAAAGTCCAATGTAGCACAGTGCTAGGGCCCGGCGAGCAGGCCCGAGAGCCGCCCCTGGCGCCGCTCGACGGCCCTCCAGAGCTCATCGTAGCGGCGCTCCTCCAGTGGCTGCTTCAACTGGAAATCGAAGGTCTTCTGAAGGGTGACGAGGGTGAGCTGAAATGGCCCGGATGAGCTGAGGCTCTGAAGGTCCGTGAAGCGCCAGGTCATGGACTCGCAGTTGGTTTCGCTGTTGAATACGATCCGGTCCTCTCCCACCCCAAGCACTCCCTCAGAGCCGCTGACTCGCCCCAGGCGTTTGGCGGGGATCTTCCACACCGGCATGACCTCCGGGTCCGCCAGCCGGGCCACAAAGCGCTGGTCGAGACGGTCCCTGAGGAAAAGGTAAGCCTGCCCGAAATCGCGAGCGGGGGCGGTAAACAAATGCTCCCGGTCGGCGCCGAGCTTCCAGCGGTTGTCCTCGTATGTGAGCACGCGGATCTGCGCCGGTGACAGCTCGAACCTCTGTATGTCCTGCCAGGCCCACCTCCAGGAATGCCGCTTCTTTCCGGTGTAGGACACGCCGTCCGAGTCGACGCGCAAGATGCCGGCGCAGCCCTTCCGCCAGTGGTCGTGTTTCGCCTGGAACTCGAAAGACTGCCCCCAAGCAGCGTGCGCCAATGCGGCGGCCAGAATCACGCCAAACGCTTTTTCAGTTCGAAATGCCATTTCCATACCTCGTAGATAGCTGGATACACAACCAATTCCAGGATGAAAGACGTGAGAATGCCGCCCACCATCGGCGCGGCAATCCGCTTCATCACGTCGGCTCCCGCCCCCGTGGACCACATGACCGGAAGCAGGCCCAGGAACATCGTCGCCACGGTCATGAACTTGGGCCGGATGCGCTTGACGGCGCCATCCATGATCGCCGCCTGCAACTCGCGCAAGCTGCTCAGCCGGCCTTCGCTTTTCGCCCGCTGGTACTCAAGGTCCAGGTAGAGCAGCATGAACACGCCCGTTCCCGCGTCCACCCCAACCAGCGCTATGAGCCCGACCCACACGCCGACGCTCATGTTGTAGCCGAGCAGGTACAGGAACCAAATCGCGCCCACCGCAGAAAACGGCACCGACAACAGGATGATGAGCGTCTTGGCGGGGCTGCGCGTGTTCATGTAGAGCAGCATCAGGACCAGAAACAGCGTCAGGGGCACGACCACAAGCAGCCTGCCCTTCACGCGCTCCATCGCCTCGTACTGGCCGCTCCAGGAGAGCGAGTGGCCCGGAGGCAGCTTGAGCTGATCGCGCACCAGTCTTTTCGCCTCCTCCACATAGCCGCCCACGTCGCGCCCCGCGACGTCCACATAGACGTAGCCGGTGAGCATGCCGTCCTCGTTCCGGTACATGGACGGGCCCGCGGCGAGCCGGATCTCCGCCAGTTGCGACATCGGCACCTGCACTCCGCCCGCCGCGGGCACCAGCACCCGCCCCAGCGCGCCGATGCTGCTGCGGAAGTCCCGCATGTAGCGCACGTTGACCGGATAGCGCTCGCGGCCTTCCACCGTGGTGGTGACGTTCTCGCCGCCGATGGCGCTGGTGACCACCATCTGCGCGTCGTCTATGGTCAACCCGTAGCGGGCCAACTCCTCGCGCTTCCAACGCACGTCCAGGAAGTAGCCGCCGCCGGCCCTCTCCGCAAAGACGCTGCGCGTGCCCGCGACCTGCGGCAGCAATCTCTCCACCTCGGCGCCGATCCTCTGGATCTCGCCGATGTCGGAGCCGGACACCTTGACGCCGACCGGCGTGCGGATGCCCGTGGTCTGCATGTCGATGCGGTTCTTTATGGGCATGGTCCAGGCGTTGGAGGCGCCGGGCACCTCAAGCGCCGCATTCATCTCGCTGACCAGTTCGTCGGTGGAGATATGATCCGGTGTGATGCGGCGGAGAACCGGCCTGGCCCAGTCAGGGGCCCAGGACGAGTACCACGTGTCGCGTTTGCGCCATTGGTCCTGAGGCTTGAGCAGAATCACCGTTTCGATCATGGACAGGGGCGCAGGGTCGGTGGAAGTCTCGGCGCGTCCCGCTTTGCCGAACACGCGCTCGACTTCCGGGAACCGGAGGATCACCCGGTCGGTCACCTGAAGAAGCTGCTGTGCCTCGGTGATCGAGATGCCCGGCAGCGTGGACGGCATGTAGAGCAGCGACCCCTCGTCGAGCGGCGGCATGAACTCACTGCCGAGCCGCTGATAGATGGGGACCGTCGCGACGATCGAGGCGAAGGCCGCGCCGATCACCACCCACTTCCAGCGCAGGCTCCAGGCGCAGACCGGGCCGTAGAGCCTGATCAGCACGCGGCTGACCGGGTGCCGCTCCTCGGAGTGGATCTTGCCCACCAGCACCGCGTTCAGCGCGCGCGCCAGAAAGCGCGGGCGGAACTGGAAGTTCCGCATGTGCGTGAACAGCAGCCGCATGGCCGGATCGAGCGTGATGGCCAGCACGGCGGCTACGACCATCGAAAGGTTCTTGGTGTAGGCCAGCGGCTTGAACAGGCGCCCCTCCTGGGCCTCCAGCGTCAGCACCGGCAGGAACGACACCGCGATCACCAGCAGCGCGAAGAAGCTCGGCCCGCCCACTTCCTTCACCGCCTCGATCACCACGTCCTGGTAAGAGCCGCGCCGCCCGGTGCGCTCCCACGCTTCCAGCTTCTTGTGCGTCTGCTCCACCACCACGATGGCCGCGTCGACCATGGCCCCGATGGCGATGGCGATGCCGCCGAGCGACATGATGTTGGAAGTCAGGCCCATCGCCTTCATCGGGATGAATGAGACGATGATGGCCACCGGAATCGTAATCACCGGGATGATCGCGCTCGGGATGTGCCACAGGAAGAGCAGGATGACCAGCGAGACGATCACCAGCTCCTCGGTCAAGGCTCTCTTCAGCGTGTCGATGGATCGCAGGATCAGGTCGGAACGGTCGTACGCCGTGACCAGTCGCACGCCCTGCGGCAGCCCCGGCTCGATCTCGCGCAGCTTTGCCTTAACCCGGTCGATGACCTGAAGCGCGTTCTCTCCCTGCCGCATGACCACAATGCCGCTTACCGCTTCTCCTTTTCCATCCAGGTCGGCGACGCCACGGCGCAGATCGGGTCCGAGCGTTACCTGGCCGACATCGCGAACCCGTATCGGGACGTTGTTCCCGCCCACGGCCAGGACGATGTTTCCGATGTCGCCCGGCGACTGCGCGTACCCGCGGCCACGGACCATGTACTCCGCTCCGCTCAGCTCCACCAGCCGCCCGCCGACGTCGTTGTTCCCCGCCCGGACCGCATCCACCACGCGCATGATGGGGATGTTGTAGGCCTGCAGGCGGTTGGGGTCGACGTTGACCTGGTACTGGCGCACGAAGCCGCCGAGAGGCGCCACCTCGGCCACGCCGGGCACCGCCTGGAGGTGGTAGCGAAGATACCAGTCCTGAATCGAGCGCAGTTCGGCCAGGTTGTGCCGTCCGCTGGTGTCCACCAGCGCGTATTGGTACACCCACCCGAGGCCGGTCGCATCGGGCCCGAGTTCCGTCTGAACCCCCTTGGGGAGCCTGGGCAGCACCGCGGAGAGGTACTCCAGGGTGCGCGAGCGGGCCCAGTAGATGTCCGTGCCCTCGTCGAAGATGATGTAGACGTACGAGTAGCCGAAGTCCGAAAAGCCCCGCACGGTCCGCACGCGCGGCGCGGCGCGCATGGCGGCGACGATGGGATAAGTCACCTGGTCCTCGATGATGTCCGGGCTGCGGTCCCATCGCGAGTAGACGATGACCTGCGTCTCGCTCAGGTCCGGGATGGCGTCCAGCGGCACGTTGCGCATGGCCCAGAGGCCCGCCAGGACCGCCGCCGCCACCAGGACGAAAACAACGAACCGGTTGCGCGCGGAAAACTCAATGATTGTGTTGATCATGTTGACCCATCCCCCGCGCGGCGGCCTTGATCTGGCTTTCCGAGTCGATCAGGAATGTTCCCGAAGTGACGATCCGCTCTCCCGGTGAGAGACCGCTGAGGATCTCAACCTTGTCCTCTGCCAGGCTGCCGGTCTCTACGCGGCGCGGCTCGAAGTAGCCGTCGCCCCGGGAGACGAAAACCGTCTTCGCCAGTCCCGAGTCGAGCACGGCGTCCGACGGAACCATGAGCCGCGGCGGCAGGTTCACGCGGAACTCGACATCGGCGAACATTTCCGGCTTGAGCGCCAGGCCCGGGTTGTCCACTTCCAGGCGCACCTTGAGCGTGCGGGTGGCCGGGTCGAGGGACGGCTGGATGTAGTCCACTCGTGCGGGGTATGACTTTCCGCCCGCATAAGTCATGACCACTCGCGCGGACTGCCCCGGCGAAATGGCCGGGATGTCGTTCTCGAAGACGTCCGCCATCACCCAGACCCGGGTGAGATCGGCCAGCGTGTAAAGCTCGGTTTCGGGCGTCACGCGCTGCTTCTCATAGGCGTTGCGCGCGATCACGTGCCCCGATGCGGGCGCGAAAAGTGTGATCGTCGCCGACGGCTTCCGCGTGCGGTCCAGTTCCTCAATCTGCGGCCCGCTCAAATCCCACAGTTCGAGCCTGCGCCTTGCAGCCTGCACCAGCGAGCCGCTCCGGGCCACTACGCCCGGCATGGAGCTGTGCTGCATGATCTGCTGAGAACGAAGCGCCAGCAGGTACTCCTGTTGGGTGGCGGCAAGCTCCGGGCTGTAGATCCTGACCAGCGGCTGCCCTTTCGCCACCAATTGCCCGAGGAAGTCCCCGTAGACTGCTTCAATCCAGCCGTCCACCCTGGGGTGGATCTTGACCACGCGCGTCTCGTCCAGGGCGACACGGCCCACCGCGCGGATCGTCCGCGACGCGGAGACCATCGACGCCTCGCCGACTTGCACCCCTATGAGCTGCTGCCTCTCGGGCGAAATGTGAATCTGCCCCGATGGCGCGGCCAAGGAGGGCTCCCCGGCGTAGACCGGCGTCAGCCGCATCCCGCAAATGGGGCAGTCGCCTTGTTTGTCCGAGTGATAGTCCGGATGCATCGGGCAGTGGTAGTAGAGGATGCGTTGCTCCTGCCCGGATCCGGCGGCCTTCGGCGCGAGCCAGCGGCGATAGCCGAACCAGGCGCCCAGCGCCACAATCACCAGAATCGCAATCAATACTTTCTTCACGATCGTCCCCCCTCAATCGGTCAGTCTCATTCCCGTCAGCTCTTCGAGCCGCGCCAGAGCCGCCCGGTACGCCAGGCGCTCTTCGTGGTAGCTCTCCTCGTATTCGAACCTGGTTATCAGGTTGCTTAGGACGCTGAGGAGATCCACAGCGCCGTTCTGGTAGGAAGCCAGCGAAGACTCCACCGCCAGCTCCGCCTGGGCAATTACGGTGTCGGCATACATCTTCATCAACTGCTCCGCGGTCTTCGCCGCGAGGTATTCGGCCTGGATGCGATACTGAAGCTCCTGCGCCGTTGCTGAAAGACCGTGACGGGTCTCGCTCAGGGCGCTCGCTTGTTCGGCAACCTCGGCCCGCTGTCTGCGGAAGGACCAGGCTGGCAGCTTGAAATCGACGCGGAACTGGTACATGTCCGGCATGCGCCCCATGCTGAAGTAGCCGGCCGAGACCGTGTAATCCGGGTAGTAGCTCTTGCGGGCCAGGTTAAGCGCAAGCTGCGACCGTTGGACCATCTTCTCGTCCCTGCGCAACAGGGGTGAGTCCTCCCGGGCTGCGGCCGTCAGAGTTTCCAGGGTCACGGTCAGCGGCCCAGGCCCGGTTTCCTCCGGCCAGCCGAGAGGGACGCCCGCCGGACGGGCCAAGAGGCTGTTGATCTCCGCCTCCAGGGTGCGCCTCTCCGCCTCCATCCTCACGATGCGCGTTTCGAGGATGGACAACTGCGTTTGCAATTTGAAGAGATCCTGTTGCGCGGTCTTGCCTGCCGAGTAGCGCGCCTCGGCGACCTCCAGCATCCTGCGCAGCAGATCCCGGCTCTTCTCAAGTACTCCGATGATCCGGCCGGCGCGCTGCAACCGGTAGCAGGCTTGCTTGACGCGCGAGATCACACTGAGCTGAACGGCCCGGTAATCCTGAAATCCCGCCTCGGCCTCCTTTCCGGCGATCCCGGCGCGCAGTCTCCGCTTGCCCGGCCAGGGGAACTCCTGGGACAGCATGAAGCCGGCGTTGCTGGTAGGTTCGCGGCCGATGCCCGCGAGCGGGCGCGGGCTGCCGCTCGACGTGTAGCCGAGCGACAGCATGGGGTCCGGCAGACTGCCGGCCTGCGCGGGCCGCTGCCCGGCGGCTTCATAGCGCTTCTGCGCCGCCAGAATCTCTGGATTGTTCGCCAGCGCCTCGGCGACCAGGTCGTCAACGCGCAGCGTTGCAGCCCTCGAAGCCAGGGCCACGGAAAACACAACAAGAAATAGTCCTGTATTCACACCTGTCCTCCTTTCCCAACAACCGGGGGAACAAGAGGATCAGATCAGCAGGACGGAGTTAACAATACAGCGGTCCGGCGGGGGGTGGGAGACGGCGTTCTCGTCCCTCGGGAGCGGGGCAGGAGCGGAAAAAGCGGCAGCCACCATCGGCAAAAGACCGGCCGCCAGCGCCACAGCCTGCGCGGCGTCCATCTTTGGTGAACTCTCAAAGGCGGGCGAGTGTCCGGGACACTGGTCCTGGGACTTCTCTTTGCCGCAGTGGTCCGGAGCCGCGGGCTTGCAGCAATCGTGCGGCGACGCCTGCGAGGCCCGCATATCAGGACAGAGGACGCACTGGCTGGTCAGCAGGCACCACACCAGCAGGAGCGCACAGGAGATCCCCTTCACCCAGAACGGCATCTGTTTTTAGCCTAGCACAGCCCGCCAGCGCGCCTGTCCTGCTACTTGGGCTGAGGGTGGATTCTCGCGGCCCAACCGCCGCCTTCCGCCAGGCGGATCTTCAACCGCGCGCTCCGGTTGACCTGGCTCTTCACCAGCTTGTAGTCGCTCGCCATGCGGCTCGCGTTCACGCCGTCCTGGTAGGCTTCCATCCGCAGGTTCCCCTCGGGCAGGAAAGACAGGTCGATTTCAAATTCGCGCGGCGTCCAGTTGGTCATGGCCCCGATGTACCAGTCCTGCCCCCTGCGCCGCGCCACGACCACATACTCGGCAATTCTGCCGTCGATCACCCGGGTTTCTTCCCAAACGGTCGGGACGGGGCCAAGGAATTCCATGGCCTCCGGCTCGCGCAGGTAGTTGGAGGGAGTATCGGCCAGCATCTGGAGCGGGCTCTCGAACACGACGTACATGGCCAACTGGTGGCAGCGCGTGCCCATGGACATGGGCCGCTCAAAGACCGGCGCAAAGCTGCCCTTGGCCGCATTCAGCATGGCTCCCGGCGTGAAGTCCATCGGCCCCAGGAACATCCGGGTAAATGGCAGTGTCACGGTGTGCATCGGATCGATGTCCGCGCTCCACTTGCTATGCTCCAGTCCCTTGACCCCTTCCGTGCTGATCAGGTTGGGCCACGTTCGCGCCATGAGCGCCGGTCTTTGCGCGCCGTGGTAATCCACCAGCATCTTGCGCCTGGCCGCTTCGCGGCACAGGTCATGATAGAAGTTGACGACGGGCTGGTCGTCGCGTTGCATGAAGTCGACTTTGATCCCCTTGACGCCCCATTTCTCGTATTGATCGAGCGCCGGCTGAAGCTGGTCGGCGAGCGTCTTCCAGACCACCCACAGGATGATCCCGACGTTCTTCTGCCTTCCGTAAGCCACCAGTTCCTCGACGTTGATTTCGGGAACCACATCAAGCACGTTGCCCAGCCTGTACCAGCCTTCGTCAAGAATGATGTACTCCAGACCGTACATCGAAGCGAAGTCGATGTAGTACTTATACGTCTGCGTGTTGACACCCGACTTGAAATCAACGCCGTAGATGTTGTTGGCGTTCCACCAGTCCCAGGCCACCTTGCCGGGCTTGATCCAGGAAGTGTCCTGCACCTGTGATGGCTTGGCGAGCAACCAGACCAGTTGGTTCGTAATCAGATCGCCGTCCTTTTCGGCGATCCCCAGGATCCGCCACGGAAACGCGCGCGTCCCCCGGGTCTCGGCGATGTAACCTGCGGCCTTGGTGACTTTGAGGTCCCGGTCCTTCTCCAGCGTCGTCTCCAGCGGGTAGGGTGGGAACACCGCCACCAGGCCATTGCCGCTCGTGCCTCGCAGCCACAGTCCGGGGTAGTCTTCGACGTCGGATTCCGCAATCGCGACTTTGATTCCCCCGGCGTCCACCACGGCGGGCAGCGTGGCGATGGCCGCCGGAGCGATCCCGCTCAGTTTGCGAGGAGCGTACTGGCGCTCGTTGTGCGAGAAGAAGCTCTCCTCTTGGGGGTAGTACACGGTGTAGTCGCCGGCAAAGTTGAAGACGGCCTCTTCGCCATAGACCCTCACCTGGGCCTTGGCGAGAGAGGTCTCCAGACGGTATGCCACGCCTTCGTTGTACGCGCGGAATACCACGACGAGGCCGTTTTCGGTCTCGATGCGAAGCTCGTTATAATGATCGCGCACCGTGGCCGACTTCCGCCGCACGGCTGCCTCGATCTTCCGGTCAACGCCGCCTTCCTTCACGCCTCTGACCTTCACGTCCCGGCCGAGCTGAACCTGGTCGATGTTGATGGATGCGGTCGAGTCTTTGAGCAGGACCACTCCGTTGACCGCGACGTCGTACTGAATCCGGCCGCCGGCGCGGATTCTGACCTCGATCCTCCTATCCGGCGACCGGAGAACGTAATTCGAATCGGCCCCGGCGGCGCCGGGCTGCCACACAAATGACACCAAGAGCGTCAACAGGGTGCTTCGCAATGCATTCATCCTTGGCCCCCGCACATGCGAGCCGGGGCAGTGCCCCGGGTCAAGGTCCATTTGGAGCCGGGCAGGTGCTACTTCTTCGCCTTGCCCTGCGCGGCAACCGCGTCCATGGCGGCCTTCACCTTCTCAGGGTCGCCGAGATAGTAGCTGCGAATCGGCTTCAGGTTGCCGTCGAGTTCGTAGACCAGCGGCAAGCCGGTCGGGATGTTCAAGTTGACGATGTCCTGGTCGGAGACATTGTCCAGGTACTTCACCAGCGCGCGCAGGCTGTTGCCGTGAGCCACGATCAGGACCCTCTTGCCGGCCAGAATCTCGGGCGCGATCAGGTTGTGCCAGCAGGGGAGGAACCGGGCCACGGTGTCTTTCAGGCACTCGGTCAGAGGGAGCTCCGCTTCACTGAGCCCCGCGTAGCGCCGGTCGTTGCCCGGGTACCGCGGATCGATCTTTTCCAGCGCCGGAGGAGGAATGTCGTAGCTGCGCCGCCAGATCTTGACCTGCTCCTCCCCGAACTTGGCGGCGGTTTCCGACTTGTTCAGCCCCTGGAGCGCTCCGTAGTGGCGTTCGTTCAGCCGCCAGTCGCGAACGACGGGGATCCACATCAAGTCCATCCCGTCGAGAGTCATCCACAGCGTCCGTATGGCCCGCTTGAGCACCGACGTGAAGGCCAGATCGAAGGTGTAGCCCTCCGCAGCCAGCACCCGGCCGGCCTCCTTGGCCTCTTCCATCCCCTTCTCGGACAGGTCCACGTCGGTCCACCCGGTGAACCGGTTCTCCTTGTTCCAGGCGCTCTCACCATGTCGAAGTAGTACGACCTTGTACATTCAGTTGCTCCTTTGGGGAACCACGAAAGATGTCTAAACCGCTATGGTAGCGTATGTTTCCTTAGCACACGGGACCACCACCACTCCGCCCTCGGTGACGTGGAACCCGTTGGCGCGGTCCTGCTCCAGATCGTAGCCGATCAGGCTTCCTTCGGGGACCTTCACTCCCGCGTCCACGATGGCTTTGCGGATACGGCTGTAGCGGCCGACCTCGACGTCGTTCAGCAGGATGGAGCTGTCAACCTCGCAGTAGCTGTTGACCCGGACCCCCGGGGAAAGAACGCTGCGGATCACGCGCCCGCCCGATACGATGCAGCCGGCCGAGACGATCGAATCCAGCGCGATGCCCATACGGCGTCCCTCCTGGGCGAAAACGAACTTGGCCGGGGGATTCTGTAACTGCCGGGTTCGGATGGGCCAGCCGCGATCGTACAGGTTGAACTCGGGCGTCACTGCCACCAGGTCCATGTTGGCTTCGTAGTAGGCGTCGAGCGTCCCCACGTCGCGCCAGTAAGAAACCTTCTTGTCGTTCAAATCGCGGAAGTCGTAGGCGATGATTCGCGCCTTGCTGAGCCACTTGGGCAGGATGTCGTGGCCGAAATCGTGCGAGGACGCCGGGTCCTCGGCGTCTTCCAGGAGGGCGCGAACCAGGAGAGGCGTACTGAACAGGTACACGCCCATCGAGGCGCTGATCATCGCGGGATTGAAGGTGGATGGCGCCGCGGCTTCGGGCCGCGGTTTCTCTTGGAAGCCCACAACCTGGCAGTCCTTGTTAATGGTCGCGACTCCGAAGCGGTCCGACTGCTCCCGCGGCACCTGGATGGTGGCGATGGTGACGTCGGCGCGGCGCGAGAGATGCCAGTCCAGCATGTCGGCGTAATCCATCTTGTAGATGTGATCGCCCGACAGGATGAGCGTGTACTCGCGGCCTTCGGAGACGATGCTGGGGATGTTCTGATATACGGCATCGGCTGTTCCCAGGTACCAGTCGTCCCGCATGCGCTTCATGGGGGGCACCAGCTCGATGAATTCGCCGAGTTCCGGCGAGAGAATCCGCCAGCCTTCCCGGATATGCCGGTTCAATTCCAGCGCTTTGTACTGTGTTAGGATGAAAATTCGCCGGACGTTGGAGTTGATGCAGTTTGACAGGGTTACGTCGATAATGCGGTAGGCTCCACCGAATGGCACGGCGGGCTTGGCGGTGTTCTGAGTGAGCGGGAAGAGTCTTTCCCCCGCTCCACCGGCGAGCAGGATAGCAAGTACGCGCTCCATGTGGGGTGGCAGATCGTCCTGATACGAGTTATACCAGAAGCCCGCGCATAAGTTCCTAGCGTCTGAGCGAGAGGGGGTGAGAAGACATGGCCGAAGTGACCATCCAGGACGGCGAAACCCTGGAGAGCGCGCTGCGCCGCTTCAAGCGGAAGGTACAGCAGGAGGACATCATCAAGGAAATCAAGCGTCACTCCTACTACCTGAAGCCCGGCGAGAAGAAGCGCGTGAAGGCAGCCCTCGCCCGCAAACGCAACCGCAAGAAGCGGAGCCGGGACATCGAGTAAAGACCGCCTATGACCGGTCTATACAAGCCCGGCCCTAAGGGGCCGGGCTCTTATTTTTTCTTGGCTGCCGGCGCGCTTCCCACGCGTTCAAACGTCACCCGCCTGATGACGATCGGCGTGCGCGGCTTATCGTTGGCGTCGCGAGGCGCCGAGCCGATCTTCTGCACCAGTTCCTGCCCCTCAACCACCTGTCCGAAAATCGTGTGCAGGTTGTTCAGATGCGGCGTGGGAACTTCAGTGATGAAAAACTGGCAGTTGCCCGAGTTCTTGTCGCCGGTGTTGGCCATGCCCAGGCGTCCGGGCCGGTCGAATCTCAGGGCGGGGTTGAACTCGTCGGGGATGGTGAAGCCCGGATCGTAACCACCCGTCCCCGTCGGGTCGCCCATCTGAATCATGAATCCAGGGATCACCCGGTGGATCGCCACGCCATCGTAGAAGGGGCGGCGGACCATCTGGCCTGTCTTCGGATCTTTGAAGGCCTTCTTGCCCTCGGCCAGGCTCTGGAAATTCCTCACCGTGGCGGGGGCCTCCGCCTCGAACAGCTTCGCCGTGATCGCGCCGAGAGATGTCTCCAGCCGCACGTAAAGGCCGGGCTCGCGTGGAGGAGTCACGGTAGGAATCGGCGTCTGCGCGGACACCAAACTGCTCAGAACCCACACCATTGCCAATAGACCCTGAAATCGCGCTCTCATCACCGCCGATTATACTGGATAGATCCTCCATGCGCATTCTGAGTTGGGTACCGGCCTGCCTGCTTCTGGCCTCCGGGCTCCACGCACAGCGTGTCACTGTGACGCTGCTGGCCACCACCGACCTTCACGGCGCCATTTACCCGTACGACTACTACACGAGCGCCCCCGCCCAGCGCGGCCTGGCCAAGATCGCTTCCCTCGTGGGCGCCGTGCGCCATCAGACCCCGAACGTCCTGCTGATCGACTGCGGAGACACCATCCAGGGTTCTCCCCTGGAGTCGGTCTACCAGCAATACTTGCGCACGGGAAGACTTCCCCTGGGCATGACGGCCGGCGGCGCGCCGCTGAAGCAAGACCCCATGATGCTCGTCATGAACGAGATGGGCTACGGAGCGATGGTCCTCGGCAACCACGAGTTCAATTTCGGGCTCAAGAACCTGGAGAAGGCCCGCTCCGAGGCCCGGTTTCCATGGCTCTCGGCCAACACCGTGGCTGAGCCTGGGGGCGCCGTGAAGCCGTTCCAGGGGTATCTGGTCAAGACTGTCGGGGGTGTCAGGATCGGGATCATCGGAATCACCACTCCTTCCATCCCCTCCTGGGAGACGCCGGAGAACTACCGCGGCCTGAAATTCCGGCCCGGAGTGGAGGCGGCGGCGGACGCCATAAGAGAGTTGCGCGGGCGCGAGCGTCCGGACCTGACCGTGGCCGCCGTACACGCGGGTCTTGGCAAGACGGACGAGAACATGGTCACCGACATCGCCTCGCGTGTCCCAGGCATCGACGCCATCGTGTTCGGGCACAGCCACCAGAGGGAGCCCGGGCGGATGATCGGCAACGTGCTCGTCGTCCAGCCGCAGCACTACGGCGCTTCCCTGGCCCGCCTGGACTTCGACATGGAGAAGCAGCCGCAGGGGTGGAAGCCGGCCGCAAAGCGGAGCGAGCTCATCCCCGTGAGGCAAGAGACGAGGGCCGATCCCCGAATCCTGGAGCTGGCCAGTCCGTACCACGAAGTCGCCCAGCGCTACCTGGACACGCCCGTGGCCCAATCGGTCGCCGATCTGGACGGCTCGCTCGGACGCGTCGAGGATACCGCGCTTGTGGACGCCATCCACGAGGTGCAGCTCCACTACGCTAAGGCGGACGTCAGCTTCACGGCGCTGTTCAATCCCCGCGTCCGCGTGCCCAAAGGCCAGGTCACCGTCCGCCAGATCGCGGCCCTGTACCTCTACGACAACGAGCTGTATGCGGTTGAAGGCGACGGCCGGATGGTCAAGGACGCCCTGGAGAACGCCGCCCGCTTCTACCTCTCCTGCCGCAATCCGACTTGCGATCATGGCCCGCTCCTCAACCGTGCCATCATGGGCTATAACTACGACATGGCTCAGGGCGTCACCTATGAGGTCGATCTCACCCAGCCTGCCGGCCACCGAGTTCGGAACCTCGCGTATCGGGGCAATCCTCTCGATCCGGACCGGAAGTTCCGCATCGCGATCAACAACTACCGGGCGGCGGGTAGCGCCGGCTACGACATGTTCCGCCGCGCCAGGATCCTCTGGAGATCCAACCAGGACCTGCGCAGCCTCATCGTGGAGTACTACAGCGAAAAGCGGCGCCTGCCGGCCGAACCCGACAACAACTGGCGCGTGATTCCGGACGGGGCCCGGCGCACCCTCCAGGCGGAAGCCCGAAGCGCGCCATGAACCTCAAACCTCGATCCGCGGTTCTTATTGCCGGCCTGGTGCCGCTGTTCGCCGGAGGACTCGTCGTCGCCGTGCCTACGCTCCGCTATGCGGCCCTGGTAGCGGCCGGCCGCAACTATTGCTCACCGGACGCGATCCGGAGCGTTTCCTCTCAACGCGCGGCCCGGGAGTATGTGCGGAAGAAGCTGGAGCGGGCGGCGCGCGTGGTGGCCCGCGACGGCAACCTGGCTCTCTGGGATGTCGGCGGGGAGCGTTACTGGATGCCGGCTGGCAGCAGCGTCCTGCCCGGCATGCTCGCCGAGCAGAGGACGTCGCTGTACGACTCGGCCGGCCAGACGGTCCGCCCCGGGGACGTCGTCCTCGACTGCGGCGCCAACATAGGGCTCTACACGCTGGCGGCCCTGGAGCGCGGCGCCTCTCTTGTCGTGGCCATCGAGCCGGCGCTGGACAACGTCGAGTGCCTTCGCCGGAACCTGGCCGGTTACGTGGCCTCGGGCCGCGTCATGATCTACCCCAAGGGCGTTTGGGACAAGGACGATTTGCTGCGGCTCAACGTGCAACCTTCGAATTCCGCATCCTACAGCGTGGCGCTTAGGTATCGCGGCTCCAGGACCGGCCCGCAGGTAGAACTGACCACCATCGACGAATTGGTGCGCGACCTGGAGCTCACACGGGTGGATTACATCAAGATGGACATCGAGGGGGCGGAGCGCCAGGCGCTCAGGGGCGCGGCGGCAACCATCGGCCGGTTCCGGCCTCGCATGACGATTTCCATGGAGCACCGTTTCGACGACCCTCTCGGCATACCGCAGTTGGTGAGCGGGATGTTTGGGGGCTACAAGACTTCCGCCGGCCGCTGCATCGAGACGGGCGCCAGTCTGCGCCCGGCGGTGGTGAGTTTCTATACTGTCCAGTGAAAGTGAGGAGGACTCCGATGCTCAAGCATGGGCTGCTGGCCCAGGTGTCAGCTACAAAGGAGTATTTTGACCGTTCCACCCGGGCGCTGGAGGAGGTCGACTCCGGCTTCGCGCCCAAACCGGAGATGTACACCGTCGCGCAACTGGTCGCGCACGTGGCGCAAACGGTCGACTGGTTCGTCGAAGGGGCGATGTCCCTGAAGGGGTTCGACCTCGAATTCGAACGGATGGACAAGGAGGTGCGCGCGGTGACCTCGCTGGCTGCGGCTCGCGCCTGGATGGACCGGGCTTGCGCCGCCGCCAAGGCCGCCGTCGAGTCCAGGGAGGAAGCAGCCTGGAACGAGCCGCTGCCGCCAGGACCGATCATGGGAGGCATGCCGAAGGCTTCGATCTTCGGCGCGGTGATGGACCACACCGCTCACCATCGTGGGGCGCTCTCCGTGTACACCCGGCTCCTGGGCAAGGTGCCGCCCATGCCCTACGCGGACGAGTAGAATCGCGGCAGACGGCCCGCGGCGCACCGCCTCTACACCTGGACCGTGGCCATGATTCTTTGGCCCCCAGCCACACGCAGCGCGCTTGGGCGGACCGGAAAAGGGAAGCGGCATCAAGGCAAGTCGCCCCCTTTCAATTCAACTCTACCCGGCGACTGAATGCATATGCTGCCGCGGCAATGAGCCCCTGCTACACCGGCTCGCCCTCTCAGGCCCCGGGCCCAATCCCAAGCGCTTTGGGCGCCTCCTGCCCGAGGTTATGACACCTCAAGGCTAGCGAAAACTATTGCAGCTCGCCAATTTATCCCATATAATTCTGTTGCCGTTTCAGCTGTGGAATCTAGGTTCTCGTAATGACTGAACGGCGTGAAGAGCAAGCCCTCAGACCTTCCTTTTAAGGGCCTTACAGGCTAGATGCCGGGAGAGGCTCGACTGGTCGCCCGGCGGTATACCCAACGAACAACCTGTGCACGCGAGAGAGCAGCCTGCGGGTGGCAGCAGAAGGTGCCGTCCGAGGCGCGTCGCGCTACGGCAGGGAGAAGGAGGTAGGCACAATGAGAAGTGCACTTGTAGGCGGGCTACTGCTTGCCATTTTGCTCTTCGTTGAGCCGGCGTGGGCCCAGGAAACCAGAGGGACTATTCTCGGCCGCGTCACGGATAGAACGGACGCCGTCGTTCCAGGCGCCATCGTGCGGCTGCGGCATGTGGAAACGAATACAACTCGGGAGACGCAGACAAACGATTTAGGGAATTACTCCGCCCCGCGCATGCCAGCGGGCATATACGAAATCTCGGTCGAAAAGCCGGGGTTCAAACGATACGTTCGGGAAGGACTTACGCTCCGCCTCAACGACTACCTTGAGGTGAATATCTCCCTTGAACTCGGCGCCGTGTCCGAAGTCATGACTGTCACGGCGGAATCGCCATTGCTCGAGACAGCCAACGCATCCATCGGAAAGGTGGTGGATTCCAGGCGCGCAGCGGACCTCCCCATGCCCGTCGGCAACACCTTTGACCTGATTCGTCTTGCCGGGGCCGTAAATATCGCGGTTAACAACTTCTCCATGGACCAGCCGTGGGAGCCATGGACCAACGCGGGCTTCACAATGGCAGGTTCCAGGGCGCGGACGGCGACCTTCACCGTGGATGGCGCCAATTCCGCGGCTGCGGATGTGACTGGAAATGGGGCTACTACTCCCGGCTTTAGCCCGCCTCCCGACGCCGTCGCCGAGATGAAGGTCCAAACGGCCACATTCGATGGGTCCGTCGGAATGACGGAGGGTGGGGTAGTCAACGTGAGCATCAAGTCGGGCACCAACACGCCGCACGGAACCGCGTTCTTTTCATTCATTCCCACCGCGCTCACCGCCAACCTTTGGTTCAGCAACAAGAATGCACTCAAGCGGCCCGACAGCCACGCGGTGCGCGGCGGTGGGGTTCTCAACGGCCCGATCTACATCCCTAAGATATACAACGGGAAAGACAAGTCATTCTTCATGTTCTCCTACGAAAAGACCGACTATGCCAGCATACGAAGTTCCCTTCAAACTGTACCGACAGCCGAACAGCGCGCCGGGGATCTGTCCGGCCTGCTGAAGATAGGGCCTCAATACCAGATATACAACCCGTTCAGCCGCAGGTCCATCGGCTCAGGCCGATACCAGCAAGACCCAATCCCCAACAACATCATCACGAACATTAGACCCGTCGACCCTATTGCCACTGCTCTACTGAACCCAAAGAACTACTTGCTGCCGACGGGTCCGGGCGACACGGCCGACGGAACCAACAACTATCCAACGCCGAATGCGACACAGCAGGTTGGCTACTACACGCTTCTGGGAAGAGTCGATCACAACTTCAGTGAAAAGCATCGCATGTACTTCCGGGCCAATAAGACGTCCACGAGCATGCTATACCCGCCCGTGATCTGGGGCCCTGACTCTCTTTACTCCACGAGTTGGTTTTGGAACAGAGGACGAGGCTTCACCATGGACCACGTCTATCTGTTGAGTCCAACCCAGGTCCTCAACTTCAGAGTGAGTACCACAGCGTGGCTAAGGGGCAATATAAGCGACCCGAGAGGTGCGGGCATCGATCTTACGACCTTCGGCTGGCCGGCTTCGTTCAACAACCTCTGGAACCCCGCCATCCGGCGCGTCCCGCAAATCAGGCTTGCGGACTTCACAGGCTTCAGCGGCGCCGCCGGCAACCTCTTGGGGACGACCGGCTCGGACTGGGCGCCACAGGAAACGCGCGACCTCAGCGTGAATTATGACAAGATAGTGGGCGCACACGGGCTCAAGGCCGGGTTCCAGTATCAGCAACTGCGCATGAGTTACTACACTAGTCTGATCGCCGCTTTGGGGGGTGACTATACTTTCGACGCGACGTACACCAAGGGCCCCTATGACAATTCGACCACTGCGCCTGGCAGTAGGGGCCAGGGGCTGGCGGCGCTCCTGCTCGGACTGCCGAGCAGCGGCACGGGGCAGATCGCCGACAACTGGACGGAGATGTCCACGATTTGGGCGGGCTTTTTCCAGGATGACTGGAAAGTCAGCCGCAAGCTGACGTTAAACCTGTCCCTGCGATATGAAATCGAAGGACCGCTTACAGAACGATACAACCGCACCGTCCGCGATTTTGACCCCACTGCGAAGCACTCCGGCGACTTTGACGCGACGGTTGCGGCCGCGTACGCGCTCAATCCGATCAAGGAGCGGCCACTCTCAGACTGGTCCACGCTGGGCGGACTTCGGTATGCCGGAGTGAATGGCGTGCCGCGAGAGGTCATGAACCGCGACAAGAACAACTTCATGCCGCGCGTTGGCTTCGCCTTCACAGTGGACAACCGGACCGTAATTCGCGGAGGCTACGGCATGTACTACGGCATATTGGGACAGCGGCGCCAGCCAGTCATCCCGACGAACTTCAGCGCCGACACAGCCGTTGTCCCTACGCTTGACAACGGCTTGACTTTCGTTGCCACGCTGAGGAATCCGTTCCCAAACGGCCTGCAACAACCTTTGAGAGCAAGTCAGGGCGCGGATACATACATGGGAAAGACAATTACTTATTTTTCTCCGGACCTGCGGGCTCCGCGCACGCAGAAGCTTCAGGTCGGTGTCCAGCGCGAGTTACCTAATCGATTTCTCACAGAAATCAGCTTCATCCACAGCCGCGGAGATCAACTGCAAACGAATCGCAACCCGAAGTTCTTTCCGAATAAGTATTTGAGCACGCTTCCGACCCGTGACCAAGCTACCATCAACTATTGGACCGGCAGCGTACAGAATCCATTCTCTGGCCTGTTGCCTGGAACCGGTCTCAACGGCAGCGTGATTGCCCGGCAGCAACTCATACGGAATTTCCCACAGTTCACGGGAATGACCGATCAAACCAACGAGGGCAGGAACTGGTACCATGCGCTGACAGCGCGGATCGAGCGGAGATTCGCGCAGGGATTCACTGTCTCGTTTGACTATACGTTGTCGAAGACGATGGATGAAGTCAGTTTCCTGAACGAGAACGATCCGAAGCCGGAGCACGTCATCTCCTCGAGCGACTTCCCCCACCGCCTGCAAGCGAGCTTCATCCTTGAGATGCCGTTCGGCCGCGGGCGAAGACTCCTGCCCAACATCAATCGATTTGGCTCAGCTATTGTGAGCGGCTGGCAGGTTTCAGGTTCGTGGATGTGGCAATCCGGCGCCCCTCTTGGATTCGGCGATGCGATCTATACCGGCAGCAGAATTGAGGACGTTGTCCTCCCGGCCGACCAGCGAAACGTGTGGAAGTGGTTTGACACCACCAATTTCGAGAAGACGAGCGCTAAACAACTGGATTACCACTTGCGCGTCCTATCCTCGCGCTTTGCCGGAATCCGTGCTCCAAAGCTCAACCAGTGGGACATGTCGCTGCTCAAGAATACGAAGATCTCGGAGAAGATGAGCGCGCAATTTCGCCTGGAGGCGCTCAATGCGCTCAACTCGGTGTGGTTCCGGGCACCCAACACAACTCCGTCTAGTACCAGTTTTGGACAGATCACGGCGGAAGGCAGTCAACCGAGAAAGGTTCAAGTGCAGTTCAAGTTCTTGTTCTGATATCGGGAGGTCCGGGCATCCTTAGGGATGCCTGGATCTCCCTTCCCGTGTTGGAGGTTAGGTGATGTTCGGAGAAGATCCTATGAACTTAAATACTATCGTGAAGAGCGTACTGGTCGTGTGTTTGACCATCGGTTTCAGCGTGACGGCTCTGAACTCGCAGGAGACCCCGGAGGCGATGGCTCGGCGAGTTGCGCAAGCGAAGCTGGAGCGGCAACCGACCGCGGATCTCGGCAACGGCTACTACCGAAACCCGGTCATAGTGGGTCCTGGCTCTGACAATACCGTGGTCCGTGTCGGCAAAGATTTCTATGCGATGGCGGGTGGGGCAGGTTGGCCCGATCAGCTTATCTGGCATTCCCGAGACTTGGTGAACTGGCGTCCGGTAACCCGGGCTTTCCACAGCGGGTACGCCGGGGGCCTCTATGCTTCCGAGATCACCTACCACAAGGGGCGGTATTACATTTACACGACGCAAGTAGACGATAGGCGCGGGCCTGGCGGACCCCTGAACCACGGCCAGCGGAGTCTGGTAGCCGTGCCGTTCAAGGACAAGAACGACCGGACATGGGACAACGTTGTGCTCTGGGCGGATAAACCGGAAGGGCCGTGGAGCGATCCTATCAAACTTGGGGTGTACGGCCTGTTTGACCCTGGCCATGTTGTCGACCAGCAGGGCAACCGCTTCCTGTACTTCAACAAGGGTATGATGATCCGGCTGGCTCCCGATGGGCTGAGTACGGTAGGCGACTTGTCGTGGCCTTACAAAGGGTGGGACTACCCAAAGGAGTGGGTGGTCGAGTGCAAGTGCACGGAAGCCCCGAAATTTGCCTATCGCAGCGGCTACTACTATCTGGTCGTAGCAGAAGGGGGAACGGCTGGTCCGTCGACGGCCCACATGGCAGCGGTTGCCCGCTCCAAGTCCCCGGAGGGCCCGTGGGAAAACTCGCCCTACAACCCCCTGATTCGCACTAAGAGCCAGGAGGAGAAATGGTGGCGACAGGGCCACGGGACGCTCATCGACGACATCGCGGGTGATTGGTGGTTCTTTTACACCGGCTACGAGAACGGATGGGCCCACTACGGCAAGCAGAGCCTGCTGCTCCCCGTGGAGTGGACGACCGATGGATGGCCGCGCATTAGACAAGATACGACACCGACGAGCCTGATCCGAAAGCCGGCGGGAGAAAACGTGGGGAACGGGATGCCGCTTTCCGATGATTTCTCGAGCCCGACGCTCGGGATTCAGTGGACTTATTCGCCGACGGTGAAGCCGGACGACCTCTTCCGGATCAGCGACGGCAAGCTGATCATGAAGGCGAGCGGGAAGATTCCGGGTTCCACTGGGTATCAACCGGATCCGGCGGCGCTGCTCGGCGAGGTCATGCGTATGGCCTATGCTCCGACCAACAGCGGAGGGGCCCAGCCGGAAGGGGCAGCCATGTTGAGCGTCAATCCCTTTAATCATTCCTATGAAGTTGAAGTGGAGGTGCAGATTCCCGACACAGCGGAAGGTGGGCTGATGCTGGGCGCGGGAAGAGGGGGAGCGGCGGGTGCCGGCGGCGCCTTTGCAGTGGCCGGCTTGAGGAAAGGGGAAGCAGTGGCGTATTTCGGACGCATGAATAATTACGCGAAATGGGCCGCAAACCGCATTTTCGTGCGCATTCGAAATGAGAAGCAGGACATATCCTTCCACTACAGCCCCGACGGGAAGACCTGGACACAGTTCGAGAACTCGACAGCAGTCGCTGGCGCCCGGCGGGTCTCTCTATATGCGGTCGGCCAGGGCGAAGTCGTGTTCCGGGATTTCAGGTACAGGGGGCTGGACTGAGGACAACGGTATGGCTCTGAGCGAAAAGTGGGTGCCGATGCGATGGGCGAGCGGCCCACTGGAAATCGCCCGACGCGGGCAAGTCAAACCGCCCACAGCAGAGGTCGTAGAAGTCTTGCGGAAGTGGCATGATCCGGCGTCTCTTGCCCTCGTTCAAGGCACACCGGTCAACTGCCTGGTTCTGAGTTGGGCCGCAGGGCTGCCAGCCGACGCGGAACAGCAGCAGACGTTGAGGCCGCTTCTGGAGAGAGGCCGGCAAACCGGTGTTGGGTTCGTTGGGCTGATTGAGAAAGGCGCGGACGGAAAGACGGCAATTGCGGCGGCGCGTGCGGCGGGACTTTCCGCAGTCGCCATGGAGGGAGACCAGCCGCAATCGCCGGAGCTTCCGGTCATCCCTTGGACCACCTCCGAGAGAGCAGAGTGGAAGAAGCCTGGAGAGGTTCTGGCACTGACCGATTCGGCATGGCCGTGCCTGCCGGCCGATAGGCCCCCCACAGGGGGGCCGACAGCCCTGCCCTGGGTACAGTCAAACGGCGCGCTGATCCGCATCGCGCGTGCGCTCGCTCCCTCAAGGACGATCTGGCTGAGTTTTTCACCGCCGGCGGATGAGCGTTTGCTGGACGCGGATGGTTACTCACTCGCGGTGGCGGATGCCGCGGTCTACGGAGCAAGATGGGTGATTGCCCTCGACGACGGTCTCATTCGTGGCCTCTTGGCAGCAGACCAGAAAGCCACCACGACCTGGACGCGGATCGCCGCCGCGACCTGGCAACGAATCACCTCCACCACGGCGTTTTTCGAACAGCAAGTTGACACCCGGACATACCGGCCGCGAGCTGTGTTTGCGGTGATCTCTGATTTCGCGGGCCCAAACCGCCCGCTCTCATATGAGGCGGTCAATTTGCTGCCTAGGCGACGCGTGCCGGCACTTGTAATGGATACGTCCCAAGCCGCGGGCGAGTCGTTCACCGGCCTTCTGGGGGTCTTCTACGCTGACCAGGAGCCACCGCCTTCAAGACTGAGGCAGAAACTCGTGTCTTTCGCCCAGGCTGGGGGGACGGTGTTCGCTTGCCCCAAAGCAGGTTTTTCTGAGGGCTCACCGATGCCCTCGGAGGACTACTTTGTTTTTTCGATGCGCAGTTTCGGCAAGGGTCGCATCGGGGTGTTGAAGGAGGAGCAGCCGGACGCGTACCATCTCGTGGTTGACATTCAGACCATCATGAGCCGCCGTAATGACCTGATGCGACTCAACAACGGCACCGGACTGAACTGTTACTACCTCGTCTCTCCCGACGGGAAGCGGTCGTTGGTTCACATTTTGAGTTACTCCAGGCGACCGGGGATGTCGGCTGGCCTCTACTTGAAAGACAAGGTTCGCTCGGCGCGCTACTTGAGTCCAGAGAAGGCCGCACCTGCCGAGCTGCAGACGATTCTTGTTGAAAACGGGGGGACCGATATACCGCTCCCGGCCATTGCATCCTATGGAGCTATCGAACTCCAAAGTTGAGCGGTAGAGGAGGACACGATGCGATCAGATCTGAGCAGAAGACAATGGCTGGCCACTGCCGGCGCTGTGGCTGGAGTCACGTTGGCCAGCCGTCGCGCGCGCTCCGCGGCGGCCCCCAGCGCAAAGGTGACGGTCTCGCGATGCCCGACCTACGGACCTGAGATCGTGACGGTGCTCGAGAAGATGATGGACCAACTGGGGGGACTTGGTGGTTTGGTTAAGAACAAGACAGTCGCGGTGAAGATCAACTGTATCGGCAATCCATGGGAGCGCTTCGATCCATACCCGTTAGAGGACACCTTCTGGACGCACCCGCGTGCGTTCGGCGCGTTGGTGCACTTGTTGGGAAAGGCAGGGGCGCACCGCATCCGGGTCGTGGAAGGAGGGATGTCCACCTGCGAGCCTCTCCAGGAATGGATGCTCTCGGTGAACTGGCGCCCGCAGGACATTGCGAATGCCGCGAAGAACGTGGAATTCGAGAACACCAATTACCTGGGGTACGGGAAGAAGTATTCCCGGATGAAAGTCTCCTACGGAGGCTATATCTTCCCCGCCTTTGACCTGAACCACTCTTACGAAGACTGTGACGTGTTTGTTTCCTTCGCGAAATTGAAAGAGCACAACACCACGGGCATTACCCTGTCCATGAAGAACGTCTACGGGACCACGCCCACGGCAATCTACGGGGACGGAGTCGCGGATGAGCCTCTCCCACGGCCGCGGGGCAGCCGCGTCGGCACATTCCATTTCGGCAGAAAGCAGCCGCCTAAGGGAGTTCCGCCGGAGAAGGATCCTACTACGCCCAGGACGGCCGTGTACCGGATTCCCCGGATCGTGGTTGATACCGTGGGCGCCCGGCCCGTGGATCTGGCACTGATAGATGGCATTCGGACGATCACGGGCGGGGAAACGCCGGCGCAGACGGCGATGGAAGCGGTGAGCCCCGGGGTTCTGATCGCGGGAACGAACTGCGTGTCCACTGATGCCGTGGGGCTCGCCGTCATGGGTTATGACCCGATGGCGGACCAGGGCCAGGAGCCCTTTTCCCGCACCGGCGGCCGGGGCGACAACAACCAATGCGACAGCATGCTTCGGCTGGCTGAGGACGTCGGTCTGGGCACGCGAGACCTAAAGAAGATTGAGGTGATCGGCACGCCGATTTCGGAGGTCCGCTTCGACTTCCTGGCATACCGGCAGAAGTTCCGGCGGCAGGCGACCGAAGCGGCCAAGAGGGGCTAACAACAGGAATTGAGGCCGGCTTACGGAGTGAATATGAACTTCAGGTTCTGCCTTCTTATCACAGCGTCCGTAGCCCTGGCGGCCGACGGATACGAGGTCAAGCAGAGGATTCCCATTGGCGGCGGTGACACCTGGGGCTATCTGGCGCTGGACGAGTCGGCTCGGAGATTGTACATCGCGAATGAGATGCGCGTGGTGGTGTTAGACATTGATGCCGGTAAGGTAGTGGGTGAGATCCCGGACACGCCAGGCATCCACGGCGTCGCTCTGGCGCCGGAGCTGGGGAAAGGCTTCACCAGCAACGGACGAGCTAATAACGTGACTATCTTCGATCTGAAGACCCTCAAGCCGCTTGCGGAGGTTGCCACGGGCAAGGACCCGGATTCGATCCTTTTCGAGCCGCAGACCGCCCGTGTGTTCACCTTCAACATCGCCTCCAATGACGCAACCGCCATTGATGCCAAGACAGGCGAGGTGGCCGGCAGAATCAAGTTGGACGGCAAGCCGACGTTCGCCGTGGCGGATGGCAGCGGAAGGATCTGGTTCAATCTTCAGATCCTTGACGCTGACTGGTCCATCCTCAGTGAGGTTGGGGTGATTGACGCAGCGAAACTGGCGGTCCTGCGGCAGAGCTCCATTGCACCGTGCGACGGCCCAGTCGGCCTCGCCGTGGATGCGAAGAATGACCGTCTGTTCTCGGTGTGCGGCAACAAGACTATGGCGGTGATCGACGCCGAGACTGGAAAGGTGATTGCCACGGTTCCGGTCGGAGGAGGAGCTGGCAGCGCCGGCTTCGATCCCGGTTCAGGCCTCGCTTTCAGCTCAAATGGGGGTGACGGCACGCTGACTGTTGTGGGGGAAGTCAACGGCAAGTTCGAAGCCGTCCAGACCGTGCTTACCATGCGCGGCGCGCGCACTCTGGCCGTCGATCCCAAGACGCACAACATCTACCTGCCCGCAGTCGAGTTGGGCCCTCCGCCGACAATGCCCGTCATCTCAAACAGCCTTATGCTCTTGGTAGTCGGCAAATAGCGTTGCCGTTCGCAGGGCCAGCAGACATGGAGATTCACCTCCTTGCGGGGGATCGTCCGGAGACCGGCGCCGGGGTAGCCGCAGGAAGTATCGCCTCTACAATTGCACGGTGACCGTGGTGTCGCTGCGCTTGACGGGGCGGTAAAGAGTGTCCCGCTCGACCGGTTCGCGGCCGGCTTCGCGGATCAGGCGCAGCAGTTGCCCTCGCGTGAGCGACCGGCTCGTCGTGGCGCCGGCATCATGGTAGATCTTCTCCTCCACCAGCGTTCCGTCGATGTCGTCGGCCCCAAAACGCTGCGCCACCTGGGCAATGCGCGGCGTCAGCATCACCCAGTACGCCTTGATGTGCGGGATGTTGTCGAGCATCAGCCGCGCGGCGGCGATGTTCTTCAAATCGTCGAACCCCGTCGCGGGCGCGATGTGCTCGAGCGGCGTGTTCGCCGGGTGAAAGGCCAGAGGGATGAAGGCCAGGAAGCCGCCGGTCTCATCCTGGAGCGCGCGCAATCTGAGGAGATGATCCACGCGGTCTTCCTCGGTCTCCACGTGGCCGTACAGCATGGTGCAATTGGAGTGCAGCCCCAGGCTGTGGGCCTCACGGGCCACACGCAGCCACTCTGCGCCGTCAATCTTGTGATCGCAGATGATCCGCCGCACGCGTTCGGAGAAGATCTCGGCGCCCCCGCCGGGAAGCGAATCGACCCCCGCCGCCTTCAATCTCTCCAGTGTTTCTCTCGTCGTGATGCCGGTCCGCCGGGCGAGATACCCGATCTCGACCATGGTGAGCGCCTTCAGATGAACTTGCGGGAAGCGCTGCTTCAACCCGCGGAACATCTCGCAGTACCAGTCCAGCGTAAGCTCCGGATGAAGACCGCCCACGACATGGAATTCGGTGACGGCTTCGGTCCATCCCCGCCCCGCCGTCTCCCACGCCTGCTCCAGCGACATGGTGTACGCCTTGGGATCCTTGGCCCGCTTGCCGAAGGCGCACAGCCGGCAGCTTGCCACGCAAACGTCCGTGGGATTGATGTGCCGGTTGATGTTGAAGTAGGTGACGTTTCCGTGCAGCCTCTCCCGCACCAGGTTGGCCATGTAGCCGAGAGCCAGCAGGTCGTTGGTTCTGTACAGCGCCAGGCCGTCCTCCCCGTCCAGGCGCTCCCTGCCGCGCACCTTCTCAAGTATGCCCGCCAGCCTCTGGTCTTCAATGAAAGGTTCCATGGTTAGATCTTGGAGCGCAGGATGAGAATATCAGCGGCCCAAAACACAAAGAACAGCACGCTGACATAGCCGTTCATGGTGAAAAAGGCGGCGTTCACCCGCGATAGATCGTGAGGCTTGACCAGGCTCTGCTCCCAGACGAGCAGCAGCGCCACCAGCGACACCCCTGCGATGCTCAGCACTCCCAGCCCAAAGCTCCGCACCAGGAACGCCAGCGAGATCACCATGCCCGCGTGGAACAGGCGTGAGATCCACAGCGCTCCGGCGATCCCAAATCGCCGCGGCAAGCTGAAAAGCCCCTCTTGCGAGTCGAAGTCCCGGTCCGGACAGGCGTAGATTACGTCGAAACCGGCTGTCCACAGAGTCACGGCGAGCGTCAGCCACAGGATCCTCGGGTCCAGCGATCCCCGGATCGCGATCCACGCCGCCGCCGGGGCCACGCCCAGCGAGAACCCCAGCACCAGGTGCGACATGGTCGTGAAGCGCTTGGTGAACGAGTAGAAGAACACCAACCCCAAAGCCACCGGCGCCAGCCGGAAACACAAGTCATTCAACGCCCGGGCGGCCAGCAGGAAGACCAGCGAAGAAACCGCCGTGAAACCCCAGGTGAAGCCTCGCGAGAGCAGCCCCGCGGGCAGGTGCCTCATGCGGGTGCGAGGATTGCGCGAGTCCAGGTCCGCGTCCAACAGCCGGTTAAAGGCCATCGCCGCCGAGCGCGCAGCCACCATAGCCACCAGGATCCAGCCAAACCTCCACGCCAGTCCTTCCGTCCGAAAACCGCTTTCCCGGACGGCCAGCAGCGCGCCGGTCAGGGCGAACGGGAGAGCGAACACCGAGTGTTCGAATTTGATCATCTCCAGCGTGAGCCGGATCTTCTTCAGGAAACCTTCCCGCATCGTGACGCCTAGGTGGCCTTGTTCCATTCTAGTCCGCCAGGAAGCTGCGCCCTGTTCTGTTATCCTCAAGACATCACATGACTCAAGATCAATTGCGGGAGTTGCTGGAACAGGTGCGCGCAGGGAAGACCGGGGTGGACCGGGCGCTGGAGCGCCTGCGTCATATGCCCTTCGAAGACCTGGGCTACGCGAAAGTGGACCATCACCGGGCGTTGCGCCACGGCATGCCCGAGGTCATCTTGGCTAAGGGCAAGACTCCCGAGCAGGTCGTCGGAATCGCCTCCCGCCTCCTGAAGGGCACGAAGAACGTGCTGATTACGCGGGCGGATCAGCGCACTGCCGCACTGGTGAAGCGGAAGATACGGGGTGCGGAGCACTTTCCTTTGAGCGGCGCCATCCGGGTGTGGGGCGACAAGAGAATTCATGGAAAAGGGAAGATCTCGGTGGTGTGCGCCGGAACCAGCGACATCCCCGTAGCCGAAGAAGCCCGGGTCACGGCCGAGGTCATGGGCAACGAGGTGGAAGCGATTCACGACATCGGTGTCGCGGGCATTCACCGGTTGATGAGCTGCCGGGAGCGTTTGGTCGCATCGCGCGTGGTGGTGGTGGTCGCGGGAATGGAGGGCGCCCTCCCAAGCGTGGTCGGCGGCCTGGTCTCCTGCCCGGTGATCGCCGTGCCGACCAGCATCGGCTACGGCGCCAGTTTCAACGGCCTTGCGGCGCTGCTGGCGATGCTCAACAGTTGCGCCAGCAATGTTACGGTGGTAAACATCGACAACGGGTTTGGCGCGGGCTACGTCGCCAGCCTGATCAACCAATCCTAGAGGCAGACTATGAAATGCATTTTGCTTTGCGCGCTCATCGCGACGGGCGTCTTCGCGCAGGTCAAGCGGCCCGTCGACGAGGGGATGACCGACGCCGGCCCGGTGAGACTCACGATCGTCAATCACGCCAGCTTTGTGATGGAGCTGGGCGGCCAGGTCATCCATGTCGATCCCGTTGGCGCCGCCCGCTACGAGGGCCTCCCGCAGGCGGATTTGATCCTGATCACGCACACTCACCCGGACCACCTCGATCCGGCCGCTTTGGCGAAGCTCCGGAAGGAGGGTACGATCATCATCGGGCCGGAGGCTGCCGCCAAGAGCGTTCCCGGTCTCACCGTCCTGCGGAACGGCGAGAGCCGGCAGGTGGGCCCGACGAACATAGAGGCGGTCCCGGCCTACAACCTGCCGAAGGCGGGGGGCGGGCAGATCTTCCACCCGAAGGGCGAGGGCAACGGCTACGTGACTACTTTCGCCGGCCGGCGCTGCTACATTGCCGGAGACACGCAGGCCATCCCCGAAATGGCCACGCTCAAGAGCATCGAGGTCGCCTTTCTCCCCATGAACCAGCCGTATACGATGACGCCGGAGGAGGTTGCGGCCGCTGCTCGTTCGTTCAATCCCATGGTCCTCTACCCCTATCACAGCCGGGGCTCGGACACCGCCTTGCTGGTCAAGCTGCTGGAGGGAAGCGGTATTCAGGTCCGCCTCAGGGACTGGTACTATTGAGCCGCACGCGCCGCACGCATTAAAAGGCCGCCACAAAATCCCGATTCGGCGTATATTCGAGGGTGGTCCTGGTTGGAGGGAAGAATGCGATCTGGAAGTGCGGTCCTGTTTCTCTCTTTGGCGGCCCTGCCCCTCCTCGCGCAGCGCCCTAGCGTCACCATTAGCGCCATCTCGCCGGAAGGCCGTTTGATACAGGAGATCAGAAACGAGCCTGACGACACGAAGAAGCTGGCCCTGGCGGAGCAGTTCCTGGCCCAGTATCCCAAGCACGAGGGTGTTCCCGGCGTCTACTCCGAGATGCTGGCCAGTTGGGCCAAGCTCGGCCAGTTCGACAAGGTCATGACGACTGCCGAGAAGTTGCTCGCCGAGGAGCCGGCGGACCTGGAACCGGCCCTCGCGGCGGTGAAGGCGGCTGAGGGGAGCAAGGACCCCGCAGCGGTGCGCAAGTGGGCCGTGCTGGCTTCCGACCTTGCCCGCAAGCGCGCCCAGGCCACCAAGGCTCCGAACGAGGACGACGAGCTGTTCAAGGTGCGCGCCGATTTCGCCAAGCAGCTTGACACCTACACCGAATACGCGCTCTACGCCGCCGCCCTTCAAGCTCCGGATGCGGCTGGCAAGGTCGCCCTCTTCAAGACGCTCGAGGAGCGGGCTCCCCAAAGCAAGTATCTTTCCCAGGCGTACGGACCCTATTTCCTGGCCCTGATCCAGACCGGCGACACAGCCTCCGCCGTGCCAGTGGCCGAGAAGGCGATTGCCGCGGGCCAGGCCAGCGAGGAGATGCTGGCCACCGCCAGCGACTTCTACCTGCGCCAGAACAAGGAGCCCGAGAAGGTCCTCGATTACTCCTCCAAGCTGATCGAGATGGCGAATACCAGGGCCAAGCCGGACGGGGTCAGCGATGCCGACTGGCAGAAGAGGAAGAACTACTTCCTGGGAGCGGGACAGTGGTTCACCGGCGCTCTCTATGTCACCCAGAACAAGTATGCGGAGGGCGATAAGGCCCTCCAGGCGGCTCTGCCCCTTCTGGAGGGGAATGATGAGCTCAAGGCCGGGGCGCTCTATAACCTGGGCATCGCCAACCAGGGCCTGAAGAAGTATCCGGAGGCGATGAAGTACTACGAGCAGTGCGCCGCCATCCAGGGCCCGTACCAGACGCTGGCCGCCGGCGTCCTAAAGACGCTGAAGGCGAAGTACCGCGTCGTCAAGTGAGTTCTGATCCGGAGCTCAGTAGCTCCAGGCGTCGAACTTGATCTCGCTCTTGTCAGCCAGCTCGTGGAGCCAGACTACGCCGCGGCGCACCTCGAGGAACGGTCCCTGCTTGCCCCGGCGCACCGTGGCGTTCCACAGCTTCATCGTGTCGCCCATGGACCACAAAGTGTGTCCCTTGAGCAGGGTGAACTCCCCCCACGGACGGTCGGCGTAAGGTTTCGTCTTGCCCAGCTCGTAGTTGCGCAGCAGCGGCGCGATGGACTTGTCGACGCCTTCCAGCGTGCTGATCGTGATCTCGCTCGGGATCACTGCCTGGATCCCTGCCGGCAAGTAGATGATGCAGTATCTGCCCGGCGCGAATCCTTTGAATTCGAACCTGCCCGTCTTGTCCGCGGTGGCGGTGGGCACACTGTCCAGCATCCTGAGCACGCCACGAAACGAGTCTCGGTTCTCGTGAACGCTGCACAGGATCAGGCGCGCCCCCGCCATCGGAGTGCCGCTCTTGCCGACAAACACTCCTCCGGCCATCGCACCGGCCTTGGGTTGTGATTTCGGCGGCTGGCCCGCAAGCTGCCCCGCAACCGCCAGAAGGATCAACATAGGAAGCCACTTGAGCCTCATACGTCCTCCATGCTTTGAATTGCCTTCCAGTATATGGCGAAACTCCAAAGATGGAACCGCTATTTGAGGGCTCTAATGCGGATTTCAATGCTGGGCTCCGGTTCCAGCGGGATGTGCAGGATGCCGCCCGGATCGGCCGCATTTCTCGCGGGCTTCGCGTCGCCCACCTTCACCTCGTAGTCAGCGCCCCGCCGCAGGCCCAAGAGGAACACATGCCACAGATCGGTGGCGTCGAGGCGAAAAACCGTGGCGCCCGAGGCGGCGATGACCGCTACGTCCCCCAGCCGCAGCGGTTTGGACGCTGGTTGGTGGGTCACGATTCTCACACCGTCCTTGCCGGCGACCTGGAGTTCCCCGCCGAAGTAGCCAAGCCAGGTGGCATCTTCGTTCCAGCTCGAGCGCACGAACAGGCGCCCCAGCCACCGGTCGTGGAAGAAGAGCGGCGCATGGTGGTAGCTCAGTCCCGGAAGGTACGGATTGGCCCACAGGAACTCGTAGGGGACGCCCAGCGGCCCGCGCATCAGGAAAGTGTCGCGCATCAGCCAGCCCTGGAGAAACTGGCTCTCCCTCGTATTGGAGTCGTAGGCGACCAGGCTCAACTCCCCCGCCCGGGACAGGGCCGCCCGGCGCAGGTCCGGCTCCCCGCCGCCGCTTGCCGCAGGGATCTGATAAGCGTTCTCTGCGGCCGGATAGGGGCGTGGGTAGTAGCCGGCCAGCAGGAGAGCCGGGAGATCCCGAAAGTAGTCGGTGAGCGGTTCCCGCAAATCGACGTTCAAATTGTCGCGCACTCCATGCAGGATCTCGGCCAGGGCCAGCGTCTCCTCCCGAGGCAGCGCATCGCGGTGTCCCTCTATGGACGCCACGATCTCGCCCTGCCATCGCTTCTCGATCGCGTCCTGCAACTCCCGCTCCGAGAAGGCCTGCCGGTGGCCGGCCAGAGCGATGGCGGCGAGCACCCTGTCGCGCAATGCTGCCACACCCGGCCCATTCGCCGCCTGGGTAGCGCTTCGCTCAAGCCGCCCTGCCATTTCCGCTGAGGCCTCGGGGGAAAGGGCCGCCTGACACCAGTCGAAGACCAGGGCGAGTTGTCTCACATCCGTCCCCGCTGACTGGCTCGATCGAACCGCCTCAAAGCAGTAGTCTGTCTCCCCGGACACCTGGGAGTACAGGGCCAGGGCGAATCCAGGCTCGGCCATCTGCGCCTTGCTCTTGATGAGCTGGTCGAACTGCTGCCATCGCGGCGTCTGCCGCTCCCTTTCCCGCTTCAGCATCCGGAGCTTGCGCGGCTGGAGGAAGAGGCGCGGATGCTCGGTGTACACCCGGTAGTCCTCGACTGTGGTCTGCGGCCACAGGTACCCCCAGGAGAGGCACGCCAGCATTGGCAGAATCTTCATCCTCCCCATGGCCATTTGCATCGATTGTGTCACACTGACACACCCGGCGCGGCGCGCTGCCCGGAGCGGCTTTGGCCGCCGCAGATCAATGGCCTTATCTTTCAATAGCTTATAAGCGGACTCGATTGGCGAGCGGCTTGCTCTACTTCGGACGAATTGATGATGTGGTTCTTTGAACCTGCCCTCTGCTGCAACTGGCAGGGAGGGGATGAGCGGTTTGGCAGAACGACGTGCTCGCGGGAGACGGTGTTTCGAGCTTATTTCACTCATCCAACTGACTGACGGTTGCAACAGAGGGACTTTTTTTGACAATCACAGGGCTTCATATGCTTCACACCTGGGATTTTGGATTTCGGCTGCTATCTGGCATTCATGGTGGGGGAAATGAAGGACGCGGGCCTCACCGGGAATGGAACTGACAAGCGGGTGTAGTCTTCATCCAGATGCACCGACGCCGGATCCCAGCCCACTAGGGCGGGCCGCATCGGAAGGTTCCTCGGTGCCACACAGCGGCAGCCTTCCGATGCGGTTTTTCCAACCGGTCTTGGCCGGTGCCTAATAGGATAGCGTTCCCGAGCGGGGCTCTTCGGCCGGGTTTGGCAGGTAGAGCGTCCTGCAATGCTCGCAGCGGTAGATCTCGGCGTCCGCGCCGTACTTCTGCTTCACTTCCTCGCCGAAAAAGTACCAGCGCTTCAAGTGCCCGGCGCAGAGCTTGCCCTTCTCGTCCTTCTCGTTGCAGGCGCGCATCCGCAGCAGACGCTGCTTCACCTTGGTGCCGTCGCTCAATGTGGCGACGATGTCCTGTTCAGCCATGGGTTCAGACAGACGAGTATAGCAGGGGCCCGTGCGCCCTCACGATAGCGGCCACCAGGCCCTCGACCGTGTAGGGCGAAGCCTCCACCGCAATCTCAAGTCCGAGTTTGCGCGCAGTGGCCGAAGTCACCGGTCCGATGGAGGCGACTCTGACTCCTTCCAGCGTGTGGCTGCCTGCGGACTGCACGAAATTGCTCACCGTCGAGGAACTGGTGAACGTAATCCAATCAGGCTTCTCCTCGCCATAGAAGACCTCCCGCACCCGGGCGGACATGTCCCGCGGTACCACCGTACGGTACGCCTCGACGACATCGACCTTCGCGCCGCGCTTGGCCAGTTCTCCCGGCACCACGTCCCGCGCCACCGCCGCGCGGGGCAGGAGGATTCGCTTGCCCGCCAGCTCGTGAGCCTCGAAGGCGGCGACCAGGCTTTCTGCGACGTACTCCTCCGGCACCAGGGTGACCTTCATGCCGTTGCGCTCGACGGCCTTGCGCGTAGCCGGCCCGATGGCGCACACCCCGCCGCGGAACGCCGCCAGGTCGCGTCCCCGCAATTCCAACCGCTCCATGAAAAACTTGACGCCGTTGGCGCTGGTGAAGATCAGCCAGTCGTATGACGCAAGGTTCGCCAGCGCGGCGTCCAGCGGCCGGTAGTCCTCGGCGGGCCGGATCTCGATGGTTGGGAACTCGATCACCTCCGCGCCCAGGGCTTCCAGCCTGGCCGCAAGCTCGCCGGCCTGATCGCGCGCCCTGGTGATGACCACGCGGACGCCCGCCAGCGGGGCCTCAGCCTCCGCCATAGACGGCCTCCAGGATCTCGTCCGCGCCCGCGTCCAGAAGCTCTGCGCCCAATTGACTCCCCAGCTCCCCGGCCTGGTCTGGAGGTCCAGTTGCGTTTCGCCGGATCAACCGTGCGCCGTCGGGTGTCGCCACCACCGCGATGAGATGAAGCTCGCCGCCGTCGACGGACCCGTACGCGCCGATGGGAACCTGGCAGCCACCGCCCAGCGCCGCCAGCACGGCCCGCTCGGCGGTGACGGCGGTGCGCGTCTCCAGGTGGTCCAGCTTCGCGCAGATAGCGCCGGCCGTTCCCCCGTCGTCCCTGGTCTCTATGGCAAGAGCGCCCTGCCCGACCGCCGGGCACATGTAGTCCGTCGAGAGGATCTCGGCGATGCGGCCGTCCCAGCCCATCCGCTTCAAACCGGCGGCGGCCAGCATGATCGCCGTATAGCGGCCCTCCTCCAGCTTCCGCAGCCGCGTGTCCAGGTTGCCGCGCATCGGCTCCACTTCCAGGTCGGGCCGGAGGGCGCGCAACTGCGCGGCCCGGCGCAGAGAGCTGGTCCCCACTTTGCATCCGGCAGGCAGGTCGCGAAGCCTATGCCCCAGGAGCGCGTCCCGAGGGTCCTCGCGCTCAGGAACGGCGGCCACCGTAAGGCCTTCCGGGACCAGCGTCGGCAGGTCCTTCATGCTGTGGACGGCAAGGTCGATTGCGCCCGCCAGCAATGCTTCTTCGATTTCTTTCGTGAACAGCCCCTTCGTTCCGACCTTCGCCAACGGAACATCCGTGATCTTATCGCCTGTAGTCCGAATGACTTCGATGCGGCACGTCTGCCCCAGATCCTCCAGCCGGCTCTTGATCCACCGCGCCTGCCACAGAGCAAGCTGCGAACCCCGGCTACCGATGGTGAGCATCATTCCTCCAGCCGGAACACGCGGCGGATCAGCTCCACGGTCTGGATTCCGTCCGGCTCGCCGGCGCGCTTTCTCAACTCGGCGATGGGACCATGCGCGATCTTGGCCATGATCCCGCGCGTGAGCGCCTCCAAGGCCTCCTCCTGCTGCGGGGTCAACTCACCAAAGCGCGACCGCAGCCGCTCTACCTCGGCCTGCCGCACCTGCTCGAGCTGTTCCTGGAGGCGCACGATTATGGGCGAGGCCTCGCGCTCCTTGAGCCGGGCCAGGGTGCGTTCCACTTCCTCGGAAATGATCGCCTCGGCCTGCTCGGCGTGCTGGCTCCGCCCCTGCCGGTTCCGGTCGACAACCTTCTGAAGGTCGTCGATGTCGTACAGGAACACATTGTCCAGATCGTTGACCGACGGATCTATGTTCCGTGGCACCGCGATGTCGATCAGAAACATCGGCCGGTTCCGGCGCAGTTCGATGACGCGCTTGATCTCCTGCTTGTAGAGAATGTAGTGGGGCGCGCCGCTCGAGGTGATTACGATGTCGATCTCGGGCAACATCGCGGCGAACCGGTTGTACTCCACAACCGATCCTTGGAACACCTGGGCCATTTCTACGGCCCGGTCGTGCGTCCGGTTGGTGACGAAGATCTGGGCGGCGCCCGAGCGGTGCAGGTAACGCGCCGCCAGCTCCGACATCTTCCCCGCCCCCACGACCAGGACCTTCTTCCCCGAAAGGGACCCGAAGATCTCCCGCGCCAGTTCCACCGCCACGTAGCTGACCGACACGGCGCTCTGGCCGATCTCGGTTTCCGTACGCACCCGCTTGGCGACGCTGAAGGCGCGCGTCAGAACATTCTCCAGAAAGCCGCCGACGCCGCCTTGCGCCTTGGCCTGTGCGTACGCCGCCTTCATCTGTCCCAGGATCTGCGGCTCGCCCACCACCATCGAGTCCAGGCTGGCGGCGACCCGGAACAGGTGACGGACGGCCTCCCGGCCTTCGTAGTGATACAGGTGCGGCTCGAGGGCCTGCGGCTCGATGTGACCCGATCTCGCCAGAAACTCGGCCAACCAGGGCTGAGGATCGGCGTCGTCGCCGGTGGTGACCGCCACCTCCACGCGGTTGCAGGTCGAAAGAATCAACGCTTCGTCAATGCCGTCCTGTGACCTCAATTCCCGGAAGGCGTTCGGAAGAGCGCGCTCATCGAAGGCGAGTTTCTCCCGCACCTCCACCGGCGCCGTTTTGTGGTTCAGCCCTGTGATCGCGAGTCTCATCGGACCAGAAGGCCGCGCAGCCCCATGTGGGCCGCCCAGGTAAGCGCCGAGCAGCCGACCACAACCACCGACATGAAGGCCGCCTTCCGCCCGCGCCAGCCCACGGTGACACGCAAGTAGGTCATCACCAGGTACAGAGCCCATGTCGCCAGGGAAATGACGATCTTGGGTTCGCTGATCCACCGGACCCCCGACTCCACCGAGGCCCAGATACTGGCGACGATGACGGCCAGCGTGATCAGTACGAAAGCAATGGCCATCGAGCGGCTGATGAGCTCGTCCATGGTGCCGAGCGGGGGCAGCCGGTCGGTGAGCACTCCGGGGTCTTTGCTCTTAAGCTGCCGCTCCTGGAGCAGGTAGATGATCGCGGAAGTCGCTGTCACCAGCAGGGCGGCGTAACCGGTCAGCACCAGAGCGACATGAACCATCAGCAGCGCGTCGCGCAGCGCCGGATTGCTCCAGGTCCCCACCGGGGTTCCCAGGCTCCCGACCAGCGCCAGAATGAAAACCAGGGGAAAAAGAAAGACGCCGAGCGTCTCGATCTTGTAGCGCCCGTAGACGATCAGGAAGACCAGGGCGAGGAGAAACGCGCAGGAGGAGGCCGATTCATAGGAGTTGTGGAGCGGCGCGCTCCGCATCCACACGGTCGCCTCCACCAGGGAGACCGCGTGCAGGATCACGCCCACCACGAAACACCGGAAGGCGGGGCGGAACAACTGCGAGCGGCGGCGCAGGACCGTCAGGATGGAGTGCAGCAGCCCGACGGAATACAACACCACGGCTACGCGCAACCAGATGGCGCTCATTTCAATCACGGCTGGAAGTGAGTCGTTCAATCAGTACGGGATGCGTCCGACGCCGGTGCGGCCGGGTATCGGCACCGATCGAGTGCTCTTGTCGGAGGGCTGGGCCGCGCCGCCCCCGCCGGTCTGGGGCCGGCGCATTGGAATGCCCGTAAAATCGATCTCGGTTTCATCGAAGGAAATCGCGCGGTCGAGCACCATCTCGATCGTGGTGCCACGCGTGAGCACGATGTCGGGGCCGCGGGTCAGCAGCACGCCCAACATGCCGGCCGCCGCGCCCGCCGCCGCGCCGACGCCCGCCCCCATTCCGGGACGGCCCGCCGCGCTGCCTGCGATCACGCCCACCGAAGTCCCGGCGGCCGCGGCTTCCCCCACATTCCGGGCATCGCCGCCCTTGTTGCCTTCACTCTTGATCTTGCCCTCGCCGCGGTCCAGTTCATCGCCGGCCTGGCCGTCGAGGCTGCCCACCCGCGCACGAAAATCGCGCGTCACGCCGTTCGGCAGGGTGAGCGAGTCGAAGCGGAGGTACATTTCCCCCCGACCCTTGATCCGACCCGGCCGCTTCAACTCGGTGATCGTGCCCGCGACGTAGCTGCCCGGAGGAATGACGATCCGGCCGCCCGCCAGGATCGGAAACACGGTCTCCAGGTATACGCGATCCCCCTCCGCCGAAACCTTCGTGCTGACGCTGTTGATGAGGCTCAGCGGGATGCGCGTGCCGCTCTCCACCACGTACGCGCCCTCCGTCTTGACGGGATCGGGCTGCCGCAGGCCCTGGGGGGTGGCTCCCTCGGGGGCCGTCTGGGCCGCCAGGGAAAGCGCGATGAAAGATGTCAGCAGAGCGCTACGGAACCACATCTTCCCCTCCATACGACATTGTAGCCCACATCCTGTGAAACGTGGCCGGAAACCAACGAGTTGCAGCGGCGTTAATCGCCCGGCGGACCGGCCCAAAGCCGCAGCCCCTCCGGGCTGGCCGCGTCCCCTATGGCGATGCGAATCTCAGGGTTGACGGGCGCGTCGTCCGGCAATTTCACGTTAATTTGATACAACCCTCCCCAGCCCGGGGCAACTCCTGCATACCCGATGTGGCTGGGCGGGACCGGCGCTCCGTCCAGCAGAACGCGGAAGGCGTCAAGCTGCTTGATCTGCGCCGCCTGCGTGGGGATCTTCCCATATGCGGCGGGCGGGACGACCGGGCCCAGGCCGGTCGCCCACAGAATGATCCATTCGCCGGGGCGGGCGGGCGCTTCCCGGGTGACCACGGAGTAGTCCGAATGCGAGGCCACGATCGTGGCGAGGTCCAACTGAAACAGCGCCGGAGCCTCTTCCCGCAGCGTCACCTGGACCGCCGGGCCCGCCGTCCCGTCCCTGGTCAACTGCACCGTCACCGCGGCGGGTTTGATGTTGCTCGGAATCAGGAAATTCACCTGTCCCGGCGAGACGTAGTAGATATGTGCCGGAATCCCCCCCACCAGGACACGCACGCCCGTGCCCGGGAGCACCGTCGGAAGTTCTCCCGCCAGGATGTCGGCTCCCGTGATCGCCCGCTCCACGTAGGAGAGCCCGGTGCCGTAGATGCTCGCCAGGGAATTTGGAGCCAGGGCGGCGGGCGCGCCGCTGGCCGCGCTCACAATGCTATCCCCCGAATAGCAGGGCGCTTGCGGCCGGCACACCGGGTCCGCGGCAAAGCAGACAAGTGCTGCTGCCGCGGCCCCCGCCAGCAGGCAAACTTCTCGTTTCATGGACTGATCCACTGAGGTAGTGGCCGTGCGCCAAGCCACTTCTCCGGCTAATTGTCTGCGACAGGGTACTCCGGCCAGGAGTGGCGGGGGTATCGGCGGCTCAGCTCGCGGCGTACCTGGGGGTAGAGCCGTGCCCAGAAACCGGCCAGGTCCGTCGTGGTCTGCACGGGCCTCTGGTTGGGCGCGAGCAGATGGACCACCAGCGGGACCGCCCCCCGGGCCACCCGCGGCGTCTCCCGCATCCCGAAGAAGTCCTGAAGCCGCGAGGCGATCCACGGCGGGCGGCCGGCAGCGTATCGAACCCGCACCAAGCGCCCTCCCGGAAGACGGATCTTCTCCGGTGCGACCTCCCGCAGCTCCCGGCTGGCCCGCGCGTCGAGGCGGGCCAGTAAGGCTCGTTCCAGTCCGCCCGCGCCGGCGGCCTCCTTCAACTCCGCGAAACTGCGCAGCCCGCTGCAGAGGGAAGCCAGCGCGAGGTTCACATCGTTGCCGGTGGGCGGCGGCACGGAGCTGTGCTCGGCGGCGAAGGCCAGGCGCGCAACCAGTTCCGCCACGTCCTCAGGTTCGGCGAAGCGGCCGGCGCCGGCCTCGACCGCCTTCTCCGCCAGCAGCCGGGCGGCTTGATCCTCGTCGACCGGACCGTCGCGGCTCTCCTCCAAGACCAGATCGCCGAACAGCAGGGCGCTTGCGCCTTCGACACGCTCCGACTTGCGGTTCCACTCCACGGATCTCCGCTCGGTGACACGGTCCGGAAACAGGTCCAGCAGCCACTCCGGCTGGATGGGGCTTGCCAGGCGCACCAGGGGCAGGCCGCGCTCCCGCCGGTCTTCGACATCCACGGCCACGAGCCAGTCGCCGGGACAGGCGCCGGCCCCGCCCGAAAGCAGCGCCGCGCCGCCGGCGGCGAGAAGCAGCTCATTCCCCTGCCGGCGCCGGGCGACGCGGTCCGGAAAGGCGACCAGGGCCGAGATGAGCATCGCCTCATCGACGCTCGCCGGCCTGCCCGCTCGATGCCGCTTCACACGAGAGATCTGCTGGACCACCCGGCGCGTGGCAAAGTCCAAGGGCATCTCAAGAAGCTGGAGCAATTCGGACGCGTCGAGGCGATGCGCGCCGGTGCTCAGATGCGCGGCCAGCTTCACCCCCTCCTCGGCGACGCCGCGCGCGGCGGCTTCCGTGACCAGCCGCGAGAGCCGCGGGTGCAGAGGGTACAGCGACATCAGGCGCCCCGTGTCTGTGAGGCAGCCGCCCGGATCGACCGCGCCGAGGTCCCGGAGGAGATCGACGGCCGAGGCGAGGGAGGCCTCCGGGGGGGCGTCGAGCCAATCGAGCCGCCGGGGGTCCAGCCCCATCGCAGCCAGCTCCAGGCAGGTCCCTGAGAGCTCGCGGCGAAGCACCTCCGGAACGTCATGCGCCGGCCGGCGGTGGAAGTCCTCTGCTGGATAGAGGCGGATTACGCGGCCGGGGCCGGTCCGCCCCGCCCGGCCCGCGCGCTGGATGGCGGAGGCCTGGCTGATCCGGCTGACGGTCAGGGTCGGCAGGCCGGACCAGGGCGAGAAGCCCGCAATCCGAGCCAGGCCGCTGTCGATCACGGCGGTGACTCCTTCAATGGTGACCGAGCTCTCAGCCACGTTGGTCGAGAGGATGAGCTTCGGGCGGTTGGCCGGCGCCACCGCGCGGTCCTGCTCTTCAGCGGAGAGGTCTCCGTGCAGCGGCAGCATCAGCATGCCCGCCTTCGCCGCGATTCCGGCACACGCGCTGGCCGCCTGGCGGATCTCAGCCGCGCCGGGCAGAAAGACGAGGACATCCCCGTCCAGCCCTTCCCGCAGCAGGCGTTCAATCGCCGCCGCCACCTGCCCGGCCAAAGGCTGCGGCGAGGAGGGCGTGTAGGAGATCGAGAGGTCGAACAGCTTGCCCTCCGAGCGCAGGACCGGACACCCGTTCAGGAAAGCGGCCACACGCGCGGTGTCCATGGTGGCGGACATCACCAGGAGGCGCAGGTCCGGCCGGGAGGTTCGCTGAAGCCGCGCCAGCAGGGCCAGCGCCAGGTCGCCTTCCAGGTGCCGCTCGTGAAACTCGTCCAGCACGACCGTGTCGACGCCGGAGAGGTTCGAGTCCGCCAGGAGCCGCCGCGTCAGCACGCCTTCGGTCAGAAAACGCAGTCGGGTACGGGGACCAGCGACCTCCTCGAATCGCACCTGGTAGCCGGCGGTCTGGCCGACGCTCTCGCCGAGTTCCGAGGCCACGCGGCGCGCGGCCAGGCGCGCCGCCAGGCGCCGGGGCTCCAGCACGAGCACGGCCCCTTTCCCAAGGCCCAGCAGGGCCGGCGGGACGCGCGTGGTCTTCCCCGCCCCGGGAGGCGCTTCCAGCACCAGGTTGCGATCGCTGCCGAGCAACTGCCGGATTCGCGGCACGAGCGGGTCGATGGGAAGCGGCGCAGGCATACGGATATCCACCATGGTAGAACGGCGCTTGACAGAGTCCCGCGCGATACCGGAGGATCAATTTATGCCCGAAACCTATCGCCCTCTTACCGCGCCCAAGCGCCTTCTGATGGGGCCCGGCCCGGTCATGGTGGAACCGCGCGTCTACCAGGCCATGCAGCAGCCCATCGTCGGACACCTGGACCCGTTTTTCTTCGAGGTCGCCGAAGACATCCGCAAGATGCTTGGGGTCGTGTTCGGAACCGAGAACAAGTTCAACATGGTGATTTCCGGCACCGGCAGCGCGGGGATGGAGACCGCCGTGGCGAACTTCGTCGAGCCCGGCGCGAAGGTCGCGGTGCTGGCCAACGGCTTCTTCTGCGACCGCATCACCGAGATGGCGAGGCGGCAGGGCGGGCAGGTGGTCCGGCTGGAGAAGGCCTGGGGCCAGCCGTTCGAGGACGGCGAGGCCTCCGAGTTCATCATCCGGGAGAAGCCGCAGGTGGTGGCGTTCGTTCACGCCGAGACCTCCACGGGCGCTTTGCAGCCCGGCAAAGCGATCTGCGACGCCGCGCACCAGGTCGGCGCGGTGGTGATCGGAGATTGCGTCACCTCGCTCGGCGGGATGCCCGTCGAGGTGGACAAGATGGGGCTCGACATCGCCTACAGCGGCACGCAGAAGGCGCTGGCCTGCCCGCCGGGGCTGTCGCCGATCACGGTCTCGCCGCGAGCGCTCGAGGTGCTGCGCGCCCGGAAGACGGTGCTGCCGACCTGGTACCTGGACCTGAAGCTGCTTGACGACTACTACGACGGGGCGCACCGCTACCACCACACGGCTCCGATCTCCATGTTCTACGCGCTGCGCGAGGCGCTGGCGGCGGTCATGGAAGAGGGCCTGGAGAACCGGTGGGAGCGGCACCGCAGGAACCACCTGGCCTTCGTGGCGGCGATCGAGGCCATGGGGATGAAGATGCACGTGGCGGCTCCGCACCGGCTGTGGACCCTGAACACCCCCTGCGTGCCGGACGGCATCGAGGAGATCAAGGTACGCAAGCGCCTGTTCGAGGAGCACTCGATCGAGGTGCTGGGCGGCTTCGGCCCGCTGGCGGGCAAGGTATTCCGGATCGGCCTGATGGGCGCGTCCTCGACCAAGGAGAACATCCTGCGGCTGCTGGATGCGCTCGAGCAGAGCCTGAAGGCCGAGGGATACACTCCGCCCGCATCCGGCACGGCCGCAGCCGAGAAGTTTTGGGCGAGCGCGTAGCAGGCTGCCGAAGGGGTCCTTCAGCAGCCTGCGTGCAAACCGGCGCGGCGATCAGGCGATCTCGAATTCGTAGACGCTGATGCTGACCGGCGGAACCTTCACCGTGGCTCCGAGTGCGCTCACCTCGGATTCGACGATATCGACCACCGGCTTCTGCCCCGGCTGATTCGCCGAATTCAATCCGGGAGGCGCAATCTGCCACAGCTTGCCCGGCCCGCGCAGCTTGATCCCCGCGATTTGAGGCGAGAACTCCTGGGCCGACTCGGTGGGATTGACCACCGAGAACACGAGCAGTTTGCGGTCGCCGGAGAGCCCCGCGAACATGTCCAGCGGATAGGTAGGGCTTCCAATCGGAACCTTGGGGATGTCCACCCACGGAGTGCCGGGCACCGCCTGCTGGGGCGAATTCCCGTTCAATTGCACCGGGAGAACGCCGCCAAAGTGGTTGTGATACAGCTTGAGCACCTGTCCCTCCGCCGAGAAGCCCGTGGCCTCGCCGAAGTTGTCGACCAGCACCGTGCCCAGCGATCCCGTCGCGCAACTCACCCCCAACCACTCGGAGTGACGGAACATCTCGTTCAGGAACAGGGCGTAGCAGAGCGGCGTCAACATACCCGGCGGCTGGTAGGAACCACCCATCTGACGGTGGCGGCAGCCCCATTCATCGAAGCTCCACTTGACCTTCTGCTCTCTCAGCCAGGGCATCTTCTTGACGTACTCCTGCCACACCTCCGCGAATTCGCCGATACGGTTGGAGGTTCTGCGCGCCTGGATCGGCAGCGGATCCTCGTTCCTATTCACGAAGGACTGCTTCTGCGCGTCGTAGGCCAGCCGAGGATACGAGTAGGTGTGCTCGGAGACAATGTCGACGTTGCCTCTGCAGTTGGCGAGCAACCACCCGGTCCAGTCCTCGTGCCCCCCGAGCTCCCAGGGCAGATTCTCGGGGATAGGCGGCTCCCACTCGCTGGGGAAGAAATCGCCCTTCTTCTCCGCCCCGCCGATGGATCTCTCACAAATGCTCGCCCCCGACAAGACCACCTTGATCGTGGGGTCCACCGCCCGCATGGCTTCGACGATGCGATTGTGCTTCTCCCAGTACTGGTTCAGCGACATGCGGCCGAGTTGCCAGGGTCCGTACATTTCGTTGCCGATGGCCCAGATGCGAACGTTGAACGGCTCGGGATGACCGTTCTCCGCGCGCATCCTGCCCATGCGGGTATCGATGGAACCATTGCAGTATTCCACTTCCTCGGCCGCTTCCCGCGCCGAACCGAATCCGCTATTGACCGTCAGATCGGGTTCCGCGCCGACAAGTCTGCACAGCGCGATGAAGTCATGGACGCCCACATCGTTCGGCTCTACCCGGTTGCTCCACATCGATTGAAGGCGCGGGGGGCGCTTATCCACATCGCCGATTCCGTCCCGCCAATCGTAGCCCGAGACAAAGTTGCCACCCGGCCACTTGAGCATCTTGAAACCCGCTTCCCGGAACAACCGGATCATCCCAGCGTTGAACCCCAGCATGTTGTCGGCAGGCATCAGGGAAGCGGTCCCGATACGGAACGTTCCGACACCGGTGCCCATAACATCAAGGCGCGCTTCCTGCGTGTCGACCGGGGAAGTGAAACTGAAGGGGAACTTCTGGAATTCGCGCGAAAGCGGCGGGATCGTCAAGGTGTACGCGTCGTTGGGCCCGGGTCCCCAAACCACCCGCACCACGACCTTCGCGCCTGGGTCACCGGCAAGATAGACACGGCCCACATAGGACTTCCCGCGACCCAGGCGCAGCCTGGACTGCGTAATGCCATGGGGCTCGATACCGTCCAGCTTCACGCGCGGGCTGTGCTTGCCGACAAACGGCCGAAACGTATCCATCTCCACGGTTCCCGCGGGTCCCACCGGCCGGAAGGGCTCGCCCATGAAGCGTCCGAACATTCCCGCCGGGGCGCTCCTCGCCGACGGCGCAGCCGCGACGATCGGGTTGGCGAACTTCCTGTCGGTCAGCATCTCGGCCCAGACTCGCGTCGTGGCCGGCTCCATGTAGCCGCCGAAGACCAGCGGGGTGATCGCTTCGCCGGGCTTGGCCGCATCGATTGAGACCTGGATGTTTGCCGGCTGAGCCGCAATCGCTTTCTTCCCTTGCTGCAACATCACAGCGCCCGCCACGGGAGCTGCCAGAAATTCACGTCGTTTCATAGGGCTGTTCTCTCCTTGTTCAACGGGGGGTCACATAAAAAAGCTGTCACCTATAACTGCGGATTCGCATATACTTTACCACCGTTGGCGGCCACAGGGACAGGGCACTTCCCCAGCCTCAGGCAGGGGTGGTCCGGACTTCGACTCGCGGCCCGGGGACGCTGTACCTGTAGGTGACCTCGATGAGGTCACCCGGCTGGACGTCCAACGCCGCGGGCAGGATCTCGACGGGATTCCGCCAGTTGGAGGGCTCCGGCGCGCTGGAGGGCTCGGTACTCAACCGCACGGAAGGGCTTACATGCAGTTCGAAGAAGATCGTTAATCCGTTGATGATGCCCGCGGTGGCTGCGGAGGCGTGCACCGTTCTGTGCACCGCCGCATCGGTGTGCCGCCGCAGATCGACGTCCAAGAGCAGGACCGGATCACTCAGCCGCCGCCATTGACGGGCCTCGGAGTGCCTCGCCAGGAAGGACTGTCCGGGCGAGGCCGCCACAAGCGCGAGGGGGCTGAAGTCCATGCCGTACGCGTTGCGCCACCGCTCGGCGTCCCCGGGAGTGAAGGTGAACGGGCTCAAGTCGGCGGCCGGGATTTCGACGGGGATGCCGAACACCAGGAGTCTCTGGGGCACATAGCGAGCGTCCGGTTTCAGATAGCGAAGGCGCGCGTCGAGGAAGGTTTCGAGAACCTGCTCCCTCAGGGGCGAGCTGCCGATGGTCTCGCTGATCAGCACGTCCGCCTTCTCCGGCAGCTTGACGTGGGTGGATCGGCCCTCAAGAAGCGTGATGCGGTCCGCCAACCCGTTGGCCTCGAACATCACCTTCGCAACCTGGCCGATGCTGGTGGATTCGATCGCGTAGACGCGGCGCGCGCCGGCGCGCGCCGCCGCAATGGCCAGAACCCCCGTGCCCGTCCCTGCGTCCACCACCACGTCGCCGGGCTTGACGGTCTCCTTGATGGCGGCGAGAAACCCGGACGTTCTCGCCTGGTCGTTCAACATCGAGATATGGTATTCGGGAGCCGCGAAGCCGCGCGGCTCCCGGCCGATCGAGCCGGGCGAATCCCCCTCGGCTGACAGAACGCCTCCCTCGTACAACTCGATGATCGTGTTGGTGAGTTCGGCGAAGTCGTGGACCCCGCAGACCCTTGGCCGCAGCCGCGCGACAGCGTCCTCAATGGTCAAGGCGGTGGAAAACACGTCCAGCACGGCCAGCCCGTGGGCCGCGCCGCACGCGGCTTCGCCTTGCGGGCACTCTACTGCAATTTGCCCGTGCTCATCGACCCTCACCGTGAAACTGGCTGCGCGGCGCAGGACAGTCTTCGGCGACAATTCTGCCATCTGTCCATTCCCTCCTCAGCCGGCCTGCGCCCGCGCGCCTGCAATCAGGCGATCTCGAACTCGTATACGTTGATGCTGATGGGCGGAACCTTGACCGTGCTTCCGAGGGCGGTTTGCGGATACTCGCGAATCTCGACCACGGGCTTGCTGCCCGCCTCATTCGCCGAATTCAGACTGGGCGGCGCAATCTGCCACAGTTTGCCCGGCCCGCGGAGCTTGACCCCTGAAATGCGCGGTGAGAACTCCTGGGCCGATTCGGTGGGGTTGACTACCGAAAGAACAAGTATTTTGCGGTCGGCGGAAAGAGCTGCAAACGCATCCAGGGGATAGGTGGGGCTTCCGATGGGCACCTTGGGAACATCCACCCACGGGGTACCGGGCACCGCCTGCTGGGGCGAGTTCCCTCCCACCTGAACCGGCATGGCTCCACCGAAGTGGGTCTGCATGATCTTGATCACCAGTCCCTCCGCCGAGAAGCCCACGGCCTCGTTGGTGTCGTCAACCAGCACGGTGCGAAAGGACCCCGTCGCGCAACTGGCTTCGATCATGTCGGAGTGACGGAACATCTCGTTCATCAACAGGGCGTAGCAAAGCGGAGTCAGCATCGCCGGCGGCCGGGGAGCGCCGACCGCATTCCGCAAGTTGGCGTCCATCTGGTTGTGGCGGCAACCCCACTCGTCGAAGATGAACTTGACTCTTTGCTCCTTCAGCCACGGCATCTTCTTGACGTACTCCTGCCACACTTCCATGGCCTCGCCAATACGGTTGGAAGTACGCCGCGCCTGGATCGGCAGCGGATCCTCGGCCCTGTTCACGAAGGACTGCTTCTGCGCGTCGTAGGCCAGGCGAGGATACGAGTAGGTGTGCTCGGAGACGAAATCGACGTTGCCTTTGCAGTTGGCAAGCAGCCAGCCGGTCCAGTCCTCGTGGCTCCCGAGCTCCCAGGGCAGCTTATCGGGTATCGGCGGCTCCCACTCGCTCGGGAAGAAATCGCCCTTCTTCTCGGCGGCGCCGATGCTTCTCTCACAAATGGTCGCCCCGGACAGGCAGACCTTGATAGTCGGATCCACCTTCCGCATGGCCTCGACGATGCGATTGTGTTTCTCCCAGTACTGGTTCAGCGACATCCGGCCGAGCTGCCAGGGGCCGTACATTTCATTGCCGATGCACCAGAGCCGGATGTTGAACGGTTCGGGATGGCCGTTGTCCGCCCGCAGCTTACCCAGGCGGGTGGTGGCGGGACAATTGCAGTACTCGACTTCCTCGGCGGCCTCGCGCGCCGAGCCGAATCCGCTATTGATCGTCAGATCCGGTTCCGCGCCGAGCAGCCGGCAGAAGGCGACGAACTCATGAAGCCCGACGTCGTTGGACTCCCTCCCACGCGGCGGGCGCTTATCGATATCGCCGATGCCGTCCATCCAGTCGTAGCCCGAGACGAAGTTGCCGCCCGGCCACTTGGCCATCTTGAAGCCTGCGTCCCGGAAGAGCCGGATCATGCTGGCATGAAATCCCTGCATATTGTCGGCGGGCATCAGCGAAACCGTCCCAACGTGGAACGTGCCGACGCCGGTGCCCAGAATCTCAAGACGCGCTTCCTGGGTGTCGACCGGCGAAGTGAAAGCCAGCGGGAATTTCTGGTACTCGCGCGACAGCGGCGGGATGGTGACCGCCTGCGAGTCGCCCGGGCCGGGTCCCCAGACCAGGCGCACCACAACCTTCGCGCCGGCCTCGCCGGCAAGATAGACGCGGCCCACGTAGGACTTGCCGCGGCCCAGGCGCAGGCGGGACTGCTGAATCCCGTGAGGCTCCCTGCCGTCCAGCTTCACGCGCGGGCTGTGCTTGCCGACAAACGGCCGGAAGGTGTCCATCTCCACCGTTCCCGCTGGTCCCACCGGCCGGAAGGGCTCGCCCATGAATCGGCGCATGAACCCAGCGGGGGCACTCCTTGCCGGCGGGGCGGCATCGGTAACCGGATTGGAGAACTTCCTGTCGGTCAGCATCTCGGCCCATACGTTCGTCGTGGCCGGCTCCATGTAGCCGCCGAAGATCAACGGGTTGATCGGCTCGCCCGGCTTGGCCGCATCAATCGAGAGTTGTATGTTTGCCGGCGCAGCCTGGGCCGCTTTCATTCCTTGCTGCAAGACGGCGGCGCCCGCCACCGGAGCGATTAAGAATTGACGTCTTTTCATGACCTTGCTGTCTCCCCCAAATTAGTGAGTTGCGGGAAGGCTCAGTATACATCAACTCCAGACTTCGCAGGCTGCTGTTCTTGCCCGCCGCGGCTGGGTGTACAATCAATGGCGCAACACTTGTCCAGGAGGCTTCGTACGATGGCATCCAGCCGCAGGCAGTTCCTCGCCTTTACCGCCGGCACGGGGGCGGTCGCCTCCGCCCAGCAGAATCCGCCGCAGCGGGCGCAGGGGCGGGGTGGAGAACCGGACCCGCGCATGGCCGCGGGGAACGTCGAGAAGCTGTTCCGCTACTCCCCGCAGCGATCGACGGTTTCCCTGATCAAGGGAGACAACCGGCGCAAGAACATCTATGAGTCGCTGCTGGCCATTGACGACCAGATACGACCCGGCCTCAGCCGGAAGAAATACGTCCTCATCAAGCCGAATGGGCTCGACCCGTCGCGGCAGGTCGGCACCACGCACCCGGATGCGATTCACGGCATCCTCGATTACCTCGCCCCCCGCTTCAAGGGCCCCGTCGTGCTGGCCGATTGCGCGAACGTCCCATCGAAGCGGGCCTACGACGAGTATGGCTGGGCGTCCATCGCCGCCCAGCACAAACCCTTGGACCTTTCGGTGGCCGTTGTGAACGAGAGCCCGCGCCACGAGTTGGCGATGGGCATCGACTTCGACCTGCACCTGATCCCCATACAGCTTGCGGCGCAGGCGCTGGACCCCGACGCCTACCTGATCTCCTGCTCGGTGATGAAGAACCACAACATGGTAGTCGCCACGCTGTCGGTCAAGAACGTGGTCGTGGGCATGACGCTCACGCCGCCTCCCGGAGTCAGGGCGGCCTTCGCCCAGAACGACAGGCGCAAGTATCACGTCGGCATCCGGCAGGGCAATTACAACCTCTACGTCGCGACCAAGCGAATGATGGGGAACTGGGGCCTGGGAGTAATCGACGGCTACGAAGGCATGGAGGGCAACGGCCCTTGGTCAGGGACCCCCGTGGCGCATAGGATAGCACTGGCGTCGACCGATTTCCTGGCGGCCGACCGGGTAGGTGTCGAGTGTATGGGCATCGATGCCGGATGGCCGGGATACCTCAACTACTGTTATCAGGACGGGCTGGGCCAGTGGGACCTTTCCAAGATCGATGTCGTGGGAGCGAAGATCGCCGATGTGCGGATCAAGTACCGTCATCACGCCGACGTCGATCGCATGCTGCAATGGCAAGGTCCCATGCTGGACCTACCCCCGAACCTGGGCCGGCGGCGAGCGCCGCTGGAAGAAGATCTCGCGCAGTACGCCTAACAAGACTATTCAGGGAGATGGCAGCTTATGAGACGTACATTGATCTGTGTCTTGTCCATCGCCATTCTGGCCGGTGGAAACTCGTATGCCCAAACGAAGAGGCTGGAAATGGTTCCCGCGCCGGTGGCAGCCGCCAACGCGCCCGCCTTTGCAGCCCATCCAAACCCGTACAATCTGCCGGGCGTCCAGTATCCGCGGATTGAAGCCGACTCACGGGTGACTTTCCAATTCCGCGCCCCCGACGCGCAGAAGGTGCAGGTCGCCCTTGTCACTTCAGGGCAGAATTCGCTTCAGCCACTGCCGTACGACATGGTCAAGGGCGCCGACGGCGTTTGGACTTACACCAGCGTGCCGCAGAGCCCCGGGTATCACAACTATTGGATGCTCGTGGACGGCGCGGCCGTGCTGGACCCGGGCACCAACGCGTTCATCGGCTACGGCCACATGTGCAACGGGTTTGAGATCCCCGAGCCGGGCGTCGATTACTACGACTTGAAGGATGTGCCACACGGCAGCGTTCTGATCAAGAATTACTTCGCCAAGTCGATCAATTCCTGGCGCCGGGTATTCGTCTATACGCCGCCGGGATATGACGCCAACGTGAAGACCCGCTACCCGGTGTTGTACTTGCAGCACGGCGGCGGCGAGGACCAGCGGGTGTGGATCGAGATGGGCCGGACGAACCTGATCCTCGACAATCTGCTTGCACAGGGCAAGATCAAGCCGTTCATCGTGATCATGGAAACCAGCGCGGTGGGCGCTCCTGGCGCGCCGCGTGGCGCCGGCGCAGGCCCCGGAGCGGGCGGTCCCCCTGGAGGTGCTTATGGGCAGCTCATGGTCAAGGATCTGATTCCCTGGGTCGACAGCACCTTCCGCACACGGACGGACAAGGACGGCCGGGCCATGGCGGGCCTTTCCATGGGAGGCGGGCAGACCGCAACGGTCACTATGGCCAACCTCGACAAGTTCTCCTACATCGGACTGTTCAGCGGCGGAGCCGCGCTAGGCATGCCAGGGCGTGGGCGTGCCGGGGCCCCGGGAGCCGCTCCGGCAACCACCCCGCCGCCGCCGGCGGCTCCGGCGGCGTTCGACATCAAGACGATCTACAACGGCCAGATGGCGAACCCGGCGGAATTCAACAAGAAGGTCAAGGTCCTCTTCATGAGCTTCGGCACGGAACCGCCGCTCGAGAATCCCGAGGGACTGAAGAAGCACCAGGAGCAGCTTGTCGCCGCCGGGATCACGAACAGCTACGTGTACATTTCTCCCGGCACCTCGCATGAGTGGCAGACGTGGCGGAGAAGCCTGTACACGTTCGCCCAGATGCTGTTTAAGTAAGCGGTCAGAGGACAGCGATCAGCAGACAGCAGGTCGGATGGGAAGGAGGGTATCCATGCATCGTTCGCGTTGTGCTTTCGTGGTCTTCCTGGCCGTGACAGGTCTCGCGTTCGCCCAGGCTCCCGCGGCGCCGCCCCCGGCACGGGGAGGTTTCGCGCCGATCGTAATCGGCCCGCCGGCGCCCGTGCCGCCCGAAGTGGCGATCCCGCGCCCGGCGCCGGAGGAACGGGTGCGAATCAACCAGGCGGTGAAGCGGTTGATCGACTCTGATCAGTCGCCGGATAAGCCGCTGCTGAAGCGATATGAATCGCTGTTGGTGCTCCAGCCTCCGCGTCTGAACGTGGCGGCCACGTACACGCAGACCGCGCAGCGGAGGGGCGCCCGGCACGAGGAGTTCGTCGAGATCGCCAAGAAAGGCAATATAGACCTGCTGCTGCACGGAGATTCGATCACCGACTGGTGGGTGCAGGGGGACGAAAACAAGGCGGTTTTTCAGAAGTACTTCGGGGGATACAGGACCGCCAACTTCGCCATCGCCGGCGACACCACCCAGGGAGTGCTGTGGGGCCTCAAGAACGGAGAAGGCCAGGGATTCCAGCCGAAGGCGATCATGCTGATGATCGGCACCAATAACACGGGCGGGACCGACAACGCCGGCACGGCCACGGCGGCCGAGATTGCAGAAGGCATCGGCGCCGTCGTCCTGGAGATGCGAAACGACTTCCCCGAGGCGAAGATCCTGCTTCTCGCGGTCTTCCCGCGCGGGGTCCCCGGTGATTCGGTGCGCGACAAGATCGCGGAGATTAACCGGATCATCTCGAGACTTGACGACCAACGCCACGTCTTCTATCTGGACATCGGCCCAAAGTTCCTGGACGAGAAGGGATTCTTTCTGCCAGGCGTCTTCCGGCCCGACAATCTCCACCCGGCAGCCCCAGGTTACGAGATCTGGGGCGCCGCGGTGAAAGACAAACTGGCCGAGTTGATGAAGTAGGGACAATGTGGTCAGCGCACGGCGATCGGCGGACAGCCGGAGAGCACATACGATTTGTGGTTCAGATACGGATGGACAGGAGTAAAATGAGGCTGGCAGTTGGAGGATGCCATGAGCAACTTCTGGGTGGTCCTGGCCTATGGGTGCTCTGTGGGCTTCGCGCTCTTTCTCCTGTACTACGTCCATGTAAGGGCATGGGCGTGGCACATCGCCAGCGTGGCGCTGGCCCTGTTCATCGGGTTGATTCCTAACCCCTTCGGCTGGAACAGGCCCGCGGTTGACCTGATGACCGGTTCGCTGTTCGTGTTTCTGCTCACTTGGGGTTTGGGAGAACTGGCGTTCCACGCCGAGCATTCGCACCACCATCACCGGCACCCGCCGGCACATCACGCTTGACAGCGGCCGGAGTCCCATCGTCGACGGCGGCGGGCGCCGCGGCTGCCCCGGGCGCGGGGAGGGGCGGCAGTTCAGGCGAGCGTCGTGTAGACTGCCAATAGGGTGGGAAGTAATCCATGAAGCTCAGTCCTCTCCAACTGATCTGGCGGTTTGCCCGAATGGGACCCGTCTTGCTCCTGACGCTGGGCGCCCCGGCGGCCTCGGGCGAGGAAGTGCCCCTCGTACCCTCGCCGCCGGAGGTCGTGGACGCGATGCTGAAGCTGGCCGAAGTCGGCCGGGGCGATTTCGTCGTCGATCTCGGCTCTGGCGACGGGCGAATCGTGGTGGCCGCGGCGCAGAAGTTCCAGGCGGCCGGGAGAGGCGTGGAGATCAATTCCAGGTGGATCGAACTGGCCAGGGCAAGGGCGAGCGAGGCGGGGGTGAGCGACCGGGTCGACTTCGTGCAGGGCGATCTTTTCGAGGCCGCCGTCGAGGATGCCACGGTCGTCACGCTCTACTTGTCGTCCAGCGCGAACGTGAGGCTCCGTTCAAGACTCTTGCGTGAGCTGAAAGTGGGATCAAGGATCGTGTCGCACGTGTTCGACATGGGCGATTGGGAGGCGGACAAGACCGGCGACGCCGCCGGCCGTTTGTTGCGGCTCTGGATCGTGACCGACAAGGCCAAGGCCGCCTACGGCCGCCCGTAGCTTCCCTGAGATCTGGGGCCGAGCACCTCGCGCATGACAACGGCAAGTTCCCGAAGGGCCCGTTCTCCGTCGCCGTAGTAAGTCGAGCCGTGCATCACCGCGAGAGTCTGGGGCTTGAGTTGCGATAGAGACTCAAGCACGCGGCCGGTGTTGTGCGTATAGGGTACATAGCCCGCAAACGGACCGGCCTCGCTCTCTAAAAGCGCGTCCCGGCTTCTTTCGATGATACTGCCCGAGGTCGACGGCTCCCTGTGTCCCCATTGATGGAACAGATCCGAGCAGAACAGAATTCGCCCGGACTCCTCGAAGAGCACGCCCGCATCCCAGCCGTGCGGGACGTGGGGCGTAGGAACAAACCGGAAGCGGCGCCGGCCCGCGGGAAGAACATCGTCGGCCGCCAGCACGCGGGCGGGCCGAGCCGAGAAGTCGTTGACGCTCACCAGCGCGCCGACAAGGCCGCAAACCGGCTGGGCCTGCGGGGCCAGCGCCAGCCAATCGTTGAGCGCTCCGCATTCGTCGGATTCGAAGTGACTGAACGAGACATGCCTTAGCTTTGAAACATCAATCAGGCGCGAGACCTGCTCGCGCAGGACCGGAAACATGCTTCGCAGGCCGGCATGGAAGAGCAGCGGCTCGTCGTCCCGCACCAGGAAATGACTGAACTCCAGGTTGATCTCGGACACAAAGATCGAGACACGAAAGACATCAGGCGCAATTTCCGTTGTACTGACCAAAGTTCCCCTCCGGTGTGACAAGAGTAACGCCTTACAGGCCCAGATCTACCGACAATTGTACCGCCAAGCTGTTGGAGCGGCCGAATAGCAGCGGCGCGGTGCTTTTGAGCCAGGGCCGCGGGCTGCGCCTGACCACGTAACACCTTCTGCTTCAACGAATTCGCGTCTGGCCGGAAAGGTGCACATGTCGGTAGCGAAAGGAGGTTGGCAATGAAAAGGCTAATCGGAATCGGAGTTCTCGCTGCGGCGCTCACCACAACGGTCGGATGTGCGGTTCGAGGCTACGCCCGCTACGGCCCGCCGCCTCCCCCTCCCCCGCCACCAGGAGCGATGGTGCGCGGGCCCCATGCGGGGATGGTGTGGATCCCCGGCTACCGGCGTTGGACCGGACACGGCTACCGGTGGGTGGAAGGGCGCTGGGTCAGGCCACCTCGCCCCGGCATGGTGTGGGTGCCGGGATACAGGGCACACCGGCATGGCGGCTACGTGTGGGTCGAAGGGTACTGGCGGTAGTGAGGCGCCGCCGCGTGCGGCGCCTCTTCGGCATCCCACGGCCGTGGCCGCCGCCTGCATGAGTGGGTTTTGCGGACCGCTTGCCTGCGGCCTTCCAGATATCGGTAAAGAGTTTGTAAACCCGCTAACGAAAAGCCCTCAGGCCCCATCGCTGTAAGTGGAGGCACTGAAATGAGGGCGCCGAAAAAAAGGGTCTTCACGGTAGCAGCCACAGTGGCCGCACTCGCGGTCGCCGGCAGTTGGTCCATCCTGCGGGGCCACGGTGACACCCAATACCGAACGGTCTTGGTGGACAAAGGCGACATCGCCTCCACTGTATCCGCCACGGGAACGCCCAACGCAGTAGTTACGGTACAGGTGGGGACGCAGGTCTCCGGGAACATCCTGGAACTCAAGGCAGACTATAACACGCGCGTCAAGAAAGGACAACTGGTGGCGCGCATTGATCCGCAAGTGTTCCAGGCGCGTGTCATCCAGGCCACTGCGAGCCTGGAGGTGGCCAAGGCTGCGGTGGTTAACGCGCATGCCGTGGTCGAGAGAGCGCAAGCCGAGTTGGCCAGCACCAAGGCCGGGGTGGCGGACGCCGCGGCCTCGGTTCTCAAGAGCAAGGTCGGCGTACAGGACGCGAAGACCAAGCTGGACCGGGCGGTCTTGCTGCTGAAGAGCGGGGTGATCTCGGACCAGGACAAAGACACGGCGCAGGCCAATTACGATACCGCAGTGGCCTTGGAGCAGGCGGCGATAGCCCAGCAAACCGCGGCGCAGCAGAAGGTCCGTTCGGCCGAGGCGGACGTCGAGGTCGCCAAGACGCAACTCGCCACGGCAGAGGCACAAGTCAAGCAGGCCACGGCGGCGCTTGAGCAGGCGCAGTTGGACCTCAGCCACACTTACATCACGGCGCCCGTAGACGGGATCGTGGTGGCGCGGCACGTGGATGTGGGGCAGACCGTGGCAGCGAGCCTTCAGGCGCCGACGCTGTTCGAGATCGCCCAGGACCTTACCAAGATGCAGGTGGACACGAACGTCAGCGAGGCGGACGTGGGACGCGTGCGCGTGGGGCAGCAGGCGACGTTCACCGTGGACGCGTATCCGGGCGAGGTGTTTCGCGGCCAGGTTACTCAGATTCGCCAGGCGCCGATTAACGTGCAAAACGTCGTCACCTACGACGTAGTGATCGGCGTCGCCAACACTGATCTCAAGTTGTTTCCAGGGATGACCGCGAACGTGAGGATCCTGGTGGACCGACACCGGGACGTGCTGCGCGCGCCCAACGCGGCCCTGCGGTTTCGTCCGGCGGAGGCGCCCTCGCAGACCGCCCAGGCGGGAGGCAATACCGCCTTCCCGGGCAGGGGCGGCAGGGTGCGCGGGCCGGCGAACGCGTCCACGTTATGGGTCCTTGGAAACAACGACAAGCCGCAGCCCGTGGTGGTTCAAACGGGTCTGAGCGACGGTGTTTATGCGGAGATCACCAACGGCGCCCTCAAGCCGGGTGATCGGGTCATCGTGGCGGAGACCGGCAAGGCGGCAGCGGCGCCGGTCTCTCCCGGTGGCCCGGGCGGCCGGCGTGGCATGGGGTTCTGACGGAGAAAGGAGCCGGTGGAAACATGCCGCTCATGGCAAGCATCCGCATTGCGATTAGCGCACTTCGGGTCAACCGGCTACGGTCCGCGCTGACGATGTTGGGAATCGTCATCGGCGTGGCGGCGGTGATCGCCATGGTCGCCGTCGGCAGCGGGGCCACGGCCAGAATTCAGGCTCAGATTCAGAGCATCGGCAGTAACATCATCATGGTCCTCCCCGGCAGCCTCACGACCGGAGGGATGCGGCTCGGAAGCGGGGCGAGCATGACCCTGACCGAAGATGATGCCAAGGCGGTCGGGGCCGAGTGCCCGGCGGTATCGGCGGCGGCTCCGGTGGTACGGGGCGGCGCCCAAGTGATGTACGGGAATAGCAACTGGGCCACTTCGGTCCTGGGCACGACGCCTGAGTATCTGGCCATCCGAGACGTGGCGCTCAGCGCGGGGCGGCCGTTCACCGACCAGGACGTGGACTCCGCTGCCAAGGTGGCTCTGGTTGGCCAGACAGTCGTGGACAACCTGATGGGTGGCGGCGAGCCGATCGATCAGATCATCCGGATCAAGAATGTGCCGTTCACGGTGGCCGGCGTACTGTCTCGCAAGGGGCAGTCGCCCGGGGGACAGGACCAGGATGACGTGATATTGATTCCGATCTCCACGGCCAAACGCAGCATCGTCGGCGCCAGCCGCGCCAACGCGCGCGCGGTGGGCAGCATCATGGTGCAGGCAGCCGCGCCGGGCCTAATGGACAAGGCGCAGCAACAAATGGAGCTGCTCCTCAGGCAACGGCACCGCTTGCAGCAGAACCAGGAGGACGATTTCACCATCCGGAATCTATCCGAGGTGTTCGACGCCCAGGAAAGCTCGGCCCGGGTGATGTCGCTGCTTCTGGGCGCGATTGCGTCGGTGTCGCTGATCGTAGGGGGGATCGGAATCATGAACATCATGCTGGTGTCGGTCACCGAGCGAACGCGAGAGATCGGACTGCGGGTGGCCTTAGGGGCGCGCAAGCGAGACGTTCTTACCCAGTTCCTGGTGGAGGCAATGACGCTGTCGGCGCTGGGCGGAATCGTGGGGATCCTCCTGGGGGCCGGCGCCAGCGCGACGATCAGCCTGCTGGCGGGCTGGTCCACGCTTATCAGCCCGACTTCGGTCATGCTGGCGTTCGCGTTCTCGGCGCTGGTCGGAGTCTCCTTTGGCTACTATCCCGCCCGCAAGGCGGCGCTGCTGAGCCCTACCGAGGCTCTTCGGTATGACTAGCTGCAATACATCAATCCACGAAGAGGAGGGCGTATGAAGAAGAGGAGCTCCTGGAAGCGCCCCAGAGCACTGGCTCTGGGTTTGGCGTTTACGCTGGCCATTGGAGTGGCCGGGGCAGTCCGCGCGGGCATAGCGGCATCGAGTGTGACGCCGGCTGCAACATTCAAGTTAGCGGATCCAAATGAGGGGCCGAGCCGGAGCGGTTTCGCCCCGGTGGTGAAGCAGGCGCTTCCCGCGGTGGTAAAGGTGTCTTCGTCACGGGTAACGAAGATTCCGGCGGGGTTCCAGGGCCAGATGGACCCGCTGTTCCGCCAGTTCTTCGGGGACCAGTTTGGAGGTGGAATGAACGTTCCCGAGGAACGCCGCGAGGAGGGCGTGGGTTCGGGCGTGATTGTCAGTCCGGAGGGCTACATACTCACGAATAGCCATGTCGTGGATGGAGCGTCCGATGTTCATGTGACGCTCGCCGACAAGCGCGAGTTCAAGGCCCGCGTGGTCGGCAGAGACGCCAAGACAGACATCGCAGTGCTCAAGGTCGACGCAGGCAGCCTGCCTTGCATTACGATTGGGGACTCCTCCAAGGTCCAGGTCGGCGACTATGTACTGGCGATCGGCAACCCCTTCGGCGTGGGGCAAACGGTGACGATGGGCATCGTCAGCGCCACCAGCCGGGGTGGTCTTGGAATCGAGGATTACGAGGATTTCATCCAGACCGACGCGCCGATCAACCCCGGCAACTCGGGCGGCGCGCTGGTCAACGACCGCGGCGAGCTGATCGGCATAAACACGGCGATCCTGTCGCACGGCTCCGGCGGGAACCAGGGCATCGGCTTTGCAGTACCTGCAAACCTGGCTCGCACGGTCACCGAGCAGATTCTCAAGAATGGCAGAGTCACTCGGGCGTACCTGGGGATCATTCCACAGGACGTTACCCCGGCTCTCGCCAAGGCCTTCGGTGCAACACAACAGCAGGGGGCGTTGGTAGGCGACGTGAGACCCGGGAGCCCGGCTCAGAAGGCCGGCATCGAGAAGGGTGACATTATCCTGGAACTCAACGGCAAGGCGGTTCCGGACAGCAACCAACTAAGGATGAGTATCTCGATGATGCAGCCCGGCTCGACGGTAAGCCTCAAGCTACTGCGGGGCGGGGCCACGCGCGAGACGACGGCAAAACTGGCGGAGCTCGAACCCGCGCGGGAGGAGAGGGCTAAGGCCGGCGAGGCGGGCTCGGGCGGCGCGCTGGATGGAGTATCCGTGGAGAACGTGACCGCACAGACCGCGCGCCAACTCGGCCTGCCGGCCAACACCAGCGGCGTGGTTGTAACCGACATCAGTCCTTCGAGCGGCGCGGCATCTTCGGGCTTGCAGGAAGGCGACGTGATCCAGGAGGTGAACCGCAAGCCGGTACAGAATGTTGCGGACTTCCAGCGGGCGGTTCAGAACGCGGGGCAGGACCCGCTGCTATTGGTGAACCGCCGGGGCAACACGCTGTACATAGTGGCCTGAGCCGCCTGCGCGGGTGGGTATCAGGCCCGGTCCCAGACCAGGGCCGAGAACTCGTGGGCAGTATGGAAACCCACGCGCTGATACAACCCGACGGCGTTGGTGTTGGAGGCTGTAACGGTCAGGCTGGCGCTGTGGCAGCCCGCTTCCGCAAGGGCGAGAAGAGACCGGCGGAGCAGTTCGTATCCCAGGCCCCTTCCTTTGAGCGCGGGCACCACGCAGATCTGGGTGATATGCCCGACGCCTTCCGAAAGGATGCTGGCGAGCGAAATCCCACAGGCCCGGCCGGTCCACACGTCGACGGCCACGTGAGAAGCCGGTGGGAAGAAGGAGCCACAGCCGGGGTACTGCAACAGGTTGTTCAGGAACCGGCGGGCTCCCGCGAGCGACAGATACTGGTCGTTCACCTGGCCGTCCACGTGGCCTTGATAGGCCTCGGCGATCACCTCGGCAGCTTCTTCCTGCCGCCGCGAGCTCCAGGTTTCGATCTGGGCCGTGCGGGCGGCGGGCGCGGGTTTCAGTCCGAGAACGCGACGAGTTTCGACCATCATGTAGTTCCGCGGGTGGACCCTGAGCCATCGCTCGTAGGGGATCGAAAGACGCGGGAGCGGCCGCACCAGCATCAATTGCGACTCGACTCGATCCACGGCGGCTGCCTCGAACAACTCGGAGACTGAGGCCTCGATCAAGAGCAATTCGTTGTCCGGCGTGCGTTCGGCTGACATCAGGAAAAGGTCCCCGATGAGCCCCTTCCCCTGATCATGGACGAGGTAGGAATACCCGACCACGGCGCCGCCGGCCACCAGCGCGAAGCCGGCCAGCGACTGCATGGCGACATAGCGGCGCACCAGGTCGGCCGAGGGGCGGAAATCCCAGCAGAGACGCGTGCGCCATTCCGCAATCTCCTCCTCGAGCAACGGCGCGAGGTCGCGGGCGCGGATCTTGTGCAGATGCACGACTTCGGGCGCACGGGATCCAATGGCGGCGGCCATTCCTACGGAGATTATAAGCTCAGTGACCGCTCCGGGGCGCTGAATCCTCTCCCGCACACCCGTCATCTATCTAACAGGGGTGTATATGCCCGACAGGAAAGTGATTGCGGTCGTGGGAGCGACAGGAGCACAGGGCGGAGGGCTGGTTCGAGCCATTGCGAGTGAACCCGGCAGCGGGTTCATCGCACGGGCGATCACCAGGGACGCCAACTCTGAGAAGGCGAAGGCGCTGGCCAAGCTGGGGGCCGAGGTTGTAGCGGCGAATGTGGATGACGTCGAGAGTCTGAAGCGGGCCTTCCGAGGCGCTTACGGGGCCTTCTGCGTGACTTTCTTCTGGGACCACTTCAGCCCCGACAAGGAAGTCGCCCAGGCCACGGCCATGGCACAGGCTGCGAAGGTCGCCGGGGTGAAACACGTGATCTGGTCTACGCTGGAGGATACCCGCAAGTGGGTGCCGCTCAGCGACAACCGCATGCCAACTTTGATGGGGAAGTTCAAGGTTCCGCACTTTGATGCGAAGGGAATGGCGGATCAGGCCTTCCTGCGGCTGGGTCTGCCAACCACCTTCCTGCTGACCTCGTTCTACTGGGAGAACTTCATTCGCTTCGGCATGGGTCCGAAGCCGGGGCCGGACGGCAAGCTGGCGATCACCATGCCGATGGACGACAAGAAGTTGCCGGGCATCGCAGCGGAGGACATCGGCAAGTGCGCCCTGGGCATCTTCAAGCGCCATGGAGACCTGATCGGCAAGACGGTGGGAATTGCCGGGGAGCACCTGACCGGATCCCAAATGGCTGCGGCCCTCACCAAGGCGCTGGGGCGCGAGGTCGTCTACAACTCAGTGCCGCCGGAGGTGTACCGCAAGTTCGGCTTTCCGGGCGCGGAGGACCTGGGCAACATGTTCCAGTTCAAGCGCGATTTTGAATGGGATTTCTGCAACGCGCGGAGCGTGGAGTTCTCACGGTCGCTGAACCCCTCTCTGCTGACCTTCGAAGCCTGGCTGGCCCAGAACAAGAGCAGGATCCCTTTGGACGGATAGCAGTAAGTTGAAAGGCCCCCGTCCGTTCCCGACGGGTCTAGCCAGGTAGGCAGAAGTCATCCTGAGCCGCTGATCTATCAGCGGTTCATAGGAAGCAAGCCCCGGATATACCTCCCACACATGCTCAACGACTTCCGCCGTGAGCCTGTCTCACTCGAAGATCTTGGTCCGGTTGGCCGCCGCCCAGGCCAGGGCGCGATGTCAGAACTACATATAGCTGGCAGGGCTCTTCGACGTCGGTCCGTCCCTCTCTCCTCGGCCGCTACGCCTTGAGCTGCATCAGCTCAATGCCTTCATTCTTGCCGAGGTTCCGCGAGTACTTCCTCTCCACCGGATTGTTCCAGTGCTCGTGAACGCCCAGGCTCTTGACCGGCACTCCGGAGGGCATGTACTTCGTCTTGGAAGGCGGGTCCTCGATCAACGCCGATTCGTGAAG
>JBHGAV010000018.1:0-65736 GCA_041946685.1 Bryobacteraceae bacterium | reverse complement strand
CCCGTATTTGAGCCTTGAGAGGGCTCCGTCCTAACCGTTAGACGATAGCGCCGTTCACCGACAGTATAGCAGGCTGGCGGCGCCCGGACGCCTCCTCAAGCCACCGCCGGCTCGAAATAACCGTGCGCCAGCTCTGGCTTGGACTCCAGCGCCTTCCGCCAGCAGGACTTGGCTTCGTCCTCCTGGCCCAGGGCCTTCAACGCGTGTCCCAGGTTCAGAAACGCTTCGGCGAAATCCGGCTGCTCGGCTACCGCCCGCCGGTAGAGCCGCACGGCCTCATCCAGCGCTCCCGCCTTCTGAAGGAGCAGGCCGGTGTTGTAGTACAGCTCGGGACTGCGCTCACCGAGTTCGATCAACCGGCTGTGCAGGTCGAGCGCCGCCTGAGGATCGTCGTTCTCCAGCGCGATGGCGGCCAGGCCGCGCAGCGCGTCAACCGAATCCGGTTGGGCCGCCACTACCTCTTCGAAGGCGCGACGCGCCGCGTCGCGGTCGCCAAGCTTCCAGTAGGCGATGCCCAGATTCAGGCGCGCCTCGGTCCAGGCGCCTTTTCTGCGCAGGCACTTCTCGAAGGCTTCCACGCTGCCCCGGAAGTCGCCGCGCTGCAATCGCAAGAATCCCTGCCGGAAGCGAGCTTCCTCCCAGTCGGGGTTGCCGTCGAGCAGCTTGCTGTACAACTCTTCGGCCGCGCTGCTCTGCCCCGTCTGTTCGAGCACCAGGGCCAGGTTCCAGATCGCCGCCACCTGCTTCCCGTCCAGCTCAATCGCCCGCTCGTAGGACTTGCGGGCTGCCGGCAGATCGCCCAGTTCCTGATAGACGATACCGAGGTTCATGTGGACCTGCGGCGAGTCGGCCCTCAGGCCCGCCGCGCGGGCGTAGGCCCGGGCGGATTCCTGGAGTCTTCCGGCCTTCTGGTGTGCCACTCCCAGGTTGAACCACCCTTCGAAATGCTCCGGCATGCCCTCCACCAGCTTCGCGCAGAACCTGGCGGCCGCATCGTGATCGCCCCTGGCGAAGGCCGCGGCGGTGAGCCCCTCCAGGGCGGTGAGAGAGTCGGGACGGACGGCCAACAGTTGCTCGGCCGACTCCCGCACGCGATCGGAGTCCTTGCGCGCCATGTCGATGGCGATAAGGTTGACCAGTGAGTCCTCCGAGCGTGGGTTGCGCTTCAGAATCCTTCGGTACAGGTCTCCCGCCTCGTCCAGACGCCCCGCCAGTTGCAGGGTGACGGCCTTGCCGAACATAGCCGCTTCCTGGCTGGGGGCCCGGTTAAGGCACTTATCGAACGCTTCCAGCGCCGTCTCCAGCTTCCCCAGTTGCAGGTTGCAGATCCCGATGCCCAGAAACGCCTCGTTGCGCTGAGGATCGGCGTCAAGCGCCCTCTGGAACTTCCCGGCGGCTTCCTCCCAGCGCCCCATCTTCTCCAGACAGACAGCCAGATTGAAGGATGCCGTTCTGTGCGTGGCCTCCAGTTGGAGGAGCTTCCAGTAGCTGTTGGCCGCGTCCTCGTACTGCTCGAGCTGGAAGTGGATGTGACCCAAGGCGGAGTACACCTCGGCATCCTTCTCGCCCCGGTCAACGGCTGCGTACAGCTCCTGCAAGGCTTCGGCCGGTTTGCCGTCCAGGTGCAGCGAGACGGCCCTGGCCAGCGCGTGCGACGCCCCACGCCGCTCCGAGCGCATCGGCGCCAGTGCAGGCGGCGCCGCTGCCCCTTCGCTCCATGCTTGATTCGCGGTTACTTTCCTTTGACTCATTGGCGTCTATACCTTCTCCTCCGGTTTACAGGGGCTGGGTTGAAGTAGGCGCACACCCGGCCGATGAAGTCGTCTTGGTGATTGAGCCTCATCCAGTACACCCTGGCGCTCTCGCCCGTGTCACTGAAGAAGCCGAAGCCCCCGACTTTGAGGCTGTCATCCCGCCAGAAGTCCACAAGCTGGCCCTCGATCGACGTCGAAAAACCTCCGCTGCTGACGTTCAACTGGACGCGATAGGGCGTGTTGTTGTGCATCAGGACCCGGATCGGGATCTCCACTCTTGGGCCCTCCCGGCCCCCGATCACCGGGTACCGCACCAGGGACAGCACTGGTAGTGGTCCTGGTCTGACGATTGTTATCTTGGAGGCGTAGTAGTTCTCCTGATCGGTTGCCCTATAGGCCCAACTCATGGCTTTCTTCTCAACCTGCATCAGGAACTCGACATGGTACTCCCGCATCTGCATGGACGGCTGGTACAAGGCCAATTTGCCGGGACGCACATAGCCGGCCTTGCTGATCTGCCAAGTACGCGGCCAATCGCCCGCGCCTTCCCAGGTCTCCATCCCGCCCTGAAAGTCCTCGCTCAGTTCCACGGCCGCCCGCCGCCCTATGCCCTCTTCGATCCGGCTCCACCGGGAGGCGACCAGTTGTGCGATTCCTCCTTGGGGAACATAGGCCCAGAACAACAGGATCAGGCACGCAGACACGGCTGCATATCGGAGATACACCGGAGCCGCCGTCCAGAGTTGTACCAAGCGCTGCAGGAGGCCGAATGCCGGTGCCTCCATGGGCCTGAGGTACTCGAAGGTCTCCACGATGCGCAGGCCGCTGGTCCTAGGGACCAAGGGTCTCTGCGCTGGCATCGGGAGTTCCCGGTAGGCCGCTGGGTGGGCAAGCCTGTCGCGCGGGACTACCCCCTCCGTCAGGTGTGCCAGGGGAACGCTCTGCCGGGCCAGCCTGCCGTAACGGAACAGAGATGCGAGTGCGGGAAACACCGATCCCGACGCCATGCTCGGAGTCACGGCCACGCCTGCGGGCCGCTCCACTATGTCAGCGCCGAAGATCTCCTCCGGGACGACGCCCCTGGTTCTCAGCGCCAGGCAGTCGGGAGCGGAATCCAGCTTGGGCCGGCGCAAGGAAGGCAGCCGAAGGCAAGGGAGCGGCTCCGCGGACGCCTGAGTCGATGCGGCTCTCGCCGCCAGAGGCATTTCGAGCGGCAGAAGTCCCGAGGGCTCCGGCGAGAACATGCTCACTGGCGCGAAGGCTGGCGGCATGGAGATGGGGACCGTGCTGGAGGCCACTAACGCCTCCGCCGGACGGTCTGCCTGGTCAACGCCTGCGATCTCACCGGTGACTGCGCCCGGGGCCTGCAGCGAGAGGATGCCCGGCATCGCGTCTGGCCGGATCATGCGGAGCCGCGGTACCTGGAGAGAGGGGTGCGGCTCCACGGCAGTCAGCTCCGAGACGGCTGCGATCGGCTGTGGCATCCTCGAAGGCAGCAGACCCGCCGGGCCGGGCGCAAGGACGCCGATGACTTCGGGCGCTGGCATGTCCAGCCGAACCGCAGGCAACAGCGGAATCGTGGTCTCGGAAATCCTCAATGGCATCGCCAGCGCGGCTGGGGCGGCAGTTCGAAGCGCTGCCGCCAGGAGGCCCGAACCGTTCCCCGCTGCCATCGCAGAAGTCAGGCGCATCCCAGGCCTCGGTGTCTGCGGCAAGACCTTCCCGGCCTGCGTTTGGGCTGCTTGAGCCCCCCGTACCAGTGCCTCGACAACTCCCGGCGAAAGGCCCAGGCAGCCATCGTCGGTCAGTAACTGGAGCCCTTTGGCGAAGCTGCGGATCACCTTCCCGACAAACGCCGCAGGCTGTGCGTCGGCCCGACCGAAGGCAGCCGGACACGTCGGCTCGGGGCCGCCAAGATTCAGGGGACCAGCGGATGCAGGAGCCAGGCGGGTCGGCGCCCGCGCCATTTCGGGCGCGGCCAGACAGCCGACGGAGACTGCGCACGGCCCTGCCGGACCAAGCCGGCGGCACGCGGCAGCAGCAGGGTTAGGAGGAAGCAACTGCCGGAAGGTCAAGTGCTGCGGCGGAAGGCAGGGAACAGGCGCCGGCTGGTTCTCCATCAGCCGGGTGAAGGCGCGTGCAGTCAGCCGCTTGTAACGCTGCTGATGATCCCGGCAGCAGAACTCACAATCGGTGAGCTCCCTCAGCAGGTTAAGCGGTTTGCCGCAGTACAGACATTGCATGGCAACCCTTCACTCACCGTAAGGCCGATAACGCCCGCCTGGCTCACCCGGCTGTACCCGAATCCCGCCACACACGCCGGCAACACACCCCGCGGGCGGTTGCTGGCTCACTCCTCCTCTGGAGCCGTGGCACAGGTGCATCCGTCTCCACACTCTAAGGGTCTGGGCCTGGATCTTCAAGATCATCAATGGGCAACAGGTCCTTGCTAACGAAGGTTATGGCCCTCTTTCGGGCGGCGGGATGCCAGGCACGCACCTACCCTGAATCATCATTCCGATGTCCTTATCGACGGGCGCCGGGGGACTTACTACAATGCGGCGGGCAGAGCCAGGGAGGCCCTGGCGAGGACCTTGTTGAGCACCTCGGCCGCTTCCACCTCCGCGATGGAGCGGGAGACGGCGATCTCGGTGATCAGCATATGACGCGCGCGATCCAGCATCTTCTTCTCACGGAAACTGAGCGGCTTGTTCTGTTGTAGGAGCAGTAGACTTTTCAGCACTTCGGCGATGGCTAGCAGGCTCCCCGACCTCATCTTCTCGGAGTTCTCTTTGAAGCGGTCTTTCCAGTCGCCGCTGGACCTGCATCTCCCGTTCGAAAGAAAACAAAGGACTTTCGTGACTTCGCCATTGCGGGTCACTTTGCGCAGCCCGAGGTCGCCGACATGGGAAACCGGGACCATCACGGTGAGGCTGCTGCACACCAAACGCAGCAGGTAGAACTTCTCGTACTGGCTGCCGAAGGACCGTGAACTGACGTTCTCTATGATCCCAACTCCATGGTTGGGATAGACAACCTTCTCACCTACGTGGAAGAGCATGTGTGGACGCTCCAGGCCAAAAATCCTTCCTGAGTTGATAAGCAGTCCGACGACAGAAAAAGAATCTTAAGTCCGTTTTGGCGAAAAGTCAATAAAGAATACCGGCGGACGAAGGAAGGGCTAAAGGATCAGTGATCCCGGGCGGTCACAAGGTCGGTCAGCCCGTACAAGGCGCGCTGAAAGGGCGAGGTGGGGAAAGCCCCCATGATGGTGCGGGCCTTCTGGGTGAAGTCCTCGGCGCGGCGCATGGCGCGCTCGATCCCCTTATGTTTCTTGATGATGGCCAGGACACTCTCGAACGACACGCGCCCATAATTGCCGTCGCGCAGGACTGTCTCAACCTGCTGGCGCTCGGAGGGTTCCGCTTGCTCCAGGGTGTAAAGCACAGGCAACGTGACCTTGCCCTCTCCCAGGTCGCTTCCGACCGCCTTTCCCAGCACGTCCTGACGAGCTGTGAAGTCGAGCACATCGTCGACAAGCTGAAAGGCCATGCCCAGGTTCCATGCATACTCGCCCAACCGGCCTTCGGTCTCTTCGGCCGCGCCCGCCATGATGGCGCCCAGGCGCGCACAGGCGGAGAACAGGCTCGCGGTCTTGCGGTCCACCAGATCCATGTAGTCGGATTCGGTGACGGTCATCAGCCCGATCCGCTGCAATTGCAGCAGTTCGCCCTCGACCATCGTCTGGGTCAGACCGATCAGCAGGTCCAGGATGCGGAAATCCCGTTCCTCAAGCGCCACTTGGAACGCCTGCATGTAGAGCCAGTCCCCGGCCAGCACCGAGGTGTGATTTCCCCAAAGCACGTTCGGAGAGGGGCGGCCCCGGCGAATCTGGGCTACGTCGATCACGTCGTCGTGCACCAGAGTCGCGGTGTGAATCATCTCCACCACGGCCGCCATCCGGATTGCGCTTGGCCCTCCTCCTCCCGCCAGCTTCGAGGAAAGGAGCAACAGCGTAGGCCTCAGCCTCTTGCCGCCGCTCTGGTGCAGGTAGTGTCCGATGGTGGTGATGGCATCCACCGAGGCGACCGACCGGAGGCCGATCTCGCGGTCCACCTGCTCAAGATCCTCCCTGAGCAGATCATGCAACTCGGTAGCGGTAAGGGCGAGTCCAGCCTTGCCGAACTTCATGGAGTTGTCCCAGTTTACCCGTTGGTCCGTGCCGCTGGCAAATGGAGCCGGCCGCGCCGCCACAGAACCATGGCGCCGAGCGCAAACAGTCCCACCGAAATCCACTGCGCCGCGGTGAGCGGCCCGCCGAACGGGTTGGCCTGTTCAGGCGCGCGGAACAACTCGATCACAAACCGTGCCGAGGAGTAGAGCAGGAGATAGAGGCCGATGATCGTGCCAGGCCGGCGCGGCCGCCGGATCATGCCGTACAGCAGGACGGCCGTGAGGGTCTCCGTGCAAGCTTCATAGAGCTGCGTGGGGTGCAGGGGCGTGCCGAGGGGGGTGCCGAAAAGCTGGTGGGACACCGGATCGGTGAAGGTGACAGCCCAGGAGCGGTGGCACTCGACTCCCCAGCAGCATCCCGCCGCAAAACAACCCACGCGCCCGACGGCGTGGCCCAACGCCAGCCCGGGCGCGATCACGTCCGCCGTGGCCAGCACCGGCAGCCGTTTCTTCCGCATGTAAAAGAAGGCCGTAGCCAGGGCCAGCAGCAAGCCTCCGTAAAACACTCCTCCCGCCTGAAGCGTAGCCAGCGAGAAGATCTCCCCAGGATGGCTCAGATAGTAGTCCCAATCCACCAGAATCATCAGCAGCTTAGCGCCAAGGATGCCAGCCAGCCCGCAGTAGATCGCCAGGTTCAGCACGGCCTCCTTGTCGAGGCCGGCTCTCCCTGCCAGTCGCGCCGACATCCATAGCGCCACAAGGAAACCGCACGCGACCAAAACGCCGTAAGTGGGGATGTAGAATTCGCCGATCCGGACCAGTTGCGGCAGCATTCAGGTCCGTGCCTCACGCCTTTGGGAGCGCCACAGATCCAGAAGAACCAGGCTCACGCCGATGGTCAGACCGCTGTCGGCCACGTTGAACGACGGCCAGTGATAGCTACTGATGTAGATGTCCAAGAAGTCGATGACCGCCCCCTCGGTCACGCGATCATAGAAATTCCCCAGTGCACCGCCCAGCACCAGCGAGAGCCCCACGCGGGTCAGACGGCTGTTTGCCATCCCGCGCGGCGAGGTCTGCCACAGGATGCTGCCGACAAAGGCCACCACCAGCGCGGTCAACCCAATGAGGAAGAACGACCTCCACTCGCTGTCGTTGTTCGCCAGCAGGCTGAAGGCGACGCCCCGGTTCCGGGTGGACACCAGGTTGAAGAAGCCCGGAATCACGCTGATCACGTCCTCGCGCTGCATGTTGGCTTCGACCAACCACTTGGTCACCCGGTCCAAGGCGAACCAAGCTGCAGCGACAGCGTAAGCGAACCAGCGCGGGCTCATTCAGTTGCCCATGATCTCGGCCACAGCCGCGGCGCAGGCGCTGCACACCTTAGGCAAATCCGCGACCGATCCGACGTCGGTTGTGTATTTCCAGCATCGCTCGCACTTGACGCCCTCGGCGCGCCCCACGTGCACCGACAGGACCTTCTCGCCGTGACGCTCCAGGCGAACCTGCGAGACGATGAACAGCGCCGGGAGCTCGGCCAGGTGGGCTTCCAGGAGCGAGTAGAGGTCGCCGCCGGCCTTCAGGTTCACGCAGGCTTCGAGCGGGGCCCCGATGAATTTCTCCTGGCGGGCGGCTTCCAGGCTCTTGAGCACGTGCTCGCGCACCTCCAACAGGCGGTCCCAGTTCTTGGCGCGCTTGCGATGCTGCGCGGTGAGGCCTCGGCTCAGCTCGGCGGGCTCCGGGAAAAGCGAAAGATGAACGCTGTCCGCCTCCCCCTCGGGCCTGCGGAAGTGGCCCCAGACCTCCTCGGTGGTGAAGGTCAGGATGGGAGCGAGCATGCGCACCAGCGCGTAGGTCAAGCGGTAAAGGACGGTCTGTGCGCTGCGCCGTGCGCGGCTCCGGGGGGCAGCCGTGTACAGCCGGTCCTTGAGCACGTCGAAGTAGAGGGAGCTCAACTCTGAGATGGCGAAGTCGTAGACGGCGTGGTAGACCTTGTGAAACGCCATCTCGTCGTACCAGGTGCGGCACTCGCCGGCCAGCTTCTCGGCACGCAGCAGAATCCACTGGTCCAGTTCAAGCAGTTCGCCGGCGGCGAGCATGTCAGTGGCCGGGTTGAAATCGGCCAGGTTGCCTAGAGTGAAGCGGAAAGTGTTGCGCAGTTTCCTGTAGGCCTCCGACAACCGGGCCAGGATCGTCTCCGAGATACGCACATCCTCGGTGAATTCCTGTGATGCGACCCACAGCCGCAGCACTTCGGCCCCATACTGCTTGATGATCGTGTCGGGCTCGATGATGTTGCCGACGGACTTGGACATCGCCCGCCCCTCGCCGTCCAGCGTCCAGCCGTGCGTGGCGCACTGCCGGTACGGCGAGCCGCCCTTCAGGCCGACCCCTACCAGCAGCGAGCTCTGGAACCATCCGCGGTACTGATCCGGCCCTTCGATGTACAGGTCCGACGGCCAGGGCAAGCCGAAGGTCTCGTTCAGCACCCCCAAGTGGCTCGAGCCCGAATCGAACCAGACGTCCAAAATGTCGGTACCCTTGCGGAACCTGCCGCCGCCGCACTTGGCGCACCGGGCTTCGGCGGGCAGCAGTTCCTTCTCGCTTCTGTCGTACCAGACGTCGGTGGTGTGTTTGCGAAACAGGTCCACAACCGGGCCCAGCCAGGTCCGCGAAGTCAGAGCTTCGCCGCAGTCCTCGCAGTAAAAGACCACGATGGGCACACCCCACACCCGCTGGCGCGAGATGCACCAGTCAGGCCGGCCGCTCACCATGCCGCTCATGCGTTCCTGGCCCCAGCCGGGCACCCACTTGACCGACTTGACCGCCTCCAGCGCCTGGCCTCGCAGGTCGTTCTTCCCCATGCCGATGAACCACTGCTCGGTGGCGCGGAAGATAGTCGGCTTGTGACAGCGCCAGCAATGCGGATAGCTGTGGTCCAGGCGTCCCTCGGCCAGCAGCGCGCCCCGCTCCCGCAGCAGGTCCACCACCACAGGATTGGCTTCCCAGACCGTCTTGCCGATGATCTGGTCGGGAAGCTGGCCCGCCGCTCCCTCGGCGTGATAGAAGCGGCCCGAGGCGTCCACCGGGCAGTAGGTCTCAATCCCGTACTGCTGGCAAACCGTGTAGTCTTCCAGTCCATGCCCCGGGGCCGTGTGCACGGCACCCGTGCCCTGCTCGAGCGTCACGTGATCGCCGAGGATGCCGGCCGAATCGCGCTCGATAAACGGGTGCCGGAAGACGGCTCCCTCCAGCACGTCGCCCGTACACTCCGTCAAGACCCTGGCTTCGGGCCAGCCACACTTGTCGGCTGTGGTCTTCAGCAGGTCGCGCGCAATCAGGTAGGTGTCGTCCCGCACCTGGACCGCAATGTATTCGAACTTGGGATGAAAGGCGATGGCCATATTGGCCGGGATCGTCCACGGGGTCGTCGTCCAGATGACGGCGTACACACGCTTGCCGGCGAGTGCGGGCAGCCGGCGGGCCAGATCGGATTTCAGCTCGAAGCGGACCCAGATGGAGGGGCTGGCGTGGTCTTCGTACTCCACCTCGGCCTCGGCCAGCGCCGTGCGGTCACGCATGCACCAGTGAACGGGCTTGAGTCCCTTGTAGACGTAGCCCTTGTCCAGGAAGTCGACGAACGCTCCTGCGATGACCGCCTCGTAGTCGGCCGTCATGGTCAGGTAGGGACGGTCCCACTGGCCAAAGACTCCCAGCCGCTTGAACTCGCGGCGGTGCAACTCCACGAATTTCTGGGCGTACTTCCGGCACTCCTCCCGTATCTGGCTCGGTGTCATCTGGGCTTTGCGCGAGCCGAGTTCGGCGTCGACCTTGATTTCGATCGGCAGCCCGTGGCAGTCCCAGCCGGGGACGTAAGGAGCGTCGAACCCCGCCATGCTGCGTGCCTTGACGATGAAGTCCTTGATGATCTTGTTGAAGGCGGTGCCGAGATGTATGTTGCCGTTGGCGTAGGGAGGCCCGTCGTGCAGCACCCATACCGGGCGGCCGGCGCGGGCCCGGCGAATCTGCGCGTAGATGTCCGTCTCCTCCCAGCGGGCCAGGATCTTCGGCTCCATCTGCGGCAGGTTCGCCTTCATCGGGAAGTCGGTCCGCGGCAGGTTGACAGTCTTCTTGAGATCGACGTCTTTCAATGGCATGTCGGGGTGATCATTCATTATCGTACACAATGCGGCGAGGGCAGCCTTGCCGCCCTACCAGATTGTTTCGATGGGATATTGTCGGATGGCCGTATCGGAGGTCAGGATGGGCAGGTTCTCGGCGCGGCATTGCGCCACCAGCAGCCGGTCGAAGGGATCGCGATGGTGGCTGGGCAGATTGAGGAGAGCCAGAACGTGGTCCGCCGCAACGACAAGACACTCGACGCCGAGGCTAGCCATCTGATCGGTGAAGAACGCCCGCTCTTCAGGCAGCCTGAGCTTGCCGGCTTGCACCTTCAGCGCAATTTCCCAGAGGCTGGCTGCGCTCAGCAGCAGCTCATTTGACTCGTCCCGGATCAGCCGGGTGGCCCTCCTGGACAGCTTTTCCGGCTGCGCAATGGCCCAAAGGAACGCGTGGGTGTCGAGCAGCAGTCTCATGTGCCCATGAACTGCCGGAGCTCCTTCTGGCTCATCGGCGCATCCCAGCCCTCGGAGAACCAGATCCGGCCACGGGCCGTGCCCAGCTTCCGCTTCCCACCCGGCGGCGCCACCCTAACGAGCCTCGCCACCGGCTTGCCTGCCCTGGCGATGACGATCTCCTCTCCAAGAAGCGCCTTCTCAAGGAGTTTGGAGAGGTGCGTCTTGGCGTAGTGAGTGTTGACCTCCATACTTTGAGTATGGACTAAGCACCTTGGCTAAGCAAACGGGTGGGTAGTGCGATGACTTGCGGCTGATTGGCCTCTCCGTACGTTCAGACAATGAAGCCGCGGCGGGGGATATGAAGGCCATATAGGACAAGCCCCTGCACGATGTGCCCCTCACGGGCGTCAGCGTTCTGTAGGAGGCAACATCTGTGCGGAAACGGATTGTGAGCATCTCGGCACTCCTGGTGGCATTCACCCTTGGCTGGACGGCCAGTTCCCGGCAAGCCAACGTCCACGCTCAAACTCGGCCATCGCCGGCAGATCTTCAGGTCAGCGCGTTCGCCCCCATAGAATGGGGTGGACTTCGTGGAGTTAGCGACAAGTACCTGGTTTTCGAAGACAAAGAGCTTACGATAAGGGTGGTATCCATCGAGAGTGGACTGTCAAACTTCATGACAGTGAAGAGGCTTGCCGTCAAGAAGTAGAACAATCCTGCCGGTCAACACAACCTCACCGGCCAGGTCTTCGGCCACGATTCGGCGCACTGCTGACGGATGTTACTTCCCCAGCGCCTTCCTTCCCGCCTCGATCACTTCCAGGATCGATTCCAGATCGTAGACGCTTCCGCCCCAGGGGCCGCCGCTCACGTTCTGCAAGGCCGCCCACAAGCGCGTGTCCTCCGGCAGCCGCGCGTCCGGAGCCAGGTCCGGATGCGGCGGCCGGGAGGCCAGGATGCGCGCTCCCTCCACTGCGCCCACGGCCTTGCCCCCCGCGCCGATCATGTTGACCGTGCCCTCCAGCCGCTTGCGGTCGATGATGATCTCGATCAGGTCTCCCTCGCGGACTTTGCCAATCGGTCCTCCGGCGAGACCTTCCGGCGAAACCGCTCCGATACAGGCTCCGGTTGAAACACCGCTGAAACGGGAGTCCGTGATCAGAGCCACGTGCTTGCCGAATTCAAGGTATTTCAGAGCCACAGTGATCTGGAAGACCTCTTCCATCCCCGTGCCCATGGGCCCCCGTCCCGCCAGCACGATGACGTCGCCCGGCTTAATCCGGTCCGGGCCGCTGCTCTTGATGGCGGCGATGGCGGCTGCTTCGCTGCAAAACATGCGCGCGGGGCCGATCTTCCGGTATACGCCGTCCGCGTCGAGAACCGTCGGGTCGATCGCCGTGCTCTTGATGAACGATCCCTGGGGAGCGAGATTGCCCGTGGGGAAGCAGACCGTCGAGGTGATGCCGCGGCTGGTGGCCGTGTCCGGATCCATGATCACATCGTCGGGATCCACGCCGTCCTTATGCCGCAACCAGGCCCGGAGCGCTTCGCGCCGTCTGGACTTCTCCCACCAATCCAGCATCGTCCCCAGAGTCTCGCCGGAGGCGGTGAGGGCGCCAAGCTCCAGCAGGCCGGCCCGCTTGAGGTGCAGCATGACCTCCGGCACGCCGCCCGCCAAAAAGACCTGCACCGTGGGATGGTTTCGCGGCCCGTTGGGCAGCACGTCGACCAGACGCGGCACTTTGGCGTTCACCCGTGCCCAGTCGTCCCGCGTCGGCCGGCGAAGTCCGGCGGCGTGCGCCACGGCGGGCAAGTGCAGGATCAGGTTCGTCGATCCTCCGAACGCCGCGTGTGCCACCAGGGCGTTGTGCAGCGAGGCTTCCGTAAGGATGTCCTTCATATGGATGCCGCGGCGCTCGATAGCCAGCAGAGCGCGCGCCGACCGGCGGGCCATGTCCAGCCATATCGGATGGCCCGAAGGGGCGAGCGCAGCGTGCGTCAGGGTCAACCCCAGCGCCTCGGCGACGACCTGTGACGTGGCCGCCGTGCCCAGGAACTGGCATCCGCCTCCGGGCGAAGCGCACGAGTGGCACCCCACAGAAGCCGCTTCCTCCAGTGTCAACTGCCCGTGCATGTACTGGGCGCCGATGGACTGCACCTCGGCGGCGTTCCACCCATCCTCGGCCGGCAGCATCACGCCTCCCGGGACCAGCACACACGGCAAATCGTGCATGGCGGCCAGCGCCATCATCATGGCCGGAATCCCCTTGTCGCAGGTGGCCACTCCCAGCACGGCGTTGCGCGTGGGAAGGGACCGGATCTGCCGCCGGAAGATGGTGGCGGCGTCGTTGCGGTAGGGGAGGCTGTCGAACATTCCCGGCGTGCCCTGAGTGCGGCCGTCGCAAGGATCGCTGCAATACATCGCGAACGGGATCGCGTCCAGCGCTGCCAGTTCCCGGGCCGCCGCTTCGATCAGCAGGTTCACCTCCCAGTGGCCGGTATGCAGCCCGAGCGCGATCGGGGTGCCGTCGGGAGCCCGGAGCCCGCCGTGTGTGCTGAGGATCATGACCTCTTTCCCCCCCAGCTTCTTCGGGTCCCAACCCATCGCCGTATCCATACTCCAGCCGAAAAGGTCGCCGGAGGCGGAGTCGCGCATGATTTCGTGGGTCAACGGGAGCGCGCCCGGCGGTCCGGGGGCTTTGGTTCGTACATCGTAGATGGACTCGTCACCGGAATCCAGTATGGAGCTCAGATCGATGGAAGGCATAACAATCCGATCGTAGCAGCATCACGCAGGCTCAGGCCGCAGTTGTTAGAATGTAGTGTCAATTCACGTGGAAAGGGTCGCACTCGGATGGCTGACACTACGCGACACCTCGTCGGGGTTTACCCCGGCTCGTTCGACCCCATTACCAACGGCCACTTGGACCTGGTATCCCGCGGGGCGCGCCTGTTCGACAGATTGATCGTCGCCATCCTGGAGAACGCCACCAAGGACCCGCCTCTGTTCACGGTGGAGGAGCGGACCAGCATGCTGCGCGAAGTGGTCCGCCCCTTCCCCAACGTTGAGGTGGATTCCTTCCGTGGCCTGCTCGCCGATTACGTGGTGCGAAAGCGCGCCGACGCGATCCTGCGCGGGATTCGTGCCATCTCGGACTACGAGTACGAGCTCCAGATGGCGCTGATGAACACGCGGCTGGCCCCGAAAGTCGAGACCGTATTCCTCATGTCACGCGAAGCCTACTCCTTTGTCAGCAGCCGGCTCGTCAAGCAGATCTTCAGCCTGGGCGGGAATATCTCCGGGCTGGTCCCGCCCATCGTCGAAGACCGGCTCAGGATCCTGGTCGGGAGAAGCAGGTAAGAGCGAATGCCGGCGCCAAACCGTCTCTCGGAGCGTATCTCGGGAATTGCGACATCCGCCACCATGAAGGTCGCCACCGACGCCGCCAAGCTGCGCGCACGCGGGCGCGACATCGTCGATTTCGGCCCCGGCGAGCCGGATTTCCCGACCCCGCAGAACGTAAAGCTGGCGGCCATCCGCGCCATCCAGGACAATTTCACCCGCTACACCGCCGCCGGCGGCACCCAGGAGCTGAGGGAGGCGATCTGCGAGCGGCACGCGGCCGATTTCGGAACCTCCTATACGCCGTCGGAGTGCACCGTCTCGGCCGGTGGCAAGCATGCCCTTTTCAATGTTCTCCAGTCGCTGATCGATCCCGGCGACGAGGTGGTGGTGCCCCTGCCGCACTGGTCCACCTTTCACGACATCGTCGGTTACTGCGGGGGCGTCAGCGTTCACGCGCATACCGATGAAGCCGGGGACTTCGCCATCACCGCCTCGCTGCTGGAGAAACACTTCACGGATAAGACCCGTGCGGTGATCATCAACTCTCCCTGCAACCCGACCGGCGAGACCATCTCGGCTGAGGAGTGGGAACGCATCTACGCTGCCACCTCCAGGCGCGGCATCTGGCTGATCACGGACGAGTGCTACTCGCACCTTGTATACGACGACAGGCCGTTCTCGGCGGCTTCCATCCGGGGCGCGCGCAGCACGGTCGTGGCCGTCGGGAGTCTGTCCAAGAGCTACGCCATGACCGGATGGCGGATCGGCTACGTCCTCGGCCCGCCGCGCCTGGCGTCGGCGGTGGCCAAGCTTCAGAGCCAGTCCACCTCCAATCCGAACAGCATCGCGCAGAAAGCTGCCGTGGAAGCGCTGCGCGGCCCGCAGGACTTCCGGATGGAGATGCTGACCGAGTACAGGCAGAGGCGCGGGCTTGCCCTGGCGGGCCTGCGAGCCATCCCCGGCATCCGCTGCCATGAGCCCAAGGGCGCGTTCTACCTCTACCCGAACATCCGGCCTTTGCTGGGGCGGAAGTGGGTTCAGACCCCCGCCGAGTTCGCCGAACAGCTTCTCGAACAGGCAGGAGTGGCGGTGGTCCCCGGCGAGGCTTTCGGCACCGCGGGCCACATCCGGCTCACGTTCGCGGTTTCCCGCCGTGATCTGGAGCGTGGCTTGCTCAGGCTGAGGCAGTTCGTCTCCGAACTATCCGAATGACGCGAGCCCCCCTTCAACTCAGCGCCAGTCTTGTCGAGAAGGTGTGGGGGATCGAGCGGCTGGAGCCGTGGCTCCGTTCACCTGGCGGCAGGATCGGGGAAGTCTGGTACGCACTGCCGGAAGGGCCGTGCCTGCCCATCCTGGTGAAACTCCTGTTCACGTCGGATCGTCTGTCCGTCCAGGTGCACCCCGACGAGGCATATGCGAGAGCCCACGAAGGCTGCGGAGGCAAGGCGGAAATGTGGTATGTGCTGGCGGCCGATCCGGGCGCTACGCTGGCGCTTGGCTTCCTTGAGCCGGTGACCAGGCAGCGCGCGCGACAGGCGGCGGAAACCGGCGAGATCGAGCAATTGCTCCGCTGGTGGCCTGTAAGCGCGGGCCAGGTCTATTATGTGCCCCCGGGAACGGTGCATGCACTGGGCGCTGGTGTCACCGTCTGCGAGATTCAGCAGAACAACCCCATCACCTACCGTCTGTACGACTATGGGCGCCCCCGCGATCTCCAACTGGATCGGGCCGTGGAAGCCCTTCGCTTCCAGCCCAATCCCGGCCTGCTGCCGTCCACCGGACAGCCGCTCGTCAGCTGCCCTTACTTCGTCGTGGAGAGGCTTGAAGTAGGCTCTCTCCACTATCAGCCGGACCCCGAGCGTTTTCACCTCCTGGTTGCGATCCAAGGCACCGGTGGGATTGGCGACGCGTCCTTCGCTCCCGGCCAGGTCTGGTACATTCCCCCTGGCGCCGAACCCTTTGAGCTCTCAGCCGCCAACGGCAGGGCGGTGTTCCTGCGCACCCATGTCCCGGCGTAGTTGCCTGTTTCTAGTTCTATTGCTTGCCGGATGCGGCGGCCGGAATGAAGAGCGGGTGATCGGGGAGGGGTTCATCGCCCCCGCCACTCTCAACTTGCGCAAGGATCTGGGACCTCGGCAGCCATCCGTCGCCACGCTCCGGCACGGCGAGAGGGTGGAAATCCTGGGGACGCGCCGCCGCTTCGTCAAGGTCCGCTCCGCTTCCGGAGCCGTGGGTTGGACCGACAGCGGATCGTTGTTCACTCCCCAGCAAATGGCGGAGTTGAAGGCCCTCGGGGAGCGGGCGGCCAAGCTGCCGTCTCACGGGGATGCGACCGTCCTGGACACGCTGAATGTCCACACCCACGCCAGCCGCCAGGCTCCGAGCTTCCGCCAGATCCGGGAAGGGGAACACGTCGCCGTCGTGGGGCACCGGCTTGTGCCTCGTACGCCGGCCGAACTGCCTCCGGACGATTGGAGCCTCGTGCGGATTTCGCCCACCGAATCCGGCTGGGTCCTCTCCCGCATGTTGGTCATGTCCATCCCGGACGAGGTCGCCCAGTATGCAGAAGGACACCGGATCACCTCCTACTTCTCGCTGGGCGAAGTGAAGGATGGGAGCCTCGTGAAGCACAACTGGCTCTGGACCACGATTGCCAAGGGGCGTGAGCCGTACCAGTTCGACAGCTTCCGGGTGTTCGTCTGGAGCCAGCGCCGCCACCGTTACGAAACGGCATACATCGAGAGGAATCTGAAGGGCTACTATCCGGTCCAGGTGCTCCCGGTGCCCGGCGCCCTTCCGCGCTTCTCGGTGGTGGTGGAGGACAAAGACGGTTCCAGGGTAGTCAAGACCTACATGTTCCAGGGCTTCCGGGTCAGACTGGTCTCCAAGGAACCCGTCCAGCCGGAACCGGGGGACTCGCCCGCGTCTCAGGCGGCCGCCCCCGGGGATAGCGGCCGGGACGAGTCCTGGTTCTCGCGCCTGCGCCGGCGGGCTGCCGGAGCGTGGAGCGACTTGTTCGACCGCGGCGACAAGCGGTAGAAAGACGAGTATGGCGAAGAAGCGTTGGCGTCGATGGCTGCTCGTGGCGCTGGCCGCCGTGGTGCTCGGGGGCGGTGGCGCGGTGGCGTGGATGGCGTTCCGGATCGGCATGCTCGGCCAGGCGCACTTTGTCCCCTCCGATCCGCCCAATCAACCCATGGGCGCCGGCAAGGGCATCCACCCCGGCCGGGTCGTGTGGGTCCACGCGCCGGACGCCACGAGTTGGGACGGCAAGACCGGCAGTTGGTGGGACGACGCGAGCACCGACCAGCGTGTCGTCGACCGCATGGTCTCGGATTCCCTTCAGGGACTGACGGGCGAGACCACGGACAGGCAAGCCTGGGATGCGCTGTTCCGGCATTTCAACCGGGCCAGAAACCTGGGCGATTCGGGCTACCAGCCGGGCGAGAAGATCGCGATCAAGATCAACGCCAACCAGGACCGCAGCTCGGACTGGGGCGAGGGCCGGGGCCTGCCGAGTCCTCACGTCATCGCGGCGTTGTTGGTGCAACTGGTGAGCGTCGCGGGCGTACCCGCGGAAGACATCGCCGTGTACGACGCGACGGCGGGAAGGGGCATCGGCGCGCCCGTCGTGGACAAGGTCAGGGAAAGCCCAAGCCTGCGCCCGGTCAGGTTCGTGGTGGGGGCCGGCCACGATGTGGAAGGCCGGATCGCGGCCGCCCCAGACCTTGCCGCTCCCATTCGTTTCGCCAAACCTGAGATCCCGCCGGCATATGTCCCGACCGTGGTCTCGCAGTCCAAGTACCTCATCAACCTGGCCCTGTTCCGGGCGCATTTCATGTTTGGGGTCACGCTCACGGCTAAGAATCATTTCGGTTCGGTCTACTTCGAGAAGAGCGGGACGTTCTCGCCCCGCCCGCTGCACGGCTGTGGTTACAAGGCGAACCCCGAAGGTTCCTACAACTGCCTGGTTGACCTGATCGGGCACAGGCAACTGGGCGGCAAGACGCTGCTGTACATGCTGGACGGGCTCTATCCGGCCAAACACAACGAGGGCGGCGTCATGCGCTTCGCCTCCTTCGGCGACGACTGGGCCTCCAGCCTGTTCGTGTCGCAGGACCCGCTGGCGATCGATTCGGTGGCGCTCGACTTCCTCCGCAACGAGCCGCGTCTGGAGGGCACCGTCACCGGCCACGTGGACAACTACCTGCACGAAGCGGCGCTGACGCCGCGTCCTCCCTCGGGCACGGTCTACGATCCTTCGGGCGAGGGCAAGCCTCTTGAGAGCCTGGGTGTGCACGAGCACTGGAACAACGCGCAGGAGAAGAAGTATTCCCGGAACCTCGGCAAGAGCGAAGGCATCGAGCTCATCGCCCGTGGGGGGTGATCTTCTCATCCTGCGCCGCCGGTCCGCCCAGGATCAGTCGGGCGTTGCGGTTGTACGTGAAAAAGTGAAACGCCCACTGGATGGCCACCAGGATGCGGCTCTGCGTGCCGGCCAGATACAGCAGGTGCACGAAGAGCCAGAGCAGCCAGGCGAGCCGGCCGTGGACATGCAGCCGCCCAAGAATGCCGACCGCGTGGTCGCGTCCGATGGTGGCCAGCGTGCCCTTGTCCGTATAGCGAAACGGAGGAGAGGTCTCGCCTCTTAGCCGCCGGCGAATCGCCTGCGCCACGTACCGGCCCTGCTGCATGGCCACGGGCGCCAGGCCCGGCAGGCTGCGTCCATCGCGTCCCCGGCAGTCGGCGAGGTCTCCGATGACGAAGATCTCGGGGTGGCCGGCCAGCGTGCAATCGGCCTCTACGCGCACTCGTCCCGAGCGGTCGACCTCGGCTCCGGTCTGGGTGGCCAGCATGCCTCCGAGCGGGCTGGCCTGGACCCCGGCCGCCCAGATCACCGTGCGCGCGGGGATCCGCTCCACGCCGCGGGGGCCTTGCAACTCCACGCCCTCCGCGTCGATCCCGGTCACCCGAACTCCGCAGCGCGCCCGCACGCCCAGACGGATCAACGACGCCTCCGCTCTGGCCGATAGGTCTTCGGGAAACTGGGGGAGCACCCGCGGGGCCAGGTCGAGGAGAAAGATCCTGGCTTCGGCGGGGTCGATTCGTCTGAAATCGCCCCGCAGCGTGTCCCGCGCGATTTCCCCGAGCGTGCCGGCCAGTTCCACCCCGGTCGGACCGGCGCCGACGATCGCGAAGGTGAGCCAGGATCGCCTTCGATCCGCGTCCGGCTCCAGCTCGGCCGCCTCGAAAGCCAGCAGGATGCGGCGGCGGATCTCGGCGGCTTGTTCGATGGTCTTGAGCCCCGGCGCCCATCGCTCCCAGTCTTGGTTGCCGAAGTAACTATGGCTGGCCCCCGTAGCCAGCACGAGCACGTCGTAAGCCGCTTCTCCCCCAGCCAGCAGGACCCGCCGCCCAGCAACGTCGATGCCTACCGCTTCCCCCAACCTGACCTGCACGTTGCGGTGCGCCCTCAGGATGCCTCGGAGCGGCCAGGCAATGTCGCCCGGAGAGAGTCCCCCCGTGGCCACCTGGTAGAGAAGTGGCTGGAACAGGTGGAAGTTGCGGCGGTCAATGAGGGTGACTTCCACCGCCGCTCCCCCCAGTCCCCTGGCTGCCTCGATTCCCCCGAAGCCGCCTCCGAGGATGACGACTCGGGCGCCTTCCGCCAGCCCCATCGCCGTCAGATCCCGACCGGGGTTACCCGGTCCAGATTGAGGAAGGTCTGTATGTGAGGGTGGTCGGATTTCTCGATGTCTTCGGCCTTGCCCGAGTAGATCACCTGTCCCTCGTGCAGCACGATGACACGGTCGGCCACCCGGCGGACCAGTTCCAGATCATGCGTGACCGCCACGGAGGTGAGCCGCAATTGTTCCTTCAGCCGCAGCATCAGGTTCATGAGGACGTCGGACATGAGGGGGTCGACCATGGTGGTCGGCTCGTCGTAGAGGATGCACTCCGGCTGCGCCGCCAGCGCCCGGGCAATCGCCACCGCCCGGCGGTGCCCGGTGGAAAGATCGGTGGGGTAGGCGTCCATATACTCCAAGAGCCCGACCATGCTCAGCAATCCGCTGACCACGTCCTCCTTATTGGCCGCGTCGTAGTCCTCCCTCAACTCGAGAGAGAACAGGATGTTCTCGCCCACGGTGAGGGAGTCGAATAGGGCGCCGGATTGAAACACCATCGTGACTTTCTTGCGGATCCGGCGAAGCTCGCTCTCAGTCCAGTCGGTGATATCCTCATGGGCTACGATGACCCTGCCCCGGTCGGGCTTGAGAAAACCCATGATGTGCGCCAGCGTGACCGACTTGCCCACGCCGCTTCGCCCGATGATCGCCACCGTCTCCCCCGGATCGACAAAGAAACTCACGTCGTCCAAAACGGGCGCATCGAACGTCTTATAAACGTGGCGGAATTCGATGTAGTGCGGAAACTGCTCGGCCATGGGTCATGTCGGGCCCTCCGGTGCATGGCCGGGGGCTTTCATGCAAAAATGATAGCATCCGGTTGGAGGAGGGCGGTTTTGAGGGTATAATCCTATAGAACAATAACATGCGTTTTTGTTCCGCAGTTTGTGGCAGCCTGCTTCTGGCGTCCACCGCCGCGGCGGCGGGCTTGGCGGATTCCGCCGTCCGGACGGCCTCCGTGGTTCGGGTGGACCGCAGGACGGGGCGTCTGGTGCGCACCATCGTCGCGTCCCCGCCGGCCGCGCGCGGAGTGCCGGCGGCCCAGGTGCCGGAATTCGTGAGGAAGGCGGCCGAGCTTCACGATGTGGACCCCCTGCTGGTGCATTCGGTCATAAAGGCCGAGAGCGCCTACAACCCGTTTGCCTTGTCTCCCAAGGGCGCGCGCGGGCTGATGCAGCTTATGCCCGCCACGGCGCGGCGTTTCGGCGTCTCCAACAGTTACAGCATGACCGAAAACGTCAGCGCGGGCGTGCGCTACCTCCGTTACTTGATGGACATGTTCGGGGACACGAAGCTGGCGGTGGCGGCCTACAATGCCGGCGAGGAGGCGGTGATCCGCTACGGCGGCGTGCCACCCTACCGTGAGACGCAGAACTACGTTCGCACTGTCAGCGCCGCCTACGACGGCGCCAGGGAAATCGGCCTCGAGCAGGCTGCCCAGGCCACCGAGCCGGTGGAGACCTCCGAGCCTGTCTGCCGGCCGATCGAGCAGTATCTGGACCGGGAAGGGAACTTGTACATTCGCACCAGGTAGATTCCATGGGCGAACCGCTCTTGCGCCAGCAGCGGGTTTCAGGGCTGATTGCGGGGGCGGCTTGTGTGCTGGCTCTGATCCCCTCTGCCGCCCGGCCGGCAGAATTACTGGAGGTCAAGGCGGTTCGTTTCTGGACCCTGGGCGAAACCACACGGATCGCGATCGAGGTCAGCGGGGAGTTCCAGTTCAAGCACGACCGGCTCTTTGAGCCGGACCGCCTGTACTTCGACATCCTGGGGGCCAAGCCGGGCTTCACCCGGCAGAAGGTCCACACCTTCCCGGTTGGAGACAAGCTGCTTAAGCAGATACGCGTCTCAGAGACACAGCGTGGTGTGACCCGGGTCGTGCTGGACCTGGAACAGGCTGCGGATTTCTCCGCGGCACAACTGGCCAATCCTGACCGGCTTGTGGTCGAACTGCGCCGCAGGGGAAAGCCGCCGGAACCGACTTCGGGCCCTCCTCCTCCGGCCCAAGCGCCCAAACCGCAGGCGGCCGTCCCCGTGCAAACGCCGGCCGCGCCGGAGCCCATAGCGGAGGCGAAGGCGGAACCGGCAAGGCCGCAGGATGAACGGATCGCCTTGCCGGCCAAGAAAAGCGCGATCGGAAACCGGTCGCTGGTGCGCGCCCTCGGCCTGAAGCTGCAACGGGTTGTGATTGACCCGGGTCACGGCGGGAGCGACACTGGCACGATAGGCCCCAACGGCTTGTTGGAAAAGGACTTGGTCCTGGACGTGGCGCGCCGGTTGGGCGCGCTGATTGAAGAACGGCTCGGGGCTGAGGTCATCTACACCCGAACCGAGGATGTGTTCGTGCCCCTCGAAGAGCGGACGGCGCTCGCCAACGAGAGGGAGGCGGATCTGTTCCTGTCCGTCCACGCCAACTCGGGTGTCCCTTCGGCGACCGGCTCGGAAACCTACTATCTGAACTTTACGACCTCCAAGACCGCCATGGAGGTGGCGGCTAGAGAGAACGCCAGCAGCCAGCGCAGCATATACGAGTTGCAGAACCTGATCGAGAAGATCGCTCTCAAGGACAAGGTGGATGAATCGAGGGAGTTCGCATCCAAGGTTCAGACTTCTCTTGTCAGGGAATTGTCGCGAGCCAATCCCGCCTCGCGTGACCGCGGAGTGCGGAAAGCCCCCTTTGTGGTGCTGATCGGCGCTTCTATGCCCTCTGTTTTGAGCGAGATCGCTTTTCTCAGCAACCCGCGCGAAGAGCGGTTGCTCAAGCGGGAGGACTATCGGCAGCGAATCGCCGAGGGCCTTCTCAAGGGCGTCTCTCAGTACGCCTCCACTCTGAGCCGCTTCCAGGTGGCCGAGAAGAAGGGGCCTTAGCCCACCCGGCTCGGCGCAATCGGCCCCGCCGCCTGGGGCGTATTGCGGATGAGAAATTCCGCAGAACCGCCGATAAGTGCATCGCGAGCGAGCGCCGTCCTGTTCCGGGGTGCTCCAGGCAGAGCCTCATCCGCTCGCAACACCGGACATGACCAGGGAGGACATTCGCTCGTGGCTCAAGAACGATGCCCTGTCGTCGTTGACGGCTTTCTTCTTCTGCATGCTCCCCGCCGTCGTAGCGCTGTCGGGTCTCGTGCTCACGACCAGGTTCCTGCGAGCCCACCTGCCGGATTCGGCTGGCTGGGTCGGTCTCCTCCGACTCAGCGTTGTGCCGGTGGTGGCCGTTCTGGTGGCGCTGGCGACGGTCAGGGTCCGGAGGATCCTGGAAGGGATTCGAAGAGAAGGGGAGCGATACCGTGTAGCCCTGGAGTCGGCGGCGGACGGTATCCTCCTGGCAGACCGCGCCGGGCGCGTGCTCGAGGCCAACGCCGCGGCACGCGAGATGCTCGGCTGTAGCAGAACGAAACCGCTTGGCCTCGCGCTGGACGAACTGGCCCGTGGCTGCGCGCAACGCGGCGGCCCCGCTCTGCTGCCGGAAATACTGTCCTCGAAGACCACATTGCGGGAATGCCAACTCCGGCAGGCGGATGGCGCCCCGAGAACGGTCGAGTTGCACGGCCGGACGCTGGAGGACGGCCGGATCATGATCATCATTCGGGACATTACGGCACGCAGGCGGGCCGAGGAATCGCTAAAGGTCTCCGAGTTGAGGTACAGGCTGCTTTTCAAAGGAGATTTGGCGGGCGTGTACCGGGCCACGGCCGGGGGCTGCCTCCTGGAGTGCAACCAATCGTTCGCTTCCATGCTCGGTTGCTCAACGCCCGGAGAGGTGCTGGCCCATGATCCGGAGGACTTCTTTTCAACTCCGGACGGTTTTCACTCCCTCGCCGATTTGCTAAGGGAGAAGCGCAGCGTGGCCGGCCTCGAGCTGTGCCGGCGAAGACGGGACGGCACTCCGGTCTGGGTTCTGGAGAGCGCTTATCTGAGCTACGACGAAGCGCTTGCCGAAGAGGTGATCCAGGGAACCGTCATTGACATCACGGAGCGGCGGCGGGCCGAGGAGACGGTTCGCAGTTCCCTATCCGAGAAAGAGGCTTTGCTCAAGGAAGTGCATCACCGGGTCAAGAACAACTTGCAGGTCATCTCCAGTCTGTTGAGTCTGCAAGCGGAGGAAGTCGGAGATCCCTCGCTGCTGAGCATCTTCCGGGAGAGCCAGAACCGCATCAAGTCGATCGCTCTGCTCCACGAGGGGTTGTACCAGTCGGAGGACCTGGCCAGGATCGACTTCGGCACCTATCTTCAAACGCTCGGGCAGCAGCTATCCTCGGCATTTGGCGCAGACCGTTCCGGCATAAGGCTTCGCGTCGAGGCCGACCCCGTCCATCTGTGCCTGGAGCGCGCCGTCCCCTGCGCCCTGGTGGTCAACGAACTGGTTTCCAACGCGCTGAAGCACGCTTTTCCGCACGGCGCGGCCGGCGAGATCTACGTGATTCTTCGCTCTGGCGACGGGGGGAGGATCACCGTCACGGTAGGAGACACGGGCGTCGGTCTACCCGAGGGTTTCAGCCTCCAGACTTCGACCTCCCTCGGGCTGCGGCTGCTGGGTACGCTCGTCCGTCAACTCAAAGGCTCGGTTGACTACAGCACCGGTGGGGGCACCGAGTTCCGTGTATCGTTTTCGAAGGTAGAGGCATGACAGAGAACAAGCATGTTCTGGTTGTCGAGGATGAGGGGATTATCGCGATGCACATCGCGAACACATTGACCAGCTACGGCTACAAGGTGTCGCAAGCATCGAGCGCCGAGGAGGCGGTCAAGATGGCCGGCGACGAGCGGCCGGCCTTGGCCCTGCTGGACATTATGCTGGCCGGCAGCAAGGACGGTGTTTGGACAGCCGAGGAGCTGTGGAAGCGCTTCGGCATTCCGTTCATCTACCTGACCGGTCACGCCGACGAGAGGACGGTCGAACGCGCCAAAGCCACCAGGCCGTACGCCTATGTTCTCAAGCCGTTTCATGAGCGGCAATTGGCGGCCACCGTCGAACTTGCCATTTTGCGGCACCAGCGGGAAACGGTTTCGGCCTCGGCCTCCAGCGTGGAGGACGGCGGCGCCGGACTCCCGCCGAGCGGTCAACTCCGGACCGCTGCGGGGACGGAGTCCTCGACCGATCCCGTTACGGGTCTGCCTTCCCGAAGCGAGGCGGAGATCCTGCTGGCAGAGAGCCGGCGAAGAGGGAGAAGCATCTTCGTGGCGCCATTCAGGATCAGTCGCTTTGACTTCATGAATGAGCACTTTGGCAAGAGCCTTGCGGAGGCAGTGCTTCAGTATTTCGGGGTATACCTTTCTCAGGAGATCGCCAGGGGCGATCAGTTGTTTCGCTGGTCCGGTCCCTGCTTCGTCATCGTAATGCAGGACCGCACCTCACTCCAGGATGCCTTCAAGTCCGTGGCCCGCTTCGCGTCAGTGCGCTTGGAGCAATTCTTCGACGTGCAGGATCGCAGCGCCGTGCTGGTAATCTCCGCCGCCTGGACCGTGATCCCCGTCTCACCAAGCGAGGCTGGAGACGACGTGGTCAAGAAGATCGATGAATTCCTCCTCGCTCGCTCGGACTGAAATCTGGTCCGCTGCTCCGCTATGCTGGTCAGATGCACGTCCTGGTCTTCCGCCACGTCCCGTTCGAGCACCTGGGTCTGATCGCACCAGCCCTGGAATCGCGCGACATCTCCTTCGAGTATGTGGACCTGTTCCTCGATCCGGCGGCGGCGATTCGGGAGGAGGCGGCTGCCGGCTTCATCTTCATGGGCGGGCCGATGTCGGCCAATGACGACTTCCCCTACATCCGCCGGGAGATCGACCTGATTGAGCGCGCGGCCGCGGCGGGCAAGCCCATGCTGGGCATCTGCCTGGGCGCGCAGTTGATCGCCAAAGCCCTCGGCGCGGGCGTCTATCGGAACCCGGTGAAGGAGATCGGCTGGTACCCGATCCGATGGAGCCAGGCGGCCAGTGCGGATCCGCTGCTTGCCGGCCTGTCGGGAGCCGACACCGTGTTCCACTGGCATGGCGAGACCTTCGACCTCCCGCGCGGCTCCGAACTGCTCGCCAGCTCGGAGCGGTGCCGGAACCAGGCGTTCCGCTGGGGCGGCGGCGCCCACGGCTTTCAGTTTCACCTGGAGGTCACGCCGGAGATGATCGCCGACTGGGTCCGTCAGGACCTCAACAGCGGCGATGTCCGGGAGCTGGATTCTCTGCCCGACCCGCAGGAGAACGCAGCCCGGTTGCGCGAACTCTCCAGCATGGTCTTCGGCCGCTGGGCGGACGTGGCCCGGCAGCGCGCCGGGGTCTGAATTCCGGGCTTGCGGGTTGGACTCCGAAATTATTAAGATAAAGCAGTACCGAATTCTGCATCGGAGGGGAGCAGGATGATTTACTCACGTTCCGCAGAGTATGCGATTCGTGCCTTCGTGAACCTATCCAGGGTACCCGAGGGTAAGTACGCCATGGTGAAGCACATCGCCCAAGAGGAGGGGATTCCGACCCACTTCCTGGCGAAGATCCTCCAGCAACTTGCGCGTAAGGGGCTGCTGCGCTCCAGCAAGGGGCCGACGGGCGGATTCACGCTGCGCCGCAAGGCGTCGGAAGTCTCCCTGATGAACATCGTGGAGGCGCTCGACGGTCTCGGCGACTACGAGAAGTGCGCCAGTGGGCTGGCCGAATGCAGCGACGACATGCCCTGCGGCATGCACGACTCCTGGAAGCTGCTGCGTTCGCGTATCATGGATTATTTGAAACAGACTTCCATCGCCGACATACAGGCGGCGTTGGAGGAGAAGCAGCGCGCGCTCGCCAAACCGCGGCGCCGCCGCACCGCCGAGAAGAATTAGCAGCCCCATGCCCGGGGCCGACGGGGTGAAAGGATGACCGATTCCGTGCTTGTGCCCATGGTGGTCGAGCAGACCGCGCGAGGCGAGCGCGCCTATGACATCTACTCGCGATTGCTGAGGGAGAACATTATCTTCCTGGGCACACCCATCGACGATGCGGTGGCCAATCTGGTGATCGCCCAGATGCTTTTCCTGGCGGCGGAGGATCCGGAAAAGGACATCTCACTATACATCAACACGCCTGGGGGTTCGATCACGGCCGGCCTGGCGATCCTGGACACGCTGAGGTTCGTCGAGCCCGACATCGTCACCATCTGCGTCGGGCAGGCCGCCTCCATGGGGGCGGTGCTGCTGGCGGCGGGGACCAAGGGCAAACGCTACAGCCTCCCGCACTCGCGCATCCTGATCCACCAGCCGTCGATGAGCGGGCTGGCCGGCCAGGCGGCCGACATCGACATCTACGCCAAGGAAATCCTGAGGATGCGCGAGAGCTTGAACCAGATCCTGGCGGATGCGACGGGACAAAGCGTGGAAAAGGTCGCGCGCGATGTGGATCGCGACTACATCATGGACCCGCAACAGGCCGTCGAATACGGCATGATCGACCGCGTCATCACCAGCCGCGAGCTGTCGCCGGTCGCGAAGTTGTAGCCGCTTCCGCCGTATTCCGCCACAGAAGTGCGGCCAGCCCGATCAGCGTCGCATTCCGCGCCGTGATCGCCAAGGTACCCGCTGCGGACGGCAGCCCCATGCCTCGCATTCCTCCCGGCAGGCCGACGATAGGCGAAATCTGATCGTACAAAACCGGGTAGATCAGCATGGTGAGGCCGCAGGCTGCGGCGAACATCACCTGGAACCAGAGGCCGCCTCTGCCGTTCCAAGGGACGGCGGGTGCCAGAGGGAGCAGCCACAACAGGTACTGCGGCGAGAGGACCTTGGAGCCGCACAGCCCAATCACCAGCAGAAGCACCGCGTACCGGACGACCAGACCCAGGTCTCGTCGAGCCACCGTTACCGCCGCGTCGGCGCCCGCCGCCGTCCGTCCGGCGCTCTGCCACAGCCGCAAGACCGCCCACAAGAAGCACCCCGCACCAGCCAAGGCAAAGGCAACCGCGCATGCAAACGCAACCGGCGTCACTAGGTTGATTGAACCGTGGGAATACTGCGCCTTGAGTGACAGCCCGAACGGCCGCAGCAAGAGTATGGCGTTCGCCGGATGGGATTCGATCTGCACACCCCGCTCCAGGTGGTACTGGAGGAAGCCCAAGCTCCGAGGACCGTCCGCGATCCAGTAGGGGAGAAAGAGCGCCCCCGTCAACGCGGCCAGCACGGCCGTGCGGCGGAGGAGAGCAGGAATCGGCTGACGGACGCCCTGCCAGACTCCACAAGGGAGGGAGCCGACGAGCCAGACGGGCGCAGCCAGGATCGCGACCAACTTGAAGTTGATGGCCAGCGCCAGCAGGGCAAACGAGAAGACGTAGTGAAACCGGCTCACCAGCAGAACCGCCGCCGCGATGAGCAGGGCTCCAACCACAATGTCCATGCGGTCATAGATGAGAGGCGAGAAGAACGCCCCGCACGCGGCGTACGAGACCACCGCCACCACCCAAACCCGCCGCGGAGCCTTGCGCTGGAGCGCCACGAAGACTCCGAGCAGGCCGAATGCCACGAGATCCGCGGCCGCCAGCAGCGAACGACTTACCCGGATAAACAGCATCGCATCGCGCGCCGGGCGAGGGAACCCCTGGCCGGAAAGACCCAGGAGGCGAACGGGAAGTGTCATCCACGAGACCGCCAGCGGAGGATACTCGGCCGTGCCCTCCGCCGGATCGCGCAACTCAGGATCGCGGTCCGGGTCTTGCCTGCGCTTTTCCAGCGCGCGCTCGGCCAGCACATCGTAGAGGGACACGCCTTGCCGCCGGGCTTCGAGGGAGCCAAAGCCGTACTCCAGGTTCCGGCTCATGGTCGAGTGGGCGGGGTAGCCGTGTAGCGCGATGGCCAACCGCGAAAGCCCAAGGGCCGCGAGCGCGACCCACAGGGCAATGCTGGAGCGGCTCACTGGTCCCATTGGGCCGGCAGCCGGCAGAACTTCTCGTAAGCCTCATCCCAGGCGCCGCCGGGGGCGGGGGCGACCAGCTTCAGGTCCACCGAATTGCGGAGCACGGCTCTGGCCTCCTGGAGACCCGCCAGTTCCCCCGAACCGATGGCCTGCACCAGCACGTTGCCGGCGGCGGTGGCCTCCGACGGCCCAGTTACAACGGGCCGTCCCGTGGCGTCCGCCACGAACTGATTCAGGACCTGGTTGCGGGAGCCGCCGCCCACAATATGGATGACCTTGATCCTGCGGCCCGCGACGGATTCCTGCCCCTCCAGAACCTGCCGGTAACGCAGGGCGAGTCCCTCCAGGATGGTCCGGGCGGACTCTCCCGGCGTCTCCGGCGGTGCCTGGCCATTCGCCCGGCAATAGGCGGCGATCCGCGACGGCATCTGGCCCGGGTGAAGAAAGGCGTCCGGGTGAATCACAGCCTTGAACGGCGTCGCGCTCGCCGCGAGGCCGGCCAATTGGTCATAGCTGTAGTCGGAGCCTTCAAGCGCCCAGGCGCGGCGGCATTCCTGGAGCAGCCACAGGCCCGCGATGTTCTTCAAGAAGCGGATGCTGCCGCCGAAGCCGACCTCATTGGTCATGTTCAGCTCCAGCGATCGCGTGTTGATCACGGGCTCGGCCAGCTCCAGACCCATCAAGGACCAGGTCCCGGAGCTGATGTAGCACCAGTCGTCACCCTCGGCGGGAACGGCGGCCACCGCGGCGGCCGTGTCGTGGCTGGCCGTGGCGAAGACCGGCACGGCATCGAGACCCGCCGCCTCAGCCACGTGCGGGAGCAGCGGACCGAGGGGCGTGCCGGGGTAGACGATCTCTCCGAGGATGGATGTGGGGAGACCGAACTTCGACAGCAACTGGGTGGCCCAGCGCTTGTCGGCCGGGTTGTAGAACTGCGTGGTCGAGGCATCGGTCAGCTCGTTGCACTTCACGCCCGTCAGCCAGTAGTTGAACAGGTCGGGCATCATGAGCAGCCGGTCGGCAACGTCCAGGGCGGGAGCGCCGGCCAGCTTCATAGCGTAGAGCTGGCACAGCGTATTGAGCTGCATGAACTGAATGCCGGTCTGGGCGAAGATCTCCTCGCGCGGGACGGCGGCGAAGGTCTTCTCCAGCATGCCGTCGTTGCGCGCGTCCCGGTAATGCATGGGACTGGCAACGAGGGAGCCGTCCCGCCCGGTCAGGCCGAAATCGACTCCCCAGGTGTCCACGGCGATCCCATCCAGGCGCAGCTTGCGCTGGCGTCCGGCAACCGAGAGCCCTTGCTGGATGTCTCCGAACAACCGGAGGGTATCCCAGTAGAGGCCCGCCGGGGTACGGACCGGGACGTTCGGGAAGCGATGGAGCTCCTCCAGCCCCAGCTTGCCTCCGTCGAGCGTGCCCAGTATGACGCGCCCGCTCTCGGCGCCAAGATCAACGGCCAGATAGCGGCTCATGTTCTAGACCCTCAGATCATAGCCCTCGTTGCGCATGGCGTCGATGATGCGGGCGCGGATGGCGCTCACCTCGTTGCTAGAGAGCGTGCGATCGTCGGCGGCCACGGTGAGGCGGAAAGAGACGCTCTTGGCGCCCTCCGGCAGCGGCGGGCCTGAGTACTCGCGCAGGAACTCGATCGAGACCAGATCGGAGCCGCCGCAGGCGCTGAGTTTCTTCTGAACGACGCCAACCAGCTCGCGCGGAGTCGTCACCACCGAGAGGTCGAAGGCGCTCGACGGGTAGCGGCGGATGGGGACATAGCGCCGCTCCTGGGCCGAAGATAACGCCTGGAGCAAGGCCAGGTCGAGGTCAAGCACGGCGGCGCGGCCGGTTTCGACCAGCGACGGATGCAGCTCGAACAGCCGGCCCATCGCCTTCTCCTTCCAGCGCACCTCGGCGACACGGACCGGATGCTCGCACGAGCGCGGCTGGGCAGAGACCATCTCGCAGCCGGGCATGAGATGCCCGGCGACGCGTTTGAGCTCCATCAGGCCGGCGCGCCCGTCATCGCGGGCCGACACCACCACGGCCAGATGCGTGTTTTCTTGAGGGAGGCCCTCGGGCCGCGCATGGATTTCTCGGCCGATCTCGAAGAAGCGGAACCGCTCGAAGTGCTTGGAGTTCTCCAGGATGTTGCGGCGGATGCCGGCGAGGAGGCTGGTTCTGAGCAGCCCCTGGTCCGAGGAGATCGGGTTGGATACCTTGACGTGATCGGCGGGATCGAAACCGAGCGCCCGCACCTCCTCCTCGTTGACGAAGGAGTGGTTGTACACCTCGGTGAATCCAAGCTCGATGAGCGCGGCGCGCACCTCGCGGTGGAACAGGCGCTCCTCGTTCGGGTGGGGCGGGACAACGGGCAGGGCGGGGGGCTGGATCGGGATGGAGCCGTAGCCGATCATGCGGCCTACCTCTTCCACCAGGTCGTCCTTAATCGAAATGTCGCGAGTGGCGCGCCAGCTCGGCACGGTGACCGACAGCACGCCGGGACCGGCCTCATGGACGCCGAACGAGAGGCTCTCCAGGATGCGGACCACCTCGGATATCTCGACCGGGCGGCCCAGCTTGCGCACCAGCCAGTCCATGGGAAGGGTGATCGGCGGGGGCGGCACGAGCTCCCGCCTGGCGTCGGCCACTCCACCCACCAGGCGGATTCCCGGCGAGACCTGTTCCAGCAATTCCAGCGCCCGGGCCAGGCCCCGAACCGTGTTGTGCGGGTCCTGCGATTTTTCGAAGCGGATCGAAGCGTCCGTGCGCAGCTTCTGCCGCGCGGAGGTCTTGCGCACGGAGGAAGCCAGGAAGTTGGCGCTCTCGAGCACCAGACGGCGCGTGCCCTCGTGAATGCCCGTATCAAGGCCGCCGATCACGCCGGCGATGGCGATGGGGCCGCGCTGGTCGGCAATCACCAGGTCCTGCGGATCCAGATGGTACTCCTCTTCGTTCAGGGCGACGAGACGCTCTCCGGCGCGGGCGCGGCGGACGAAAATGAAGTTGCCCCGCAGCAGGTCCCGGTCGAAGGCGTGCATGGGCTGCGCGATCTCGGCCATGACGTAATTGGTCACGTCCACGATGTTGTTGATCGGATTCAGCCCGATGGCCGTGAGGCGGTCCTGGAGCCAGGAGGGGGACGGCCCGACGGTGACTTCCTCGAAGGTGAGGGCGCTGTAGCGCGGGCACAGGTCCAGATCCTCGATGGCGACCTCGATGGCGGGTGCGCCCTCGGGCAGCAGTTCCAGCCGCACCGGATCCCAGAGGCGGCCTCCGGTGATGGCGGCCACCTCGCGGGCCATGCCGAAGTGCCCCCACAGATCGGGCCGGTGGGTAAGCGACTTGTTGTCGATCTCGATAATGCTGTCGTCGCCGGCGGCTTCGACGCCTTCGCACTCGGCGGTCTGCATGGTGATGAGGCGGCCGAGCTCGGCGGGGGCGAGCCGGGGGCCTTCGACGAATTCGCTAATCCAGTTGAAGGAGAACTTCACGCCGGGTGCACCTCTAGAATTGGTTCAGGAATCTCAGGTCGCCGCTTTGAAGGTAGCGGATGTCGTCGATGCCGTAGCGCATCATGACCAAGCGGGTAAGGCCGAGGCCGAATGCGAAGCCGTTCCACTCGTCCGGGTCTATGCCGCTCATGCGCAGCACGCTCGGGTGCACCAGGCCGCAGCCGACCTGCTCGACCCATCCGCTCTGCTTACAGACACGGCAGCCCTGGCCACCGCAAAGAAGGCACTGGATGTCCAGCTCAAACCCAGGTTCGACGAAGGGGAAGTAGCCGGGGCGCAGGCGCACCGTGACCTCGCGGTGGAAGACGCCGCTCAGCATCAGCTTCATAAAGTAGACCAGGTGGGAGATGGAGACTTCGCGGTCCACCATCATGCCCTCCAGTTGATAGAAGGTGTGTTCGTGGCTGGCGTCCACCTCCTCGTTGCGGAAGACGCGGCCGGGGGCGATCATGCGCAACGGCGGGCCGAAGCGTTCCATGCCGCGCACCTGCACGGGCGAGGTGTGCGTGCGCAGCAGGTTCCCGCCATCGAGCCAAAAGGTGTCCTGCATGTCGCGCGCGGGGTGATCGCGCGGGATGTTCAGCGCGTCGAAGTTGTGATACTCGGTCTCGACTTCAGGGCCATCGAGCACAAGAAAGCCTAGCGAAGTGAAGACATCCTCGATCTCCGCCTGAATGCGGCTGATGGGATGAAGATGGCCGCGCTCGGGCGGCGGCGCGGGCAGGGTGAGGTCGACCCACTCGGCGGCGAGGCGGGCCTCGGTGGCGGCCCGCCGAAATTCGGCCAGGCGCGCTTCGAGAGCTTGTTCGACGGCCTGCTTCACCGCGTTCAGTTGACGACCGACAGCGGCGCGCTCTTCGGGCGCCAGCTTCCCGAGGCCCTTGCTGATCTCGGCGAGGGCACCCTTGCGGCCTAGCACTTCGACCCGGACCGACTCCAGGTCGGCGGCCGTTGCGGCCGCACGGATACGCTCGCGGGCACCGGTGTCCAGTTCAGTGAGGAGACTCTCGTGCATAGACAAGGGAAGAACCCATTCTAGCAGCCCGATCCAGCAGGAGGACCGGGGATATGGTGATTGGATGATCTTGCGATTGAGTGCTTTCGTGATTTGGTGATTGGGAGGCGCGGTGTCGGTGGACTGGCGGCGGTGCGTGGCAAGCGGACGACAACTGCGCCTGCCAGGCTGGCGGGTAGTGAGGAACAGCGGCCTTGGTCCAGTGCACGGGCGGAGGCAGACGACACAAGACGATCGTCTGCCCCACCCAGGTTGGACGGAACAGGAGTCCTATCCGAGGACTCAGCGGACGATGGTGAAGGCGCGGCGGCGGTTGTGGCCGAAGCGGAAGACCGCGAAGTCGTTGTCGAAGGAGGCTGCGCGTTCAATGCCCAGCCGGCACATGAGGGCGAAACTGGTGCAGTCCACGATGGAGAAATCCTGGTCGCGGTAGGACACGCCGATCTGCCAGGCGGCCTCCAGATCCGCCATGCCGACCGGTTCCACGGCCGCCACTCCGTTGCGCAAGCCTTCCCAGAACCGTTCGGCGGCGCGGCGGTTGATCCGGTGCCGGAGCAGAGTCCAGGTTTCGACCAGAACATGGTCCGAGGTCACCAGCGGCTCCCCCGCCGACAGGATGGATTTCGCAATCGGGTTGTTGGCATCGGAGGAATCCGCCGCGGCGTACCACACGGAGGTGTCAACGAACAGGCTCATGGCCGCGAACGCCGGCGGCGGCTGCCAGTCCGGCGGACGGAAGCAAAGGCCCCGGCAATCATGCTGTCCTTGTTCCTCGCGACGTCAGAACCCCCCGAACTGCCGAGGTCGAAGACGGCGTCCGGGCTGGATGCCCGGCCAGGGGAGGCGAGATCGCGCGCCAGGAGGCGCCGAACGTACTCGGCCAGCGACACGCCCAGATCGCTGGCGCGTTGACGGGCGAGACGCCGCTGCTCGGCGGGGAGCGTGATCTGCGTCCGTGACATCATGATGGCACCATCATAGCATGAAGGAGCAAATTCCATAACGAGAAGCCCGGCGGAATTCACTCATTCGTAATTCGGGTTGCCACTATACTAATAGGAGTCGGATGCGATTCGCGGTTGATGCTCATGCGATTGGCTGCAAGCTGACGGGGAACGAAGTCTACGTCCGGAACCTCCTCGCCGGGCTGGCGTCTCTGGAAGAAGACGCCCAACTGATCGCCTACCTGTCGGGGGGCGATGCGGACGGCTGGGTCCCGCCAAGGATCCTCCGCCGGACCGTGGCGCGAAATCCTTATGTAAGGCTGGGATACGACCTTTCCCGCAGCCTGCGGCATGACCGGCCGGATCTGGTTCACGTGCAATACACCGCGCCTCTCGGCTGTCCCGTGCCGGTTGTGGTCAGCGTGCACGACGTGAGCTTCCTTGAGCATCCCGAGTACTTCCAGTACTTGCGGAGGCAGCAATTGCGGCTGACGGTGCGCCGCACCGTGCACGCAGCCGCCAGGATCATTACGGGCAGCGAGTTCTCCAGGGACTGCATCGCGCGCGCTTATGGTCTGGATCCGGGCGCGATCACCGTGGTCCCGAACGCCGCTTCCTCGATCTTCAGGCCCGTTGATCGGTCTTCGGCCGCCCATCAGGTCAGCCTCCGGTTTGCGGTTTCGGGGCCCTTCCTGCTCACCGTGGGCGACTTGCAGCCCCGCAAGAATCAGATCGGACTGATCCGGGCGTTTGCCCGCATGGTCGGCGAGCATCCGCAACTGCCGCACGATCTGGTCATCGCCGGCAAGGACACCTGGTTCTCGCCCCAGGTCCGCCAGGCAGCCAGTGAGTGCGGGGTGGCGGACCGGGTGCGGTTTACCGGCTTCGTCCCCGATCAAGATCTGCTGGTGCTTTACGGCGCCTGCGACGTGTTCGTGTTCCCGTCCTTTTACGAAGGCTTCGGGCTGCCGGTCCTGGAGGCGATGGCGTGCGGCCGGGCCGTGGCCTGCTCCCGCACGTCCGCCCTGCCGGAGGTGGCCGACGCGGCCGCTATCTTTTTCGATCCGGGCTCGGAAGATGAGATGGCGCGTGCCATGGCGGACCTGCTCCTCGACCCCGAGTTGAGGGCCCGGATGGAGAAGCTCGGCATGGGCAGGGCCGCCCGGTTCAGTTGGAGGGACACAGCGGAGAAAACGCTCCAGGTCTACCACCAGGTGGCGGGCCGGCATGAGACTCGCTCCAGAATCGTCGTCCCGGTTGGCAGGTCATGAGGCACCTTGTCCCGGCGCTCGGCGCCATCCTGGTGTTGCAAGTCCCCGCATCCGCGCAGACCGCTCCCTGGCCCGATTCGGAGGCGCTCACCTACACGGTCAACTGGCCGAGCGGCTTGAGTCTCGGAGAAGCTGAACTCCGGGCGGCAGGGCGCGCGCCGCGAGAGGACTCACCGGCGCGATGGGAGTTTCGCTTCACGCTGGAGGCAGCCGTTCCCGGCTTCGCGGTGGCCGATCGCCTGCGGTCCTCGGCGACGGCCGAGCTTTGCTCTGTGGAGTTTGAGAGGGACATCACCCATGGGAAGCGGAGCGGGAAGGAAGTGACGACCTTCGATGCCTCGGCGTCGACCGCCACGCGGCAGACGGTGGTTCCCGCCGGAGGGGGGAAGTCACAGATGACGACGCCCTCCTGCGCCAAGGACGCCCTGGCGTTTCTGTACTTCGTCAGGCGCGAACTGGCCGAGGGGAGGCTTCCCCAGGCTCAGACCATCTTCTTCGGCGGTCCCTATCAGATCAGCTTCGAGCTCGCGGGACGCCAGAAGTTGCGCGTGGGCGAGGAGCAAGTCGAAGCAGACCGGATTACCGCCTTGCTGAAAGGCCCATCGACGAACGTCTCTTTCGAGGTCTACTTCGCGCAGGATCGCGCCAGACGCCCCGTGTTAATTCGAGTGCCGCTTCCGCTGGGCGCTTTCTCGATGGAATTGAATCCCTGACCATGCGCCTGGCCTTTGTTACCCCCCTGCCGCCCTCCAAGAGCGGCATCGCCGACTATGCCGAGGCCCTGCTTCCTCCGCTGCGGGATCTGGCCGAGGTTACCGTGGTCACCGAGCCCGGCTTCGACCTTGCCGCCTGCGACCTTGCCGTCTACCAGATCGGCAACAACCCGTATCACAGCCTCGCTTACGAGCTGGCTCTGAAGCACCCGGGGGTTGTGGTCCTGCACGAGGCGAATTTGCACCATCTCATCGCCGAGCTGACTATCCGGCGAGGCGACTGGGAAGGCTATCTCCGGGAAGTGGAGTATGACGGCGGCCCCCAGGCTCTCGCGTACGCCAAAAGGGTGCGGGCCTTGGAGGTGGGGCCGGATTACGAGGGCGTTCCCATGCTGCGCCGCCTCCTGGAGCGCAGCCGGGCGTTCATCGTCCACAGCCGCCATGTGGCCGATCAGGTTCGCGGCGCCGGGTTCCGCGGCCCTATTGCGGTCATCCCGCACGGCGCATGGATTCCGCGGGTGGACCGGGCGGCGTTCCGGCACAGATTGGGCCTGGACGAGATGGCGCCGCTTGTCGGGATCTTCGGTTTCCTGAAGCCCTATAAGCGCATTGCGGAATCCTTGCGGGCGTTCAAGCGGCTGGTGCGTCTGGAGCCCCGGGTGAAGATGATCCTTGCGGGGGAACCGCACCCGGACTTGCCCCTGGCGAGCCTGATCCGGCAACTGGACCTCGGGGCGAGTGTGCGCGTGCTGGGCTTCCTCTCCATAGAGGACTTCGAAGGCTACCTTGCCGCGTGCGATATCATCCTCAACCTGCGCTATCCGACGGCGGGGGAGACTTCGGGGAGCCTGCTTCGGGCGCTAGGGCTCGGCAGGCCCACCCTGGTGAGCGACGTGGGCTCCTTCCGGGAGCTGCCAGAAGATGTCTGCCTGAAGGTGCCCGTTGATCCGACCGAAGAGGAGGTGATCTTCGAGTACCTGAACCTGCTGGTCTCCCGTCCCAGCCTGGCGCGCGCCATGGGAGAGCGCGCCCGGCTGTGGGTGGAGAGAGAGTGCAATTGGCCCCTGGTCGCGAGGCGCTACGTTGAGTTTCTCGGGGCGATCCTGGCGGGCGCGGAGCCGGAGGCGGAACGCTTGTCGGCTCCTGCTCACGCTCCCGCGGCTCCCCCCGTCGAGGCTGCGGCACCGGCCGCCCTCCCCGACACCGAACAGTTGCTGCGCTGGACGCCGGAGGACACCGAAGCCCGCGCCTATGTGGACACGCACCTGACGCGGATCGAAAAGACGCTCTCGATCATTCCACCGGGAGGGCCGGGAGACCGGATCCTGGAAATGGGCGCGTACTTTCAGATGACCCCGGAATTGCATTACCGGCTCGGATACCCCGAGGTGCGCGGGTGTTACCTCGGGCCGTTAGGCGAGGTGGAGCACAAGACGGTCCAGGCCGCCGACGGGAAGACCTTCGAGTGCGACCTGGATCTGTTCGACGCAGAGAAAGACATCTTCCCCTATCCGGACGAGCACTTCAGCACGGTGCTCTGTTGCGAGCTGATCGAGCACCTGGCCTCGGACCCGATGCACATGATGTCCGAGATCAACCGCATTCTGAAGCCCGGCGGGCACCTGGTGCTTACCACGCCCAACCTGGCCAGCTTGCGGGCGCTCTCGGCCCTGCTGCTCGGATACCACCCGGGATTGTTCTCGGTCTATCTGCGGCCCACCGAAGAGGGCAAGCCCGCCGACGCCAGGCATCACCGCGAGTACACGCCCCTGGAGATCCACCTGCTCCTGGAAGACGCGGGCTTCGAGGTCAGCCTGCTTGAGACCGGAGCGTTCCGCGAGGCCCCCCACCCCGGTCTCGCCTGGGTGGTTCATCTGCTGGAACGCTACCAACTGGCCACCAAGCTGCGCGGCGAAGGCATTTACGCCGTGGGCCGGAAGAAGCGGCCCGTCAAGAACCGCTACCCCGCCTGGCTCTATAGTGGTTCTGAGTGATGAACGCCTCGTACGGCTCGGTGGAACTCGCCGCCGCGGGCCGGCTCCTTAAGGCGCGGTTTCGGATCGGGAACCGCTCCGGTCAAGACTGGAAGGCGGAGGACGGGTTCCGGCTTGGCACACAGATCATCGATCCCGAAACGCACGTCTATGTGGAAGATGGGCCGCGGGTCGTCCCTGGGGAGGTTGTAGCGCGCGGGGGCTTTGCCGAGGTGGAAGTCGGCGTCGAACTGCCTGAGCCCGCAGGGCGCTACCGGATCTACGTTTCCCCCATGCGGGAAGAGGCCGGCTGGTTCTACCAGCAAGGCTGGCCCTTTCTCGTGGTGGACGCCGTGATGGAAGGTGGAGAGGCGAAGCCGCTTGGCTGGCGCGTGACCACGGCCCGCGGCCTTCGCGCAGCCATTCTGCTGCGGTCGCTCGGCCGCGTGTTCACCTACCCCGTACTGAGCATCTGGCGGAACCGCAGTCTGATCCGCTCGATGGTCCGCAGGGACATTCTGGGCCGGTATCGCGGCTCGATGGGCGGCTTGTTCTGGACGGTGTTGAATCCGCTGCTGCTGATGCTGACGTACTTCTTCGTCTTCGGCGTGGTGCTGCGCACTCGCTTCGCCGGCGACCCCAGCCGCTCCGGTTTCGTGTTGTACTTTCTGGCCGGGATGCTCTCCTGGTTGCCATTCAGCGAAGCGGCGGGCCGGGCGCCGATGGTAATGATGGAATACCGCAATTTCGTCAAGCGGCTGGTTTTCCCGCTGGAAACGCTGCCCGTGAATCTGACGGCGGCCGGACTGGTCACGCAGGCCTTTGCCCTGGCAGTCTTCCTGGTGATTCTGGTGCTGGTGCGCGGATCGGTTCCCTTGTCGGCGCTCTGGCTGCCGGCGCTTATTGTGCCGCAAGTGCTCCTGACGCTGGGCCTGTGCTGGTTCCTGGCCGGACTGGGCGTCTACGTTCGCGACCTCGGCCAGATCAACGGGTTCCTGCTCACCTTATGGTTCTTCCTCACGCCCATCTGCTATCCGGAGGAGTCGTTGCCCGCCGAGGCGATGGGAGTACTGTCCAAGAACCCTCTTCTGGCGCTGGTCCGTGGGTACCGCAATGTTCTGTTGGAGGGGACGGCTCCCGACTTCGGGCCGATGTGGAAGCTGTGGCTGGTGTCGGGCGCGGTCTTCTTCCTCGGCCATGCCTGGTTCTACAAGCTGCGGAAGACTTTTGTGGATGTGATCTAGTCGGCCTCGGGCAGGCCGATGGCCTCGAAGTCCTCGGGCGAGTGCAGATAGCCTTCCTTGCCGTCAATCCGCACCTTCAACCAGACGTCCTCGGCGACGCTCAGGGCGATGCGGTCGTCGAATTCCTCCCACATCACGCGGCCTTCCGATCCCAGCATCTCGACTACGGAGTCCTTCCTAACCTGGACCGACGCAGGTTCTCCCGCCTCCTCGTCCGTGCCGGGAAAGAGCCTTACAGTGGTGGCGCCTTCCACCGGCTTCCGGGCGGCCTCGACCGCCATGCGGCACTTCTTGACCAGTATGTAGGCGAGCTGCACCCGTCCGGACTCCCAGTTGATCTCGACCGGCACGATGACGAAGAAGTTGCCGGCCGAGACGCGGAAGTTGAGCACGTCGACCCGCAAGTCGGCGTCCCAACCCGGCGCCCCAGACTGGAGTCCGCCGTCAGGGAGTATCGGCAGCCCGAACGACGTGAGCTTTCCGTCGAGGACTCCCAGCACCTCCCATGACCGCGTCGGTGGCACGGCCCCCTTCGTTTCGTAGGTCACGAGAAGGCCGGCGCCATTCTTGCCGGTGAGCGGCGCGACATCGGCCGTGGTTCCATCCGGGAGCTTCCTTTCGAAGTGAACCGTCCCCTCACCATCCGCGATTCGAATGCTCTCTGCCGACACGGTGGCCTGGAAGCTGCGATCTCCGAGAGCAAAGGGGCCGACACTCCTCTCTTCGCTTCCCGTCTGACACCAGGCCGCCGCGGAAAGCGCCAGCGCCGCCAGAACTCGCTGCATACCTCGATTCACTCTAGCAACATCGGCGACAATGAGTCGAAGCCGATGCCTGAACTGCCCGAAGTGGAAACCGTAGTAAGGACGGTGGCCGCGCGCCTGGCGGGCCACCGGCTCGTGAAGGTACGTTGCACCACCCGCAAGCCCTGGGCAAAATCTGTGCGCAAGGCGGAGGGACAGACCATTCACCGGGTCCGCCGCTACGGCAAGTACATCCTGCTCGACCTGGACGAAGGGCTGCTGGCCATTCACCTGGGCATGACGGGCAAGCTGCTGGCCAACGGCGCCAAGGGTCCGTACACGCGCGCCGCGCTGGAGCTGGACGACGGCGTCGTTGTGCTTTTCGACGACGTGCGGCAGTTTGGCTCGGTGCGCTGGATCCCTCGGGAACCCGCCGGGCTGGGGCCGGATGCCCTGGCGGTTCCGGCCGGCGAGTTTCTACAGCGCCTTGTCGGCCGCAAGGGGCGGATCAAGCCGCTGCTTCTGAACCAGTCCTTCCTGCGAGGGCTGGGCAACATCTACGCGGACGAGGCGTTGTTTCGCGCCGGTATCCATCCGCTGGCTGTGGCGGCGCGGCTTAGAACGGGGCGCGCGTTGCGCCTGCACGGCGCCATCGTGGAGGTGCTGTCGGAGGCCGTGGCCAAGGGCGGCTCCTCCATCTCCGACTACGTCGACGCCGACGGTAACCGGGGCTGGTTCCAGATCGAGCACCGGGTGTACCAGAGAACGGGCGAACCTTGCCTGGTGTGCGGAACCAGAATACGCCGAATCCTTGCCGCACAGCGGGGGACCCACTTCTGCCCGCGCTGCCAGAGGCGCTGACTCAGGCGCTCCTGGCTGCGGCCACCGCGTCGGCCACGCCTGCGACCACTCTCATCTCGGAAACATCGTGCACACGCACCAGATGGGCCCCGGCCAATATCCCGGCCGAGACGGCGGCGGCGGTGGCAAAAGCGGTGCCCTTCTCGTTGTCTTGCGCGAGGAATGACTTTCTCGAGGGCCCGACCAGAATAGGGTAATCGAGCTTGACCAGTTCATTGAGGCGGGCCAGGATCTCGGAGTTCTGCTCTTTTCGCTTGCCAAAGCCGAGACCCGGGTCGACCACTATGCGCGAACGGTCGATCCCCGCCCGCCGCGCCCGGTGGGTGCAGGCGTCCAGGTCATGAACGATTGCGCCCATCACGTCCGGCAGAGGCGGCAGCTTGGCCCAGGTCTGGGGGCTGCCGCGCATATGATTGATGATGAGCCCGGCGTCATAGCGCGCCACCACGGGCGCGAGCTGTGGGTCCAGCGTGAGCCCGCTGGGGTCGTTGATGATCTCAGCGCCGAGTTCGAGGGCACGCTCGGCCACCGCCGCTTTATAGGTGTCCACCGAGATGGGAATGGAGAGCTTGCCCCGAAGCCGCTTCAGCACGGGGACGAGCCGGCGCAACTCCTCCTCCTCGGAGACGGGCTTGGCGCCGGGGCGGGTGGATTCAGCGCCGATATCCACAACTTCCGCGCCCTGCTCTTCGATTTCAATGGCACGTGCGAACGCCCGGTCCGGGTCCAGGAACCTGGCCCCGTCGGAAAACGAGTCGGGCGTGACATTGAGGACCCCGACGATTACCGTGCGGTCGCCGAGCTGAACCACGCGGCCTTTCAGCTTCCACTCGTAGCGTTTGCGGCTCATGGCGATGTCAGCGGACGATGCGATGCCAGCTCTTGCCCACCTGGATGATCCACTCGCCGGAGGGCTCAGGCAGCACCAGCTCAGAGACCTTGCTCCCGTTGATGGAGACGGCGCCGGCTTTGAGCTTGCGCGTGGCGTCGGTCACCGAGTCCGCCAAGCCCACCTTGGCCAGCAGCTTATCGACGCGGACGCCGCCCGAATGCCGGACACCCTCGGGCAGGGGCGAGGTGCGGATATCCGCCGGCACCTCTTTCTGGCGTACGACGCGGTTGAACTCGTCGGCGGCACGGCAGGCGTCGGTGGCCGAGTGGAAATCGGTGACAATGGAGCGCGCCAAGTCAAGCTTGAGCTGCATAGGGTGGAGGCTGCCCTCCGCCACCTTTCTGCGCATCTCGCCGATGCTGGCCAGGCTGACGTCGGTCAGCAGCTCGTAGTAGCGGAACATCAGCTCGTCGCTGATGGACATGAGCTTAGCGAACATCATCTCGGGCGGCTCGGTGATCCCGATGTAGTTGCCGAGGGACTTGGACATCTTGTTGACTCCGTCGGTGCCCTCCAGCAGCGGGGTGGTGCCGATGATCTGGGGCAACTGACCGTAGTCGCGTTGGATCTCGCGGCCCACCAGAAGGTTGAACTTCTGATCGCTGCCGCCGAGCTCCACGTCGCAATTGAGGGCGACCGAGTCGTAGGCCTGGGCCAGCGGGTACAGCAGCTCGTGAATAGAGATGGGGATGCCTTCCTTGTAACGCCTGGCGAAATCGTCGCGCTCCAGGAGGCGGGCGACCGTGTACTTGGCGCACAGGCGGATCATGTTCTCGAAGCCGAGCCCGTCCAGCCATTCGCTGTTGAAGCGGATCTCGGTCCTGTCCGGATCGAGGATCTTGAAGACCTGAGCTTTGTATGTGGCGGCGTTCTCCAGGATCTCCTCCGGGGTCAGAGGCGGCCGCGTCACGTTGCGGCCGGTGGGGTCGCCGATGCGGGCCGTACCGTCCCCCATCACGAAGATGACCTTGTGCCCCATGTCCTCGAAGTGCTTCATTTTTCTCAGCAACACAGTGTGGCCGAGGTGCAGGTCCGGCGCGGTAGGATCGAAGCCGACTTTAACCTTGAGCGGACGGCCCGTCAGAATGCGCTCCCGGAGCTCTTCCTCACGGATTACTTCCACGAAGCCTTTCTTCAAGTACGTGATCTGTTCGTCAACCGGGATCGGGGTCACCCCATCATTGTAGCGGTCCCCAAGCGGACCCATGCCAGCCAGCCGCTTTCCACCGGGAGCACAATCCCGGCCCGTCGCCTGCCTCTGCTTCAGAAGCGTTCCAGGTCCTTGATCCCGCTGCCCTCGGTGCACTCATAGGTGCGTCCTGCCTTCAGGTTCTTGAATTCCTCCACCCGTCCGCTCGGCCAGGTGAGAACGGCACGATCCACGGTGTCGCGCCTGCCCAGGCCGAACGTCAGAGGGAATTCCGATTGCGAGAGATAGCTGGAGCCGCTCTTCACCATGCGCAGGCTGCCTTCGCTCCCGCAGAAGATCTTGACGGTCGCGCCAATGGCGTCGCGGTTCGATTTCGTCCCCCGGAGCTTGAACCGCACGCTCTTGTTGCCGGAAAGCTGGTCGTTGCGATAAAGGTACGCCGGCCCGTGGTTGGTCGTGATGAGCACGTCCACGTCCCCGTCGCGGTCGAAATCCGCGAAGGCGGCGCCGCGCCCCACCTTAGGTTCGCCAAACCCGCCGCCTGCTCTTGAAGCGACGTCGACAAAGCCGGCCGGTCCCCTGTTCATGAACAGGTGCGGCGGCTGGGCATACTGCGCTGCGTTGCGGACGCTGTAGGTGTCGTCGATATGGCCGTTCACAACCAGCAGGTCGAGGAGCCCGTCGAGGTCGGCGTCAAAGAAGAAGCATCCGAATCCCAGGCTGCGGCGCGACAGGCGGCCGAGCGCGGAGCGCGGGGCCTCGTCCACGTACATGCCCTTCTTCTGCGGCCGGTAAAGCCCGACCATCTCGTTGTCGAAGTTCGTAACCACAAGGGCGGAGACGCCGGAGTTGTCCAGATCGGCGGCGTCCACACCCATGCCGCCCCGGGCGCGCCCGTCCTCGCTGAAGGCCACCCCTGCGCGGACGGCGGCATCTTCGAACGTCCCGTCGCGGAGGTTGCAGTAGAGCTTGTTGGGCTCGGTGTCGTTGGCGATGAACAGGTCCGTCCAGCCGTCGTTGTCGTAGTCGAACATGGCGGCGCCGAGCGACTTGGAGGAGGAATCGAACATGCCGCTCCTGGCGGTGATGTCCTCAAACGTGCCGTCTCCTTTGTTGCGGAAGAGCCAGCAGGTCGCGCCGCGGTACGCCTCGGGCGTGCAGTAGGCCTTCTGCTTGCCGTCGGCGGTGCAAAAGACGTCGATTTCGGGCGACCACTTGACGTAATTGCAGACGAGAAGATCGAGCAAGCCGTCCCGATCCAGGTCGAACCACACGGCGGCGCTGCTGAACCCCGTCCTTCCTCCCAGGCCCGCTTTTTCGGTGACATCGACAAAATAGCCCTTGCCGGTGTTCTGAAAGAGCCGGCTCTGCCCGACGCAGGAGATGTAGAGATCCACGAAGCCGTCATTGTTGTAATCCCCCGCGGCTACCCCCATGCCGTAGAGTTCCACGTCCAGGCCCGCCGCGCGCGTTACGTCCGTGAACGTGCCGTCCCGGTTGTTGCGGTAGAGGCGCATCGTAGTCCGCCGGCTCTTCTGCTGCGGCCAGTCCATGCCGTTCACCAACAGGATGTCCTGCCAGCCATCATTGTCGTAGTCAAAGAACGCGCAGCCGGAACCCATCGTCTCCGGCAGGTACTTCTTGCCGAACGCGCCGCTGTTGTGCTGGAATCGCACCCCCGCCTGCATGGTCACATCCGTGAACCGGAAGCCGAGATCGGCGTCACCCCTCAGAAGGGATGGAGCAGCGGCGAGACCGGCCAGAAACCGCCTTCGGTTCACGGGACTTTCACCAGCCCTTTCCGGATGGCGTAGAGCACCAGTTCGGCCGTGCGGTGCACTCCCAAGGCGTCCATCAAGTTGGCACGATGGACGGCCACCGTGTTGACGCTGAGGCCGAGGAGTGCGGCAATTTCCTTGTTCGAATTCCCCTCCGCTATGAGCTGAAGTATCTGGCGCTCGCGCTGCGTAAGGCGGCTCAGGCCGTCGTCCGCCGCGAGCGCGGTGGCGAGGCCGGGATCACGGACGCACTTGCCCGCGGCAACCTCCTTGATTGCGGCCGGCAGGTCCACTTCGATGGCATTCTTGAGGATGTAACCACGCGCGCCGGCATCGAAAGCGCTGCGCACGTAGTTCTCCTGGGAGTACATGCTCAGTACCAGAACCGCCGTCTCAGGCAGCGCCGCCAGGATCTCACGGGTCGCGGCGACGCCGTCCATATCCGGCATATGCATGTCCATGACGACCACCTGCGGCCGCAGGGCCCTGGCGAGTTCGACGGCCTCAGCGCCGCCGGCGGCTTCGCCGACCACGCGAAGCTGCGTATCGTCCTCGATCATGCGCCGGAACCCCCTGCGGACCAGGCTGTGATCGTCCACAAGGAGCACCGTGATTTCACCGCTCATGCGCCGCAGCCTCCGTCAAGGGCACATCCAACCGGACCAGCATGCCTTTCCCGGCCGGGCGCAGGAGTTCGAGCGACCCGCCCAAGATCTGCGCCCGCTCGCGCATCGCCAGAATCCCCGTGCCGCGCCGCGTTCCCGAGCCGTCGTTCTCAGATATCCCGACGCCTTGATCCTCCACCTCAAGACGCAGGCGCTCCGGGGAGTAACACACCCGCACTCCGGCCACGGGCGATTCGGAGTGGCGCGCCAGGTTGTTCAAAGCCTCCTGCAGTACACGGTAAACATTGATGGCCACGCGGCCGGGAACCGGAGGGCAGGTGCCGGTCTTTTCGTATCTGACCGGGACGCCGGTTTGCCTTTCGAACACCGATATGTACCAGTCGATAGCCTCTTCCAGGCCGCGGTCATCGAGCACCGACGGGTGAAGAGACTGCGAGAGACTCCGGACCTTTTCGATGGTGGTCTGCGCGATCTGACGGATTTCGCGAATGTCCTCGTGGAACGGGGAATCGGCCGGCAGGCGCGTCGCGGCTCGCCGCAACATGGCCCCGACGGCGGTGAGGATCTGGCCGAACTCATCGTGCAGCTCGAGGGAAATGGACCGAAGTACCTCCTCCTGCCCCGAGATGAGCCGGCGGGCCAGTTCGCTCCGGTCCGCCGAGAGCGTCTCCAGGCGCCGGAAAATGCGGCGGTTAGAGCGGATGAGATACAGGGTTGTGAGCGAGATCGTCAGCAGCGCGACTGCCAGGAAATAGTAGACCTGGCGTTCCACATGGTCGTAAATGCGCTGAATCCGTTCGGAGGCCTGCTGCTCGACCTCGTTATTTTCGACCAACATGCGCGCCACGGTGTTCGTGAGCGCCGCCTGCTGGGCTTGAAGCGAAGTACGGATCAGCGTGCGAGCCTGCCCCTCGTCCCGCTCGGCGGCGGCGAAGAGCTGATCGACCGACGTCCAGAACTGGGCCATCGTGCTGGTCACGTACTGCTGCCGCCCAGGGTCCCGCGGGATTGGGGCAAACTGCGCTTCCAGTTCGAGTGCATTCTCCAGGTCGGCGCGGATGCGCTTGAATTGCCCACGCCATGCCTCCAAACCATAGGGTTCGCCGCCGTCCAGCATGTCGCGGAAGGCCAGTCCGAGCGAATTGAGGTCATTCTGGATGCGCAGGAGCTGAAGCGTGTCCTTGCGGTTGCGATCGATGGTACGGGTCTGGAGATCGTTCAGCATGTCGATCTGCCGCAGAGCATACACAGAGAACAGGCCGACCGCGGTCAAGGTGACAACCAGGCCGATGAGCAGGCGACTCGTCGGAGAGGAAACCTGCGGCGTCATGGGGATTACGGCTAATTCAGAATACCGCAACCGCCCTTGAGCCGTGCAATCGCCGGGTAGTATGATTCTATTAATATCTTCCTGCTATTGCGAAATCGGACGTCCCTGGTTTAAATTGCGGTACTGAAGGCATTCCATACCCTTTTCGGCGGGAGTTCAATTCAGTACAGAAGCGGGAGGCAGCTATCTTATGACCACACGCGAGGCGCTGGAGGAAATGGCCCGGGCGACCACCATTGAAAAGAAAGCCATAAGCGCCCCCAGCGCCCTGAACGAGGCGTACGATTATGCACGCCCCAGTTCCTTTTCGCGCGGGATCCGGCTGAATCTGGGCAACGTCACTCTGTTGCTGATCTCCGGCACCGCCAGCGTGGGGGAGCACGGAGAGACTCTTTATCCGGGCGACTTCCGGGCGCAGACGCGCCGGACCTTCGACAACATCACCGCCTTGCTGGAGTCGGAGGGGGCCAGTTGGCGGGATGTGGTCCGGACGACATGCTACCTGAGGGACATCGAGCGGGACTACGCGGCATTTAATGAAGAGCGAACCGCGTTCTACCAGGCGCAGGGGCTGGACCCGCTGCCTGCCTCCACCGGGATTCAGGCAATTCTGTGCAGGTCGGATCTGCTGGTGGAGATCGAGGCCATCGCCATGTTCCGCAACCAACCGGCGCAGGAGTAGCCGGTCCCGGGCGGGACTCGCCGCAAGGATCTGGATGATGCTGGGAGCGAGGTGGTGGTGCCTGTTTTTGTATTTCAACGCACTGGCTGCCGGCGCGCCGACCTACGGTATCGTCTTCACACAGGCGCCTTCCTCGGCGGAGGGAGCGCGGGTTGTCCTGCTCGGCACGGACGGACGGCTGAGAGTCCTAACAGAAGGTTTCCACAGCGCCGCCGATCCGGAAATCTCCTTCGATGGAAGGCGTGTGCTGTTTGCCGCCAAGAAGGCCGCTCGCGACAACTGGGACATTTACGAGATGGAGATCTCCGGAGCCGTCCCCCGTCAGATCACGCGCTCGATGGGGAACTGCCGGAGCCCCATGTACCAGTCGGCGATCTTCTACCTGAACGATCCCCGGCCGTCGTACCAGATCACCTTCGTTAGCGATCTCGCAGGCGAGTTGGAGGCCGGCGGCGCCGGCCGGCGCACGGATCTGTACTCCGTTATGCCGGATGGCACGGGCCTCCGCCGGTTGACGTACGACTTCGCCAGCAACTTCGATCCCAGAATGGCTTGGGACGGACGGATCCTCTTCGCCGCCGGCGCCCGCCTGTTTGGCATCCACCTGGATGGAACGGACTTCGCCCTGGTGGCGGAGTCCCGCGGCCGGGCGCAGCGCATGCCGGCCGCCACTCCTGCCGGGCTCGTGGTGTTCGTTGAGACTGTGCGCTCGTCCTGGGATGCGGGCGGACCGCTGGCCAGCGTGACGTTGCGCCGGCCCATGCGTTCCTACAGGCAGATCACCCTCCCGGAGGCAGGAGAGTTTCATTCACCGTCGCCTCTGCCTGACGGCTCGGTTCTGGTCGCCCGGCGCCGGGCCGGGGAGAAGTACGGCATCTTCCGGGTGGATCCCGAGGCCGGCCGCGTCGAAGCCGTCCATGCGGATCCGCGCTGGAATGAGATGCAGCCGCGGGCGGTGACCCCGCGGGCCGAACCCGACGGGCACTCCTCCGTGGTGGATGAGCAGGATGCGACGGGAAAGCTCTATTGCCTGAACGTCTACGATTCGGACCTTGGGCCGGAATGGCTGCCCAAAGGGAACGTTCCGCGGCTGCGTGTACTGGAGGGGGTGCCTCGCAAGGGGGCGGGGGAAGTGGAATGGAAGCGGTTCCTGGGAGAAGTGAACACCGAGGATGACGGCTCATTTCAGATTCAGGTGCCGGCCAACACGCCCATCCAGCTTCAGCTTGTCGACAAGGACGGGGTGGCGCTGCGCAGTTGCTCCTGGATTTGGACGAAGAACAAGGAGAACCGCGGATGCATTGGTTGCCACGAGGATCCGGAACGGACACCGGAGAACGTGCTGGCCAAGGCGGTGGTCAAGCCCGCCATACGACTCACGCTTCCCCCTGAAAGCCGCAGGACTGTGACCTACCAAAGAGATGTGGCTCCGCTAATGAAACGCCGCTGCGAGACCAGCGCGTGCCATCCCGACGGATTTGCGCAGAAATACGTCGATCCGGGGCGAGCACGAACCAGCCCACTGGTTTGGAGCATCCTCGGCAGAGACACTTCCCGTGAGGGGGACCCAGCCCCCAAAGCCACGGTCAAGCCGATGCCGCCGGCGGGGTCGGCGTCGCTGACCGGCGACGAGAAACGTACAATCATTGAGTGGATCGACTTGGGCGCGACGGCGGGCCGCGCCCCAGGGGGCAAGCCGTGAAGTCCTGGATGAGTCTGGCGCCGCTCGCTCTGGTCTTTCTTTTGGCAGCACCGGACGAGCTTCCCACTTTCGCCGACGTGACGCGCGAGGCGGGCATCACCTTCAAGCACAGCTACGGCGATCACCACATGGACAATATTGTCGAGGGGACGGGTGCTGGAGCGTGCTTCTTCGACTACGATGGCGACGGCTTCCAGGATATCTACCTTGTCACGGGCACCTGGACCAAGGGCGTCAGCGACAATGAAGGCCGGGACCTGCGCGGGAAACTCTTCAACCGGCTTTACAGGAACAACGGGAATGGGACGTTCACCGATGTGACGGCCAAGGCAGGGGTCGACGGCAAGGGGATCTTCTCCTCGGGTTGCTCCGCCGCCGATTACGACAACGACGGCCGGATCGACCTCTACGTGCTGAACTACGGCCCCAACATTCTCTACCACAACAATGGAGACGGGACTTTCACCGACGTTTCCGCGAAGTCCGGCCTGGCCAGCCCGAGATGGAGCCTGTCCGCCGTCTGGCTGGACTACAACAACGACGGGTGGCTGGACGTCTACGTCGGCAACTACCTCAAGTACGACGACGGCAAATTCCGGGACTTTTACCCCGCCCAGGGTTATCCTGGCCCGCTCAGCTACAGCGGCGAACCGGATGCCTTCTATCGCAACAACGGCGACGGCACCTTCACCGACGTCACCAGGGAGGTGGGGATGTGGAAGCCGGACGGACGCGCCATGAGTGTGTCCGCGGCGGACTTCAACAACGACGGACGGCTCGACGTCTATGTCGCCAACGACGCCATGGAGAACTACTACTTTGAGGCCGACGGGAAAGGGGGCTTCGTCGAAAAGGCGGTGGAGGCGGGCCTGGCCTTTAGCGAAGGCGGGCAGAACGTGGCGTCCATGGGGCCGTTCGCGGGCGATTTCAATCGCGACGGCCTGCTGGACCTGTTCATCCCCGACCTGAACTATTGCAGCCTGCTGTTACAAGTGAGGCCTGGCCTCTGGCAGCACAGGGCGGGCCAGTCCGGCATTTCGCCGATGATGGGTCAGTACGCCGGCTGGGGCGCGGTGCTGTTTGACTACGACCATGACGGCTGGCTGGATATCTTCACGGCGCACGGCAACGCGCACCACGAGTATGTCCAGGAGGACACGCTGGCGCGCAACAAGGGCGATGGAACGTTTGAGGACGTCTCCTCGCGGTCGGGGCCGTACTTCCAGCAGAAATACGTGGGCCGCGGTGTCAGTTGGGCGGATTTCGACAACGACGGGGACACGGACCTCTTAATAAACAACGTGAATGACAGCGCGCGGCTGCTCCGCAACGACGGCGGCAGCCGCCGCAACTGGCTCAACGTGGAAGCGCTGCTCAAGTTTCCTACCGGAACCCGGCACGCGATCGGAGCGAGAGTGACGGTGATCACCGGGAAGCTGCGGCAGATCGAGGACGTCAATCCCGCGCGCGGCTACCTCTCGCAAGGTGACCCGAGGCTGGACTTTGGCCTGGGAGACGCGGCCTACGCCGACTTGGTCGAGATCCGATGGCCGGACGGCGCAGTGGAAAAACGGGAGAAGGTGAAGGCGAACCAGTTCCTCAAACTGACGCGCTCGGCCACGGCGGGAGGAGCCAAACGATGAAGCGGGTGGGTCTGGCCGCGTGCCTGGCGGCTTTGTTGCTGGTGGCGTTCGCCGCGCTCTACGGAGCCTCGAAGAAGCCTGTGTACCTCGGCGCGCGGGCCTGCGGCGGCTGCCACACCGGTGTCGCGATGGGCAACCAGTATAGCCTCTGGTTGAAGTCCAAGCACAGCCAGGCTTACGCCGCGCTGGCCAAACCGGAGTCAAAGAGGATCGCGCAGATCAGCGGCTTACGCCAGGAGCCGCAGCAGGCGCCCATCTGCCTGGGGTGTCACGCAACTGCGTTCAACGCCGAGGGCTGGGAGAAGGACGACGACTTCCGGACGGAAGACGGCGTGCAATGCGAACTCTGCCACGGGCCGGGCAGCGAGTACGCCGTCGAAGAGGTGATGCGCGCCCCGGAGGCCGCCCGGCGGGCCGGGCTCCGCATGCCGACCGAGCAGGATTGCATGAACTGTCACATGGAGAAGGGCTCGCATGTGGCGGTGCTGAAGTCGCCCCAGATCGACATCAAGAAGGCATGGCGCGACATCGCACACCCACTGCCGGGAAAGACTTCTTCGAGCGGTATCCCGCGACCGCCGATGGGGGAGAAACCTGGCCCGAAACACGTGGGATCGGCGGCCTGCGGCGCCTGCCACAAGGGCCGCGAGATGGGGCACCAGTATTCGATGTGGCGCATGAGTCCCCATGCGAAGGCGTGGGCGGCGCTGGGGACCCCGAGGGCTAACGAGATTGCAGCGGAGCAGAAGGTGCAGGGAGATCCGCAGAAGAGCCCGCAGTGCCTGAAGTGCCACTCGACGGGCCAGGGCGGGGCGTTCCTCGACTCCTTCCAAACGGATGAAGGGGTAGGCTGCGAAGCCTGCCACGGGCCGGGCAGCGAGTATATGCAGGAGGCGGTCATGCGCGACCCGCGCGCTGCTGCCGTCCGAGGGCTGAAGCGTCCCGATCGGACAACGTGCAGCCCCTGTCATGAGGCTCCCGGCGTGAAGCCGTTCAAGTATGAAGAAGCCCTGAAGCAGATCGCGCACCCGACCCGTCTTCCCGAGGAAGCGCGCCAGCCGGTCTATAAGACTCCCTTGAACCTCGCCATGAGCCCCGACGGCAGCGAGGTCTACGTGGCCTGCGAAGGCTCCGACTCGGTGGCCGTGGTGAGCACGGCCAGACAGGAGATGGTCGCCGAGATCCCCGTGGGGGGCAGCCCAGCCGATGTCACGTTCTCCCCGGACGGGCGACTGGCTTTCGCCAGTAACCGCCACGACGATACCGTCTCGGTGATCGACGTGCGCGCAAGAAAGGTCACCGGCACACTCTCCGTGGGAGACGAGCCCCACGGGGTTCTCACCGACAAGGCGGCCCGCCTGCTTTACGTACTGAACACCTCATCCGATGACATCTCGGTCTTCGACGTCGCTTCCCTGAAGCAGATCAAGACCCTGAGCGCCGGCCGTGGCCCTTGGTCTTTGGCCCTGTCTCCCGATGGGGAGAGGCTGATGGTCACCAACATGTATGCCAACTTCGCCTTCCGTGCGCCGTTTGACTCGGAGATTTCGATGATCGATGCAACCCGGGGCGCAATCGAGGAGAGGCTCAAGGTGGCCGGAGCCAACCTGATGATGGGGGTGGACTGGCACCCCTCGGGCGAGTTTGCGCTGGCCACATTGAACCGCACCAAGACCCTGGTGCCGATGACCCGTCTCCTGCAAGGCTGGACGATCACCAACGGCCTGGCGATCGTATGGCGTGACGGCCGCGTGGACGAGGTCCTGCTGGACGAGCCCGGCATGGGCTTCGCCGATGCCACCGACGTGGCCTTCACGCCGGACGGGCGGCATGCTCTGGTTACGAGTTCCGGGACTGACCGGGTGGCGGTAGTGGACGTGGGGAAACTGCTGGCACTTCTACGTGGGGCTTCCCCCTACGAGCGCCAGCACGTGCTCCCGAACCACCTGGGCAAGGCAGACGAATTCTTAGTCAAGCACATTCCGACACGGGGCAGCCCCCGCGGAATCCTGGTGGCTCGTGACGGAAGGCTGGCCTACGTTGCCGACTCGCTCGACGATTCGTTGGCAGTGATCGATTTGGCCTGCATGAAGCCCCACGGGCGAATCGATCTCGGCGGGCCGAAGGAGATCACTCAAGTACGCCTGGGGGAGCGCTTGTTCCACAGCGCCAACATCACCTTCCGGAAGCAGTATTCGTGCCATTCCTGCCATCCCGACGGCCACGTCGACAGGATGACCTACGACATCGAGGCGGACGGAATCGGCCTGAGCCCGGTGGACAACCGGACCTTGCGAGGGATTCTCGACACGGCGCCGTTCAAGTGGGAGGGCACCAATCCCAGTCTCCAGAGGCAGTGCGGCGCACGGCTGGCTGTGTTCTTCACGCGGCTGGCCCCGTTCACGCCCGAGCAGTTGGCCGCGGTAGACAGCTACATCACCACCATTCCGCGGCCACTCAACCGTTTTCGCGCATTGGGGGCTGCCTTGACGCCCGCGCAGCGGAGAGGAAAGGCCATCTTTGAGCGCACTGAGGCGGCCGGCGGACGCCAGTTGCGCCCGGAGGAACGCTGCATAAGCTGTCACTTTCCGCCCTACTACACCGACCGGCGTCTCCACGATGTGGGAACCCGTCACGAGCACGACCGCCAAGGGAAGTTCGACACCCCGCACCTGAACAACATCTACGATTCGGCGCCATACCTGCACAACGGCATGGCGCCCACCCTCGAAGAGATTTGGACCGTGTACAACCCCAACGACCGGCACGGTGTGACCAACGACATGACCAAGGATCAGCTCAACGATCTGATCGAATACTTGAAGACACTATGAGAACTCTTGTAACGGCAGTTCTCTCTGTAGCGCTTCTTTCGGCTGCCGACGCGGCGAAATTGCCGTACGTCTATACCAAGTGGAAGCAATTCACCGTGGAAGACGGGTTGCCCAACGACCACATCATGTCGGTCAAGGCCGACGGGCCGCGCGTCTGGATCGGCACCGAGAACGGACTAGCCATGCTCGACAAGCGCACGGGCAAAATCCGGAGCTGGACCGAGAAAGACGGTCTTCCCTGGAGAGTGGTCACAGCGATCGACGTGGACCCCAAGACGGGCGACGTGTGGCTCGGCCTGTTCGGCGGCGGCCTGGCGCGCTTCTCGGGCGGCCGGTTCGACCACTGGCACCAGTTGAACAGCGGGCTGGTGAACGATGTGGTCTACGGCGTTGCCGTCGAAAACGACAACATCTGGGCGGCGACGACGGCGGGCGCCAGCCGGTATAACCTCAAGACCGGCGAGTGGACTATTTTCACGGAGAAGAACGCGCCGATGGAGGAGATCTGGAACTATAACGTCAGCTACAACGGAAAAGACAAGGTGTATCTGGCGGTATGGGGAAGCGGCGTGCTCGAGTATGATATTCGCTCCGACCGGTGGAAGGATTACCTCGACCCGGACGGTGAGATGGAGATCGACCTGTATCGCGACGACGGGATCCTGCACGTGATCGTTACCGGGGCCCAGCAGGCCGAGGGCGTGCTCTGGGTTTCCGCCTACTTCGGCGCTTCGCGCTACGACGGCCGCAACTGGCGCGCCTTCTACAACATGGATTCCGGGTTGCCGAGTGATTTCAACAACAACGTGAAGGCGCGCAGCTCGGATGAAGCCTGGTATTGTTCCGACAAAGGGGCCGGCGCAATCACCGACTTCGCCACCAACACCTGGGTCGCTTACACTCGCAATCCCACCGACAAGGGCGGAAAGGCCGTCGTCATGCGAGACAGGGAGGTGCTGGAGACGGTGGATATGCCCGTCGGCATTCCCCACAACTTCATCATCAATGCGGATATCGACGGCGACGACGTCTGGATCGCCACGGCCAAGGGTTTGGGCTGGGGGATCGGCGAGGGTTACTACCGGGGGTTGAAGGAGAGGCCCCAGTACGTCGCTGCGCAGAAAGGAGGCAGCCAATGAAGCGTCGGATGAGTCTGCTGGTCGCGTTGTGCGTTTCGCTGTTCGGTCAGTCGGAGACGCCCGAAGCCGAAACGGCCAGGGTGCTCCAGGCGATCAACTCCCTGAATGCTTACCAGGCGCCTCAGCTGCCGCTGAAAGTCGACACCAACTACGCCAAGACTCCGGAGGACGTGGAGCCTTTTGGGGGCGTCGTGCCTTACAAGCGCCATTTCCTCACGCAAATGGAGTACACCGGCCCGGGCCGCGCGATCGCCGAGCCCGGCCCTGAACTGAAGACGGTGAAGCTCGGATTCATCGGGCCGATCATGTCAACCGTCTCGGTCGCCACAGGCGGCATGAGTCACGAGGAGGCGCTCGGGATCAGGATGCTACAGGGCGCCCGGCTGGCAATCGAGGAGGCGAACGAGCGTGGCGGATACCTCAAGCGGAAGATACCGTTCGAGTTAGTGATCGCCAACGACAACGGCCTTTGGGGTTCATCGGGGAACGAAATCGTGAAGATGGCTTACAACGATGAGGTATGGGCCATAATCGGCACCATCGACGGCGCCAACAGCCACATCGCCATCCGTGTGGCGCTCAAGGCGGAGGTGGTCATGATGAACTCGGGCGACACCGACCCCACCTTCATCGAGACCAATATCCCCTGGACCATGCGCTGCATCGGGGACGACCGGCAGATGGGCTACCTGATGATCGACTACATGCTGCGCAAGATGGACTACAAGCGGATCGGCATCATACGTTCATCCAACCGCTACGGCCGCTTCGGGGTGCGCGAGATTCGGGACAGCGCACGCAGGATGGGGAGGCCGGTCGTCGTTGAGATGGCCTACCGTGTCGGAAGCGACGACTTCTCGCTTCAACTGGAGAGACTGCGGGCGGCCAACCCCGACGTGATCGTGCACTGGGGCGATGCGCGCGAGGCCGCCCTGGTTCTCAACCAGATGCGGAAGGCAGGCATGAGCCAACCTTTCCTGGCCAGCGATCGTGCCGTGTCGGAGGAATTCACCAGCCTTGCGGGCTCAAACGCCGAGGGAGTAATCGCCGGCTATCCCTGGAACCCGGAGCACGTGGACGCGCGCTACCAAGCGTTTCAGACTTCTTTTCGCAAGCGGTTCGGCCAGGAGCCGGAAACGTACGCGGCGCATGGCTACGACGGCATGAACATGCTGATATGGGCCATCCAGAACGCAGGGCTGAACCGGGCCAAGATCCGCGACCTGTTGGCCTACCGCAACACGCCGTGGCCCGGCGTAACCGGCGACATCCTTTTCAGCGCCGCGCTGGACGATATTGGCGAAGTCTTTCTGGCCCGGTTTGAGGGCGGGCGCTGGCGCTACTACTCGCGCGAGGCCCTTCAGGTTCCGAAGGGAAACATCCCGCGCCGCCAGCCCGAGTCCGTAGGACTTGCCATGCCGAAAGCCGAATGAGAATCCTGGCGGCGCTGACGGCGGTCTGTGCCCTGGCGCAGGCGCCGTACAAGGACGTCCTCACGTCTCCTCCCGAGTACTTGGGGCCGGGCAGCGAAGCGCCGGAACCCGCGGGTCTAACCGAGGTCCGCATCGGCTTTTTCGGATCAACCGAAGATACGATCTGGCAAGGAGCCCTCCGGGCAGTCGAGGAGGCAAACCGCGGAGGGGGCTACCGCGGGCTGCCGTTTCGGCTCGTCTCGCGCTGGAGCGATAACCCCTGGCGCTCAGGCGCGGCCCATGTCGTGCGCCTGGCTTACGAGGACCAGGTATGGGCGATTCTCGGAGGAATCGATGGGGCGACTACCCACCTGGCGGAACAGGTCGTCGTGAAGGCCAGGCTGCCTTTGGTCTCCCCGGCCAGCACGGACCGCACCGTGAACCAGGCGAGCGTACCGTGGATGTTCACCTTGATGCCGGAAGACGATCGGCTTGCCGGCGTGCTGGCCCGGGCCCTTGCCGGCGAGCGAAGCCTGACGCTGGCCTCCGCCACCGACCATGATTCGCGGGCCTTCCTCTTCGAGTTGCGGAAGGCCATGGCAGACGTTAGCATTGCCCCCGCATTCCACTTCGAATTCGATTCCGGCTCAGGAGCCGAGGCGGCCGCCGCTCGCGCCCGCGATGCCTCCGCCGTGGTGCTCATCGCGGGCCCGGACGACTCCGCGCGTTTCTTGAGAGCTTTGCGGACGCCCGGCTTTGGTGGCCGCGTCTATGCAGCGCATTGGGTGGCGAGGCGCGGCGCGCTGGCGGAGGCCGAGGGAGTGGTGTTTCCGTATGCCCTCGAAAGTCCCCCCGACGGCTTCCCCGACTATGCCGCAGCCTACGCTTACGAGGCCACGACGATGGTCACCGAGGCCGTCCGGCAGGGCGGGCTCAACCGCGTGAAGATCTACGAGGCGATCCGGGCGGCGAGTCTCACCAGAAGTCTTCCTCCCGTCCGGCTCGCCACGGTGCGTGGCGGGCGCGTGGTTATCTTGCCGCAGCCAGCGACCAGATGAACCGGACCGCGGGGCGGGTGTTGTAGCGGCGCTGGTACTCCAGGTGCTCGGGCCCGGCAGGGAACCGCTCGCCGGGCAGGTACGGGTAGCTGCTCATTCCGTGGAACGGCAACGGTTCGACAGACTCCGCGTGGGCCGTGTTCGCGTCGCCGTCCTTGGACCAGCCGTCCACCAGCAGCAGGAAGTCGCGCCGCCAGCCGGCGGGCGGCCGTGGCAGGCCCCGCGCATCGAAGCTGAGGCGCAGCTCGTCTCCGGAACCCATGACCACGAGCTTGTCGTCCACACGGTCGAGCAGCTCGCGGACAGACCCGTACCGTGTGTACAAGCCCGGTGCCTGGTTCCAGGACGTGTATGGTTTCCAGTTGGCGTAGTCATACTCCTCGGGCTGCTCGTGGTTCATGTAGATGACCGGCTGCGAAAAGCCGCGCAAGAGCAGATCCGCTGAAACTGCGCCCAGGGGAGTGAGCCGCGCCTCCGGCTCCCCCGCCCCCTCGCTGAGGAAGACCTGGTCCCAGTAGATGCACATGCTGGTGACGATCCGGACTTCCCGCGAAGCGGAGAGGAACTTGCCGGCCAAGTCCACCGCGATGGACCGGGGCGCGCCGGAGGGTAGGCCCATGTCCTCGATTACAGTGCGCCAGTTGCCGCCGGCGTCCTTCACCTGGAGATAGGGCATGATCAATCCGCCGCCGGCGCGCTGGGATGCGTTCAGGAAGACGCTGCCGTCGGCCCAATCCGTCCAACCGTGCAGGATGAGCACTGCGTCGTTGCGCGGCGCGGCCGACCGGCCGAAGTCGAGTTCCAAGGCGTGCATCGCGGCGACGCCGGAGAGGTCCGGCCGGGGGACCTCGGCGTAGATACGGTCGCGGCGGATCAGGCGCGGGCGCATGTCGCGGCCGCTGCCGTCAACGGCGCGGGCCGGATAGATGCGGCGGCCGACTCCAAAGAGCCTGAACTCGGGGAATGGCGGCGACTTGAACTTGTCGTTGGTGTAGACTTCGACGCGTTCGGGATGGTCCACGGCGATCAGGCGGACGTGATCCAGGTAGGTGACTTCGCGCAGTTCCTCGGTGATGCGAATTTCGTACCGGCCGTTGCGGGGCGCAAGCGCCTCGGCGGGGACTTGGAGATACTCGTCATGGTCTACGGGAAAGTAGTTGCCATCGCCGCTACTGGCGCCGAGCGGGGCGACGCCGAGGATATCGCCCAGGAACTGGAACTGGTGGCCGTTCCAGGAGAACACCATTGGGCAGGAGCCGGCCAGCTTGGGGGCCTCCTTGTAGACCACAGTACGGCCTGCCGTCTCCTTCATCTGGTTCTGCATGAGCCCGTTGGGCCAGCTTATGCGGACCGTATCGACTTCGCTGTGGACCCCAAGCCCGAACAGGAGGGGTAAGCCCTGGTAAGCTTTCTTCTGGTAGCTAGGCCCCGCTTTGACCTCCACCTCAGCGCCGGGGGCGAGACGGGCGACCTTGACGCCCACCAGTCCGACGCTCAGCCAGCGGTTCTCTGTAGCGGTCCTGTTTCGCAGAAGCACTACCTGGCCTCCGGGTTGGACCGCAGCAAGGTCGGGCCGGCCGTCGCCGTCGAAGTCGGCCTCGGCCCACGCCAGGGCCTGTGGCACATCGGCGGGCGCGTGGTTGCCTGCGATCAGTCTCAGGCGCCCGCTGTTGTTCAGGTCCGAGAAAATGAACGGCGCGGCAGCCGCTGCATCGGGGGCGGCGGACTCCAATTTACCCGCGTGGTTCAGCACCCCCACGACCCTTCCCTCCGCCGAAGCAAATGCCAGGTCGAACCAGCCATCGTGATCGATATCGGCAGCCAGCAGCGACCGGGCGCCTCTCGGCAGCGCTTCCAGCGGTGTCGCCTCAAAGACACCCCGCAGCCGGTCGCGGTAGAGAACGCCCGTCCGGTCTTGGTAGCTGACCGCCAGATCGATGCCCTTGGTGTCGGCGATCACGCGAATCGCAGCGGCATCGAGCGCGCGGCCGCTGGCGAAGGGGAACAGTTCGGTGTGATCTGCGAAGACTGTGTCGCCCTCGTTGCGAAAAAGGAAGGATTTCGCGCCCAACAGAAAAAGGTCGCTGTCGTAATCGTGATCGAAGTCGAGCCAGACGGCCTTGTCAAAACGTCCCGCAGGAAGCTTGGCCGGCAAGGGTACGAATTTGCCCTTGGTGTTTCGGAAAAGAAGCGCCGCCGTATCGGTCAGCACGCACAGGTCGGCCAGACCGTCGTTGTCGAGGTCCCCGGCCGCCACCGACACAACGCCTTTCACGGCGGCAAGCTCGGCCTGAGCGAGGGGCTGCGAGCCGTTGCCGAACAAACGGATGCCGGCGCGCGACCAGAGGAGGAGATCCGGGCGGGAATCGCCGTCGGCGTCCAGCACCAGGAGTCCGGCGGTGGCGGGTTCCGCGACTGTGGTCAGGGGCGAAGAGTCGAAACGCACATCGGGCGCCTGCGCGAACGCGTCAGCGGCCGGCTGCGCCGAGGCAGGGTCATAGAGCTCGGCGTAGGCGCACCACTCCATGTCTTCGGAGTCGTCGGCGGCCTGCTGCGCCTGGCGGACCTGCTGGAAGGCGGCGAGGGCCTCGGCCGCCTCCTTATCCATTTCCTGGAGCCGGTAGTGGTTGTAAATCTGAAACCGTGGCGCAACCAGCTTCGGATCGAGCTTTGCGGCGAGTTCGAACTGGCTGAGAGCCAGGTCGCCCCTGTCGGTCAGGCGGTAAAGAAGACCGAGATTGTACCGGGTGACCGGCTCGCTGGGATCCAACTCGGCCATGCGCTGGAACTGCCGTATGGCGTCGGCGTAGCGAGTCTCCCGCTTATAGGCGATGCCCAGGTTGAACCAGGTGTGCGGCAGCGAAGGGTCCTGCTGCTGGACCTTCTCGAGTTCGGCGATTGCCTCCTTCGTGCTGCCTGAACGCAGCAGAGCCAGCCCATAGTTGAGACGGTCCCGGGCGGAGTCGGGTGCAAGGTCGAGGGCCTGCTTCAGCTCGGCAACCGACTCGCCGACCTTGTCAGGAGTCTCAAACAGCGCCTTGCCCAGGTTCCGGTGGCGCCACAGGCGCTCTTCCCGCGAGACATCCGGCGCTGCGCGTCCGAACAGAAAATACGCAGCCAGCGGCAGAGCCACCAGCATAAGATAAGGAGCCGGTCTTCTTACCACCATTCCTTGATCTTGCACACAGGGTAACAGAGTTGTCCAGCGGATCTTCACTAACTGACCTGTGACATGGTGCGGGCGCGGATCTGGACGCCGGCTTCATCGGGCTACGCCGATGTCGTATGGACGCGGAACGCGCTCGACGCCGCCAAGCGAGTGTTCCGGCAACCTCCCGCGTGGAAGCCGGCCGAGAAGAATTCGAGGGCCGCTACCAACCCACCGGCTTGCCCTTGTTCTGCTCGTCGAGCCATTTCTGCAACGGCGCGAAGTAGTCGAGGATGGCGGTCGCGTCGATCTTGTCCTGCCCGGTCAGCGCCTTGAGCGCTTCGGGCCAGGGCCGGCTCATCCCCATCTCCATCATGGCCTTCAGGCGCGCGCCCGCATCCTTGTTCTCGAAAATCGAGCAGCGATGCAGCGGCTCCTTGCAGCCGGCCACCTGCGCCAACGCACGGTGGAATTGAAATTGGAGCACGTGCGCCAGGAAATAGCGTGTGTAGGGGACGTTGGCGGGCACGTGGTACTTGGCGCCGGGGTCGAAATCGGCCTCGCTACGCGGGACCGGCGCGGCCACACCCTGGTACTTCTGCCGCAGCTCCCACCAGGCCTGGTTGTACTTGTCCGGGGTAACCTGCCCCGAGAAGACTTTCCAGCGCCACTGGTCGATCAGGATACCGAAAGGCAGGAAGGCGATCTTCTCCAGCGCCTTTTCCAGTAAGAGGCCGGTGTCCTTGGCCGGATCGGACGGCTTGGCGAGGAAGCCCAGCCTGGCGAAGTACTCCGGCGTCATCGACAGGGCAATGGTGTCACCAAGCGCCTCGTGGAAGCCGTCGTTGGCGCTGTCGCGGAACAGCATGGGCTGCTGGTTGTAAGCGCGCTGGTAGAAGTTGTGTCCCAGTTCGTGGTGAATGGTGATGAAATCCTCGGCCGTGGGCTCGATGCACATCTTGATGCGCAGGTCATTGACGTTGTCCACGTCCCAGGCGCTGGCGTGGCATACCACTTCGCGGTCACGGGGCTTGGTGAACAGCGAGCGCTCCCAGAACGTCGGCGGCAACGGCTCAAATCCGAGAGAGACGAAGAAGCGCTCTCCGTAACGCGCCATCTCCTGGGGGCTCAATTTGCGGCTCTTGAGTACCCGCGTCAAGTCGAAGCCGGGGTCGGCTGCGGGCGGCGCAACCAGCGGATAGACGTTCTCCCAACTCTGCGCCCACATGTTTCCAAGCAGGTGAGCCGGGATGGGCCCGCTCGCGGGGACAACCTTGTCGCCGTACTTCTCCCGCAGGCGGTTGCGGACGTAAGCGTGGAGCGAGACGTAAAGCGGCCGGACCTGTTCCCACAGGCGGTCGACCTCCCGGGAGAACTCGTCGGGCGGCATGTCGTACTTGGAACGCCACATCGCGCCTGTATCGGCGAAGCCGATCTCTCTTGCCCCCTTGTTGGACAGCTCGACAAACCGCTGGTAGTCCTTCTTGAGCGGCGCGCCGACGGCGTGCCAGCCGCGCCAGACGCTCAGCAGTTCGGCGGGATTACGGCTGTCGGCCATCACCCTCGTCACTTGGTTGATGTCTAAGCACTTGGCGGGGTCCTTCTCGCCCTCCGGACAGGCGCGGCCCTTGCCGTAAGCGGCTTCCATCGAGGCTGCCAGTCGAGTGATTTCCTCGCTCTCCTTCGGATCGGCGGGCGCGGCCATGGTCAGAGAAAGCTTCAGCAGCTTCATCTTGCGCTCAAGCTCAGGGGGAAGCGAAACGCCATCGAAGCGCTTGGACTCCTTGACCAGTCCCACCACGGCGTCGATCAGCCGCTGGTTGGCCCGCGCGGCGACCATCTCGGAATCGTCCGTGATGTAGGTGGCTTGAATCCAGGCCGCGCGGCTGGCTTCTTCACTGAGGGAGAACAGCGTGGCTTCGGCCCGGTCGAGGAAGGCCTTGGCCTCGGAGGGTCCTGGCCGGGTCGAGCACCCCGAAGCCACCGCCAGTACGGCGGCGGCAACCATTGCGACGAACGTGCGCCATCTCATTTGTATTGGGCTCCTGCACCTTCCACTATATCTTCAGAGCGGCGCGGGCACATTGCATTGTTGCAGTTCACCAGGGGTCCATGTGCCCGCTCTTGCTATCATTTGTTGGAATGCTCCACGCGCGGTTTGATGAGCCCTTCCGGCTTGGAAAGAAAACGATTCGCGGGCGCTTCGTCATTCCCTCCGGCATCCGGTGCACGCACGCCTCCGCCATCCAGCGCTGCTTTCGCGAAATCCCTTCAATCGGCGTCGTCACGACCAAGAGCATCAGCGCCCAGCCGCGGCAGGGATACCGGGAGCCGATCTACGCGAGGTACGCGCCCGGCTGCTACATCAACGCCGTGGGGCTGGCCAACCCCGGTGCGGAGGCGTTCCTCGACGAGGTAAGGAGCATCGAAGTCCCCGAGGACAAGTTCCTGCTGGTCTCGATTTTCGGCTCTGATGTGGAGAGTTTTGTCGAGGCCGCGCGCATCCTTAAGCCGGTGGCCGACGGTTTCGAACTCAACATGTCCTGCCCCCACGCCAAGGGCTATGGAGCCGAGGTCGGACAGGATATCGAACTGCTGCGGCGGATCACGCAGGTGGTGGTCCAGGTCGTGGGCGTGCCGGTGTTTGTGAAGCTGTCTTCGACGCTCGCGGGGCTCAACCAGACGGCGCTGGCGGCGCTGGCCGCGGGGGCGATGGGATTCACGCTCATCAACACGGTCGGCCCGGGGATGGCCGAGTTCGGAGAAGACCCCATCCTGTCAAACCGCCTGGGCGGGCTCTCCGGCGACGGCATACGGCCCATGGGCCTGCGCGCGGTGGAGCAGGTACGCAAGGCGGTAGGCGACGGGCCGGTCATCATCGGCATGGGCGGCATCGCCTCGCCGGAGCATGTGAGGCAGTACGCACGCGCGGGCGCGGACCTGTTCGGAATCGGCAGCGCGCTGACCGGCCTGGACAGCGACGAGATGCGCGACTACCTGGCCGGCATGGCGGAAGACCTTCACCGGCCGGCAACCTCCAGGAGCTATGAGCGTTCCTGCGAGACGGCCCTACCCATGGGTTACTGGAGGGGGCGGGTCGAGTCCAGGGTGGACTACGACGCCTCGCTGTTCAAGCTAGTTCTGGAGCGACTGCCGGAGGAGTACGCCGACGGCGATCTGGCGGGGAAATTCTTCTTCCTCTGGGTGCCGGGAGCTGGCGAGAAACCGTTTGCCGTCTTCTCGGCGAGCGAGAAGAGCATCGTCGTGCGCGCCGTGGGGCAGTTCACGCGTTATCTGTCGGGTCTGGGGGCCGGCGCGGAGGTCTTTCTGAGAGGGCCGTACGGGCGAGGCGTGCCGGCTATTCGGGACAGCGCGATCGTGCTTGTAGGCGGTGGCACGGGCATCGCTTCGCTGCTGGAGATCGCCCAGCGCCTGCGGCACGGCAACAAGTTGATCTTCCTGCTCGGGGCGCGGACACGCGCTCACTTGTTCGACCTGGATAGGTTCGAGCGGCTGGGGCCGGTCACCGTGGCCACCGATGACGGCACCCAGGGACACCACGGCTTCGTCCCGGACCTGATTGAGACGGCCATTCGCGAGTTGACGCCGTTGGAGCGCGAACGGCTGGTGTTCCTCAACTGCGGCCCCGAGCCGATGGTGCGCAGGTGCTTCGAGATCGAGCGCGAGATGGCCCGTGAGGACAGGATCATCGCCTCCATCGAATACATGACCAGTTGCGGCGTGGGCATCTGCGGCAAGTGCGCCAGCCCCTCGGGCGCGCTCACCTGTATCGACGGCCCCTTCCTCCCGATGCGCGAGTTCGTGCCTCGACGATGACCCCGAGCCAGAAACGGACAGTCTCTCTTCTCGCCGGTTGGAACGACTTTACCCTTCACCAGCGCTCTGCTACGGTGGGATAGGGGTGCGCCAACTCCAGGTCTTGAAGTGATTTGCCCGGTCACACGGGCCACATCTGAACTGTTTCTCAAGGAGATTTGAACGATGCACAAAATTGCGGTGATTCCCGGTGACGGGACCGGGCCGGAAGTGACTGCCGAGGCAGTCAAGGTTCTCAAGGCGGCGGCGGCGAAGTTCGGCTTCAAGGTCGAACTGACCGAGTATGACTTCGGCGGCGAGAGGTACAAGCGAACGGGGGAGTTGTTGCCGGATAGCGCTGTCGAGGAGTTGCGCAAGTTCGACGCCATCCTGCTGGGCGCCATCGGCCACCCCGACGTGGCGCCGGGAATTCTGGAAAAGGGAATCCTGCTGAAGGCCCGCTTCGAATTGGACCAGTACATCAATCTCAGGCCGGTGAAGCTGTACCCCGGGGTTCAGACACCCCTAAAGGACAAAGGACCGGACGACATCGATTTCGTCGTGGTTCGCGAGAACACCGGAGACCTGTATACGGGCGCCGGCGGCTTCAGCATGAAGGGAACTCCTCACGAGGTTGCCATTCAAACGGCGGTGTATAACCGGTTCCAGGTGGACCGCTGTCTCCGCTACGCTTTCAACTACGCCCGGAAGTACGGGAAGAAATCGCGGGGCAAGGCGGCCAAGAATACCCTGGCGCTGTGCGGCAAGACGAACGTGTTGACGTATGTCTACGACCTTTGGGAAAGGGTCTTCCACGAGATGGGGCAGAAGGAGTTCCCGGAAATCGCCCGAGAGTACTACCACGTCGATGCGACCTGCATGTGGTTTGTCAAGAACCCGGAATGGTTCGACGTGCTCGTGACGGGAAACATGTTCGGCGACATCATCACGGATTTGGGCGCGATGATCCAGGGCGGCATGGGGATTGCCGCCGGCGGAAATATCAACCCCGAAGGGGTGAGCATGTTCGAGCCCATCGGCGGAAGCGCGCCCAAGTACACAGGCCAGGGCGTCATCAATCCGCTGGCTGCGATCTGCGCGATGCAGATGATGCTGGCGACGCTTGGCGAAGACAAGGCCGCGGCCGCGGTCGAGGAAGCGGTCATGTTCGCTACCGCCAACAAGATCAAGTCGCTTCAAGCCGGCCGCATGGGCTATACGACTTCCCAGGTCGGCGACCTGATCGCCGAACAAGTCGCGTAACGGTCCCGCGTTGTCTCGCAGGCGAGCAGGTGTGCATCCGGCGCCAGGCCACACGGGGCGGATAGGAACCCGCCCCGCGCGATCGCGCAGCGAACAACGCGTGCACCGTCAGGACAGCAGCATCTTGCGCAGTTCACCTTCCGGATCGTCTTCCATCCGGCAGTTGTTGTCGAAAACCATCGTCGGACACTTGCCGGGCTCGAACGGCGCCCATGTCAATCCGGGTTGGCTGGGGTTGCCCGTCCTGGCGAAATTGGTCCAGGCCGTCGCCATCTTCTTCGCCAGCGCCCGCGCTTCCGGCCCGTTGCCGGTCCCCTGTTCGCAGCGCTTGGTGTTGTCGAAGCAGAAAGCAAGCTCCGCCGTATGCCAGGCGCCCGCGTCCTCCAGCATCGGCGATTGCCAGGTGAAGTACCACGTGTAGACCGGCGCGGCTTTCTGATTGTATTTCAGTGTGGCCATGCGCGTGACGTTGTTGCGTATGTTGAGGCTGTTCAGCCCGCCGCCACTGCACATATAGGACAGCGTACGAATGCTCTTCTCCGGGTGCGCCTTCTTCATGGCGTCGGCGAGGGCGTTGGCCTTGGC
>JBHGAV010000017.1:0-68266 GCA_041946685.1 Bryobacteraceae bacterium | reverse complement strand
GAACCGACGACCTGCGGTTTACGAAACCGCTGCTCTACCAACTGAGCTAGGGTGGCTCGCGGGGATCTCTTTCATTTTACAACAGCGCGCCTGGCGTGCCCCTCGTCGATCCATAGCATCAGCAGCAGGCCGGCGAGAAAGAACGGCAGCAGGGAGAGGACCGCCAATCGCTGGCTGCCGGTCCAGTGCGATATGGAGCCGAACAGCAGCGGGCCGAACATGGACGCGAACTTGCCGCTCAGCACGTAGAAGCCGAAGAACTCGCTCTCGCGCTCGGGCGGCGAGATCTGGGCCATGAAAGACCGTCCCACTGCCTGGGTGCTGCCCATGCCGACGGCGGCGAAGGCGGCCATGATCCAGAAGGCCGTTTTGGTGGTCGCCAGGAAACCGAGCACGACAACGCCCATCCAAAGCACGAGAGTGGCGACGATGGTCCGCTTGGGGCCTATCCAATCGGCGGCATAGCCGGCCGCAAGTGACCCGGGCAGCGCCACGATGTTCAGCACAAGAAACAGCAGTACGAGCTCCTTGCTCGAGAAGCCGATTGTCGTCGTGGCATAGATGCCGGCGAACCCGACCACCGTGGTGATCCCATCCGTGAAAAACAACGAGGCCAGAATGTACTTGGCCGTCTCCCGGTAGCGCCGCAGGTGAGAAAGGGTTTCTCCCACACGGCGAAAGCCCGCCGGGGCATAGTCCCACCACCGCGGCAGACGCCCCAGGGGCGGCGACTCGTGCAACCACAGGAAGGCGGGCCAGGAGAACACCAGAAACCAGGCGGCCACCAACAGGTAGGAGAGCTGATAAGCCGCAACTCCTTCGGGGCCGGTGAGCGGCTGGTCCAGCAGGGGCTTGGCCAGCAGGAGGCACAGCAGGCCGCCGATGTAGCCCACTCCCCATCCCCAACCGGAGACCCTTCCCACGGATTCGGGCGCCGCCACGTCAGGAAGGAATGCGTTGTAGAAGACGTAGCCTGCCTCAAATCCGAATGTGCCGATGACAAACAGCAGGATGGCGGCGGCGACGTCGCCCGGGCCGACCAAGAACATCAGCGCCGTCGCGGCGACCGACAGCAGCGTCAGCAGGATGAGGAAGCGCTTCTTGCGGCCCGAGAAATCAGCGATGGCGCCGAGCACGGGCGCGGCTGCCGCCACCGCCAGCATGGCGATGAAGTTGGCGATGCCCCAGAGCTGGTCGCCGCGGTTGTCGGAGGCCTGAACAACCACCTGCCGGAAGTAGACCGCGAAGGCCACGGTGATGATGAGCGTGGTGTAGGCGGAGTTGGCGAAATCGAACAGGCACCAGGCCACGGTCGCGCGGCGGGAGAGGACACAGGTCTGCGACATTACTCCCTATGTCCGGCCGCGGAAATGGTCGTAGCCGCGCGGCTCGAGCGGGCGGCCGAAGAGCCGGACCAGCCCGGGTTTGCCCTTCCGGATCGTGCCGATGCGCGTAATGCGGATGCCCCGGTGCGCGGAGGGGGGCCTCGCGGCCGGCGGCAGAGTGAACAGCAGTTCGTAGTCCTCGCCTCCATGGAGGGCGTCCTCGAGCGTCGCGCCGGGGAAGGTGGGCGGTTGGCACTCAAGCTCGGCGGCAACGCCGGAGGCCAGCGCCAGCCGATGCAGGTCAATCGAGAGGCCGTCGCTCAAATCCATGGCGGACGAGGCGCGCAGCCTTGCCCGAAGGAAGCGCCCGAGATCGAGCCTGGGTTGTGGGGCGAGGTGACAATCCCAGGCTCGCCCGCGCCTGGTCCTGAGGCCCAGAGCCGAACCTCCCAGTTGCCCCGAGATGTAAACGCCATCGCCGGGTCGTGCGCCGTCCCGCCGAAGAGCCTCGCCTTTGGGGATCGCGCCGCAGACCACGATGTCGCAGGCGAGCTTTTCGGCGTGAGCAAGGTCGCCACCCGCCAGCGTTGTGCGCGTCCGGCTGGCGAGGCGGTAGAAGCCCCGGAAAAAGCCGTTCAGCCAGCGGGAATCGGTCCACGGCGCCAGGGCCAGTGACAGGAAACAGACCCGCGGCTCGGCGCCCATGGCCGCGATATCGCTCAGGCCCCGGGCCAGGACACGGTGCCCGACCGCCGCCGGGGGGTGTGCGCCGCGAAGGAAATGGACGTCTTCGAGGACCATGTCGGTGGTGACGACCCAATCCTCTGCCGAACCGGACGGCCGCAGAACGGCGCAGTCGTCGCCGATGCCCAGAATCAGGGACCTGGCGCCGAAACTCGGGGCGCGGCGCTGAATCAGGCGGATGAGTTGGGTCTCGTTCATGCCTGCGCGCCGGCGTTGCTCTGAGCACCCCTGGCGCCTTCGATCACGGTTGCCCGCCTGAGCTTCTCCAATTCCTGCCGGGCGATCACGGCCCAAGGACCGGAAGGCTCCAGCCTTAGATACGCTTTCCAGTGCCGCAGGGCGCGCATCACCTGCCCGCTGGCCTGGCAGAGTAGCGCCAGGTTGTAGTGGGCGTCGGCGTAGTCGGGTTCCAGTCTCAGAGCCAGGCTGTAGTGCAGGAAGGCCTGGGCGCGGTCGTTCTTCTCGTCGAACAGATTGCCCAGGTTGAAGTGAACCAGGGCGTACTTCGGGTCGGCTTCCAGGGCGCGGCGGTAGTAGCGTTCGGCCTGATCCCATTCCCTGAGATGGAAGTAGACCGTTCCAAGGTTCACCAGGGCGCCGGCCGAGGTTGGGTCCAGAGCCACGGCCCTCTCGTAGACCTCGATGACTTCGCGCGGGGGCGCCCCGCTGTTCTCCATCTCCAGGGCCTTCTCAAACAGGAGGGAAGCCTCAAAGCGGCGGGCCGCTTCGGCGGCCCTTGCGGCGTCGACGGCCGCATGCCGGGGGATTTCGCGCACGCTGTGAAGCTCGGCGGGGTCGAAATCCAGGAGCAACTGTCCCGAGACGGGATCCATCTTGCTTGCCCCCCACTGCACCCGAACCTGGCCGCCTTCGGCGAAGATCCTCAGCTCCTTGAGAGGATCGGCCACCGAGCTTAACCTCCGATGCAGTGTCGAAACCACCCGGCGGATGCGGCGGGAAGAGACGCCACTCCTTCTCAGCCTGTCCAGCGTCCTCAACACGGCCAGGTCCGGGAAGGTGTAGGTCTCCAGCCGCGGCGCGAGGCCCTGCCTCTCCCAGCTACGCAGCCGCCTCTCGGGCAACTCGAGCATACGACGGACCTCATCGCGGCTGTAGGCGGTTCTGGCCGGCAAGGCGCTCACGCGAGCGATTTTAGCACGGGCGGGCGAACGGCCTCTCGCGGCAGATTCGGACTGGCTCCTGACGAACTTGACACCTCAAACGGACAGCGGCATACTGAAATCGTGTTGCAACTGATTTTCAACAGGCGGCGCGCCACAAGTCGCACTCATGCATCCGTCCGCTCGCCGCGAAGCCTGGTCGAGCTGCGCGAGGGCGAACATGGAATCCTGGCCGGTATCGACCTTCCCGGGGAAGAGGGCCAGCGGTTGATGGAATTGGGCTTCCTTCCGGGCACCATCGTCACCGCCGCCGCCAGCGCCCCCGGCGGCGATCCAAGAGTGTTTCGGGTGGACGGTTCAGAGGTCGCCCTGCGGTCGGAAACCGCCGCGCGAGTGAGGCTCCGTCCGGCCAGAACGACCGCGGAGTAGGGTCCGCGATGGGTGGATGCGACGGCTGCCATGCAGCTTCCGGCGAAGCGGGTGTTGTGAATTCTCCCCGTGTACACCGCCCCCGAACGGTCGCCATCGTCGGCCCTCCGAACTCCGGAAAATCGACGCTGTTCAACCGTCTGACGGGTCTGCGTCAGAAGGTGGCCAATTTTCCCGGCGTGACCGTGGAGCACCGCGTGGGGCGCGCCAAGTTCACGGGGGACCGGGAGACGTGGCTGGTCGACCTGCCGGGCATATACAGCCTGTCGCCGCGCTCGGATGACGAGCGTGTCACCAGGGACGTTCTCATGGGGCGGATGGACGGAATCGCGCGCCCCGACGCCATCCTCCTGATCCTGGATTCCACCAACCTCTCGCGGCACCTGGCGCTGGCCGCTCCGATTCTTGCGCTCCGCATCCCAACGCTGATCCTGCTCAACATGGCTGACGATCTGCGCGGCCGGGGAGGCGTGGTGGACGTGGACGCCATGGCCGGCCAGTTGGGCGCGCCCGTGGAACTGATCAGCGCAGCCAAGGGTGAAGGACTGGAGACGGTCTTCGATTTTCTGACGGGTGCCGTCGCCGTACCGGCCCCGCTGGACCTCCCGGCGACGCACGACGCGCCCCGCTGCCGCCAGTGGGCGGGCAAGGTGGGTGAGCGCGCCTCCTACCGGCCGCCGGCCCCGCCCTTGTGGACAAGGCGGCTGGATGGCGTCTTTCTGCACCCCGTGGCCGGGCCGCTGGTGCTCGCGGTCGTGGTCGTGGCGGTGTTCCAGGCCATGTTCACCTGGGCACGTCCCATGATGGACGGCCTGCATCGCCTGATTGCCGTTTCCGGCGCCTGGCTTGCTATGGCGATGCCCGAGTCGATTGTTCGATCCCTGCTTGTGGAAGGAGTCTGGGACGGAGTAGGTTCGGTGGTCGTCTTTCTGCCGCAGATTCTGCTGCTGTTCCTGTTGATCGGCGTGCTTGAAGATTCGGGCTACCTCGCACGGGCGGCCTTAATCGCGGATCGCACCATGGCCCGCGTCGGGCTTCAGGGCAAGTCGTTCATCCCGCTGTTGTCGGCTTACGCCTGTGCGGTGCCGGCGATCATGGCCACTCGAACGATCGAGAACAAGCGCGATCGGATCGCGACGATCCTCATTGCCCCCTTCATGACCTGTTCGGCAAGGCTGCCCGTGTACACCTTCATCATCGCGGCCTTTCTGCCCGAGCGGCCGGTGCTCGGCCCGTTCGTAGGCACGCGGGCAGCGGCACTGATCGGTCTGTACGCGCTCGGGTTTCTGGCGGCCATTGCCACGGCGAAGCTGCTGAAGTCTTCGATTCTCAAGAGCGAGGCGACATCCTTCGTGTTGGAGATGCCGCCTTACCGGTGGCCCACTTTGCAGTCGATCGGCCTGAGGCTCTTCGACCGGTCCAAGATCTTTCTGCGCCGTGCGGGCACGGTGATCCTGGCGGTCGCAATCGTGCTCTGGATGCTGGCGCACCTGCCCCTGGTGGACGGCAAGGCCGCCCCCATTCAGGACAGTCTGGCAGGAACGATAGGGCGGACCCTGGAGCCGGTCATCGAGCCGCTGGGCTTCAACTGGAAAATCGGCATCGGCCTGGTCAGCTCGCTGGCGGCGCGCGAGGTGATTGTCAGTACCCTCGGGACGATTTACGGGATGGAGCACGACAGGCCGAAGGGCACGCTGGAAGCCGCTGTTCGCCGGGACCTGACTCTGGCGGGCGCAATTGCGCTCTTGGTCTTCTTCGCCTTCGCGATGCAGTGTTTCTCGACCATAGCGGTGGTGCGGAGAGAGACGGGCGGCTGGAAATGGCCAGCGCTTCAGTTCGGCTACATGAGCTGCCTGGCCTATGCGGGTGCGTTCGCGGCGAACCACCTCACCCGGTGGATCACGGGCCTGTGATTCGCCACGTCCTGGAAAAGCAGGGGCTATGCAAGACCTTCTCAAATTGATGTGCGTGTTGGCTCACCCCGACGATGAGTCGCTCGGCACGGGCGGCACATTGGCGAAGTACGCCGCGGAGGGAGTGGAAACGTATCTCGTCACGGCCACGCGAGGGGAGCGCGGCCGGTTCGGAAACCTCAAGGAGCAGCCCGCGACTGCGGAGGTCGGAAGGATCCGCGAGGCTGAACTGAGGGATGCCGCGCGGGTTCTGGGGCTCAAGGAGATCGCCTTCCTCGATTACCTCGACAAGGATCTGGACAAAGCAGAGCCGGCCGAGGCGGTGTCCAAGATCGTGGGCCACTTGCGGCGGATCCGGCCGCAGGTGGTGATCACGTTCGGGCCCGAGGGCGGCTACGGCCATCCGGACCACATCGCCATCTCCCAGTTCACCGCCGCAGCCGTGGTTGCCGCGGCCGATGCGGGCTACTCCGCTGGGGGGCGTCCTCATCGCGTATCCAAGCTGTATTTCATGGCCTGGCCAAAGGGCAAGTGGGATGCCTACCAAGCGGCCTTTCGCCGCATCGCGGTCGAAGTGGACGGCGCGGAGCGGCGGCCCGCCCCGTTGCCGGACTGGGCGATAACTACCGTCATCGACACCGCCGCCCTGTGGCCCGTCGTGTGGAAAGCCATCTGTTGCCACAAGACGCAGTTGGCCATCTACAAGCAACTGGAGCATCTCCCGGAAGACTTGCACCGGCATCTTTGGGGATCTCAGGAGTACTACCGGGTGTTCAGCACGGTCAACGGAGGGCGGGGACGGGAGACGGATCTGTTCGCCGGCCTGCGCGGGACGACGGCGGATTGAGGACAAGGAAATGGGGACACTACAGAGGCGCAAAGCCGCGCCCGAGATCGAAGCCGGCGAGTTCCGGGAACTGGGGCACCGCCTGGTGGACCGCATCGCGGACTCGCTGGCGGCGATTCGCCGGCGGCCGGTAACAACGGCTGAGTCGCCCGTCGAGATCCGAAGCCTGATTGGGGCCGACCGGCCGCTGCCGGAGGGCAGCGAGCCGCCGGCCCCGCTGCTGGAGCAAGCCGCCGCGTGGGTGCTCGAGCATTCTTTGTTCAATGGGCATCCTCGCTTCTGGGGCTATGTCACTTCCAGCGCCGCTCCGATTGGATTGCTTGGAGATTTTCTGGCGTCAGCGGCCAATGCGAACGTAGGGGCATGGAAACTCTCGCCAGTGGCCAGTGAGATGGAAGCCCAGACGGTGAGATGGATCGCGGAGCTGATCGGCTTTCCGGCCGACTGCGGCGGGCTGCTCACCAGCGGCGGCAACGCCGCCAACTTCATCGGCTTCCTCGCGGCTCGGAAGGCTAAAGCCGGTTGGGACGTGCGCAAGTCGGGTGTCGCCAGCCCCGACGGGATGCCGCTGCGGCTGTATGCGTCCAGCGAAACCCACACGTGGGTTCAGAAGGCGGCGGATCTGTTCGGACTGGGGACGGATGCGATCCGCTGGGTCGCAGCGGACCAGGCACAACGCATCGACCTGGACGAGTTGCGGCGACAGATTGACGAAGACCGCGGGCGCGGGGACCGGCCGTTCCTGGTGGTGGGAACGGCGGGCTCGGTCAGCACGGGGGCCGTGGACGACCTGCCCGGGATCGCCGCCATCTGCCGCGAGTACGGCCTGTGGTTCCACGTGGACGGAGCCTACGGCGCTGTCGCCGCCAAGGTGCCGGGCGCGCCGGAAGAGCTACTCGGCCTGAGCGAAGCCGATTCAGTAGCCGTGGACCCTCATAAGTGGCTGTACGCGCCGCTGGAGGCGGGCTGCGCGCTCGTGCGCCGCGCCGAGGATCTCCGCAATACGTTCTCCTACCATCCGCCCTACTACCACTTCGACGAAGAGGCGATCAACTACTTCGACTACGGCCTCCAGAATTCACGCGGCTTTCGCGCCTTGAAGGTATGGTTGGGCCTGAAACAGGTGGGACGGACCGGCTACATGCAGACCATCGCCGAGGACATCGCCCTGGCGCAGCACCTGCACCGGCTGTTGGCAGAGCATGCGGAGTTCCAGGCCATGACGCAGGGGCTGAGCATCACGACGTTCCGCTACGTGCCGCCCGACCTTCGCGCAAAACTGGGCTTGGAGGAGACCGAGAAGTACCTCAACGCGTTGAACCAGGAGATTCTGACGCGGGTGGAAAAGAGCGGAGAGGCATATCTGTCCAACGCCGTGATCGACGGCAGGTTCGCCTTGCGGCTCTGCATCGTCAACTTCCGCACTTCGACCGAGGATATTGAAGCCCTGCCCCCGCTGGTCGCCCGGCTGGGACGAGAGGCCGATGCGGTTCTCCGCCGGGTGCTAGGACTGCTAACGTAACAGGGAGAGGCTCAAGACAGAGAACCCCATGCGGAATGTCGTCATCATCGGATCGGGCTGCGCGGGAAACACGGCGGCCCTTTACACCGCTCGCGCCAATCTTCAGCCGCTGGTAGTGGGAGGAAGCGAGCCGGGCGGGCAGTTGTCGCTCACCACGCTGGTTGAGAATTTTCCCGGTTTTCCCGAGGGGATCGACGGGCCGGTGCTGGTTGAGAACATCAAGAAACAGGCCGAGAAGTTCGGCGCGGAATACCGGCATGGCTCCGTGATCGAGGCGGACCTGGCCAGGCGCCCCTTCCGGCTCAACATCGACGGAGATTGGGTCGAAGCCCGGACCGTGATTATCGCCACCGGAGCGAGAGCCCGCTGGCTGGGGCTGCCCTCGGAGCAGAGGTTGATCGGTCACGGGGTGAGTTCCTGCGCCACCTGCGACGGCTTCTTCTACCGGGGCAAGAAGATCATGGTGGTGGGCGGCGGTGACTCGGCCATGGAAGAGGCGATCTTCCTGACGCGGTTCGGTTCCGAGGTGAGCCTGGTCCACCGGCGGGACGAGTTCCGCGCCTCCAGGATCATGCTCGACCGTGCGCGGGAGAACCCAAAGATCAGATGGATCACGAGCGCGACCGTGGAAGAGGTTCTGGACGGCGGCACGGGGGTGGTCACCGGCGTGCGGCTGAAGAGCCTCAAGGACGGCCGGACCTGGGAGCAGGAGGTGGACGGCTTTTTCCTGGCGATCGGGCACATCCCGAACACGGCCGTCTTCAAGGGGCAGATCGACCTCGACGCCGACGGGTATATCATCTCCAAGGGCGGCGCGAGGACCAGCGTGGAGGGTGTCTTTCACGCCGGCGACGTGCACGACCGGGTTTACCGGCAGGCCATCACCGCCGCCGGGGCGGGCTGCATGGCGGCCATTGAAGTGGAGCGTTTCCTGGAAGCCCAAGGGCACTGAGGAGAACCGGCATGTTCCGGGCAGTCGCGGCGCTTGCCGCGGCGCTTGGCGGCGCGGTTGCGCTGTGTGCCGTCGATGGCCGGGCGGTGGAAGACCATACGGGATCGCCTCTGGCCTCGGTGGAGGTGCGGGTGCAAAGGGCCGGAGCCGCCCGGCTCGTCGCGGATATCGAGACCGATGCCGCTGGGCGATTCTCCTTGCCGGAGTTGCCCGCCGGTGAGTACCGCATCGACTTCTCCAAAGCAAACTACGTCGGCACCGCTCTACGTTTTGTCGGGGCCATTCCCCGCTCGTTGACGGTGCGCCTTGTGCGCTGCGGCTCCATTTCAGGGACTGTTCTCGACAAGGAAGGGCAGCCCGTACGCGGCGCGATTGTGTACGCCATGTCCAAGCCGCCCGGCGGCGGGCCTCTCCGGCGGCAGACGAGCCCGACGCAAGGCGGCTATTCACAAGTCGATCAGAATGGCCGGTACCGGCTCTTCTACCTCCCGCCAGGGCAGTACGCGGTCGCGGTTGCGTACGGCGCTTCCTCGATGATATTGGGCGCGACGGGATCTGCACCGGTGAATCCGGCCATCGGATCGGGGGTGACCGTGTATCCCGGCTCCGCAGAGCCGCAATTCCTGACCGTCGCGGGAGGCGAGGAGTATCGTAATATCGATTTCAACCTGCTGGGCGGCACATTCTATTCCGTCAGCGGAAAGCTGGCATTGCCCGCGGGGGGCACGCCGTCCGGGCGATTCTGGCTGGCGCTGGCGGCGGTTGAGCAGCCTTCGCTTGCGGCGGCCGCGACGGTGGCGGAACTGGACGGCAGTTTCCGTTTCGATGGAATCGCTCCGGGATCGTACCACCTGCTTGCCTCCGGACCCAGTAATGTTCGAGGTTCAGCCGGGTCTATTCTTCCGCCGGAACCGTACTTCGCGCGGGGGCGGGTGGAGGTTGCCGCCGCAAACGTGGAAGGCCTGATGCTTTCTCCTCAGAAGGGCCAGGCTGCTGCCTTCGTGATGCGGGGAGTGAAGGAGGCCGGGGGAGCCTGCCCGGAAAGCGCCCAGCTCACTCTCACGGCCCTGGAGGATTGGGCGGCAGTGCTCGAGCGCAGAACGCCGGTGACCAGTGCCAAAGAGCAGGTGCTGCGCGACCTGGCGCCCGCGCGGTACCGTCTCCAACTCGCCAGCCTGGGCGACCGCTGCTATCAGTCCGCGGAAGCGACGCTGAATTTGTCGCAGGCGGCGGGTGCCGAGCCGGTGGTACTTCAGGTCGCCCCGGCCGGCTCGATCCGAGGGAAACTGACGGGCACGGCCTCGCCGACGGACTACGCCGTGGCGCTCGTTGCCTCCGACGCGAGCAGCGGGGAGATGGTGGTGCAGGCGGCGTTTCCCGACGCTGAAGGGCGGTTCACGTTCGGCGGCCTGCGCCCCGGGAGATATCATCTGGTGGCGCAGTCCGCCAGCGCCTCGAAGTCACGGTGGGTCTCCGACCTGGCCCGCATACCGGAAATCGAGGTGCCCGGTGGCACGCCCACGGATCTGGAGTTGCCCGTTCCGCCGGCCGCCGATGGGAGGCAGCCATGAGGAGCGCTGTCGCGTTGCTTGTGCTGGCGGGCGTCGTTCTCGCCCAGAACCCGCAGATCCCACGCGGCTCCATCAGCGGCGTGGTTCGGGATGAGGGCACGGGGAAGCCCATGGCGGGGGTGATCGTCGGCGCGATCCGGCCTCCGGCGAGGCCCGTGAACAGCAAGACCGATGCCGAAGGCCGCTACACTCTTCGCGGCCTTGAGGCCGGATCGTACCTGGTCGGCGCGACGGCGCGATTGGGTGACGTGGGCCTTCCGGTCCAAGCCGTCCGGAGGACCGTGACTTTGCAGGAAGGACAGGAGGTCACCGGGATCGACATTCTTCTCCGCCCGTTGTGCGATGTCTCCGGCAAGGTGGTTGACGAAAATGGCGAGCCGCTTGCTGGCATCAGCGTCTTCCTGGTGGCGAGAGAGTACTCATCCGGCGCGCTGAGGTTAGTGCTTACGGGTGCAGGCGATACCGACGATCAGGGTAATTACTCGATGAGAATTGGCCGGATCGAAGCGGGCCGGGCCTACCTCCTGTTGGCTCAGAAGCGGCAAATGCGGCTCCCGGCGATTTCCGATGCACCCGATGATCCGAAGCTGCGTCGGCCCGCCCTGCTGGCCACCTACTACCCCGATGCCAGGACACCCGAGACAGCGCAGGCGATCGTTCTGCGTGTTGGCGAGCGCAGGGAGAACGTGGACATCCGCATGGGGAAGGCGAGGTCTTACTGCATTGAGGGCGTTCTCACGGGGCCTGCGGGACCGGAAGATCTCAATTTTGGGATAAGGCTCCATCAGCCGACCAGCGGAGCTTCCGGCGACGGGGCGTTTTACACGGGAGATCCAGGGGGGCCGCTCGGGCCTCGCGGCGAGGTCCGCATCTGTGGCCTGCACCCCGGAGATTACGATCTCACGGTCTATAGGCAACCACTTTTGGGCAGTGCTCCGGAGTTGTTCGAGAGCGCCAGAGTCACCATCACGGATCGGGATATCCTCGGCTTCCGGCTGGCGGCGCGGCCGGGCCTGGAAGTGCCGGGCGAAGTCGCGTGGCACGGACCAGCCCCCGACAAGCCGGTGGACGCAACCCTGTCCCTGGAGCTCAGGTCAATGACGCGCACAATCTACCCCTCGGCGAAGTCTTCGCTGCCGGGAGTGTTCTCGATTTCCGCTGTGCCACTCGACGAGTACTCGGTGCAGATCCGGGGCCTGCCGGACGGGCTTTACATCAAGGACCTGACCTACGGCGGCCACAGCATCTTGGGCAAGTCGCTCCGTGTGGGAAGCGCCATGGGCGACGCGAGTCTGCGGATTGTCGTGGCCCGTGACAGCGGCTTCTTCAGTGCCAAGGTGACGGACAGGGACGGCAACCCGGTTGGCAACTGCTACGTGATCCTTCTTCCCGCGGGTGCCGGCTCGGAGGCAGAACTCGCGGCGCTCATGCAATCAGGGCAAACTGACCAGTACGGCGCCTGGAAGTCCGGCGCGCTGGCTCCCGGCAAGTATTACGTCCTGGCCACCTACCGGGCGGTGGACAAATCTCCGGAGGACATCGGTAAGCTGTGGCGCGCTCGCCTGGGGGCTCAAGAGGTCACTCTCGGTCCGAATTCGACAGCGCAGGTGAAACTGGAACCGCAGGCGCTCGAATGATGCGGAGCCCCCCCTCAGCGGTCGTCGCGGGCGGGGCGCTGGTAGGGCTTGTCGATGTACTTGGCGGCCTCTTCCTGCGCGCCTTGCGTGTTGTCCTTGGTGCGGATCGCAAGCTGGAATTCGTTGCGGGCGCGCTCGCGCTGCCCCGTGATGTCGAAGATCTTCCCCAGGTTGATGTGGGCCCAGACTTCCACCCACTTGGGCTGGAGATCCCCGTTGAGCGCTTCTCGGAAAGCGTTGGCCGCGGACTGGTAGTTGTCCTGCAACAGCCAGACCTCGCCGACCCGGTAGTTCGCAAGGGAACTCGCACGGTTGACGTCGAGCGCACGCTGATACTCTCTCAGCGCATCCGTGAAATTCCCCGCTTCGACGAACATCTCGCCGCGCCGGATGGCGACCGCGACCCGCACGGAGCTGCTGTAACGCAGCAGCCGGCTATCGGGATCCAGGATCAGATTGCGCGGGCGGCCGAAGGTCTCCACCGAGAACTCCGAGCTGGTTCCCGCCACCTCCACCCGCTTCTGCTCGGGATTGCCGTCGGTCTCGATCTTGAGATCCACGGGCATGCGGAAGGTGTCCATGTCCTGGGTGACCTTCCCCACGATGCGGAAATTCTTCTGCGTGCGGAAGATCGTGAATTCGAGGCGGAACTCCGGCGCTCCGGTGGACTCGATCCATTCGATGAAGAACCACTGCAAGTCGGAGCCGAAGATGCCCTCCGCGGTGCGGCGGAGATCGCCGGTGTTCACGGACTGCCAGGCGAACTTGTCGGGGAACTCGCGCACCAGCTTGCTCAGTCCCTCGTCCCCCATCACCAGCCTGAGCATGTTGTAGACGGCCGCCCCTTTGCCGGCCGTGAGCGCCCAGAACTCCGGCGAGTAATCTTCCAGCCGTGAGGTCTGAATGAGGGGCGGGCTGTCCACGGTCAGTGCTTCCACGTAGGTGTCCTGCACTTCCGCCTGCATGGCGGCGGCGCCGGCGGTGTGTTCGATATACAAGAGCTCGGAGTAGCGCGCCGCGCCGTTGGTCAGCCAGAGGTGGTCGCGCGTCGCCGGCGAAACCAGTACACCCCACCACTGCCGGGCAATCTGGTTCGACAGGACGCGGGTGTTTACCTGCTTGCCGATGCTGCGCGGCGCCAGGAAGAGGATTCCTTCGGTGGCGTAACCGTTTGGCGCGCCGTCCTCGGTCTGGACGAGCGTGAGGTTGGCCTGGGGGGCGGCGCCGTACAGCCCGGAGAAGTACGTCATGATCCTGCCGGTCTCCTGGCCGTAGGCCTCTGCCAATCCGCCGGCTTCGCCTCTGAAGAACACACGGGTGGTCACGCCTTCCGAGGGAACCTCGACAGGGTCGCCCGCGACAATGGCGATGCTGCCGGGAAAGGCCGGGCGTAAGGTGGTAAACGTGTACGTGGACTTGCCGTCGCCGGCAGGCTCCTTCTTTTCCAGACCGCTGGCGATGACACGGTTGCCATCCGGAACCGTCAGCTTCAGCTCGTAGGTGTAGCGGTCGGTGGTGTAGCCGTTCACCGGAAACCAGCGGGAGGGGTAGAGGAGGTAAGAGAAGTCCTGGTGGATGGCGGCGAACCGCACGCCCGGCACCATCGATTCCTCCGTGCCCCTGAGAGTCCCGTCGTAATGGAAGGTAAGCGTCGTCGCCTGCCCCTTGGTCAGGGGGGTGGGAAGATTGACGCGAATTCCGGGATCCTGCGGCGAGCGCGAGGCCGGCAATTGCTGGCCGCCGGGATCGGTGATCCTGGCAACGTCCAGAGCGTTGTTGAGTTCGAATTGAGCCGAGGTAAGGTTGTCCTCGAGAGCGGTGAATCGTACCTGGACCACCGCTCTGATGCTCGCGGCGGTCGGGTTCACCTCCGCGGTAATCACGTAGTGCTCCACGTCGATCCGCGGCGTCCGGTCCTGAGCCGAGATAGAGGCGACCAGCGCCAGAGTGAGAGTACCGCCCCACAAACTACGCACCATGAGTAGCTCCCTGATCCACACTTAGCAGCTTCTGTACGATTTCAGCCGCCTTCTCCATGGGGTTGCTGCCGCCGGCCAGCCTGGCCGCCACCAGACGGAGGTCCTGGCGCATGCGCTCCCTGGCGGCCGGTTCTTCCAGCAGCCCGAGGGCCTCCGCAGCCAGCCGGTCCCCGCTCATTTCATTCTGTATCAACTCCGGCACCACGGCGCGGCCGGCCACAAGGTTCACCATCGAGAAGAACGGCACCTCCACCAGCTTTCTTCCCAGCAGCCAGGTTGCTCGCGTCACCCGGTAGAACGTCACCATGGGAGTCGCGAGCAAGGCGGCTTCGATCGTGACCGTGCCGCTCGCCGCCAGCGCCAATTCCGAGTGAGCGATCGTGTCCCACGCTTCCCCTTCGACGATCTTCACCGGAAGTTGACCTATCCACCGTTTCAGGTCCGATCCTCCATCCGGCCAGGCCGCCGCCGGCACCGCCAGCAAAAATGACAGCGATTTCTGCCGTGCCAGCCGGGCAACCGCATCCATAAGAGCGGGCATGTGCCGCAGCGCTTCTCCCCGCCGGCTCCCGGGCAACAAACAAACGAGGGGCCGATCCGGCGGCACTCCATGCTTGCGGAAGAATTCCTCCTTCGCAACCAAAGGCTTCACCAGCCGCGACAGCGGGTGACCGATGTAGTCCGCGCTAACCCCCCGGCTGCGAAAGAACTCCTCCTCAAAGGGAAAGATGCATAGGAGACGATCCGTGTTGCAGCGGATTCGCCCTATCCTGCCCTTGCGCCAGGCCCACACCTGCGGGGCGACAAGGTAGACAACGGGAACGCCGAGGGCTTTCAGGCGCGGCGCGAGCCTCAGGTGGAAGTCCGGGCTGTCGGTCAGGATCGCCAGGTCGGGCCGCTCGGAGCGCGCGGCGGCGACCATCTTGCGGAACTCCATGTAAATTCGAGGGATATGCCTGACGACCTCGACCAGGCCGACAACCGAGAGACTGGCGGCGTCCACCACCTGGCGGACGCCCGCGGCGCGCATGCGGGGACCGGCACACCCGAAAAAATCGGCGCCGGGAAGGCGGCGCCGCAGCTCGGCCACCAAGCTGGCGGCGTACAAGTCTCCGGACGCCTCCCCGGCGGAAACGAGGATCTTCAAGGGCACCATCGCCAGTCTAGCAGGATGCGGCGCCGGGACCTCCGCAGCGGCGATTCTGATACCATGAAGTAAACCCGCAGATGTCCAGTCAGCCCGACCCCGAAAAGATCAGTGTGGAAGAATTCGCCGCCCGCTGCCGTGAGGCGATGATTCCGGTCACCAGCAAGTTCTCCTACTTCCCAGCTTCGCCTCTCGGCGAGGACGACCTCAAGGACTACGTGGAAGAGCCCGTGGCCGCGCTGCCGCCGCGCCTGATCGCCGGATTGGTTCCGGTCTGTATCGCCCTGGTCCCGTATTTGGAGAAGAGCAACGGCAAAGAGAAGGGGGCTCCGGCTGCCGACATGGTGAGCTTCGAGCGCCCGGCCGAGAACCGACAGGCTGCTTTCGGCCGGCTGGCCCTGTCCGGACAGGCCACACTTGTTTTTGCCATCAAGGACCGCCCCGTGGCCGATTATCACTACCACTTCTATCACGCGCTGGCGGAGCTTGTGGCGGACGCCGGCGACGAAGCGGATCAGAACCAGTTCTATAGCCTGCTGCGCGAAGAGCTGCGATCCAGGGTCCACGGCGAGGTCGACCAGGAAGGCTGGCACCTGAAGGAAGCGCTCCTGCGGCGCCAGACCAACCTGCGGCGCGAGACCAAGCTGTTCCGGGAGTATGCGCGCCAGGCGTACGTCGATACGCTGACCTTGTACCTTCACGGGCTGTGCTGTGACATCGACGTCGAGAGCGGCCCGCGCCAGCTCCCCAGCCGCTACTTGCGCAAACGGCTGGCGATGCTGGAGTCGCTGTTCCCACCTCCGGAAGGCTACGCGGTGTTCCCGGAACAGATCACGGAGCCGTAGCGAGCAACTCGGCCAGGATGCGCGAGGCCGCTTCCTTACCGCGATCCCCGACCTCGCCCACCGGCCCCACGCAGCTCGGGCAGCCAGCCTCGCAAGGGCATGCGGCGATCATCTCGGCCGCCGAAGTGAGCAGCCGTTGCCGGATCTTGAACAGCGGAGCGCTCAACCCGACCCCTCCCGGGTAGTTGTCGTACAGGTACAGGTTGGGCTCGAACGTCTTGAGTCCGCCCGCGATGTCCTCGGTGATGGTCACGCCCAGGTCCCGGATGTCGCACATCAGCAGGAGGGAAGCGATGGCGCGCAGTGCGTTGCCCAGGCCGGTTAGGCCGCTCTGCTTCTCGGCCGGGGAGAGGTCCGGGAACCTCGCCAGGAAGCTCTCCGGGAAGTGCAGCCAGAAAGCGGTGGTGTGCATCTCCTGCTCCGGCATGTTGAGATTGCCGGCGCCGACGTTCTCCAGCGTGTAGAACTTTACTTTCTTGAAGCCGACCACCTGCCGGTTGGCGCGCACCTCGCCGTGCGCAGCCCGAGCGCCTGCAAGGGTGGATGAATCGAATTCTTCCAGCACCTTCACCTGGGTGTAGTCGATGGCGTCGGTGAAGTAGTCGCAGTCCACCTGATGGACATAGGCCTTCCGGGCCTCGTAATCGAACCGCTCGACCTGGTACTGGCGCGCCTCGTGGAGGTAGATGGCCTTCTCGTGCAGCGTTGTCAGGGCGCTGGGGAAATCGACCTCGGCGATCACCGCCGGCTCGCCGGTTGTATCCACGACCACGAAGTTGTCGCTGGTGACCGCGCGCAGGCTGACCGCGTCGGCGGGATAGGTATCCGAAGTCCAGTGCCAGGCGCCCGCCGAGTGATGCAGGAAACCGGCCTCTTCAAGGAAGCGGCAGAGCTCGCCTGTATCGTGCGGCCCGAAACGCTCCTGGTCGCGTATGGGCAGCTCGAAGGCGGCGCACTTCATGTGGCTGACCAGGATCTCCAGGTTGTCCGGATTGATGTGGGCGTGCTCCGGAGACTGCCCGAAGAAGTAATCCGGGTGCTCCACGATGTACTGATCCACGGGCGCGCTGGAGGCCACGAACACGGCGAGCGAGGCGGTCTGACGGCGCCCCGCGCGCCCTGCCCGCTGCCATGTGGAGGCGATGCTGCCGGGGTAGCCCGCCATCACCACGACGTCGAGCGAGCCGATGTCCACGCCAAGCTCCAGGGCGTTGGTGGCGACCACGGCCCGGATCTCGCCGTCGCGCAGCCTGCGCTCGATCTCACGCCGCTCGCGGGGTAGATAGCCGCCCCGGTAGCCCCGAACGGCCTCCGCGCCCAGGGGCATCCTTTCCATGGCGTCTTTCAGGTAGGTGACCAGAACCTCCGTAGCCAGCCGGCTGTTGGCGAAGACCAGCGTCTGCTGGTCGCGGCGGACGAACTCAAGGGCGATGCGCCGGGTCTCGTTCAGGTAGCTGCGCCGTATGCCGAGCTGGCGGTTGACGACCGGCGGGTTGTAGAACACCAGGAACTTCTCGCCCGATGGCGCGCCGTTGCGGTCGACCAGTTCGAAAGGCCGGCCCGTCAGCGCCTGGGCCAGCTCGAGTGGATTGGCGATGGTCGCCGTCGAGCAGATGAACTGGGGCGAGGAACCGTAGAATTCGCAGATCCGGCTGAGCCTCCGGATGACGTTGGCCACGTGGCTTCCGTAAACGCCGCGCGCGTAGTGCAGCTCGTCAATGACCACATAGCGCAGGTTCTCGAAGACCTTCGCCCATCGAGTGTGGTGCGGCAGGATGCCGCTGTGCAGCATGTCGGGATTGGTGAGCACCACGCTGGCGCGTTCGCGAATGGCTTTGCGCGCGTCCTGCGGCGTGTCACCGTCGTAGGTAAAGGCCCGGATGCCGGAGCCCATCGCATCCACCATCGCCTGGAACTCGTGGAGCTGGTCTTCGGCGAGCGCCTTGGTGGGGAACAGGTACATGGCCCGGGCGTCGGGCTGCTTCAGCAGGTGGTTGAGGACCGGCAGGTTGTAGCACAGCGTTTTGCCGCTGGCCGTGGGCGTCACGACCACGATGTTCTTGCCTTCCGCCACCAGACGGAGAGACTCGGCCTGATGCACGAAAAGTTGTCCGATGCCTCTTTGACGCAGCACCTCGTGGAGTGCCGGGGCCAGCGACTCGGGGATGGGAGCGAACTCGCCGGGGCTCGGAGCAAGCCGCCGGACAAACCGCACCGGGGAGTCGGGTTCGCCCATCCACTGCTCGAACCGTGCGACGGCGGCCTCGATGCCCGCCCTGCGCCGCAGCGCGGTCTCGGGGTCGAATTCAGGAAAGTTCAGGCTGAGGTTCGTATCCGGCACTTTCGCCTTTTCTTTGCCAGGATACAACGGTTTGCGAGCAGGTACAAGCCTGGCACGCTCATCTTGACCCATATTCCAGCCTGTGATATGAACATGGCGTGACTCACCCAAGTTCGCGACGTAGTTTCCTGGCGGCCACGATGGCTGCCGTCCCGCCGCTGCGAGTGCAATTCACCTCGGGCGGGCACACGCTGCCTACCCAGTTGTACGCCATGTTCGAGGAACCGCTCTTTGGCGACCTCGAAACCACGGTCCGGCCGCATCCAAACGCCTTCCGCGACCTGAGCGGAGCGTCAGGACGGCCCGGCCCCGATGTCGTGGTCACATGCGACTGGATCACCGGCGGCTGGCCCGAAGCCGACCGCCAATACATGACGAAGTACCTGGACGCGGGCAAAGGTCTGGTCGTTCTCCACCACGCCGTTGGAACCAACAACGACGAGTGGCCCTGGTGGAGCGAGAACGTGACGGGCGTCATGCTGTGGAACCCCGGCGTTCCCGGGATGAAGACGCAGTCCCGGCTCAAGCAATGGCCTCGCCAGACGCTTCGCCCTGTGGGGAACCACCCCATCGTTCGGGGCATCGAACCGTTTCAGTTGCCCTGGGACGAGACCTTTCCGAACATGTGGCTCTCGCCCAAGATCACGCCGCTCATCGAGTCGGACGACCCCGATTTCGTGCAGCCGACCGTCGGATGGGTCGGGCTGCATCCCAAGGCCCGGGTGGTATGTTTCGAACCTGGCCACACACGCTACGCCACGGCGGACCCGATGTTCCGCAAGGTGATCCACAATATGATCCTGTGGGCAGGAAGGAGGCTCTCATGATACCATCCCGTCGTCATTTCCTGGCCGGTGGAGCGGCGCTAGCCGTCGCACCCCGCCTCTCGGCCGCCGCCAACCTGACCAAGGTCTGGGTTCAGGTCACAGGCGGCAATTACTCCTACCTGCCTTCACTGCAGGCGATGTTCGAGGACCCCATATTCATTGAGCTGGAGGTGATCCCGTGCGACCACCCGCAGACGTTCGGAAATCTCTTCCCGGCGCAGCCCGCGGCTGCCGCACGAGGGGGAGCCGTGGCTGCGCCGCCTTCATCGACGAACATGACCCGCCGAGGCGCCGTTGGGGGAGCTCCAGCGCTCATGGTCGAGCCTCGCGATTGGGCTTGGGAACCGAGCGGCGGCCGACCGCATCCCGGCTTCGATGTTCAGGTGCTGATCGACCAGCTCGATTGGCCTGAGGTCAGCCGCAAGAACGCGCAGAGGGCGGTGGAGGACGGCCGGGGGTTCGTGGTGATCCACCAGGCGCTTGGGGACAACCAGGACTGGCCGTGGTGGCGAGAGGAAGTCACCGGCGGTTTCCTGGCGCTGAACCAGGCCGGTCAGATCAAGAAGACGGCAGTCACATCGCCGGCGGCACTGGATATCCGCCCGGCGGGGAAACACCCAATTCTGAGGGACATCGGGCCCATGCAATTGGCGGGAGAAGAGGCCTACCGGGGCATGTGGCAATCCCCTCGCATCACGCCGCTGCTCCAGACCGCCAGCCCGGCGAGCGACAGGACCGTGGCCTGGATCGGTCCACACCCGAAGGCACGCGTGGTATGCATCCAGCCTGGAGCCCGGCGCGCAACCCACCGGAATCCGGAGTTTCGCAAGCTCGTCCGCAACGCAGTTCTCTGGTGTGCTGGCCGGCTGGCCTAGGACGGATGTGTTTCAGGGTTTCTCGTCCTGACGGACGAATTCGTAGCGCTCCAGCGTGGCCGCCACGAGCACGGAGCGGTCCGAGGGATCGGGGCCGTTCGGCTCTGAGCGCAGCACCTTGCCCAGACAACGCAGGCTCACGCTGCCCCCGTTAATGGGGTGTGTCGGAAAGGCGATGATGTACTCAATCGGTTCGCCGACTTCGAGCTCGATGGTGGCCGAGAACATTACGCCTCCGGCGCTCATGTTCTTCGTCTCGCCCACGCTGGACACGGGCTGGAACGATTTGCGCACCACCTCTACCGGCAGCTTCAGATCGAAGCGCTTGGCTTTTCTTTGCTCGATCACTGGCTACTTTCAGTTCTAGTGCTTTATGACGACAAGGTCAAGGGCATATTCCAATCGAACGTCAGGGTACTAATGGTACTTATTATCTCTTAGTCCTATTGCCTTACCCGGTGGTAAAATTGGGATCTGCCGTCCTTGAGAAAAGGTTTTCGCATCGCCCTGGGAGTAGGGCTCGTCATCCTCGGTATCATTGGGGGCTTTTTGCCCGTGATTCAGGGCTGGATGTTCATGATCCCGGGCCTACTGATCCTGAGCGAGTACTTTCCCGGCGTCAAGAGACTGGTGGAGTGGGCTAAGTCCAAGGCGGGCATAAAGAAACAGGGCCCGGGTCAGGGGCCGGGGGAAACGTCGGCCGGGCGGTAGTCCCCGTAGGTCGTCTCCACTTCCAGACGGCGCAGGCTGACCAGTCCCACGCGAGCAGACACGCGATAGGCAAGCTCTCTCGGCAGCCACGCTTCCTGGTTGACAACCTCCTGCCGCAGGACAACGCGCGAGCCTTGGTGGATTCGAACCAGGATCCAGCCGAAAGTCACCGTGTCCAGCAACTCGGCCTCAATCCTGGCCCACCGGAAATCCTTCTTGTCGATCCACAACTTGCCCTTGACTCTGATGAACAGGTGGGAATAGCGGTCCACGGGATTGTAGCCCGGTCTTGGCACGGCCTCGATGACGTAAGTGGGACGCGAGCCGACCTCCTCCTCCCCAAGCAGCCGGAAGACGAAAGCCTCGGGGATCTCCCGGATCGCTCTTCGGTAGCGGTCCCGCCTTCTCTGATAGTCGGCCATCTGAACGTCGCGGGTCCTCGAAGAGGCCGACCGGACCCGGCCGCCTTCATCCAGGTTGCGGGTGAGCGAGCGCTCGGTGAACGCGTAGCGAACCTCCGGCCCGGCGCCCTGGCCTTCGTCATTGAGTACGGAGCGGCGCACGATAGCGGCGGGATCCACGTCGGAACCCGACGCGCAGCCTGCCAGCACAAGGACCGCGACTAGCCGAAGCGTCAAGAATTAACTCCCACATCCATTAGACAGGATCTGAAGCAGACATCGTTTCTACAGGTATTTCTTCAGCCATGCAAAGACCTCTTCGAAGAAGAACTTCGCATTCTCGCCCTTCTGAATCCAATGGTTCTCGTCCGGGAAGACGACCAAACGCGACGGTACTTTCATCCGCTGCAAGAGCTTGAACATCTCCAACCCCTGGCCTAGGGGCACCCTCAGGTCCAGCCCGCCGTGCGTAACAAGCATGGGTGTCTTGAAGTTGTGCGCGTAGCGAAGCGGATCCTGATCGCGCCACTGCCCCTCCGCCTTCCACACGGGGCCGCCGTAGCGCAGTTCCCAGTAATAGCCGCCGTCCGTCGTTCCCCACATCGAAACATTGTTGGTCAAGCCGGCGTGGCTGAAGAGGCACCTGTAGCGGGTGGTGTTGCCCGCCATCCAGTTGGCCAGGTAGCCCCCGTAGCTGGCGCCGCCGGCAGCCTGCCGCGCGCCGTCGATGAACCCGAACCGGCGGATCGCCTCGTCTGCGGCTTCGTTGATCTCGCCGGCCGGCCCCCTCAAGACATCCTGGTTAATGTCTGTGGCGAACTTCTCGCCGTAGCCCGGCGACCCGGTGTAGTTGGTCATCAACACGACGTAACCGGGCGAGGCCAGCAGGTGGTAGTTCCAGCGCAGGAACCATTGGTCCTTCCAGGCCTGGTGAGGTCCTCCGTGCATGAACACGAGCAAGGGGTACTTCTTGGACTCGTCGAAGGCCGGCGGCAGGACCAGGAAGCTGTGGATACGCTTACCGTTCTTCGCCGTGAACCAGAACTCCCGCGGCGGCTGCCAGTCGATGGCGGAGGCGGCCTCTCGCGTGAAGCTGGTCAGAAGAGCGTGCTCCCCGGACTTCAGGTCCACGCGAACCACCTCCGGAGGGCTGATCATGCTCTGCCAGTTCGCAATGAGGACCGGCGAGGGACTCCTGGTGGCGACCTCCAATCCCGAGTACACCCCCGCAGCGCCTGTGGTGACCGGTCGGACCTCGCCGCCGGCGGCGGCCAGAGAATACAACTTGTCGCGGCCGGCATCCTCGGCCACCAGATAAAGCGTGCTGCCATCGCTGGAGGGCCGGAAGCGAATGATCGGCCTGTCGAAGCCGGCCCCCAGAATTTGGGGCTTGGACACGTCCGGCCACGAGATCTTCGCAATCCGGCTGTGCGAATAGAGTACGTCCTTTCCGCCCCGGGTGTGAGAGGCATACAGCGCCTTGCCGTCCGGTGAGAACACAGGGCTTTCGTAACTGTCGGGACCGGAAGTGATGGCCTTCGCCTGTCCTCCATGGACGTTGAGGTAGTAGAGGTGCGTCGTGGGCTGGGCGACCACGACCTGGTCACGGTCGGTCGATGCCACAAAGACGATCCACTCACCGTCGGGCGACCAGGCGGGCTCCAGGTCCTCACCGCCATCGGCGGTAGGGTTGCCGGAGAAGCCGGGCTGCCCTGCCAGGTCCGAGTACGCCAGAAGGTCCAACGGCCGCGCGGTAGCAGACAGCTCCTGTACCAGCAGATGGGGATGGACGTCGGTGAGCCACCTGTCCCAACGCGCGATGGGATAGGAGTCCCAGACGCGGGCGCTGGTGGCGCGGCTTCTCCGTGCGGCGGCGGCCCTCGCATTCTCCTCCGGGGTATTCGCGCCCGGATAGACTTCGCTCTGAAACAGGATTGCCTTCCCGTCAGGCCGCCAAAGAGGGCCGCTGGCGCCGGTTGCGACTCCGGTGAGCCGCCAGGCTTCACCCCCATCCATGTCCATGACATAGATCTGAGGGACCTCATCTCCCTCCCGCCGCGAGCTGAAGGCAATACGCTTACTGTCGGCCGACCAGTCCACGCCGCTCTCGGGAGCTTTCGTGCTGGTCAGGCGTCTGGGAGGCCGGCTCGAATCGGTGGATACCAGCCACAGGTCGGACACCTGTTGGGAAGCGTCATAGGCCGGCTCGGTCACGGAAACCACCGCCCAGCGGCCATCGGGACTCAGTGCGGGAGCGCCAACCCGCTTCATGGTCCAGACCTTCTCGTGGGTGATCGGCGTCCTGATCTGTGCCAGAGCGCCCAAAGCAGCCAGCAGAAGGCAGAGGATTCTCATGGCAACCAGTCTAGCGCCACTGCCGCGCTCCTCAGCCGCCTTCGCGGCCGCCCGGCTTACAATTGAGAAAGAGGGGCAGCCGATTCCTGAAAGGTGAGGCCAATCGTTTCATGTCCGCTACCGAGACAACTCCAGCACAAATGCGGCGTGGCAATCAGCTTCCGCCCGTGGTGAACGAGTTCAGCATCCAGGTGGCGACGGTCAACGGCTCGGGCAGCCAGACCGCCAACACGGTTCTGATGCGTTCCTTGCTTCAAATGGGGATTCCCGTTTCGGGGAAGAACCTGTTTCCTTCCAACATCGCGGGCTTGCCGACCTGGTTCACCATCCGCGCCAGCAGGCAGGGATGGATCGGCCGGAAAAAGGAAGTCGATCTTCTGGTGGCCATGAACCCGGAGAGCGCACGCGACGATGTCGCCGGCCTGGAGCCCGGCGCCGCCGTGTTGTATGACGAACCTTTGAAGCTGGATACGCTGCGCCCGGACCTGCACTTCTACCCGGTGCCGTTCGACAAGCTGGTGGCGCCGGTCTGCCCCGAGGCGCGTCTGCGCAAGCTGGTGCGCAACATGATCTACGACGGCGTGCTGGCCCAGCTTCTCGGCATCGACATGGAGGAGATCCGCCGCGCCCTGGTGAAGCAGTTCGGGCCCCGCAAGGCCAAGGCCGCCTCTCTGAATTGGGGCGCCGTCGAAGCCGGTTTCGCTTTCGCGGAGAAGAACCTGATCAAGACCGACCCCTGCCGCGTCGAGCGGATGCACGCCACCGAGGGCAAGATCATCATCGACGGCAACGCCGCCTGCGCCCTGGGGGCGGTCATGGCGGGCGCCACGGTGGTGACCTGGTACCCGATCACTCCTTCCTCCTCACTGGTCGAGTCCATGATCGGCTACCTCAAGAGGCTGCGCATCGACCCTCAGACGGGAAAGGCGACCTACGCGGTCGTGCAGGCGGAGGACGAACTGGCGGCGGTCGGCATGGCGATCGGCGCCGGATGGGCTGGGGCGCGCAGCATGACGGCCACCTCCGGGCCCGGGATCTCGCTGATGTCCGAGTTCGTGGGACTGGGTTACTACGTCGAGGCTCCGGCGGTCATCTTCGATGTCCAGAGAGTTGGGCCGTCGACGGGCCTGCCCACCCGGACGGCGCAGGGCGATATTCTGTCCACCGCTGTGCTCTCGCACGGCGACACCAGGCACCCTCTTCTGCTCCCGTCATCTCCGCGGGAATGCTACACCATGGCCCAGACCGCGTTCGATCTCGCCGAACAGTTCCAGACTCCCGTGTTCGTCATGACGGACCTGGACCTGGGTATGAACAACTGGATGTCGGATCCATTTCCCTACCCCACCGAGCCGATCCGGCGCGGGAAAGTGCTCACCGCCGGGGACCTGGAGCGGCTGGGGGAGTTCGCCAGGTACAAAGACGTCGACGGGGACGGCGTCGGCTACCGGACGCTGCCCGGCACTGAGCACCCGGCCGCCGCTTACTTCACCCGGGGCAGCGGCCACAACGAGAAGGCGCAATACAGCGAACGGCCCGAGGACTACATACGGAACGTGGACCGGCTGGCCAGGAAATTCGAGAGCATCCGCGGGCAGGTGCCCCGGCCCGAGGTGAACTTGAATCCCGCCGCTTCCGTCGGAATCATCTGCTACGGGACGTCGCGCTACGCCGCCGAGGAGAGCAGGGAGCAGTTGCGCGTCGAGCACGGGCTCGAGACCAGTTACCTGCGCCTGAAGGCCTATCCGTTCACCAGGGAACTGAAAGGCTTTCTTGAACGGCACGCCAGGGTCTACGTCGTCGAGCAGAACCGGGATGCGCAGATGCTGGCCCTCATGCGCATGGATCTGGACCCCGTGGACCTCGGCAAGCTCAGGAGCGTGCTCTACTACGGGGGATTGCCCCTTGACGCCCGCACCGTCACCGATGAAATCGTCCGCCAGGAGGGATTATGAGCACCACCGCCACGCCTCCCAGGAAGGTCAACCGGATCGGCCTTGAGGTTCTCAGCTACAAAGGCGCCAAGACGACACTATGCGCCGGGTGCGGGCACAACGCCATCTCCGAGCGCATCGTCGAGTGCTTCTTCGAGATGGGCGTCCCTCCCTGGCGGGTGGCCAAGTTCTCGGGAATCGGCTGCTCGTCCAAGTCGCCGGCCTATTTCCTCGGCTTGGCGCACGGCTTCAACGCGGTGCATGGCCGCGCGCCGGCGGTGGCGACGGGCGCGATCCTAGCCAATCATCACTTGCTCGGGCTGACGGTTACGGGAGACGGTGACACGGCCTCCATCGGCCTTGGCCAGTTCAACCACATGCTGCGGCGCAACGTCCCGATGATCTACATCGTCGAGAACAACGGCGTCTACGGTCTGACGAAAGGGCAGTTCTCGGCCACCGCCGACCTGGGGTCCAGGCTCAAGAGCGGCGTGGTCAACGACCTGCCCGCCATGGATCTGTGCCTCCAGGCCATCGAACTCGGGGCTACCTTGGTCGCCCGTTCGTTCAGCGGAGACAAACGGCAGTTCCAGGCGATTCTGAAAGCCGCCATCGCCCACAAGGGACTCGCGGTCATCGATGTGATTTCCCCCTGCGTCACCTTCAACGACCACGAAGGCTCGACCAAGAGCTACGCGTACATGAAGGACCACGACGAGCCACTGCATGAGATGAGCTTCGTCCCGGCCTACGAGGACATCTCGATCGAGATGGAAGAAGGCGAAGTCCGGGAAGTGACGCTGCACGACGGTTCACGAATCGTGCTCAAAAAACTGGCGCACGACTACGACCCCGGCGACAAGCTGCGGGCCATCCAGGTTCTCCATGAGGCCTCGGCGGGCGGCCAGGTCCTCACCGGCCTGATCTACCTGGACACAAGCCGGCCGACGTTCATCAACATGTTGAATGTTGTCGACGAGCCGCTTGCCACGTTGCCCGAGTCCCGGGTACGGCCCTCCAGGGCCGCGTTCGAAGCCCTTCTGGAAGAGCTACGCTGAACCTGTGGAACGCGACCTGTTGCGGGTTGTACTGGTGGCCCCCCGCAATCCTTTGAACATCGGCGCCGCGGCGCGCGCTATGAGCAACTTCGGCTTTGGTGCGCTGCGTCTGGTCAATCCCTACGAAGTTGCCTTTCGCGAAGCCCGCTCCGCCGTGCGCGCCGGCCACGTCCTGGAGGCGGCGGCCGAGTTCGCATCGGTGGCCGAGGCGGTGGCGGACTGCACCCTGGTTGTTGGAACGACGGCCGCGGGCCGCCGCGAGCTCAACCACCCCATCCGCCGGCTCGAGTACGGCGGCAGGCTGATCCGCAAGCGCCTGGTTTCGGAGCCCGTCGCGCTGCTGTTCGGATCGGAGAAGTACGGGCTGGCCAATGAGGACCTGGCGCACTGCCACTGGCTGATGCGCGTCCCGACCGAAGACGGTCACGGCTCGATGAACCTGGGGCAGGCCGTGGCCGTGTGTCTTTACGAGTTGACCCGCCGGCCGGAGGCGGCGCTGGCAAGGCCCGAGAGAAAGAAACGCCCAACTGCGGCAAGCCTGGAAGAGCTGACCCGGCTGCTCACCGACGTCCTGGCCAGGAGCGGTTACGTGCACGAGCGCGTGGAGACCTCCACTGCGATGAAGCTCCGCCGCTTGGTGCGGCGGATGGACCTCTCGCTCCACGACGCTGAGATCTGGCTCGGCATGCTGCGACAGATCCTGTGGAAGTTGGGTGTCAGAAATCAGACCGCTTCATCTGGTGGCGGCGAAGGCCGCATATAGTCCCGCAATCCCTGCCGCTCCCGGCTCTCCTTCGTGGATCACCACCCGGTAGCGCAGCCGCATGTTCCGTCCGGGCTCCAGCGTGATGCTGGCGTCTTGGTTCTTGTCGTTCATGAAATCGTGCGCCCCGAACGGGTTTGCGGCGCACAGGCCGTACGCCCGGCAGTGCCAGAAAGTGGGGTGGTGCGGGTTGGAGGGGTGATCCATGATGGCCATGCCCACAGTCTGCCCCTCCACCTCGCCATAGACATCCACCCAAGGCGCGCGCTTGCCCCATACGCCCGCCTCCGACTCCCGGCCTTCCGCGTCGATCATTTTCCCGGTGCGCACCGGGGTAGCGGGGATGTTCTTCCCCGGCGCCTCAAGCCCCGAGGCGACGCGTATGGCGAACGTGCCCTCTTTGGTGTCTCCGAACTTCACCTTCTCGACTGCGCTTAGCGTGATGTCGAAGTCGACCACGCGCAGCCTCGGGGCGCCGTGGAAGGTCATCGTCCGCGATTCGGTCAGCATCTTGTTCCCCGCCGGGCCGATCCAGTCGAATTGGGCGCTGATCGACGCGTCCTTAACGCTGACAATCCTGTTGAGCACCACGCGCCCCAGGTTCTTCCGGTCGCCGGCGGGCTCGTTCATCCAGAAGTCGACGCCGCTCACGTCGCCGTGGGTGAACCACAGCCCGCGGTGATGAGGGTGATCCGTGGTCTCGCCCTCGACTGCCTCCATGGGAAACGCCCTCGTCACGACGACTCCGCTAGCTGCCCTGAGGGGATGCAGATATGGCTTCGGGACATCCGGGCCGTAGAAGAACTCGGTGAACGGCCTTCCGTCGATCGCCACGGAGATCCTGTCCTTGCCCTGGGTGAACCTGACCTGGGCGCAGATCGGAAACACGAGCGCCAGGGCGAGCCAGATGCGTCCTTTCATGTCCGGTATTAGACCACGAAAAGGGGTATCATGTAGTTGAATCGACATTTGGGAGGAACACGGATGGGTCCGCTGGGCTGGCAGGAAACGGTGTTTATCTTTGTCCTTGCCCTGCTCATTTTCGGGCCGAAGAAGCTTCCGGAATTGGGCAAGACCATCGGCAAAGCACTCACCGAGTTCCGTCGCGCCTCAAGTGAGCTGAAGTCGACTTGGGACCGCGAGATGAGCAACCTGGAGCGGGAAAACGAATCGATCAGGGAAGTCACAAGCAGCGTCCACGGAGAACTGCAAGACTATAGTTCTTCATATACTTACGAACAGGGCCCGTATGATCTTCCCCAAGAGGATTCCGCTGCCGCAAGTCCGTCCACTGTAAGCGCGTCCGCACCTGAGGGCGCTGACCAGACCACCGATTCGCAGTCCGAACCGGTCTATGCCGCGGCCGAGGCCGCGTCCGAATCGGCGGGGTGTTCCCCCGAGTTCGAGCTGGCCGATTCCGGCCAGTCGGCCGGAGTGGCCGAGGGCGAGCCGTCGCCCGAAAGCAGGACCGTGGCAGGCTGAGTCTCGTCGATCACACCAATGGAATCTGAGGACAAACAACCAGGGGGAGAGAGCCCCCCGGAGGCCGGGGAAGCGTCTCAACCAGGCTCCGAAACAGGCGGGTACGGGGACCCTGCAAGCTACGAGGCTGAGCCGTATCCCAACGAGATCGCGGCCGCCGAGGCGTCTCCGGCCCCGGCTATGGTGGTTGCCGGGAAGAGCTCTCCGCCTCCACCATCGCCGGCTCCCGCCGAAGCGGAAGAGGATGAGGATGAGGAGGAGGGCATGCTCCGCATGTCCTTCCTCGAGCACCTGGAAGAACTGCGCAGCCGGATCATGTATGCGCTGGCCGGGATTGCGGTCTCTTTCGTCCTCTGTCTGGTTTTCGCCAATCAGATCTGGCAGATCATCAGCCAGCCTGCCATCGAGGCGCTGCAAACCACGGGCGCCAGCCCGAATCTGGTCTTCATCAAGCCCACGGAAGCGTTCTCCATCATCTGGGTGAAGGCCCCGATGCTGGTGGCTCTGTTCCTGGCGGCGCCCTGGGTCCTCTACCAGGTGTGGGCGTTCATCGCACCGGGCTTGTACAAGAAGGAGCGCCGCTGGGCGGCGCCTTTTGTCATTTCTACGGCGGGTCTGTTCATCCTGGGCGGGCTATTCGCTTACTTCGTCGCGTTCCGCTTCGGCCTTGCGTTTCTTCTCAGCATTGGACGTGACATCCACGTCATGCCGATGATCACGGCAACCGAGTACTTCGACCTCTTCGTGAACGCGACCCTGGGCATCGGGATTGTGTTTGAGCTGCCGGTGCTGCTGTTCCTCCTGACGCTCCTCAGGGTGGTGAGCCCCCGGTTTCTGCTGCGGAACACGCGCTACGCCATCCTGATCATCGTGATCATCGCCGCCGTCGTTACGCCCACGCCCGACATCTTCAACCTGATGTTGTTCGCGGTGCCGATGTGCGGGTTGTTCTTCGTGGGCGTGTTTGCCAGCTACCTGCTCGTGCTGCACCGGGAGAAACGCCGCTTCCCGTGGGGAAAGGTGCTGTACGGACTTCTGGTGGCGCTGGTAGCCATCGGGGGCGCCCTGTACCTGGCGGTGACTAAATACGGCTATCACGTTGTCCCGCACTGGCCATTCCTGACCCGCTGAGACAGTCCGGGTCTTTACGAACGGGTCTTCTTCAAGAGCCAGGCCATGTTCCGGCCGAGAACACGCATGGTCTCTATGCCTTCGGCGTCCTTCTCCACGTCGCCCTTCTCCCTGCCGATTCCGATGTTCCAGTAGGATGAGCCGGGGATCATCATCTCGTTGATCAGGAAGAAGTGGTTGAGCGTGTCGAAGGCGTGCATGGCGCCGGCCCTTCGTACGGCCACCACCGCCGCGCCCACCTTCCGCCGCAGCAGTCCGCCGTTGGCGCGGCTGACTAGGCAGGCGCGGTCCATCAGCGCCTTGATCTCCGGCGTGACGTCGGTCACATAGGTGGGGCTTCCCAGCAGGATCCCGTCGGCAGCCGTCATGGATTGGATCAGCGCGTTGCCGTCGTCGTCTCTCTGCCCGCAGAGGCCGTCCTTTCGCGCGGAGCAGGTGCGGCAGGCGATGCGGCCATGGATCTTGTTGCCCGCCAGCGGCACCACCTCGGTCTCTATGCCCTCCGCCTTCAGTTCCCGGAGCACGTAGCCCAGCAGAATCGAGGTATTCCCGTCCCGCCGGGCACTACCGTTAAACGCGATGACTTTCATATGATTGCTGCCTCCTCAGTCACGCACTAGACCGCTGCGGCGCATCAGCGCTTCCGGATCCGGGTCGCGGCCCACAAAATTCCGGAACAACACCCCGGGCTCCTCGGTGTTGCCCTTCTCCAGCACTTCGCGCCGGAAAGCCGTGCCGGCCTTCGCGCTGAAAAGACCCTCCTTCTGGAAACGGGTAAACGCGTCGGCATCCAGCACCTCCGCCCATTTGTAAGAGTAGTAGCCGCAGGCGTAGCCTCCCGAGAAAATGTGAGTGAAGCTGGCTGCCATTGCATAGTCCGCCGGCACGGGAGAAGGCACGAACCTCTGGAATATCCTGCGTGTGTAAGCCAGCATGTCCGGATCCCGGCTCGCATCGTAGTCCACGTGCAAGGACAAATCCACCACGCCCAACGACAGTTGGCGCATCTGGGCGTTCGCGGCTCGGAAGGTGCGAGTAAGCGTCATCTTTTTGAACAGGTCGTCCGGGATGGGTGCGCCGGTCTGGTAATGCCGGGCAATAAGATCCAGGCTTTCGCGCTCCCAGGTCCAGTTTTCCATGATCTGGCTCGGCAGCTCCACGAAGTCCCAGGCGACATCGTTTAACCCCCGGACGGGAACGCGGCTCAGGACCTGATGAAGCAGATGGCCGAACTCGTGGTACACCGTCTCGACGTCGCGCTTGGAAAGCAGAGCCGGTTTACCATCCGATGGCTGGTTCAGGTTGGCGTTGATCGTCCCCACGTGCGGCCCGAACCTGCCGTCGATGGGCCCACCGGTGATCAGCCTGCTGGACCAGGCGCCACTTCGCTTGTCCTCCCGCGGGTACAAGTCGGAGTAGAAAGCGCCCAGCAGCGAGCCGTCCGCGTCACGGACCTCAAAGTACTCTACGGCGGGATTCCACACGGGCGCGCGGTTCACCTTCACCACCCGGATGCCGTAAAGCCTTTCGACCAGCTCGAACATGCCCTTGAGCACACTGCCGGCCGGAAAGTACGGGCGCAGCGCCTCTTCGTCAAAGTCGTAGCGCTGCCTTCTCAGCTTCTCGGCGTAGTAGGCGGTGTCCCACATCTGGAGCTCGGGAGCGCGGTCGCCTTCCAATTCACGGCGGAACTTTAGCAGCTCCGCGTTCTCGGTCTCGTAGAACGGACGAGTCCTCGATTCGAGTGTCCCGAGGAACTCCCGCACCCGATCTCCGCTCCTGGCCATGCGATCGGCGGTCGTCAGATCGGCGTAACTCCTGAATCCCAAGAGACGCGCCCGTTCCTGCCGCAACTGGAGGATTTTCCTCATGATCGGCACGTTGTCGTTGCCGCCTCCGATGGCCCTGGAGTTGTAGGCGCGAAAGAGCTGTTCCCGGATCCCGGCATCGTCCAGGTAGGTCATAATGGCCCGGTAGCTGGGCTCCTGTAACGTGAAACGCCACCCTTCGAGACCTTTCTGCTTGGCGCTCTCGCGTGCCGCGGTCCGCGCCGAGAGAGGGAGTCCGGCGAGGCTGGCTTCGTCTCGGACCACCAACTCGAACGCGTTGGTTGCGTCGAGAACGTTGTCGCCGTACTGCTTGCGCAGATTGGTCAGTTCAACGTTGATTTCCCCCAGGCGCTTTCTCGCCGGGGCGTCCAACTCGGCACCCTGCCGGAGGAAATCGTCGAGAGTGACCTCCAGGAAGCGCCTGCGCGCGCCGGTCAGAGCCTTGGCCTCCGGCGTGGCGGCAAACGCCTTCAGCTTGGCGTAGATACCCGGGTCCAGCGGAAGATTCGATACGAATTCGGCGTATCGAGGCAGCACGGCGCCGACCGCCTTGCGCAGCACCGGTGTCGAGGCGACGTTGTCCAGGTGCCGGATGATGGCGTTGGCTCGCACCAGGTCCTCCGTGATCTCTTCGAGCGCGGTCATCGTGTTCTCATAGGTGCGGAGGTCCGTACTGGCCACGTAGGCCGCGCGCTTCCGGCGAGCCTCCTCCAGCAGGCGGGTCATCGCGGGCTCCACGTGCTCCGCCCTGATCCTGTCGAAGGGAATCGGCAGGCTCTTGTCGAGCAACGGATTGTCAATGGTGGCCGCGCTCGATGCGAGTGCGGCGGCGGCCAGCAGCGCGGGCAGTCTCATGTGAATCGGGTCCCCTTCGAGCCGAACCTCAATCTTAGCCGGATAGAGTCCGGCGATGCGGGTTGACAACCGCAAAGCAGCCTCGGCGCTTGTTTCTTGGTGATGTATAATGTGAACTGGCGTTTGACTCTTGTTTCTGTTTGCGCAAAAGGTCTCGAGGGGCTCCAGGGGCACGCCCCACATACAACGGCTACGTTGAGCGTGTGGTGAGGTGTGTCCAAGGATTTTTTCGTGCTTTTCACGGCCGGTTGCAGGAGTCAAGGTCGAATGAAAGTCTAGTGTAGGGAAGTGTATGAAGGAAACTGGTACTGTGAAGTGGTTCAACGCTGCGAAGGGCTACGGCTTCATCCAGCGAGACAATGGGGAAGATGTGTTCGTGCACTATTCCGCCATAGCGGCGGACGGCTATCGTTCCCTTGAGGAAGGCTCCAGAGTGGAGTTCGAGGTCACCCGCGGTCCGAAGGGACTCGCGGCGGCCAACGTCACACCCGTGACCTAGGCCGCTAAGGATTTCGGGGCCGGCGGGCCGGACCTGATTCTGTTCTCACGGCCCCGAACGATGTTCGCCAAGATCTGACGGAAGGAGGAGGATGAGCAAGGAAGACTGTATCGAAGTAACAGGAACAGTCGTCGAGAAATTCCCAAGCGGTCTATTCAGCGTTCAACTGGATCAAGACCGCACCATTCTGGCCCACCTGGCCGGCAAGCTCCGTAGGAACCGCATTCGTGTGCTGGCGGGTGATCGGGTGACCCTGGAAATGTCACCCTACGACCTGACCAAGGGCCGAATTACCTACCGCCACAAGTAATCACCCCTTTGACCCCCACCAAGGTCCTTTTTGTCTTCGGCACCAGGCCCGAAGCTATCAAGTTGTGTCCCGTATTGGCCCACCTTCGGAGCCGCCCGGCGGACTTCACGGCCAGAGTGTGCGTTACCGCCCAGCACCGTGAACTGCTCGACCAAGTGCTGGAAGCCTTCGACGCCGAGCCGGATTACGACCTCGGCGTGATGGCCGCCGGACAGTCTTTGTTTCAGTCCACCTCGCGCATCCTGGCCGGCCTTGAGCCGGTGCTCGAATCCGAGCAGCCGGATATGGTCCTGGTTCAGGGCGATACCACCACCACCATGTGTGGCGCCCTGGCCGCATTCTACTCGAAAGTGCCGGTAGGCCATGTGGAAGCCGGGCTGAGAACGGGCGATCGCTTCGAGCCGTTCCCGGAGGAGATTAACCGAGTCCTCACGGGCCACCTCGCGTCGCTGCACTTCGCCGCCACCGAGGAAGCGGCACGCAACCTGGTCGCCGAAGGCGTCCCGCGGGATCGAATCGCGGTCACCGGGAATCCCGGTATTGACGCCGTTCTCCAGGTGCGCGAGGCTCTTCGAAGTGGGAACCTGAAGCGCCCCGAGTGGCCTCAACTGGACCCTGCCAGAAAGTTGATCCTGGTAACGGCCCACCGCAGGGAGAGCTTTGGAGAAGGCTTCGAGAACATCTGCGCCGCGCTTGCCCGGCTGGCCGAGAGGGACGACGTGCAGATTGTTTATCCGGTGCATCCGAACCCGCAGGTCCAGAAGCCCGTCCGGCGGCTGCTGTCCGGCAGGAGGAACATCCTGCTCATGGAGCCGCTCGGCTACGTGCCTTTCGTCGACCTGATGAGCCGCGCCTTTCTGCTCCTCACCGACTCGGGAGGCATTCAAGAGGAGGGACCGTCTCTCGGCAAGCCGGTCTTGGTCATGCGCGAAAAGACGGAGCGCCCGGAAGCCGTTCAGGCCGGGACAGCGAAGCTGGTTGGAACCAGTCAGGCCCGCATCGTAGAGGAGACAGCCCGCCTGTTGGACGACCCAATGGAATACGAGCGCATGGCACGCGTTCACAATCCCTACGGGGACGGTCGGGCAAGCCGGCGTATTGCGGACCTAATCGTCTCATTTTTCAGCTAGAAAGCCTCTCCCGGCGGGGCCGCCATGGCGGCCCGTAGCGCCCCTTACCGGCCCGGAAAAGGGCCGAGGGCCCCCTATAATGTGGCCGGGAGGGTTCAAGGCTCAATGAGGAACGGCGCCGCGTCGGGCAGGACCAGGAAGACGGCTTCTCTGCCGCCTCCGACCATCACCACTCAACTCGCGCGCAAAGTCGTCGGGCAGTCAGATGCCCTGGACGCCATTGTTCCTTACGTGCAGGTCTACCAGGCGGGGCTTGCCCCCGAGGGCCGGCCCGCGGGCGTGTTCCTGCTGCTGGGCCCGACCGGAACCGGAAAGACAAAGACCGTCGAGGCACTCGCCGAGGTGCTACACGGCAGCGAGAAGAACCTGCTCAAGATCGACTGCGGTGAGTTCCAGATGGAGCACGAGGTCGCCAAACTGATCGGCGCTCCTCCGGGCTACCTCGGCCACCGGGAAACGCAGCCAATGCTCACGCAGCAGAAGCTGAACGCCGCGGCCAGTGAGAAATGCAGTCTTTCCCTGGTCCTTTTCGACGAGGTCGAGAAGGCGGCTCCTTCACTGACCCGCCTCCTGCTCGGGATTCTCGACAAGGCGACCCTGCGGCTCGGCGACAACACCAGCGTCAACTTCGAGCGGAGCCTGATCTTCCTGACCAGTAACCTCGGCAGCCGTAGCATGATGAAGGAGGTCCGTCCGGATTTTGGTTTCGAGGCCGGCATCCCCAAACTGCGCCTCGACGTGGGCCGCAAGCTGGAGAGCATCGGTCTGGCTGCGGCGCGGCGCCGGTTCTCACCCGAGTTCGTCAACCGGATCGACCGCATCCTCACCTACCGCCCGTTGGACGACCAGTCGCTGGCGGAAATCCTGGATCAGCACATTGCTGAGTTTCAGCAGCACGTGGGCGCCCGGCTGGGGCCGCGGGCCGTCGAGATCGAGGTGCCCGCGGAGACGCGGCGGGCGATCCTCCGCAAGGGGACCAGCGTGGAATTCGGGGCGAGGGAGTTGAAGCGTACGCTGCATCGCCACCTGACCGAACCCCTCGCGGCACTGGTCGCGGGAGGAGCCATCGAACCGGGCTCATCTGTGCGGCTCGTCTTCAGCGAGCAGGAGGACCGCCTTGTCCTGCAGCCCGACTCCGGCGAGGTGTCCGAGGATGATGGATACTGACGGTAGATGGCGGGAATCCTATACCTTGTGTCCACTCCCATCGGGAACCTGGAGGACATCACCTACCGCGCGGTTCGGATCTTGAAAGAGGCGGACTTGGTCGCCTGCGAGGATACCCGCCGATCGCGCACGCTGCTTGAGCATTACGGAATCCGCTCTCCCCTGATCAGCTACCACGAGCACAACGAATCCGCGCGCGCCGGGGAGATCCTCGGCATGTTGCTGGAAGGCAGCCGCGTTGCGCTGGTCTCAGACGCGGGAACGCCGCTGGTCTCCGATCCCGGCTATCGCCTCGTGCTCAAGGCTGTCGAGCACGGCATCCCCATTCAGGTTCTCCCCGGCCCGTCGGCACTGGTGGCCGCTCTGGCGGCCTCGGGCTTGCCCACGGACCAGTTCCATTTCGCCGGTTTTCTCCCCGCTAAGGGCGGTCAACGCCGGAGGGCTCTTGAGAAGCTCAAGAACGAGGAGGCGACGCTTGTTTTCTTCGAAGCGCCCCACCGCGCGGTGCAGGCGTTGGAGGACATCGAATCGGTCCTGGGCCCGCGCCCCGTGGTTTTGGCCAGGGAGATGACAAAGCTGCACGAGGAATTCCTCCGCGGCTCGCCCGCCAAAGTGAGGGAGGAACTCCTGGCGCGGCCCGCCGTCAAGGGAGAGATCACCCTGGTCGTGGGAAGTGGGGAAGCTTCCCCCGCGGACGAGACGCCGCTGTCCGGCGCCGTTCAGGCGCTCATGGCTGAAGGCATTGCCCGCATGGACGCCATCAAGAGCGTCGCCCGCCGCCGCGGCCTATCCAAGCGGGAGGTCTACAAGGCCCTCAATCAGGCGGAAAGCGCGCCGCGGCCGGCCGGCAAGCGCACCTTCGACCCCACGAAGGCGTAGTAGGCGATGAACACGTAGCACACCAGCGGGACCAGCATTGCCAGGGCCATGCTGTGGGTGCGATCGAATACCAGGCCCATGATGGGAGTGAAGACCGCGCCGCCGATGATCGCCATCACCACCATCGAACCGCCCAGTTTGGTATTGGGCCCCAGTTCCTTGATGGCCAGCGCGAAGATCGTGGGAAACATCAGCGACATGAAGAAACTCGTCAGGAAGACCGCCCAAAGCCCTACCCAGCCGGGGTGCAGCACGCCCACCGCCACCAGAGCCACGTTGGCGATGGCGTACATTCCCATCAGATAGCGCGGCTGGATGAACTGCATGAAGTAGGTCGCCGAGAACCTCCCCACACAGAAGGCCACAAGGGTCCCCGTCAGGAAGTAGCCGGCCACCTTCTCGGGCTGGCCGGTGTAGTCCTGGACATATTGAATGAAGTAGCTCCAGGTGCCGACCTGCGCTCCCACATAGAAGAACTGGGCCAGCACCCCCTGAACAAAGTGGGGGTACTTGAACAGGTCGGCAAGCCGGCCCTTGTGGCGCGCCCCGGGAGACTCGGCCTCCTCCGCGATTCTCGGAAACCTGGTCGCTGCAAGCAGCAGCGCCCAGACCAGAACCACGCCGCCAAGCACCAGGTACGGCGCGACGACCCTCATCGTTTCGTGTTGCAGGTAGGCGTCGTAAGTCCCGGCGGCCTTCAGAGCCTCGATCTGCGCCTTGTCGTACTCGATCCCGGAGAAGATGAAGATGGTGCCGATGAGCACTCCCGTTATGGCTCCGAAGGGATTGAACGCCTGAGAGAAGTTCAGACGGCGCTCGGACGATTCCGGATCGCCGAGCATGGCGACGAACGGGTTGGCTCCGGTTTCCAGGAAGGCCAGCCCGCTGGCGATCACGAACAGGGCGAACAGGAAGAAGCCGTAGCTGCGTACCACGGCCGCCGGCCAAAACAGCAGTGTGCCGATGCTGTAAAGAAGCAAGCCCCCCACGAGGCCCGTCTTGTAACTGTACCTCCTCATGACCAGGGCGGCCGGCATGGCAAGCAGGAAGTAGCCCAGGTAGAACGCAGATTGGAGCAAGCCGGCCTGGAAGCGGCTCATCTCGAACGACTTCATGAACTGCTTGATCAGGACGTCGTTCAGGTTGTTGGGTATGCCCCAGAAGAAGAACAGCGCCGTCACCAGGACAAAGGGCAGCGTGTTGCCGGGGGCGATGAGCTTGGCATGGCCTTGCGGCGTTGTCTGGGTGGTCATGTCCTACTGGTAGTCCCTTCCGAATAGCTCTGCAGCCTTCTGCTGCAAATATCTCACTGCCTCGGCCTGGTCCTTGCGGCAGACCAAGGTTGCATCCGGCGTGTGAACGATGACCAAACCCTCGCAGCCCATCACCGCGACGAGGTGGCCGGGGTCGCTGGAAGCCACCAGTGTGTCCGAGGTCTCCTCCAGGATGCGCCGCACGGCGGCCAGGGCATTCCCTTGATCATCCGCGGGGCACGTCTGTGCGAAGGTCGGCCACGAGCCGACATCCATCCAGTCCAGGTTCATCGGAATCGCCGCCACTCCCACGGACGAATCGCGCGAGGCGGGCTCCATCACCGCGTAGTCCACGCTGATCTTCTCGAGCGAGGAGTACACTTCGGCCACCACGCTCTCCTGATCCGGCGAGCCCCACGCCTCGGCGATTCGCGAGAGGCCCTTGTAGTTCTCGGGCCGGTACCGGCGGATGCAGTCGAGCAGGGTCCTGGCCTGCCAGACGAACATGCCGCTGTTCCACAGGTAACCCGCCGGCCCGGCGTCGAAGTAGGCTCGGGCCGTCGCGGCGTCGGGCTTCTCGCGGAAAACCTCCACTCTTCTCACGGTTTCATCCAGGGATTCGCCAAGCTGCAAGTAACCGTAACCCGTCGAAGGGAAGGTGGGCTGGATGCCGAAGGTCACCAGCGTCGCCGGGCTTCGCTCCACCAGCTCGTAGCCTTGCGCCACTATCTCCCGGAATTTCTCCTCGGGCCTGATCAAGTGGTCCGCGGTGAACACGGCGATCACTGCTTCGGGGTCGCTCCTGGCGATAACGGCCGCGCTGAAACCGGCGGCATTGAGCGTGTCCCTCCCCACGGGCTCGCCCAGGAACCGTTCTGTACTCAGATCCGGCAGCGCGGCCAGCACGGCTCCGCGATGCTCCAGGCCGGCGCAGACGTACCGCCTCTCCGTCGGGATGAGACCGTCGAGGCGGGCCATCGCCAACTGAATCAGACTGCGGCCTTCGATGAAGGGAATGAGCTGTTTTGGCCTTGCCCGGCGGCTCATCGGCCAGAGTCGGACTCCCGAGCCGCCGGCCAGAATCAGGGCGTGGCGCATGGCCTCAGATGGTCCGTTCCCCGCGCTGCCGTCTCATGTATTGGTCGTAGATCCAAGCGTAGGTCTTCTCCATACCCACGCGCAGAGGGATGCTCGGCTCCCAACCGAGCAGCTTCTTGATCAGCGTGTTGTCGCTGTTCCGGCCGGCGACGCCCTTGGGCGCGTCAGGCTGGTAGACGCGCTTCAGCTTCACCCCGGCTATGGCCTCGACGACGTCCACGAGCTGGTTGATGCTGACCAGTTCGCTGGAGCCCAGGTTGATCGGATCGAGAATGTCCGAATCCATGATCATCTGGATCCCCTTGAGGCAATCGTCTATGTACATGAAGCTGCGCGTGCGCTCGCCGGTGCCCCAGATCTCGATCTCATGTTTGCCGGTTACCTTGGCGTGGATGACCTTGCGGCAGATCGCCGCCGGGGCCTTCTCCCGGCCTCCATCCCAGGTGCCATACGGGCCGTAGACGTTGTGGAAGCGGGCCACGCGCGTGCGCAGGCCGAAGTCTTCGCGGAAGTGACGGCACATCCGCTCGCTGAACAGCTTCTCCCATCCGTAGCCGTCCTCGGCCAGCGCGGGATAGGCGTCCTCTTCCTTCAGCGCCGGCGAATCGGGATTCATCTGCTTCTCGCCGTTGTAGACGCATGCCGAAGACGAGTAGAAATATCGCTCGACCCCGTGCTCCTGGGCCGCCATCAGCATATGCGTGTTGATAAGCACCGACAACATGCACAGCGCCTTGTTCTTTTCTATGAAACCCATGCCGCCCATGTTCGCCGCGAGGTTGAACACCTGGCGTGCACCCTTAGCGGCGGTAAAGCAGTTCTCCCGGAGGTTGAGGTCGAGACTGAGGTTCTCGACATCGTCGAACCTCTGATACCACTCGTCCAGGGGCTTGATATCGACGGCGCGTATCTTCCTGTATCCCTGGCTGCGGAGCAGGGAAACGAGCTGACCGGCGATGAAGCCGCCGGCGCCCGTCACGACAACTAGATCTTCTTTCAAGGACTCCTCCCGAGACTCAACATTCAGAATGCCTCGGCCGCACGGGCCGGCGCAAGCGCGGCCTTGGCCGCTGGCGCCCCGGGCGCTTGGTGGTGCACAATTCCAGGCATGGCCAGACAAGAAGGTGTCCCCTCGTCACTCACCGGCTTCCGTCCCGAGTTCCTGGATTTCCGCCGCGGAATCCACATCGGCAACCTCGAGGAGAATCAGCGCATCACGCGCATTCTCAAGCTGGCCCTCGAGTCGCGGTATGGGCAGCGCTTCATCACCGAACGCTGGGGCCGCGGCGTCTACTGGCGCTGGATCGGTTTTCTGGCCCGCGCTAACCGGGACGCCAAACCGCTCTCCTCCCATGTCAGCTTCGGCTGCGGCAAGTTCTTCCTCACGGTGGAACCGGAGGAAGGCCTCTTCAAATGCGGACTTCAGATTGAGCGCGGCTACCTGAAGGCGCCACGGGGCTACCGGGATTGGCAGCTTCGGGACGATTGGGATTGGAACCGGTTGATTAAGGGCCTTCGTGCGGGAAGTTTCCTGGACGCAGAAATCCGCCGCCTGGCGCGCGAGGGTTTTCGAATCTGGGCCCCCGGGGCAGACCAGGAGAAGCCCCCCGCCCAGGCGGCCCGCCTCAGGCGGTTGCTGGAAGCCGCGCCTCCGCGGGAATGGGCGGGCTTTCAGGTCTACTTCCCAATGACCGAGGGCGAGGTGCAGAGTTCGACCGGGCCTGACTTAGTCGATTCCATGCTGGCGGTATTCAACGAGGTGACGGAAATCCTCAACCTGACCAGCGACGTGCAGCTCGCTCCTCATTCCCCCTAGCTCGCACCCTGTCCATGGAGGATAGAACTCTGCTAACCATTGCTAGTATTTACAGCCATATTGCCCGTCTCCAAAATGGAATGGAGGCGGTCGACGCCTTGGCATATGGACACAGAGAAGCGTAACTCCCTGTCCTCGCTGCTGCTTGTGTTCGGGGCCGCGCTCTTGCTGCTGACCCCGCTGGGTGTCTTCGTCCTGCTGCGCTCCCACGACGAAGGCACTGCCATCGGCAAAGCGGCAGCCGCCATAGAGCAGGTCGTCAGCAAGGGCCAGAAGCCCAGCCCGGCGCGCCGCGAACTCGCCACGGCTCCCGAGGACCGTCCCAAACCGGCGGCGCCCAGCCGCCCAGCGCCCTCGCCGCGCGTGGCGGCAGTGCAGCCAGCCCGTCCGCCGGCACAGCCCTTTCCATCGCCCACAGATATCCCTGTCGGCATGGACAAGCTGAAGCTGCTGGCCAGTTACGGCAAGCCGAACATGGTCACCACCGAGGTGTCCGAAGGCCGCGCGCTGGAGACGTTCCGCTACTTGAAGCCCGAGGAGGGCGTCGAGACGACCGTGCTCCTCCGCAGCGGCAGGGTGATCAGCGCCAGCTCCACCTACTACTGAACCGCAGCTTTCACGCTTCGGCCCCGCGGCCGCGCACCTTGGCGACAAACGCCACCAGGACCAGAGCCCCGAGCGCAAAGATCGTGTCCCCAGGAACCCTCAGCCAGCGCAGCGTCTGCATCAACGGTGTGCCCAGGAACTCGCTGCTGCGGGCATACCAATAGCCCTGGTCCACGGAAGCCCAGGTCTGAAGCAGGCCGACCGGCAGCAGGCTGATGACGCACATCCCCGTCAGACCGATGTTCATCCCCCAGAAGGCGAACTTGAGCCAGCCCTCCTTCCACACTGCGCCGGGATGGAGCGCGCGCAGGCACACCAGCATCAATCCCACGCCCAGCATTCCATAGACGCCGAACAGGGCGGCGTGGCCGTGCACCGGCGTCGTGTTCAATCCCTGCATGAAATAGAGCGCGATCGGCGGGTTGATCATGAAACCGAACAGCCCCGCTCCCACCATGTTCCAGAATGCGACCGCAACAAAGAAGTAGATGGGCCACTTGTAGCGCTCCGCCCACGCGGTCAGCTTGCCACGGCGAAGATCATCCAGGGCCGAGAACGCCACCAGCGTCAGCGGCACAACCTCCAGAGCGCTGAACACCGAGCCCCAGGCCAGAGCCACCGTCGGGGTCCCCGACCAATAAAGGTGATGGCAGGTCCCGATGATGCCCCCGCTCAGGTAGATCATGGCGGAGAGCAGCGCCGACTGGGCCGCCAGGCCGGGCTTGATCAGGCCCAGGCGGGCGAAGAAGAAGGCGATCACGGTTGTGGCAAACACTTCGAAGAAGCCTTCCACCCAAAGATGGACTACCCACCAGCGCCAGTACTCGACCATGGACAGGTGCGTGTGCTGGCCCCAATTCAAGCCCGCGCCGTACAAGAGCCCGATGGCGCCGGCCGATATCAGGAAGAGCCACACCAGGGACTTATGCTCGCCGCCGCTCTTGAGCGCGGGGCGCACCGCGCGGATTACCAGGATGAGCCAGAGCAGCAGGCCCACGAACAGAGCGATCTGCCAGGCCCGGCCGAGATCGATGTACTCGTATCCCTGGTGGCCAAAGTAGAAGGAGACCGTGTCGCTCAGCTTATTCTTGACGCTCAGCCACTCGCCGGTCAGCGAGCCCCCCACCACCACGAACAGCGCCAGGAACAGCACGTTGACGCCGAGTCTCTGGCCCCTGGGTTCCGCGCCGCTGATGAGCGGCCCGATGAACAGGCCGGCCGCCAGCCACGCCGTGGCGATCCAAAACAGGCCGGTCTGAATGTGCCAGGTGCGCGTGACGCTGTAGGGCAGCCAGTCGGCGATCTTGAGACCGTAGAACCCGCCGCCTTCGACTCCGTAGTGGGCGGTGATGATGCCCATAAGGATCTGCACCAGGATCAGCGCCGCCACCACCCAGAAGTACTTGAGCGTCGCTCGCTGCGAGGGCGTCGCCCGCCAGTCCGAGAGCGGATCGGTGGCGGGCAGCGGGCCCGCCTCATCGTGCCGCTTTTGCGAGGCGTACCACCACACCATGGCGCAGATGCCGGCCAGCAGCATGATAATGCTGACGCCGGTCCACATCACGGTCTCTCCTGTGGGACGGTTGCCAACCAGCGTTTCGTGCGGCCAGTTGTGCGTGTAGCTGATGCTGTCGCCGGGCCTGTTGGCCGCCGCCGACCACGCCGTCCAGAAGATGAACGCCGCAAGCTGCTTCATCCGCGCCGGATCGCTCACCGTCCCGGGGGGAATCGAGTAGCTGGGCTCCCCCTTCATGAACACATCCGAGTAATGCGCCAGAGTGCCCTGGAAGGCCCGGGCGCGCACGGGCTCAATCGACAGCACGCCGGTCGCGGGGTCGTAGCCGTTGCGGCGATACATCTGCTCGAGCCGTCCCTGAAGCTGCGCCTTGTGCTCGGTGGAGAGCGCATCGTAAGGGGCGCCACGCTCCGCCTGGGCCCAGTCCCCGAGCACGGCCATGGCTTCGCGGTGAAGCCAGTCCGCCGTCCAGTCCGGGGCCACGTAGCTGCCATGCCCCCAAATCGAGCCGACTTCCATGCCACCGAGGGACTGCCATACGTTCTGCCCCCGGCCGATTTCACCGCTACCAATCACCTCAGTGCCATCAGTGGAAACCACCCTGTCGGGGATGGGGGGCATTTCCTGATAGATGCGTGTGCCGATCCATCCAAGGATTCCAAAGGAGACAACGAGGACTGCCAGTGCAACCAGCCAGAGCTTTCGCATCATCCAACCCTCCTCAGAAGAAAACGGCCAACTCTCAGTATGAGGGCGGCCGCTTCAGGGCGACTATGACTTCAGTCACACTGCCGGGAGCGGGAGGGTGGTGAGGACCTACCGTTTGCTCTTGGTCGGCAGCGGAGTGGCCACAAAGTTGATCTCCACCCGGTCGGCCGTGGTCACCGCCACCGTGTGGAAGCTCGGCGTGAAGCGGTAGCCTGCGTGGGTTGGCCGAACCGAGTACGAGCCGGCGTACACCGATTGAAGGGTGTAGCTTCCGTCCTCACGCGTGTAGGCCCCACGTTGGGGGTGGTTAGATGAGGTCGCCACCACTCTGGCCCGGTGGTTAGCGCCAAGTCCGGTAATCGTTCCGGAGATCGTGTACTTGGGCGGAGGCGATACCTTCTTCTTCTGGGCGGCGGTGAGCGTAACCAATGCCAAGGAGCCGAGCAGAACGGGAACAAGGAAATAGTGGTGGAGGCGCATCGCAATTGCCATGTCGCCTAGGATACAACGTCGGCGGCGTGGTAGGAACTGCGGACCAGCGGGCCGGATTCCACGTGAGAGAAGCCCATCTCGCGGCCGGCTTGGCGGAGTTGGTCAAACTCGGGCGGCGTGACGTACCGGGTCACAGGCAGGTGCTGCCGGCCCGGCTGCAAATACTGGCCCACGGTGAGGATGTCCACCCGGTGCTCGCGCAGGTCCCGCATCGCTTCCAGGGCCTCGTCCATTGTCTCCCCTAGTCCGACCATAATCCCGGACTTGGTGGGAATAGAGGGGCGTGCAGCCTTGGCGTAAGCCAGGATCTCCAGGCTCCGCTCGTAACGCGCGCCGGAGCGTGCCTGCCGGTAGAGCCGTTTCACGGTCTCCAGGTTGTGGTTCAGTACGTCGGGCGCGGCCTCGAGCACCATGTCCATGGCGGCGTGGGATCCCTGGAAGTCCGGAATGAGCACCTCCACCTTGCAGACCGGAATCCTCTCACGGATGGCGCGGATGGTCAGGGCGAACATCTCGGCCCCTCCATCCTTGCGGTCGTCCCGGTTCACGCTGGTGATGACGGCGTAGCGAAGACCCAGAGCCGCGGCCGCTTCCGCGACCCGCGTCGGCTCGCCGTAATCCACCGGCAGCGGGGCGCCTTTCTGGACGGCGCAAAACCCGCAGCGGCGGGTGCAGACGTTGCCCAGGATCATGAAGGTGGCCGTGCGCTGGTTCCAGCACTCGCCCACATTCGGACAGCGGGCGCTCTCGCAAACCGTGTGGAGGCGGAGAGACTCGACCAGCGATTTCACGTCGCGCCAGTTCTCCCCGCCCGGCGCGCGCACGCGCAGCCATTCCGGCCGGCGGGTCTTGGGAGCAATGCTGACGAGCACTACTTCGATTGTATCTCCGCCAGCCGGTTTTCCAGCACCACGCCGGGGTGGAAGTTGGCGGCGCGGCGGTAGAACTCCGGCGCCATCTCAAAGGCCCGCTTCGGAACGAGGCCGACGATCTCGCTCGAAGCCACCTTCACGCCGCGCCGCGCGGCTTCTTGCTCCACGGCCTCGAAGACCGAATCAACGGGCGTTTCTTCGAAATCGGTGAGATTCATCGAAACCTGGGTGAGCCCTTGCGACTCCAGCAGCACCCCCATGGCCTTGACGTGCCGAAAGCCTCCAGACGATTGCCGGATCCTCCTGGCAATCCGGCGGGCAATGTCCACGTCCTTCGTAGCCAGATTTATGTTGTAGGCGATGAGGAACTTCCGGGCGCCCACAGCCGTTACTCCCGCGGTCGGATGCGGCCGATCGCCCCCGAGATCAGGCCGCCTCAGCGGGCTCGCAAGCCCACCCTCCAAGAGCCCTTCAAACTGGCCCCGCCGCAGCTCGGCCAGGTTGCGGCGGTCGTCCCGCAGAGCCGCCGCCTCGTAAAAGTAAACCGGGATGCCCAGGTCGTTCCAAATGCGCTCCCCCACGCTTCGCGCGATGGTCACGCAATCTGCCAGTCTCGTCGTGCCCAGGGGGACAAAGGGCACAACATCGGCGGCCCCGATTCTGGGATGCACGCCTTGGTGGCGGGTGAGATCGATGAGCCTCGCCGCCTCCGCCACTCCGCGCACCGCAGCCTCGGCGACCGCCTCCGGCCCGCCCGCGAATGTGATCACGGAGCGGTTGTGATCGGCGTCCAGGTTCCGGTCCAGCAGCGCCACCCCGGCGACGTCCCGAATGGCGGACGCGATCGCATCCACGACCAGGGCGTCCCTGCCCTCCGAAAAGTTCGGGACGCATTCGATCAGTCCGGCCTTCAAGGCGTCTCCCCCTGCCGGTAGATCACAACGCCTCCCTTCACGGTCAGCACGGCCAGGTTTACGCCGAACTGGCACGGGATCTCACGGTAGTCGGACACATCGAACAGGGTGAAATCGGCGAGTTTGCCGGCCTCGAGCGAGCCGGTCTGGTCCGCCATCCCCAGCGCATGGGCGCCGTTGATGGTGGCGGCGGCAATGGCTTCGGCGGGAGTCATCGCCAACTGTGTACAGGCCAGCGACATCACCATCTGCATGCTGCAGGTGGGGCTGGTCGCCGGATGGAAGCCAGTCGCGAGCGCCACGGCGACGCCGCGGTCGATGAGGGCGCGCGCGGGGGCGTGGTGATCCAACCCAAGGTAGAACGTCCTGCCCGGCAGCAGCGTCGCGACGGTCGAAGACTCCGCCAGGATAGCGATGTCGTCCTCTTCCGCGGCTTCCAGGTTGGCGGCGCTTGTCGCCCCGCACTCCACGGCCAGGCGCACGCCGACGGAGGGGGAGTGCTGCTCCGCATGAACCTTCAATCCCAAGCCCGCCTGCCGTGCCGTCTCCAGAGCGTGGCGGGCATCGTCGACGCCGAGTCCGTGGCGCCCGCAGTTGACGTCGGCAAACCGCGCAAGCCGGTGGCGCGCGACGGCAAAGATCATCTCCGCCAGTTCCTCGCCCGGAGCCGCGTGCACCAGCCCGCCCAGGTAGGTGGGGACCAACGAGATGAGGAAGCTGTCCAGCCTGGCCAGGACGCGCAGGGTCTTGATCTGCCCCGCCTTCGCCTCCAGCGTCGTGGTGCCGTGCCGCACGAACATGCGGATGCGGCCCTCGGCCTGCCGTGCCAGCGCTCGTGAGGACATAGCCTCGGCGTCCACCGGCACCAGGTGGGTGTGGGAATCGACAAAGCCGGGCAGCACCACCCTTCCGGTGGCGTCAATCTCCGCCGCGCTGCGGGCGTCGGCCAGGTTCTCAACCCGGCGGCCCTGGCCGACGGCTACGATGCGCCCGTCACGCACCAGCATCGCCCCGTCATGAATGATCCCCAGCTCACCGAGAGCCGTCCCGCGCCGGGGGCACCGCGGGCCTCGCAGCGTGACCAGTTGACGCGCCCCACGGACAAGAACGGCTTCCCTGGAAGGCACAGCTAGACAGCGGCTCCCCGGAGCCGCCGCGTGGCCCTGTACCAGTCGATCGTCTTACGAAGCCCCTCGTCGAATGGCGTCCTGGCGCGAAAACCGAACTCGCGCTCGGCTCGCGTGACGTCCAGGCGGCGCCGCGGCTGCCCGTTGGGCTTGGTGGTGTCGAAGACAATGCGGCCCGTGAATCCCGTCATGCCCGCGATCTTCGCGGCTAAGTCGCGGATTGAGATCTCCCACCCGCTGCCGAGATTCACCGGCTCCGGCTTGTCGTAACGCTCGGTGGCGGCGATGATCCCCTCGGCGGCGTCGGTCACGTAGAGGAATTCCCTGGTCGGCGAACCGTCCCCCCAGACCCCGACCTCGTCCTGCCCACCCTCGGCTGCTTCCATGCACTTCCGGATAAGTGCAGGGATACCGTGGCTGGTGGCGGGATGGAAGTTGTCTCCCGGCCCGTAGAGGTTCACGGGCAGGAGGAACACGGCGTTCATGCCGTACTCCTTCCTGCACGCCTGGCACTGGACCAGCAGCGCCTTCTTGGCGATGCCGTAGGGCGCATTGGTCTCCTCCGGGTAGCCGTACCAGAGGTCGTCCTCGCGGAACGGAACTGGCGTAAACTTGGGATACGCGCAGATCGTGCCCAGGACCACGGTCTTCTCGACGCCATAGCGGCGGGCGCCGTCGATCACCTGGATCCCCATCATTGCGTTCTCAAAGAAGAACCGCCCCGGATTCTCGCGGTTGGCGCCGATGCCGCCCACCACGGCCGCCAGGTGGATCAGCACCTCCGGCCGGGCCTGCTGAAACAGGCGTTCGACCGCCTCTGGACGCGTGAGATCGTACTCCTCAACCTTGGGGACAAAAACATTCCGGCAGCCGCGCGACATCAGCATCTCTACCAGGTGGCTCCCGAGGAAACCCGCCCCCCCCGTGACCACGATCCGCTTCCCTGTCAGCTTCGTCATGCGTCTCCCGCCGTCCAGGAGATTCTTCTAGATGGACTCCAACTCCTCTTCAAGGAGCTGTTTCTCGTGCAAGTCCGCATAGTAGCCGCCCAGCCGCAGCAACTCCTCATGTGTGCCCTGTTCTGCGATTCTACCCTTCTCCACGACGAAGATCACGTCCGCGTTTCGGACGGTGGAGACCCGGTGCGAGATCAGGATGGTGGTGCGGCCCCGCATGACCTCCGCCAGGCCGCTGAGGATCCGATCTTCGGTCACCGTGTCCACGCTGGACAACGCATCGTCCAGGATGAGGATTCGCGGGTTTCTCAGGACGGCGCGGGCGATCGCTGTCCGCTGTTTCTGGCCTCCGGAGAGCGTGATGCCCCGCTCGCCGATCACCGTGTCCAGCCCCGCGGGGAATGACTCGATGTCCGGCTCCAGCCCGGCGAGCCGGGCGGCGCGTTGAATCTCCTCGCGCGATGCCTCCTCCATGCCGAAAGCGATGTTCTCGGCCAGCGTGGCGCTGAACAGCATGGTCTCCTGCGGCACAAAGCCGATCTGGCGGCGCAACCAGGAAGGAGAGTAGTCGCGCACGTCGATCCCGTCGACCAGAACGCATCCCGACGTCGGGTCCATGATCCGTGGTATCAACTCGACCAGTGTCGTCTTCCCGCTGCCTGTATGCCCGACAATGGCCACCGTTGCCCCTTCGGGGATGCGCAGACTGATGCCGTCGAGCGGTTTGCCCGTGCCGTACTCCACCGACACCCGCCGGAACTCGATCTCTCCCCGCAGGGGTCCTCCCGGGTCGCGCGCCACGGCAGGTCCCGCGATCGAGGGGACTTCCTGCATGATGGCGTTGATCCTGGCAAGGCTGGCGGTGCCGCGCTGCGCCAGGTTCACTACCCAGCCGATCGCTATCATGGGCCACACCAGCATGACCAGGTAGGTATTGAACATCACGAACTGGCCCAGGGTGATGCGGCCGGCGAGCAGCCCGGTCCCTCCCACCCAGAGGACAATCAGCAAGGTCACGCCCACCAGCGCCTGCAGCAGCGGCATGAAGGCGCCTGACAGCCGTGCCAGGCGGATGTTCTGGCTCACGTACTCCCGGTTGAGCGCCTCGAACTGGCGCTGCTCGGCCTCCTCCTGCGCGTAGGCACGCACCACCCTGACCCCGGCGATATTCTCCTGGGTGCGGCTGCTGATGTCGGAGAACATGGCCTGGATCCGGTCGAACCTCGCGTGAATCCGGCGCCCAAAGTAGCTCACGATCAGGCTGATCAGCGGCGCCGGCGCGAGCGACAGAAGCGTGAGCCTCCAATCCACGCTGAGCATCACCGAAACCGACAGCACGACCGCGCAGGCGGTCTCCACCGAGTACATCACGCCGGGGCCGACCATCATTCGCACCGCATTCAAATCGTTGGTGGCGCGGGCCATGATGTCGCCCGTGCGCGTCCGCGAGAAGAAATCGGAGCTGAGTTCGGTCAGGTGTCGGAAGAAGTCGTTGCGCAGGTCAAACTCGACATCCCGGGAGACCCCGATGAGGATCACGCGCATCCAGTATTGGAAGAAGCCCTTAACGACCGAGAGCCCCACGATGGCCGCGGCGAACTTGAGAACCAGCTCCAGGTTGAACGCCTCCGCGCGCATCGAGTCCACGCCGTGACCGATCAGCAGCGGCAGCGTTGCCGCCATCACATCCTTGAGGATCAGCGCCCCGCCGCCAAGCGCCAGACTGCGGCGGTAGCGTCGCAGGTACGGCCACAGGATTCGCAGGTTCTCGCGCATTCGCTCAGATGCCAAACCACCCCGTGATGGTCTTCAACCATTCCATCACAAAACACTTCTGCGCCTCTCTGGATTTCCACCAGCGGCCGGGCTGGTAGAACTCGTCATCCGCTGCTACCACCCGGAAGTCCAGATCGGGCGCGGCCGCCCGGAACAACCCCCCGGCCCGCCGCGTGTGGTAGTTGCTCGTAACCAGGATGATCCGTTTCGCTCCCAGCCTCCGCAGCGCCGGTGCGATCACCCGGGCTTCCTGCCGGGTCGAACTGGTGGATGTGTGGAACGGGACAAACCACGATTCCGGGTCGCCTCTGAGCACGGCGAACCGGATCGCAAGATCCGCCTCGTTTTGGCCGTAAATGCCCCCTGGGCCGCTTACCAGCACCTTCGTCGTGTAACCCTGGCGGACAAGGTCGGCGGCCTTGCGGATTCGGTGCCCCCGATAATCGCCCGCCAGCACAACGGCGAGATCGGCGTGAAAAGGGCCGTCCACCCTCACCAGATACCAGCCAAGGGCGCTCATCCACAGCGGATGGGCGGCCCAAGCCACCGCCACCATCAGGATTGCCGCGACCCACCAGCGGCGCCGGGCGAACCTGTGAGCCACCAGCTTAGGTCTCGTCCGAAGACCTCGCCGAGTCCAGCCGTCCGACTGTCTTCAGCCGTTGGTACAGTCTCTCGACTTCCGCTTCGTCCTCCGACCTCAGCAGGCGAAAACGCGGCTCGGGCGGCTGCCACTGCTGCGCCACCGCAGGCCGCTCCCCCCAGAACTCGTGATACGGCCTGCCGTCGATCAGCGCATAGCGGGCCGAGCGGCGAATCTGCCTCAGCAGCGCGCTGGTGGATTCCGGGCTGCCAGCATACACGATCAACAGGTGACGCAGATTGGACAAGGTGAGGCGCACAACCAGCGGCGATCGCCAGCCGGTCCGGTCCACGCGGCGGATCTCATTCCAGGGGACCGCGCGGCGTCCGACCACCAGGTGCTGATTGCGGACCTCGATGGCCGGTCTCAAGCCCAGCCACGCCAGGGCGGCGGAGCACGCCAGGAACGAGGCGAGGCCCAGCAGGGCCATGGGCCAGGTAAGGGCCGCCCAACCCGAGAACGCGGCCATGAACCATGCTGCCAGTCCCATCCAAACGTAGCGCCGGGATGGGACATACCTCGTCATCGAGACACCCACCACATTTAGCCTACTCTCGCGGCCCGGCCTCGTCAATCGCGCCGTCACGGCTCTGGCCGCGCATCATCCGGACGCCCCGCCAGGCGTAGTGAAGCCCGCTCCAGCCGGTAGTGGCCGCCGTCACCGTCACCAGCACCGCAAGCCAGGGAGCGCCGCCGGGCAACGTGAAGGCCTTGTCCCAGATCGCCACGGCGCCCGTTACAACCTGGACCACCGTACTCAGCTTCCCCCAGACCGACGGGGCAAACTCTGCCTTGCGCCTGGCGGCGAGCGCCACCGCGGCGAACGAGAGAATCAACAGGTCTCGCGCCACAATCAAGATCACCAGCCACAAGGGCACGATTCTTGCCGGCACCAGAGACAAGTAGACGGTCGCCAGCAGCACCTTGTCGGCAACCGGATCGAGCTGCGCCCCCAGACGCGTGACCAGACCGCAGCGCCTCGCCAGAAAGCCGTCGAGGCCGTCGGTTGCTCCTGCCGCCACCAGCAGCCAAAAAGCCGCCCGGTACTCATGGTGCAGAATCGAGAGCGCCACCCACGGGGCCAAGACGAACCTCGACACGGTCAGCAGGTTGGGCAGACTCAACAAGTGGCGCAAGCCACTACGATACCAACGCGTGGGCGACCCTGTCGGCGAGCTGGTCGAAGCTCAGAACCTCGTACAGCGAAGGATCGGACATGATCTTGGCCACCAGCGCCACGTGCATGGCATGCCCGGCGCGTTCCGCGATCACGTGGCCGAGCAGCGGACGCCCCACCAGCGCCAGGTCGCCGATCATGTCCAGCGCCTTGTGCCGGCAGCACTCGTCCGGGAAGCGCAGGCCGCCGGGATTCATCACGCCGTTCTGATCAAAGCACACGGCATTCGCCAGGGAGGCGCCCCGGATCAGGCCCATGTTCCGCATCTGATCCAGTTCGTTGGCAAATCCGAAGGTGCGCGCGGGCGCGATGTCGGAGGCGAAGCGCTGGCTGCTCACCTCCAGCTCCAGGTTCTGCCGCCCCACCAGAGGGTGATTGAAGTAGACCTCGCAGGCAAGCACGAACCGGTCCGCGGGGAGAATCGATATCCGTTTTCCCCTGTCCTCCACCGTGACCGGGCGGCGTACGTGCAAATACCGCCGCCTCCGCCGGTATGTTTGCAGCCCCGCCTCCCCGAGCATCTCCACGAAAGGCAGGCCGCTGCCGTCCAGAATCGGCACCTCCAGGTTGTCGATCTCCACATACGCGTTATCCACCCCCATGCTGTAAAACACGCTGAGCAGATGCTCCGTGGTCGAGATCAGAACGCCCTGACGCATCAGGCTGGTGGCGTAGCTCACCCGCGCGACGTGTCTCCAGTTGGCGGGGATGGGGAACCGGTCCAGGTCGGTTCGCAGGAAGACAATGCCCGTGGAGGGCGGTGCCGGCAGTATCCTGATCGACACCGGCACACCGCTGTGGAGTCCTACCCCGGATGCCTCTACCGGCCGCTGAATTGTGGTTTCGTATCGCAAAGCGACATTAGCCTTGCAAGCCGTTGTCCAGTCTTATTCTTTTTGAAATCAATAGGTTGAATTCAACATACTGTTGCGAAAATGCAACACTCCGAATTACCAGTGTAGCAGCCGCGCCTCCCTCGGCCCGGCGGGGGTATGATTGGGGAAGCATGCCGGCCAGCCGCCTGTTTCTCGTGGATGCTTTCGGCTTCATCTTCCGCGCCTACCACGCCCGGGCTCGTAGCGGCGCACCGCCCATGCGGACCCGGTCGGGAATGGCCACCGAAGCGGTCTACATCTTCCACAACATGATGCGCCGCCTGACCACGGTCCACCAGCCGGAGCACATCGCCGCAGTCTTCGAGAGCGAGGGCCCCACCTTCCGCGAGCGGGAGTTCGACCAGTACAAGGCCAACCGCGCCGAAACGCCCCCCGACCTCCTCGAGCAAATCCCCTGGGTCCGGCGTCTGCTCGAGGCCATGTCCATCCCCGTCATTCAGCAGGACGGCTTTGAAGCGGACGACGTTATCGGAGCCCTGGCGCGCAAGGCCGTGGAATCGGGCATGGAGGTGGTCATCGTCTCTAGCGACAAGGACATGCTGCAACTGGTCGGCGGCGGGGTCTCGATGCTCAATCCGATGAAGGACGACGAGTGGTACGACCCGGCCAAGGTGAAAGAGTTCCTCGGCGTCGAGCCCGCGCAGGTTGCCGACCTGCTGGCGCTCAAGGGCGACCCCGTGGACAACATCCCCGGCGCACCGGGCATCGGAGACAAGGGGGCGCGCGACCTCATCGCCCGCTTCGGCTCGGTCGAGGCAGCTCTCGAGGGCGCCGCCGAAGTCGAACGGCGCGCCTACCGCGAGAGCCTCCAGCAGAACCGCGACCGCATCCTTCTGAGCAAGCGCCTCGCCACGATTGACGCCTCGGCGCCGGTCGCCTGGTCCCCCGACGAGTTCCGCATCGGTCCTCCCAACAAAGCGGCGCTTCGGGAGATCTACAAGGAACTGGAGTTCACCAGCCTGCTCAAGGAGCTGGACGGGGCCGAACCGGAGCCGGAGGGCTTGTTTGAGCCCATCGACCGGCCGCTCCTTCCCGTGCTCAGGCGCATGGAGCAGACCGGCGTGCGCATCGATGTGCAGGTACTGACGGGCCTTTCCGCGCGGATGCAGAAGGACATCGAGCGATTGAGCGAGGAAATCCACTCGCTCGCCGGCCACCCCTTCAACATCAACTCCCCCCAGCAGCTTGGCAAGGTTCTGTTCGAGGAACTGGGTCTCCCCGCACCGGCGGTGCGCGGCAAGAGCAAGTCCGTGTCGACGGCTGCCGAAGTTCTGGAGGAACTCGCCGCCTCGCATCCCATCGCGGCCAAGGTGCTCGAATACCGCCAGCTCGCCAAGCTGAAGGGGACCTACGTGGATGCCCTGCCCGCGCTCGTCAACCCGGAGACCGGACGCCTGCACACCAGCTTCAACCCGGTGGGCGCCGCCACGGGCAGACTCTCTTCCTCAAATCCGAACCTTCAGAACATCCCGATACGCACCGAACTCGGCCGCGAGATTCGTGCCGCGTTTGTCCCCAGGGACGGCTGGAGACTCCTGGTCGCCGACTACTCCCAGATCGAGCTCCGCCTGCTGGCTCACATGTCGCGCGACCCGTTGCTGGTGGACGCCTTCCGCAAAGGCGAAGACGTCCACACCCGTACCGCGGCCGAGGTCTTCGGCGTGCCGCCGCTCCTGGTGACACCCGAGCAGCGCCGCGATGCCAAGACGGTGAACTTCGGCATCATTTACGGGTTGAGCGCCTTCGGTCTGGCAGCCCAGCTCGGCATCCCCCAGAGCGAGGCGCAGGTCTACATCCAGAGCTACTTTGCACGCTACGCCGGGGTCAGGAAGTTCATCGACCGGCAGATCGAAGAGGTCCGCAAGACCGGCGAGACCCGGACGCTGTTCGGACGCCGGCGGCTCATTCCGGACATCAACTCGCGCAATCCGAACGCGCGCGGCTTCGCCGAGCGTACCGCTGTCAACACCCCGCTCCAGGGCACGGCGGCGGACCTGATCAAGCTGGCCATGGTCCGCATCGATCAGCGGCTTCGCGAGCTTGGGGCGCGCGCGACGATGCTGCTTCAGGTGCACGACGAGCTGGTCTTCGAGCTTCCTCCCGAAGAAGTGCCGGAAATCAGCCGCATGGTAAAGAGCGAGATGGAGCAGGTGCACACGCTGGAAGTGCCGCTGGTAGTGGACATCGGCGTCGGCGCCAACTGGCGCGACGCGAAATAGCCCAGGAAGCTCCGCTACGGAGGCGTGCTGATGTGGGGTGCTCCTCGATTGTCGATACCGGGCTCCCCGCAGGGAAGCGGGAATCCCGGTGGATATCTCAGACCGGTTGATCTAAGCTGATGTGATCCGGTTCTCATACCGGTGTTGACTGGAGATGATCTTGTTGGGGGAGACACGTTACTACGCGGCGATGGCCCTTGGGCTGGCCAGATGGGCGAGAGTTCCTCTCGAACCTGATCCTCAGGGGCTGATCTGCCGGAGCCTCCACAACCGGGAACGCAACTTCCTCGACTTGATGAAGCATGCCGTGTTCGACAATCCGGCCAACCCTTACCATACGCTCTTCTCGTGGGCCGGCTGCACATACGGGGACCTGGAACGCACCGTACGGCGTGAAGGTCTGGAAGCGGCCCTAGAAACCCTCTACCGGGCAGGCGTCTATCTCACCCACGACGAGTTCAAGGGTAAGACGGCGGTCGAGCGGAGCGGCCGACAAATCATGGTCAGCACTCCCGCCTTTGCCAATCCTCGGTTCACGGGTGTCGTCGAGATGGCCACATCGAGCGGCAGCCGCAGCCTCGGGACGGTCACCAAGCGCAGCCTCGAGTACCAGATCTACCGCGAAGCCCAGAATCTCGTCATGACGGAACAGTACGAGCCCTCGACCAGGGCACTCGTCGCCATTTCGAGGATACTGCCGTCCACGGGCGGCATACGTCGGGCGCTCAACTATGCGCGCCGGGGAAACCCGCACGACAGGTGGTTCGCCTTGGGAGGCGACCGCCGTGCCACTCATTACCGGCTGTTGACCCTGGCCTTCCTGGTGGAGTTGCGCCTCCTGGGCGTGCCCGCCACGCTGCCCACGTGGCTGCCGCAAAACGATTTTCGGCCTGTGGCCCGCTGGATCGCGCACCGCAGGCGGCAAGGCGTTCCCAGTCTGGTCATGGGGGCGGCAAGCTGCGGCGTTCGTGCCGTTGTCGCGGCGCAGGAACTGGGCCTCGATATAAGCGGCACGCTCTTCCTCCTTGGCGGCGAAGCCTTGACGGCCGCCAAGCGAGCCGCCATTGAAGCCTCCGGCTGCGAGGTTCACTCCCGGTACGCGGCTTCCGAGCTTGGAACGATCGGCGTGAGTTGCCGCCGGATGCAGGGGAACTGCGTGCACGTCAGTCTCGACAGTATTGCCGTCCTCAGCCGCCGCAGGCTCGCCCCTCTCAGTGGTGTGGAGGTGGATTCGCTCTTGTTGACCCCACTGCTGCCATCTGCTCCGACGGTGGTTGTGAACGTGGAGATGGATGACGCCGGCACCCTCGGGACGGCTAAGTGCGATTGCGGCCTTTCCGCGCTCGGCCTGACCACGCAACTTGACAACATCTTCAGCTATGGCAAGCTCACCGGGGGAGGCGTCACCTTGCTCTCCGGGGGTCTGCTCCAGATTCTGGAGCAAAGCCTTCCTGCGCGGTTTGGCGGGGTCTCCTCCGACTTCCAGCTTGTGGAACACGAAGGAGCCGGACAAACGGAGATCGAATTGCGCGCGCACCCGCGCCTGGGCGGGTCCGAAGACGAGATCAAGCGCTTCTTCTTGGGCGAACTCAGGAGGGTTTGGGGCGGGGGCCCGGCCGGCGGCGCTTGGACACAGATGGGAGCCCTTCGCGTGGTGCTGGCGGAACCACATTCGATGGGCGGAGGCAAGATAAACCTCCTGCACCAGCCCCGGCCACAGGATCAAGGATAGAGTAGATGGAATGATGCTGCGGTGCGTATCGACAATTGCTGGTCTGCTCGTCTGCTTCGCGTGGGGCAGCGCGCAGGACCGCTACGGCGCGATTGCGGGAAGGGTTGTCGATCAGAGCGGCGGTTCCGTGCCCGGTGCCGTGATTCGCGTGGTACAGACCGCCACGAATGCGGCTCGTACTGCCGTCACGGACGGCGACGGTTTCTACAGGCTTGAGCGCATACCGCTCGGTATCTACCAGGTGACGGCGGAGAAGGAGGGAATGAGAACGAGCCGTCACGAGGGCGTCAGCCTCGAAGTGGATCACGAGGCCGTCGTCGACCACCGTATGGTGGTCGGCGAGCTGTCGAGCAGTATCGTGGTGACGGGTGAGGCCCGCATCATTGAGGCATCGCCGTCGGCGATCTCCAGCGTGGTCAACAACCACACCATTGAGCGCATGCCCTTGAACGGCCGCGATTACATCCAGTTGGCGACACTCATGGCGGGCGTGCCGGCCGCCCGGGCGCAGGACCGCGACGTAGACACCGGCTACGGAACGCACATCAGCATCTCCGGCTCGCGCCCTTTTCAGAACAGTTTTCGCCTGGACGGACTCAGCGTCACAACGTACAACGGCTCGACTCCTGGAAGCGTAACCGGTCTGAACCTGGGCGTGGATGCGATTCTGGAGTTCAGCGTGCTGAGCACCGCCTACAGCGCGCAATACGGACAGGCCGGGGGCGGAATCATCAACGCGGTGACTAGGTCCGGCACGAACGTCTTTCACGGGGCTGCGTTCTACTTTCACCGCAATGACAATGTGGACGCCCGCAATTTCTTCGACGGCGAGAAACCTCCGGAATTCCGCCGGCACCAATTCGGCGTGTCTCTCGGCGGACCTGTGCGCAAGGACAAGACTTTCTTCTTCGCCAATCACGAGACCCTGCTGGAGGAGCGCGGCAACACCACCTTCAACACCACGCTCAGTGCGGAGGCGCGCAAGGGCAATCTCACATCCGGCTCGGTCACCGTTGACCCCGCGATCGCCCGCATCCTGCCGCTCTATCCGTTGCCAAACGGCGCGGTCTTCGGAGACACCGGTTTCTACGTCTTCGCCAACAATACGGTGAGCGATGAGCGCTTTGTCACCTCCCGGCTCGATCACTGCGTCGGCGACCGAAACAAGCTCTTCTTCCGCTACTCCTATGACGGGGCGAGGCAGCAGAGCAGCACCGACTTCGAGGCCGGCACCCGGCTGAATCGCACCCGTCACCAGTCTGCGGTTGCTGAGCACACATGGCTCTTCTCTTCCACCCTTCTCCAGACCGCGCGCGCCGGTTTCTCGAGAAACCTGACTTCTGACAGCGATTCCGTGACGCGTCTGCCGGAGACGGACAAATCCGACCTGGAGTTCATCCCAGGCTCGGGAAGGATGGGCTCGATCCTGGTGGTCGGTTTGACCGATTTCCCCGGAGGCAGCGGCTCTCTCGGGCTGAACAAGCCTGTCCTGAACTCCTTTCAGGCCAGCGATGATTTCACCCACGCGGCCGGCCGCCGCTCCCTCAAGTGGGGCGCCCGTCTAGAGCGCACGCAGTTCAATATGGACAGCCAGAACCGCCAGTATGGAGACTTCCGTTTCCGCGACCTCAACCACCTGCTGCGGAACATTCCCGACCGGTTCCGCGCACAGTTCCCGGGCTCGGATACCGTACGCGGCTTCCGTCAGTGGATCGGGGCGCTCTACATCGAGGAGTCACGGAAGTTGTTCCGGCGCCTGACGATGCAAGTCGGGTTGCGCTGGGAGTGGGCCACCGTCCCAACGGAGGTGAACGGCAAGCTTTCCAACCTCGATCTGCTGAGCGACCTTCAGATGCGCACCGGCGAGCCTCTCTATGACAATCCCTCCTGGCGGAACCTGGCGCCTCGCGTGGGGCTGGCCTGGGACTTGTTCGGCAGCGGCGCGACCCTCGTCCGCAGCGGCTACGGCGTTTTTCCTGATCTGCTGCTGTCTCCCTACGTTTCTTACATCGGCGTTCGAAACTCTCCGTTCTTCCGGCGCGGCGAGACTCGGGCTCTCGTCGCGGGCGACTTTCCCAAGGGCGGCTACCGCGCCCTGCTGGCCAGCCCCACGCCTGATCTCGCTGTCGATCGCATCCCCCGCAATCTGCGCCAGCCCTATGTCCAACAATGGAACTTCAACGTGGAGCAGCGGATCGGCCCCGGAAGCTCTCTCCGCGTGGCCTACGTCGGTTCGCACGGCCTGAATCTGTCCAGCATCACCAACGACGCCAACATAGTCAAGCCTGTCCAACTGGCCGATGGACGCCTGTTCTTTCCAGCCGGGGGCGAGAGGATCAACCCGGTGTTCGGAGGAATTCGGAACCGCGAGTTTGATGCGCACTCCTTCTACCACGGCCTCCAGACCGATTTTCAGAGGCGGCTGGCCGGAGGCCTGCAAGCGCAGCTCGCCTATACTTTCTCCAAGAGCATCGACGACAGCTCCAACTTCTACTCGTCCAACGAATCGCCAAACCGTGGAGTGTTGCCGTTGAACGGCCATCCGAAGTTCAACCGTGGGCTGTCGGGGCACGACGTTAGACACTACTTCACCGCCGGCTTGACTTGGGATCTTCCGGGCGTCCCGGGCTCGTCGTGGAATTCCGTGGTGGGTGGGTGGCAGGCGGGAACCATCGTCGTCTATGCGTCCGGCGTGCCGACCACGGCATGGCTCGCCTACGATGCCGCGCAAACCAAGTCGCACATGTCGGGTGCCAGTATCGGCCAGCGCCCCGATCTCGCGCCAGAGGCCGACAATAACCCGGTTACCGGCGACCCGCAGCGCTGGGTGGATATCAGCGGATTCCGCAGGCCCGAGCCCGGGTTCCTCGGCAACCTCGGGCGCAATACCATCTCGGGACCGGATCTGGCTACGGTCGACCTCTCGATCTCCAGACGGCTCATGCTCGCACGGCTGGGTGAAGGCGCTGCGCTCGATCTCCGATTCGAGTTCTTCAATCTGTTCAACAGGGTGAATTTCGATCTTCCCGCCGTGGAGCGTATGGAGACCTTCACGGACACCTCCGTACGGGAGGACTTTGGCAGAATCACTTCGGCCGGCAAGAGCCGGGAGATCCAGTTCGGCCTGAAGTTGCGCTTTTAGACCATGGCATCCGGTACGCAGGCATCCAAAGGTGTGCCCGGACGGCGAGGCTGGTGGGGCTTCCTCGCCTCGGTCGGCCCGGGATTGATCTTCGCTCTCAGCGGCATCGGCGCGCGCGACCTGATCGTGAACTCGATGGCAGGCAGCAGCGACGGCTATAGCCTGCTTTGGATCCTGGTGGTGACGGGCGCGGCCAGGTTTATCATTCTTGACGCCACTGCCCGCTATGTTCTGGTCACGGGCGAGACCGTGCTTACCGGCTGCGGCCGCATCGGCCGGTGGGCAGTATTGTCTTGGATGGGCTTCTGGGTGTTGCGGCAGCATATGGGGGCGCTTGGACGCGCGGCAATGTTCGGTGTCGCCGCAAACTTCATCTTCCCCCTGCCGACGCCCCACAGTGCCGCCATATGGGGGTTCGTGTTCTTGACGCTCTCGTTCATTCTGCTGTTCTGGGGCCGGTACAAATGGGTCGAAGAAGTGAGCAAGCCCCTGGCTGGCGTGATGGTCATCTGCCTGCTGGGCGGGGTCGTCGCTTCCAGGCCGGATCTTGGGGACTTCCTGAGGGGAGTGCTGCACCCGGTCCTGCCTTCGGAGGGCGGGAGGTACCACTCCGGGATCGTCTTGATGGCCGTCGTCTCCACAGCGATGGGTTCTTTCGGTAATCTGCGGTATTCCGCATTTGTCCACGAGAAGGGGTGGCGCACCCTCGACCATCTGCGGAGCCAGCGGAAGGACTTGCTCACTGGCATCGTAGGGGGCATATCCATGCTGGCGATGGTCCAGATCGCCGCAGCCGGCGTGTTGGGACCTCGAGGGATCCGCGTAGGCCGCGTGGAGGACCTGGTTCCTATGTTTGGACAGGTGCTCGGCGATTGGGGCGGTGGGTTCTTCGGGATAACTCTTCTGTGCGTGGTCTTTGGCGCTCATGTGGGCAGCGGTTCTGGCTTCGGCATTATGGTGTCGGACGTCTTCCACAGGTTTGTCCGTCCATCAAAGCGGATGATAGAGGACGGGACGACGCCGGGTGAGATGCCGGCCTACCGCTGGCTGATGGTCTACCTGTCTGTCTCCCCGCTCTACGTCTTCTTCACCGACTGGACGCCGGTGGGCATCGTGGTGGCCACCGGCGTCATCAGCGTCGTCATGCTTCCGGTCATGATGGTGATCGTCATGCTTCTGACCGCCGACAGGAAGATCATGGGCCGGCACGCCAACGGCTGGCTCACCAACACCGTGATGATAGGGGCGATCCTTTGCGCCTTGTACCTGTCCTGGCAAGGGGCACTGGAGATCATCGCCGACCTGCGAGGAACGGGTCAGTAGCGGCGACAACTGGCGCGACGCCAAGTAGCTCCTTCGCGTGGTATTGATAGGTCAAGGGGGGCTTCTCATGAAGCGAAGGGTCTTCCTGCAACTATCTCCGGCGGTGCTTGCCGCAAGACCGGGGAGAGGCGCCGACAGTCCCATGCCCATGACCACTCTCGGCGGGACCGGTCTGCGGGTCTCCAGGTATGTCGTCGGCGGCTACCACATGGCGATCAAAGGAGAGCAGAACGGGATCGAGATCATCCGCCGCGCCGTCGACCTGGGCGTCAACTTCTTCGACAGCGCGCGGCTCTATCACGACGGTCGCAGCGACGAGATCTACGGGAAGGCGCTGGGAGGGAGCCTGAGACAGAAGGTCCTGCTCATGTCCAAGTCACACATCTACGACCGCGCGAGCGCCATGCGCCTGCTCGAGGAGAGCCTCAAGGCGATGCGGACCGACTACCTGGACCTCTGGCAGTGCCACCAGGTCGTTTCGCACAAGGAGGTGGATCAGATCCTGGCCCCGGGCGGGGCGCTGGAGGCTTTTGTGGAAGCCAAGAAGCAGGGCAAGGCGCGCCACATCGGCTTTACCGGCCACGCCGATCCCACGGTTCACCAGCGTTTGCTCGACTCCTACGACGGCTGGGAGACGGTGCAGCACCCGGTGAACCTCATCGATCCTCACTACCTGAGCTTCATCAACTCCGTGTTGCCGAACATCCGCAAGAAGGGTCTGGGAATGCTCGCCATGAAGACCAACGCCATTGGTGGGATCACGGCGAACAAGATCGCGACCATAGCCGAGTGCCTGCGCTTCGCCTGGAGCCAGGACGTAGATGTGGTGGTCTCGGGAGCCCAGACCGTGCGGGAGCTTGAAGAGAACGTGGCCGTCTGCAAGTCGTTCAAGCCGATGACGCCGCGGGAAATCAGCGAGCTTCTGGCCCGGACCAAGCAGGGTCCTTACGGCGCAAAGGTGGAGAGCTACAAGCGCAAGCCGGGTACGGCCTCCTACCCCACCCACCGCGACGGCGACGCCGCCTGACACACCGGGAAGCCGCCCAACTTCGGCTCTTGGGTCTCTCAACTAGCAGCCCGCTCGAATCACTCGAGGCCCTCGCAAGCCGTACCCGTCACCCTCGCGCAAGAGCCGACTGCTATTGCGCGCGGCCTGGCATGGCAGGCAATGGGAGTTTGCTGAGGGGAGATTTGACGTCAGCTATTCGTTCCGAGTCGGTCCGAGCCCGGCAACTCCGGTGGCAACGGCGTCCAACAGCAGGGCGAGCACGATTCCGACTCCGTTTGCCAGGTAGTCAACTGGATCGTAAGTGTTCGACATCACCTTGAAGCCATCCGAGTCCTCGAAGAGTTCCACCACTCCCAAGGCGAGAGCCGCGCGAAGCGCTCTGCCGAATTTCAGGCGGCTGAGCGGAGTGGCGAGAATGAAATAGACCGCCAACGAGGCGACAACGTTGCCGCCGTAGCCATGAACAAGCTCCATGTGCGGCCCAGAGTAGCGCGCCTTCAGTACGAGCCCGGCTGCTCCCAAGAAGGCGAATACAACATTCCGGGCGACTGTGGAGTCGGCAGATCTCTGGCCAGCAGCAGCAATTGACTTCATGACAACGGCCTCTCCCTCCCATTACACATCGGAATCTCGACCATCTTGCGGCGCCATGCGCGGAAGGATCGAGGGCGGTTGAAGCGCCACTCGGAAGTTGGTGTGGGCAAGTTGGCGGGACGCCCGAGTGGCGCAGGTGGCTCAGACCGCCTCGCACTCGCGGCGTGTCCCTTGCCGAGTCAGAACCACCTGAGCGGGGATGCCGGCTACCCCTCTGCCTGGCGACGGCGACGCGGGTCCTTCAAGCCGGTCGTGAGTTTGTTCTCGACTTCCCGGATCACTCTGGCCGCCAAGTCGCGCCGGTGGTCCGCAAGGAACTTGCTTGCCTTTTCCGGGTGTTTCTTCCCCAGTTCGCGGAGCGCCCAGGACAGTGCTTTCACGACCATGTCGTCGCGATCGGAGACGAGCGCGGCGCAAGTTCTAAAAGTCTTACGCACGTCATCGACTCCGCCGCGCCGGCTCAGCGCTACGGTGCTGACCAGCGCAGCCCGCCGCCACCAGCGGTCCGCACTCCGTGTCCAACCCATGATCATGGCGTCCCCAAGCCGGCCCTCGCGCCACAGCGGACCTGCGAGATACCCGGCAAAACCGTCAACCGCGCTCCAACTGTCCAGTCCTTGCCCGAGTCTCAGCAGTTGGGTTGGGCTGAGACTCTCGTAACTGGGGCTGTGGTGCGTGATGAGCTCATACGCAACGAAACGACATAGAGGATCCGGTTGCCCGAGCAGACGCAGAGAAAGCCGGATCAGAAAGCCGGACTTCGCTGTGGCGAGCCGCTGAGAGTATTCACGACGGATAGCACGTATCTCTTCGGCAGTTCGGCTCGACAACGCGCCCAGCCGCGAGTTGATTTCCCTGACGATCGTGTCCGCATCCTGAGATCGGTTCACGCTTCAAGATAGCCAATTTCGCCGCAAAGCGAGCCGGAGAGGGGCCCGGCCTAACCTTTCCTCCGCACCACCGCCCGCGCAGGGGCGCCGTCGGAGTTCAGGATGCGCAGCGGCAGGCAGATGAGGTCATACTGGCCGGGCTCGACGGCGGCGAGGTTCAGCCCCTCAATGATCCACACACCCGCTCCCAAAAGCGCTCGGTGCGTCTCGGCGCCGTCCGACTTGTATCCGCCCACCGACAGGTAGTCCACGCCCACGGTCCTCACACCGCGCGCGGCCAGGTACCTGGCCGCCTCGGGCGAGATATAGACGTAGTTGCGGTCGAACTCCCGCCGCCGCCAGCGCGCGCCCGACCCGTGCGTCTTGAAAAGGATCCGCTCGCCCTTGCGTATCCTTTGCCCGCGCAGTTCCTCGGCCGTGATCTTCCGCCGGTCCCGGATGGCGATGACCCGCGCCGGTCCAATGGTGGCGTCCAAAGGCATAGTGTCCAGACCTCTTCCCCCCGTGAAGAAGTGCCGCGGCGCGTCCATGTGCGTCCCGGTGTGCGCTCCCATGTAGATTGCCGAGACGTTCGAAGAACCGCCCTTGGCGATCTCCTTAAGAGGCTCGATGGATACCGGCGGGTCGCCCGGCCAGTTCACCATGCCGGTCGCGAGCGGCACGGAAACGTCGATCCATCTTCTCTTCATGGCCTTTTCACCAACTTGGGCTCCCACACGCTGGCGGGCGTCTTCGGATCGTAGCTCAGCCGCCCCCACAGCGTGTAGAAACGCCGGTTCGCCTCGCTGGTGACGGGAAGCGGCCCGTCGATCTCAAACCCGGCGACCCCGGTCTTGGTCAGATCCTGCATTACGCCGCGCACAAAGGCGGGATCGTCTCGCTCCCTCGCGCCAGGGGCCCCCACTTCCCACAGCACCTCCGCTTCCGCCGGCGCCGCCGGAGCGCTCCCGTGCTCCGCCGACAAACGCAACGGAATCCCGCGCTCCGTCAGCTTGTCCAGGAGCTCGGGAGTCGCTTCCCGGGAGGGGAATTCGAGCGTCACTCGTCGGCCGCTCTCGACGAGCGCGCCCAGCAGGGCTTCCGGGAGCCTCATCACGGGATTATCCGCTTCGCCCTTCTTCCACTGGACGCTGCGGATGGCAGGGGACTCGATAAGCAGGCTCCTGAACCCGTGCGCCTCTCCGTCCAGGCTCCCCGGTTCCAGGCTGATCGCCAGATCCACCGCACACCCGAGAGCCGTCTGCGCGATGGCGTGCACCGCCCCGGCCACGCGAGGCCCCAGTTCCGTTTGTCCTCCAAAAACCAGGTTCAGCCTATTAAAGCGGCTGCGCGCCAGCGTCGAGCAGATCTCGTCCCAGTATGCACGCGAGTAGAACCACTCTCCGCCAAGGTCTTCCGGCTGCACCAGCAGGCGTACACCGCGGATTCGAACGGCGGCGGAGCCTCTGGCCTGGACCATCCAACCCTTGGCCCGTATCTGTTCGGACGCCTCGAGCAGCCCGTACATCAGGCCGCGGAGATCGCCGCCTGCGATCCGCGCGCCCACGATCCGGAAGGACTCCGGAGCGTCCGTGGACACCTCGGTCTGGACGCGGAACTTCTGCGGCGGCAGCTTCCGCTCGGCGATCGCGCGCTGCAGCTCCTGCTTGCCGAAATCGACCGGCCCTGCCCAGAGTGCCCAGGCGCCAGCCAGGCAGAAGAGGGGTTTGCACCACTTGCGCATTAGAAGACCCTGCGAAAACCGTCATTATACTGGAATGTGATGAAGATCCCGAAGTGGCCCATTGCCACGGATCGTGATTTGCGCCTGGTCCGTGAAGTCCTCGAGAGCAGCCAGTGGGGAGGCTGGAACGAAATCGTAGAACGTTTCGAGAAAGCGTTCGCCGACTTCCAGCAGTGCGCCTATGGCGTGAGTTGCGCCAACGGCACCCTGGCCCTCGAGTTGGCCATGGAGGTGGCGGGAATCGGCCCCGGAGATGAAGTGATCGTCCCGGCCATCTCCTTCGTCTCCAGCGCCACCGCCGTCTCCCGCGCCGGGGCGACGCCGGTCTTCGTGGATATCGAGGAATACAGCTTCAACATCGATCCAGCCCGCGCCGAGGCCGCCCTTTCCCCTCGGACCAAGGCCATCATGCCCGTTCATTTCGGCGGGCCCATGGCGGACATGGACCGCCTGGTGGCGCTGGCCCGGCGTCGCGGCCTGATCGTGATCGAAGATGCGGCGCACGCCCACGGCTCGGAATGGGGCGGAAGGCGCGCCGGCAGCTTCGGACTGGCCGCCGCCTTCAGTTTCCAGAACGGGAAGGTCATGACTTCCGGCGAGGGGGGCATTCTCCTTACCAACGACGCGAAGTTCGCCGAACGGGCGCGCTCCTTCGCCAACCAGGGGCGCCGGACCGGCCAGGACTATTTCCACCACTTCACACTCGGCTCCAACTTCCGCATTACCGCGCTGCAAGCCGCGGTCTTGCTGGCTCAACTGGAACGGCTGCCGCAGCAGATTGAGTTGCGACGGCGAAACGAGGAACTGCTGCGGTCGCTGCTCGCGGACCTGGAGGGTCTGGTCTTCCAGCGGGTTCCGGTCCAGGTCAACTCCCACTCACACTACCTGCTGCTCGGGCGTGTCGATGCCGCCAGGCTCGGACGGACGCGCGACGAGTTGCACCAGGCGCTCACGGCCCAAGGAATCCCCTGCACACCCTTCTACCCGCACACGCTTTACGGCAATCCGCTGTATCGCCAGGGCGGCTGCCGCGTCGAGCCATGCCCGGTCGCGGAGGCCTGCATCAAGGACGCCTTCTGGCTGCCCCACCGCGTACTGATGGCCGACGAGCAGACCATCCGGGAAATCGCGGCGGCGTTCCGCAGGCTCAGCGCGTGAAATCCCGCGCGTCGGCGAACGGCAGGCTCCGGTTGCTGAAGTCGGGCCGGTAGTACTCGGCCGCGCCCGCCTCGAATGGCTGGATCCATCCGTTCTCGAAGCCGAATTCGTCCAGCCAGCCCAGCACCTTCTCGTACTCGCTCCGCCGGATTCTGCGGTCGAGGAGCGAAAACGCCCCGCCAGCCACCTTGTGTGTCGGGTAGTACTGCGACATGACGCTGAGCGCCACCCTGGGGGAGAGGGAGTCACGGATCCACTGGAGTGTCTCGCGCAGTCCGGCGAGGTCGTTGGGGAGGATGAGCAACCGTATGATCAGTCCCCGGCGCACAATCCCCTGCTCATCCAACTCCAATTCGGGTCCAACCTGCCGGCACATCTCCAGGATGGCTTCCCTTGCATGTTGCACATAATTCGGGGCCTTGGAGTATTCCCGGGCGACCTCCTCGTCCGAGTACCGCAGGTCCGGCAGATAGATGTCGAAGACGCCATCCAGAAGCCGCAGGACCTCGCAACTGTCATAGGCGTTAGTGTTGTAGATGAGGGGGACCTTGAGCCCCCGGCGGGCTGCCAGTTCCACGGCACGGACGATCTGGGGCGTCCAGTGAGTTGGCGAAACGAACCCAATATTGTGGCAGCCCCTCACCTCCAGGGAAAGCAACATCCCGGCCAGTTCCTCAAAGCCCACCTCTCCCGCTTCGGCCTCAGGGCGTAAGTCTTGACTTATCTGCCAGTTCTGGCAGTAGACGCAGCGCAGATTGCACCGGCCGAGGAAGACGTTTCCCGTTCCCCTGGCCCCGTCGCCCAGGTGGGTGCCGCTCAGGGCCGGTTCCTCGCCGAAATGGGGAGCATAAGCCGAGACAATCGGCAAGTATCTGGAAAGACACACCTTAGATTCGCCCGCCTGCCTGTTGACGTGGCACAGCCATGGGCAGATGTCGCAGGAGGCCAGTCTGGCTTCAAGAAGGGACGCCCGGCGCTTCAGTTCGCCCTGCTCCAACAAGCGGATGTAGGACGGCAAGCTCATGGGAGGGGGACTGCCCCAGTCTAACAAGAAAGCGGGCGCGGGTCAGAGCAGTTAGGTGAGTGCGCCCGCTGTCGTAACGGGGATTTGATAGTAACAACGGAATTATCCGGGTAAAGGTTACATGGAGGCGACCTTTCTTGAGTCTGGTGGACGCTTGCTCCGGCTGCGGTAGTACCGCTACATTGGGAGGAACCGATGCCTCCCGGCCTGCATATGGACGTCCTGCTCGCTTTGGCGGTCACCGCCATCGCCTTGGCCAGTGCTGCGGCAGGCGTTTGGCTGGCCACGGGGCCGCGGGCAGGCCGTTTCCTGGTCCCGTTTGGAGCAGGCTTGCTGATGGGGATGGCGCTGTTCGGGGTGTGGCCGGAGATGTCCGAGAGTGCGGGGCAGGTGGGAGGAACGGCCATGCTCGCCTTCGGCTTTGGCCTGCTTTGGTTCGTGGACCGTTATGTCCACCCGGTTTGCCCCTCCTGCTCCCACTCGCACAACCACGGGTCGTGTGCGATAACGCTGCATGGTTTTGCCTTGCCTCTGGTCATTGCGGCGGTGCTGCACAGCTTCATGGATGGCTTGGCAGTGGCCGCGTCGCGCCAGGAGGGGGCCGCAGGATTGGGCTGGGGGGTCTTCCTGGCTGTGGCCATCCACAAGATACCCGAAGGGTTGGCCTACGGGACGATCCTGCGGGCGGCGGTGCCCTCGCGCTGGTCGGCTCTTGGCTGGTGCGCGGTGGCGCAGGCGCCGACCGTCGTGGGCGGCGCGCTGGAGTCTCTCGTAGCCGCGAACCTGGGATCGAGTTGGGTGATCGCTCCCCTGGCACTGGCTGGAGGCAGTTTCCTCTATCTCGGCCTGCACGCCGTGCACAACGACTTCAAGCAGCGCGGCGTGGCGGCCGCGCTGGCGCCGGCGATCCTCGGGTTGGCCGCCTCGGCTTGCACCGTCTGGTGGCGGGCATTAAACTGAAGAAGTCGGGGCGTGGCTCAGCCTGGCTAGAGCGCCTGGTTCGGGACCAGGAGGTCGGTGGTT
>JBHGAV010000161.1:0-1600 GCA_041946685.1 Bryobacteraceae bacterium | reverse complement strand
TGTATGCTTCTGTTGGCCAGAGAGTTGCGCGTTTGGTGACGATTAGTCACCATTTTGACGAGGTGGCTCCACTCGAGGGGGGTAGGCGCTGGGAGCAAATTGCTCCCAATTGCGTAAGCCGTTGGGTTGCAACACGAGTGGTTCCAGGGTCAGAGCCGAGGTGGCGCTTGGTTCGTCCGTAGCGGCCTGCTGACGTCCCGTTGACGACCGTCGGGCGCTGTGTCTTATTGCTCGCGAGTTGAGGGGGCGATCCAGGGCTGCGGAAGGCCCAACCGACCTTCAAACAATCATGGAGCAGACCGGGGTTGCGGTCTGTTGTTGCACCGTAGGCTCGAACAACGCTAACCAAAGGAATCAGCATGAAAAATGGGATCATTCCACTCTTGACTGTGGCGTGCGCGTGCAGTGTCGCTTCCGCCCAGGAGTGGGCGAAGGAGCGCCTGGAGAAGTCGCCGCGGCATCTGGAATGGGTGAAGGTGAAACACGATAACCGGGAAATCGCCTGTTTCCTGGCTTTTCCCGAAGTGAAGGAGAAAGCGACGGCGGTGGTCGTCATCCATGAGATCTTTGGCCTGACCGACTGGGTGCGCGGTGTGGCGGACCAACTGGCCGAAGCCGGCTACATCGCCATCGCGCCAGATCTGCTCTCAGGGACGGCTCCCGGTGGCGGCGGCACTGCCGAACTGGGCGGCAGCGACGCCGTGCGCAGGGCCATCTCTTCCCTCCCTCCCGCGCAGATTACAGCCGACCTGGACGCGGCGGTGGACTACGTTGCCAAGCTGCCGGCCTGCAACGGCAAAGTGGTCGTGGCCGGCTTCTGCTGGGGCGGCAGCCAGACATTCCAGTTCGCCACGAACAACCAGAAGATCAAGGCGGCCTTCGTCTTCTACGGTTCCGGACCAGACCAGGAGCAAGACATCGCCCGTATTCAAGCGCCGGTTTACGGTTTCTACGGGGGAAACGACGCTCGCGTGAACACGACTATTCCCAAATCGGAAGAGCTGATGAAGCGAGCCGGCAAGACCTTCGAGCCGAAGATTTATGAAGGCGCCGGCCACGGGTTCATGCGCGCTGGAGAAGCACCCGACGCTACCCCGGCGAACAGGAAAGCCCGCGAGGAAGCGTGGAAACGCTGGAAGGAACTGCTGCGCGGCGTGTGAGCGGCTGACAGCCGGCGCTTCTGCAAGCGGCAATTTCCAAAGATTCCCCTCCCTAATCCTGTCCGCATCGGATGGGGCAGGCAGTGATATTCCTGTCGCCAAGCAAGGCCGCTTGGGTTAGGAGGAAGGGAGATGCTGAAGTTCTCATTGTTTGGCGTGCCGGTGGCGGTCGAGGGCTGGTTTTGGCTCACCACGGCTTTGCTGGGCGGAGGGGCCACGGCCCACAGCCCTGATGAATTGGCCCGCGTGCTCGTTTGGATCGGGGTGGTCTTTGTCTCCATCCTCGTGCATGAGTTGGGGCATGCTGTCGCGGGTAGCTATTACGGGGCTTCACCGTTCATTCGCCTGCACGGCTTTGGCGGTGTGACTTTCCTTCCGGGCGTGCATCTGACCCGCTCGCGGAGCATCGTGGTGAGCGCTGCCGGGCCTGCGGCCGGCTT
>JBHGAV010000160.1:0-1647 GCA_041946685.1 Bryobacteraceae bacterium | reverse complement strand
TCATGCGCGGCCGTTTCGTGAAGGAGTTGCGCCTGGACATTCCCCTGGAACCGCCCGGCGCGCTCAAACCGGCTTCTCCCCGATGAGGGCGGAGACGGCGGACACCAGGCGGTCCGTGAAGGCGTCGTAGGACTTGCTCCCCGGGTCCGGCAGCAGGGGAGGTCCGTAAACATAGCTCACCGGGTGCAGGCGTATGCGGCTCGACCCGCGCCGCCAGCACTCGTAGGTTCCATTGATACCCACCGGAACCACCGGCGTGCCGGTCTCGCAGGCGAGGATCGCCGGCCCTTTGCGGAAGAGCTTCAGCCCCCCGTCGATCGACCGCTCACCTTCCGGGAAGATGCACAGGATCAGCCCGCGCCGCAGGCCCTCGGCGCACAGCCGCAACGACAATTGCGGCTGCTTGTCCGGGTTCACCGGGATCACCTTGATGTGACGGCCGAGGTAGGCGGTGACGGGATTCGAGAAGTAGTCGACGTGGGCCAGAAAGAACCACCGGCGCGTCACCCGAAACGGCAGGGAGGCCGAGAGCAGGAACGTATCGAGGAAACTCTCGTGGTTCGGGCAAATGAGGAACGGATACTGCCGGGGCAGGTTCTCCAGGCCCCTGACGCGCATCCGGAAGAGCACGAGCGACAGGAGACGCACCATGCGCGCCACCAGGTAGAAAGCCAGTTCCCAGCCCGGCTTCGGCGACAGGATCTCCTCCACCTCGCGGGCCTTTTCCGGCGGGAGCGGGGCGGCCAGTATCTCACTCCAGGAGAGGCGTGCTTCCGCGGCCGCTTCCCCGGCCAGGTGCGCCTCCAGAGCGTCCGCCAGGTGGGCGACCGTGAAGAAGCCGCTGGTCTCCTCCTCGCTGAAGCGGACGCCGAAAGCCTCCTCGAGGTTGACCAGGAACTCGACCCGTTCGAGGGAATCGAAGCCGAGGTCCAGCTCCAGGTTCATCTCGCGGTTGACGGCCGGAGCTTTCTTGAAGCGCCGGATGAGGTCGAACAGCCGGGCTTCGGCGGGAGTAGCCGGCTCGCTGGCCTCCCACGACCGGGCGGGCGTCCTGGCCTCGCCCCCGCCGGCCAACTGCGCCTGGACCTCGTGCCGCTTGATCTTCCTCGTGGTTGTCAGAGGCAGGGGCTCTGTGCGTATCTCGAAGCTCCGCACGCGCTTGTAGGGAGGGAGTTTCTGCGAGATGGACTCCATGGTCCAGCGGATCATGTCGTAGGCGTTCACCACCTGCTTGCTCTTCAGGTAGTCCCAGTCGGGCACGATCACCGCATGGAGTTTCTCGTCCCCGGTTTCGCCCGCCGGATCCGGGACGCCCATCACGCACATCTGCTTGATGTATGGACACTGGCTCTGATAGGCGTGCTCGATCTCCTCGGGATAGATGTTCTTGCCCGAGCTAAGGACGATGACGTCCTTCTGGCGTCCCGTGATGTTGAGGCAGCCGGAGGCATCGATGTAGCCGACATCCCCGGTGTGCAGCCAGCCGTCGCGAATCGCATCCGCGGTCGCCCCGGGGTTACGCCAGTAGCCCTGCATCACGTTGGGGCCGCTGGCCAGGACCTCGCCCGGGACGCCGGGTTCGGGCGAGTCGATGCGTATGCGCCCGGGCGGCAGCGGACGCCCGGCGGTGCCGACCTCGTCCCCGAC
>JBHGAV010000016.1:0-71727 GCA_041946685.1 Bryobacteraceae bacterium | reverse complement strand
TCCATGATGGCCTTGCCGCCGGTGAGGATCGCGATATCCTCCAGCATGGCCTTGCGGCGGTCGCCGAATCCCGGTGCCTTCACGGCGCAGGCGTTCAGCGTGCCGCGCAGCTTGTTGACCACCAGGGTAGCCAGCGCTTCGCCTTCCACTTCCTCGGCGATCACCAGCAACGGCTTTCCGCTGCGCGCGATCTGCTCCAGGAGGGGCAGCAGGTCCTTCATGTTGCTGATCTTCTTCTCGTGGATCAGGATGTAGGGGTCTTCGACCACGCACTCCATCCGGTCCGGATCGGTGATGAAGTAGGGCGACAGGTAGCCGCGGTCGAACTGCATGCCCTCGACCATATCGGTGGTCGTCTCCATGGTCTTGGACTCTTCCACGGTGATGACGCCGTCCTTGCCAACCTTCTTCATGGCCTCGGCGATTCTGGCGCCAATGGTGGTGTCGCCGTTGGCCGAGATCGTGCCGACCTGGGCGATGGCGTCGCCCGAGATGGGCTTACTGTAGCTCTTGATGCCTTCGACAACCGCTTCCACGGCCTTCTCGATGCCGCGCTTGAGCGCCATCGGATTGGCCCCGGCGGCCACGCTCTTCACGCCCTCGCGGAAGATAGACTGGGCCAGGATGGTGGCGGTGGTGGTGCCGTCGCCTGCCACGTCGGAGGTCTTGGATGCGACTTCTCGCACCATTTGGGCGCCCATGTTCTCAAGGGGGTCCTTCAGTTCGATCTCCTTGGCCACGGTCACGCCATCCTTGGTGATGGTCGGTCCGCCGAACTTCTTCTCCAGTACGACGTTGCGCCCCTTGGGGCCGAGGGTAACCTTCACGGCGTCAGCCAGTTGGTTTACTCCCCGCAGGATCGCCTGCCTGGAATTCTCGCTGTAAACAATCATCTTCCCTGCCATGTAGTATCCTCCTGGTCTCCTAGGCCTTGCCCTTCTTCGGCGTGGTCTCGATCACCCCGAGGATCTCGTCCTCCCGGATGATCAGGAACTCTTCGCCCTCCAACTTGATCTCGCTGCCGGAATACTTGCCGAACAGGATACGGTCCCCGGGCTTCACGTCCAACGGGACCAGCTTTCCGTCGTCCAGGCGCTTCCCGTTGCCCACGGCGATGACCTCGCCCTCCTGCGGCTTCTCCTTGGCTGTGTCGGGGATGATGATCCCGCCCTGCACGGTCTCTTTCTCTTCGATTCGCTTGACCACCACGCGGTCATGAAGCGGACGAATGTTCATCGACCAAAACCTCCGTTCATCGATTTGGGTTTTCCTCAGATGGGCCCGGCTGGGTGCCGGCGCCCAGAGAATATTATTAGCACACTCGCTCAAGGAGTGACAAGATGTTGATGTAAACAATTGATAATTTAGAACTTGTTTATTTGGTGGCCTAGCGACAAGCTGACTGGGTGGTCAATCACCCAATCGCCAAATCACCCAACCACCAGATCTGCTACGCTGGAGTTTCCATGCGGCGTCTCCGCCCGCTGCTCCTGCTGGCGATCGCGGCTTCACTGGCCGGCATCGGGGCGATCTACTACTCACAGAAGGCCCGCCAGCGGAGCTCCGCGCCCGCATTGCCCAAACCGCTACCTCCGGAAACCAGCTTCGCGGCTCCCGGCTGGAAGTGGTCCAAGAGCGGACCAGCCGGAACGGAAGTCGAATTGAAGGCCAAGAACCTCAGGCAGGCAGGCAGCCCCTCGCGAGTCTATCTGGAGGGTGTCGAACTAAGAGTCTTCTCCGAGGATGGCGCCAGTTTCGACCGGTTCACCACCGACAGAGCCGAGTTCGACACGGAACGCGCCACCCTCTACGCCGACGGTGATGTGGAGATCAGCACGGGTGAGCCGCTGCCGGGCCGTCCTCGGGGCAGGCAGGTGTCGATCCAGACCAGCGGACTGACGTTTGTGAGCGGTACGGGCAGGGCAGAAACCCAACGCCCCACCAACTTTCGGTTCGAGCAAGGCGAAGGCAGGTCGGTCGGAGCGTCCTATGATCCGGGTTACCGCGAGCTCCAGTTGCACTCCCAGGCCGAGGTGATCTGGCGGGGAGCAAGTGGAGAAGCTGTCCCGCTGAAGGTGGAGGCCGGCGAACTGATCTACAAGGAGAAGGAAGCGGCCATCTTGCTGTCCCCGAAGTGCCGTCTGACGAGAGGCAGCATGGTTGTCGATGCCGACCGGGGCGTGGTTTGGCTCGACGATGGGGACATTCGCAGGGTCGAGGCCTTCACCGCGCGCGGCGCTGACCAGCCCGAGCTTGGCCGGCGGCTCGAGTATTCGGCGGACCTGGTCTTCATCCAGTTCGGGCAGAAAGGCGTCATCGAGAAGATATCCGGCGAGGGCAATGCCCGGGCGGTCTCTGCCGAGAAGAGCTCACGCACGACGGTCAACGCCAAGCGCTTCGAGCTTGAATTCGACGTTGGCTCGGGGGAGAGCCAGCTTCGCCGGGCGCTGGCGACAGGGCAGGCCGTGATCGAATCGGCGCCTGCGCCTGCGGATGGAGTGCCCCTCCCAGAGACGAGGGTCCTGCGCAGCGAGGCGGTTGAGCTGCTCATGAAGGAGGGCGGCCGGGAGATGCAGTCGGTAAGGACGCAGGCTCCGGGGGTGATTGAGTTCCTGCCCAACCGGCCCAACCAGAGCCACCGGCGTCTGGAGGGCAATCCGATCTGGATCGCTTACGGCTCCGACAACCGGATCCGCTCGTTGGACGCTGCCAGCGCCGCGACCCGAACCGAGCCGCCGCGCCCGGCCGGGAAGACCGCGCCGCCGGCGATGCTGACCTGGAGCAAGATGCTTCGGGCGGATTTCAGCTCCCTGGCGAGCGAACTGACTCAGCTTGACCAGTGGGGTGAATTTCGCTACGAGCAAGGTGATCGGAGGGGGCGCGCCGAGCGCGGCCTCTTCCTTGCCGCGGAGAACCAGATCCGGCTCATGGGAGCCGCGCGTCTCTGGGATCCAACCGGGTCACTGTCGGCCGACCAGATCGTGATGAATCAGACCACGGGAGATGTTGTGGCAGAGGGTAACGTTGCCTCCTCTCGTGAGCCGGAAGCGGGCGGCAAGCCGACCGCGGTCATCACCTCTGCTGAACCGCTCCACGCCAAGAGCGAGCGGATGACCTCGACGGGCTCCAGGAAGGTTTTCCGCTATGAGGGCAACGCCGTCCTGTGGCAGGGTGGCAACCGCATTCAGGCAGACGCCGTGGAAATCGACCGAAGCGCGCAGACGCTCATCGCCCGCGGGAACGTGAGGAGCCAGTTCATCGAGCAGTCGGCTGGCGCCAAGAACAAGGCCTCACCGTTGACCACCCTGATCGAAGCCCAGGCACTCTCCTACAGTGACAAGGACCGCACGGCGCGGTACACGGGCGGCGTGACCATGAAACGCGCCGGCCTGGATGTGAGCGCTTCCGAACTGCGGGGTCTGTTCTCCGTGAAGGATGGCGCCACGGTGCTTGAGACCGCATACGCGGACGGCGCGGTGCGTATCGTCGATCCGGGCCAGGGCCGCATGCGCAAAGGGACGGCCGAGCACGCCGAGTACGCCGTGGCTGAGGCCAAAGTAGTTCTCTCGGGCGGCTCACCCGAGTTCACCGACAGTCTGCGAGGCTCGACACGAGGCCGGATATTGACCTGGTTTGCCGACAGTGATAGGCTGCTCGTCGAAGGCCGCGCGTCGGAGCCGGCGGTCAGTCGAATTCGCCGCAACCAGAATCCATGAGGAAGCTGCAAACCTGCGAGCTCTCGAAATCCTACGGCGGGCGCAAGGTCGTCGATGACGTCTCCATCCTGGTCGAGCAGGGGGAGGTGGTGGGCCTGCTGGGCCCGAACGGGGCGGGCAAGACGACCTCCTTCTACATGATCGTCGGACTGATCAGTCCGGATTCCGGGCGAGTCCTGGTGGACGACATCGAGATCACCTCGCTGCCCATGTACCAGCGGGCGCGCCGGGGCCTCAGCTACCTGCCGCAGGAGCCTTCCGTGTTCCGCAAGCTCACGGTGGAGGAGAACCTGCTGGCGATCCTGGAGACCTTGCCACTGAACGGAAGGGCGCGCCGGGAGCGCATGCACAGCCTTATCGAGCAGCTCGGACTGGAGAAGGTCCGCCACAACAAGAGCTACGCGCTGTCGGGAGGCGAGCGGAGGCGCGTGGAGATCGCCCGGTCGCTGGTGATCGATCCGACGTTCCTCCTGCTTGACGAGCCCTTCAGCGGAATCGATCCCATCCAGGTGCTGGAACTCCAGCGGATCATCTTCGACCTGAAACGCAGCGGTATCGGCATTCTGGTCACGGACCACAACGTGCGGGAGACCCTGGCGGTGACGGATCGCGCTTACATCATCAACAACGGCAAGATCTTCCGCGCCGGCAGCCCGGAGGCACTCGGCCGGGACCCCGAGGTCAAGCGGATCTACCTGGGCGAGAGCTTCCAGCTTGGTCTGTAGGCGCCGGGCAGGTCCTGCCTGCGCCTTGTTAGAATGAAGCGGGATGAACATGCTTTCGCCGAGACTTCAGCTCAAGGTCGCGCAAAAGCAGATTCTGACTCCGGGCCTGGTCCAGATGGTGACGGTCCTTCAGTTGAACCGTCTGGAGTTGAAGGACCTGATCACCCAGGAGATCGCCCAGAACCCGGTCCTCGAAGAGGCCGTGGAGGACGGCACGCAGGAGCTCTCCCCCGAGGAGGTTCAGGCGCTGCTGGAGGCCGAGCGGGACCCGGCCGAGCCAGCGCCCGCCGACCAGGGGATTCTGGAGACGGTCAGCGAGGCGGCACGCCAGACCGATGACGTCCCCGAGCCGGAGCCGGAAGCCTCGGAGGCGAGCACCGCCGCCGCCGAATTCGAGACCGCGGAGCAGAAGACCAGCACGGATCCCTTCGACGAGATTGACTTCGGCTCGTTCTTCGACGATTATCTGGATCCGGGTTACCGGAGCCCGGCGGCGGAGTCGGTGGACAAGCCATCGTTTGAGACTTTCCTATCCGCGCCTGTCACGTTGGCCGATCATCTCCGCTCCCAGCTCAGTGTCCTGATCCTGTCGGACGAACTGCGCGACTGCGCAGACCTGATCATCGGCAACCTGGACGAGAACGGCTACCTCACTACGTCCCTGGAAGAGCTGGCCAGCGCCGGCGAGGTGGGCCTTCCGGCACTGGAGGAAGCGCTGCGGGTCGTGCAGTCGCTCGATCCGGCGGGTGTCGGAGCCCGGGACGTCCGCGAGTGCCTGCTGCTGCAATTGGACAGCCGGAACGCCCGGGGTGGGGTTGCGTGGCGGATCGTGGAAGAGCACTTGAAGCTGGTGGAATCCCGCCAGTTCAAAGAGCTGGCGCGGCTGCTCGGCCGGCCCCTGGAGCATGTGCAGATCGCCGACCGAGTCATTCGCAGCCTCGATCCGCGCCCCGGTCTTCGGTTCTCCGGCCCAGGCGCTCGGCAGGTCGAGCCCGACATCGTCATCCGCAAAGAGGGGGATGAGTACGTCATCGAGCTCAACGACGATGACCTGCCACAACTCCGGCTGAATCGGGACTACCGCCGCATGCTCGACAAGGATCAGGAACCCAGCCGGGACGTCCGAAACTACGTCAAAGAGCGCTACGCGTCGGCCATACAGTTGATGAAGAACATCGAGCAGCGCAAGCAGACCATCATGAGAGTCTGCCAATCCATCGTCAAGCGGCAGGTGGATTTCCTCGATCGGGGCATCGACTGGCTCAGGCCGATGATGATCAAGGAGGTGGCCGAGGAGATCGGGGTACATCCCTCCACCGTCAGCCGGGCCGTCGCCAACAAGTACGCCCACACGCCACAGGGTGTTTTCGAGCTGCGGTACTTCTTTTCGGAAGCGGTTCAGGGGCCTTCCGGCGGGGGCACGCCGCTGCTCCTTCTGAAGCGGCGGGTCAAGAAGATGATCGAGCAGGAAGACCGCGCTCATCCGCTCACCGATGAGCAGATCACCGCACAGCTTGAGCGGGAAGGCATACAGGTCACGCGGCGGACGGTAGCCAAGTACAGGGAAGACATGAAGATCCCGTCCACCCATCACAGGCGGATTCGCGAATGATTCTCGGCATCAGGAGAGAGCGATGAGACTGACGTTCACCGGCCGTCAGGAGGTCTTCACTCCTGCGCAGACGAAGAAGCTGGAAGCGAAGATGGCCAAATTGGCCAGGCTGATGGATTCCCGGGGTGGGGAGCGGGACGCCCGCGTCGTGTTCACCTCGGAACGCCATCTGCGGCACGCGGAGATCACGGTCAACGTTCTGGACCACCCCATGGTCGGCGAGGCGACCGAGGGAGACGAGTTCACGGCGCTGTTCCAGGCCGTTGAACGGCTGGAGAAGCAGGTCCTCAAACTGCGCGCCAAGAAGAGGGACACCAAGCGGGAATCCAAACAGACCTGGGAAAAGGCCGGCGAGTTCCCGGAAGCGGAACCGGGTTTCGAGCAAGCGTCGGGCAAGCGCATCTTCCGGGTGAATGAGCACGCTGGCCGCAAGCCCATGACTTTGGAGGAGGCCGTGCTGGAGTTGGACGACAACCGCGACTACATTGTCTACATCGACGCGGAAACCGAACGAGTCTCGGTCCTGTTGAGGCGCCGCGACGGGAACCTGGACCTGGTGGAAGCCTGACCAGGGGCGCCATGGCCTCCAAGACCGACCGCGAGACCGGCAGGCGACGGCCGGAGCTGGTAGTCATCACCGGGCTGAGCGGCTCGGGCAAAGGTACTGTCCTCAAGGCCCTGGAGGACATGGGTTACTACTCCGTGGACAACCTGCCGGTCGATCTTATCCCTAAGTTCGGGGATCTGGTCCTCAATTCGACGGGCATCCGGCAGGCAGCCCTGGTTGTGGACGTCCGCGAGGGGGCCAACCTCAAGAACTTCCCTGCCGTCTACGCACGGCTGAAAAGGAGCCTCCCCTCCACCCTGCTCTTCCTGGACGCGGATGACGAGGCAATTGTGCGCCGCTTCAGCGAAACAAGGCGCCCTCATCCGCTCGGCAGGGAGGACTCCGTCTTGCGGAGTGTGCGCCGCGAGCGCCGTCAGCTTGCTCCGATACGGGCGCTCGCAGACCATACCATTAACACTTCGAAGTTCAATGTGCACGAGCTGCGGGAGCTGATCGGGGAGACGTTCGGCGGGAAAAGCGACTTGGGGAAGATCGTCGTCTACGTGACCAGCTTCGGTTACCGGCACGGTGTTCCCGGCGACAGCGACCTGGTGTTCGACGTGAGGTTTCTGCCGAATCCCAACTACATCCAGCAGTTCAAGCATTTTAGCGGCCGGCACCCAAAGGTGGCGCGGTACATCCGGTCCTTTCCGCAGACCCGGGAGTTCGTGGAACGGATCACGGAGCTGCTGATCTATCTTCTGCCGCATTACATACGGGAAGGCAAGAGCTACCTCACGATCGCCTTCGGTTGCACGGGCGGCCGGCACCGGTCGGTTATGATCGCCGATGAGGTGCGCAAGCGCCTGGTTGGCCACGGTTTCCGCGTTAAGGCCGCGCATCGGGACTTGGAAAAGGCCTGACCCGCTCCTGTCATTAACGATTGTCCAAAGTGCTATACTCAGAATGCGCTTGAACATCCCGCCTACGTGGGCCGAAATCACCCAGCCTCGACGAGCAGGTCTCAACCGCAGAGGGATTGAATGAAGAAGATATTCGTAGGTAATTTGGATTTCAGCGTCTCCGAAGAGACGATACGAGAGCTGTTCGAGAAGTTCGGCACGGTTGAGCGGATCGATATTGTGCGAGACCGGGATACGGGCCAGCCGCGCGGGTTCGCCTTCGTGGAAATGACTGACTCGGCGGAGGCCGACAGGGCAATCGCGGACTTGAACGGCAAGATGGTGGGCAATCGGGCCGTTAACGTGAACGAAGCGCGCCCTAAGACAACGGGCGGAGGTGGGGGCGGATTCCGGCGCCAGGGAGGCGGTCCTCCCCGGCAGCGCCGGGAGCCGCGCTGGTGAGACAGACCGGGAGAGGCGGACAGGAGTGACCGGCACCATCGTGGGGCTGGCCGCAAGTTCCCGCACGGGGACGATCCGATCCCAGGACGGTGCGAGGTTGTCGTTTTCGGCCGCGGGCGTGCTGGGGGACTTCGACGCACTGGCTGTAGGGCATCCAGTCAGCTTCGAACTGGAGCGCGCGCCTTCCCGCAACACCGCCGTACGGGTCTTCCGGGAGCCTTTGGGCACCGGCGGGCCGGCGAAAAAGCCGGACGGATCGGTGGATCTTCGTTATGTTGGCTTCGAGCAGGCGGGGAGTATCCGCAGCTACCGCTTCGACGCCCTAGCCAGCGGTCATGTAGTGCAGCAATTCGTCGTCAATGTGGATTTGACGCTCATGCGGAAGTACTGCATCGGCGTCCAGGAGGCGCCCGCTCTCTGCCTTCGCAAGTTGGCAGCGGACCTGCGGACGGTTCCGGGCGCCGGGCCGCACGAGCTCGACAGTAACGACCTCGTCTCCTATGCTTCGAGCCGCGCGGCAGCGGCGGAGAGGAGGAAGCCGAGGCACTCGATGATCGGCCGGCGGGGCCCGCCCCCACCAGGACCGGTGAGTCGAACACGGGCGTCGTAGGCACCGCGCGAGCGCCGCCCGCAACTGGACGGCGCGGCCGGAGGTGACGATGGCAGGACGCGGCAGGACAACCTCTCAGAAGAGGCAGAAAGAACAGCTGAGGCTCGAACGACGGGCGGAGAAGGCCGCGAGGAAGCTTGCCCGCAAGGCATCCAAGCAAGCCGGCTCAGCGGGGACCGAGTTGGGCGAACCTGAGCTCGAGGAACTCGACTCGACGCCCTCCCCTGACGGGCAACAGTAGAGACCGGGCGACCGGAACCTCCGGCGCATCTTGAAAGTCGTTCTGTTTTCTTGGTAAGATCACGGATTACGATGCTGTTTGTCTATTCCAGCGCGTTCATCTTTAGGTACCGGGGCTATTGGCCCCGGCCCCATTAGGGTGGCGTTGGCGTAGATAGCAGTATCCAGGCTTTCATCGAAACCGACCCACTCGCAAGAGTGGGTTTTTTGTTGGCCGGCTCAGCCGGCGGAAGAGAGCACACCATGATCATCTCGATGGGTCCTCACGCGACCAGGGAGCAGATCGAACAAGTCTGCGAGCGCATCAGGGAGTTCGGTTACAAGGTTCACTCCATCCAGGGTGAGGAACGCGTGGTCATCGGCGCGGTGGGTATTGGCGACGTGACGGCGTGCCTGGACCAACTGGAGGCCATGCCGGGCGTGGAGAGCGCCGTGCGCATTTCGGCCCCGTACAAGTTCGTGAGCCGTGAATTCCGCTCCGAGCGAACCAAAGTGAAGGTCAACGGGACCGTGATCGGGGGGAGTGAGTTTGTGGTGATGGCCGGACCTTGCTCGGTGGAAAGCGAAGCGCAGATCATGCGTGCGGCCGAAGCCGTGGCCAGGGCGGGCGCCCGCCTCTTGCGCGGCGGAGCCTACAAGCCGCGCACATCGCCGTACGAGTTTCAGGGTCTGGAGGTGGAAGGCCTGAGACTGCTGCGAAAGGCCAAGGAGGCCACCGGCCTTTCCATCGTCACCGAAGTCATGGGTGACGCGGAAGTGGAACTGGTAGCCGAGTACGCGGACGTTTTGCAGATCGGCGCCCGGAACATGCAGAACATTTCGCTCCTTAAGGCGCTCGGCCGAACCTCACGCCCGATTCTCCTCAAGCGGGGGATGAGCAGCACGATTCGCGAGTTGCTGATGTCGGCCGAGTACATAGTGGCTCACGGGAATCCCAGCGTGATTCTCTGCGAGCGCGGCATCCGCACTTTCGAACCAGCCACGCGCAACACCTGCGATATCTCCGCCGTGGCAGTGCTGAACGAATTGACGCACCTGCCCGTGGTGGTCGACCCCAGTCACGCGGCCGGCCGGCGAAGCTTGGTGCCGCCCTTGGCCCGCGCGGCGGTCGCGGTCGGGGCCGACGGGTTGCTGGTCGAGGTTCACCCCTGGCCAGAGAAGGCCTTCAGCGACGGCGTGCAGTCGCTCACCATCCCCGAATTCGAGGCCATGATGCGGTCTCTGGATCCTTACCTGGCGATCTGGAAGGAATCGCGGGTGGCTGAACGCCCGGCCGCGTTGTAAGCTACTCTTTAGTGAACTTGCGTTTGCATCCCGCCCTGGTGGGCGGCCTGGTTGTGGCGTTGTGCGTTGGCGTCGTTGCCGGATTCGCCTACCTGAGGGCCCGCCAGGCGCTGACGGTGGAAGAGCTGGCCTCGTACCTGCCTGCGGAGGAGGGCACGATTCTGGCAATCGACTTCGCTGCTCTTCGTCAGAGCGGATTGCTGGCGGCTCTCGGTGGAACCAGCGTGCCGCAAGAGGCGGATTATCTCTCGTTCGTTCAGGACACGGGCTTCGACTACCAGACCGACCTCGATTATGTCCTTGCATGGTTCCGGGAGGGGTCCATGTGCGCTCTTCTTAAGGGGCGATTCGACTGGTCGAAGCTGAAGGACTATGCTGCCCGGCGAGAGGGAGTCTGCCGCAATTCCTTCTGCCGGGTCGAGGGAGTGACGGCGAACCGCAGGATTTCGTTCTTTCCCCTGACGCGGGGCACCCTGGCCCTGGCGGTGGGGCCGGATGAGTGGGCTGCGACGGGGCTGATGAACCGAAAGCCCGCCCGGCGGGGGATGGTGTCCCCGCGACAACCGGTCTGGTTGAGCGTTCCGGCGGCCGCGCTGAAGGACGGCGCGAACCTTCCCGCCGGCAGCCGGCTCTTTGTGAAAGCGATTGAGAGCGCGGAGACAGTGACGCTTTCCCTCGACATGGCCGGCGGCCGGACAGCCATCGAACTGGACGCCTCCTGCCGAAGCCCCGAGGACGCGTCGACCCTTGCCTTTCAATTGGAGGGTGTCACGCGAATCCTGAAAGAGATGATTGCGCGAGAGGGCAAGACACCGAATCCCGCGGATTTGAGCGGGGTGCTTGCGGCGGGAGTTTTCAACCGGGTCGAACGGCGCGTGCTGGGACGCTGGCCCGTGGAGAACGAGTTCCTGGCGAGTATACTTGGGGGATCCCACTAGGCCATGTCGTCCACTCAGATGAAGGGCGTGCTCTGCACAGGCAACGTTGTCTTTGACATGCTGGTCCATCCCGTCGATCAACTGCGCTGGGGAGCGACCACGTGGGTTGACACCATCGGGACCAGCATGGGAGGGAACGGGGCCAACACCTGCTACGCCGTGGCGCGTCTTGGTGTTCCCGTGCGATTGCTGTCCGTAGTGGGAGACGACAACTACGGCGACGAGATGCTGGCTGGTCTCAGGAGCGCCGGGGTCGATATCCGGTATGTGACCCGGGCCTGGGGCGCCTCGGCGACAACCGTGGCGCTGGTGAAGTCGGACGGCGATCGCCTGTTTCTGCACAAGCCCGGAGTCTGCCTCTACGCGTTCCCGGCGCCGGTGGATTTCTCCCCGGCCTTGATCCAGGGCATCTCTTGTTACCACTTGGCGAACCCCTTTGCGTTGCCCGCGTTCCGCCAGCATGCCGCCGAGAGCCTGCGGCGCGCACGCGCGGCCGGACTGATGACTTCGCTGGATGCCGCGTGGGACTCGCAGGGGCGCTGGCTTCAGGACCTTGGTCCGTGCCTGCCCCACGTCGACCTGCTCTTCGTGAATGAAGGGGAGGCGCACATGCTTACGGGACTCACCGACCCGCTGGAGTCCGCCAGGATGCTGAACAAGGCCGGGGCGCGCACGATCGTGGTGAAACTGGGGGCTAGGGGGTGCATGGTTCTCTCCGACGGAGAAGTCCTCTCCGTCCCCGCGTTTGAAATCGACGTGCTTGACACTACCGGCGCGGGGGATTGCTTTGCGGGCGGTTTTCTGGCCGCCATCCAGCGCGGCCTTTCGCCAAGGGAGGCCGCGCGTATGGGCAACGCGGTAGGGGCGCTGTCCGTGAGACGAGTGGGCGCCGTCGCCGGGCTGCTTTCCTGGGAGGAGACCCGGGAGTGGATGGGTACGGTTAAGGTGCGCTCTTAGAGAAGCATCACCAGCCTGTCGATCTCCCGTTCCTGCTCCCACGTGTCGTTCTCGTGCAGCGCCATGGAAATGTCGGCCAGCCTCTGGTGAAGCGGGTTGTCGGGCGCAAACCCCGGGATGCGGATCTTGCCGACGACGAACGGCGCTCCGAAGCCTCTCCCCGAGGAAGAGAATGACCTCACGAAGGCGCGGACCGGCGTGGAATTCAGGATGGCGCAGAGGTAGTGTGCTTCCTCGGCGGCACCAACACCGATGAAGGCCGTCGTCTCCAGCGGCAGGAGGAGCTTGCTCCCCAGCGGGCCGTCCCACTCTGAGATGACGGCGGCGGCCAGGTCGCTCGCCATCCGCTTCCATACAACCTTGAAGGGCGCGAACGTGGCCGGGGAAACGTTGAACTGGCTGTAGAAGGGACGTGCGCGCTCCTGGTGGTACTTCCGGTAGAGGGCCCGGCTGAGCAACTCCTCACGGAACCTCTCCAGGTACTCGAGAGTCCGGGGATACTTGCGTCGCATAAGATCCTGCGAATATCCGCTGCGCGTGGCAGGGTCCTGGACCGCCAGGACGTGAACCCCGGCGGAGGCGCGCCAGCGTTGCAGGTCCGACCCACGCGCGGCCGGATAGACAAGATCACTCTCCACCACGGCGGTGACAGGCGGAATCGGCTTCTTGCCCATTTCCGGCCGATTCCTCACCTCGACAAGTCCACTCCGGGGAGCCCCACAAACCTCCAGCCAAAACACACCATAGGGATTTGCATTGGCTCCGAGCACGGCTCTGTAGGGGTTAGTCCCCTCCAACCGGTCCAACTCTGCTATGCCCTCTCCGCGTGTCTGCCACGGCCCCAGCGGCCCTCCCAGCGGACGGGCCATGAAGGCTTGCCGGTGGAGTTGTCCCCTCCGGTCGCGGCCCCAGACGAAGTACGGGACAGGATAGTGTGTCTCCTTGCCTTTGGTGGCAATGAAGGCTGCGGTCTTGTTAACGGCGCCACCAAACGGCCGCAGCTTCACGAAGTCGTGGACCCGCAACACCCCAAGAAGCGGTCCCTGTTCTCCCAGCCGGAATCGCCGAAAACCCTCGCCCGCGGCCTTGGACTTGAAAACCTCCTGGGTTATAAGGAAGGCCAGCGTCCCGCCGGGCTTCAGATAGAAATCCGCCGCGGCATAAGAGAACAGCATAGAGAGGTCCTTCTTGCCCGCCCCCAGTCTGGCCTCGAAGCCCTTCAGCGAAAACAGACCGTAGTGCTTCCAAAGCGGCAACGTCGCTTCCCGATAGGCCGGCGGGAGGTAGTCCCAGCGCACCCATGGAGGATTGCCGACGACGTAGTCGAATAACTCGCCCTTAGGCGGATCCAGGATGGCGTCGCGGCAGAGCACCGGGACATCTTTGATTGAGACCTCAGCCGCAAGGCCGCCCAGCGCCTCCAGGTAGGCGGCGCGTGCGGCCCGAACCGATTCCGGGTTCTGTTCGTAGCCGTGAATCGAGGCCAGAATCTCCTTGGCGCACGCGCCGCGCCGCCGGGCGCGTTCGATCGCCAGAACCAGGAAGACGCCCGGTCCGCAGGAGGGGTCGAGCAGCCGGCAACCCGGCGTGCCGTCGAAGCCGGACTCGTCCAGGATGATTTCTCCCAGCCAGCGGGGCGTGTAGTATTCGCCTCGTGCACGGCGGGCTTCGCGGTCTTGCATGACGGGCCTAACTCAAGAAGTAAGTGCGGTAGAGCGTGTCGCGCTGCCTGGGAATGAACCCGGCGTCGCGGATGAGTCGGCGCAAATCCTCTTCGGTCGACCGATGATGCGCCCCGGCCGCCGAGACCACGTTCTCCTCGATCATGATGCTGCCGACGTCGTTGGCGCCAAACCGCAGCGCGACCTGACAGAGTTTCAGTCCTTGGGTCACCCAGGACGCCTGCACGTTCAGGATGTTCTCCAGGTAGAGGCGGCTGACGGCGAGCGTCTTCAGGTACTCGACCGCGGTGGCCTCCTCTCGTATCGTTCGGCCGAGCGACGTATTCTCGCTTTGAAACGTCCACGGGATAAACGCCGTGAATCCGCCGGATTCGTTCTGGATCCGGCGCACCACCTCGAGGTGATTTACCCGCTCCTCCAGCGTCTCGCCGCAGCCGAACATCATCGTCGCGGTCGTGCGCATCCCAAGGGAGTGGGCAACCCGGTGCACTTCAGCCCATTCGCCGGTGGAGCACTTGAGCCTGCTGACCCGCCGCCGCACGTTGTCGTCGAGGATCTCGGCTCCGCCGCCGGGGATGGAATCAAGGCCGGCATCCATCAGGCGGAGAATGGTGTCCCGAATCGTCAGGCCGCTGACCTCGGCGATGTTGAGTATCTCCGGGGAGGAGAAGCAGTGCAGGTGGATCTTGAAGCGACGCTTGATCGACCTCAGCAGAGCTTCATACCATTCGATTTTCAGGCCGGGATGCAGCCCCCCCTGCATCAGAATGCCCGTGCCGCCCAGGTCGAGCGTCTCCTGGATCTTCCGAAACAGCTCCTCGTCGGATATGACATAGCCTTCCGGATGTCCCAAAGGGCGGTAAAAAGCGCAGAAGGTGCAGTACTCCGTGCAGAAGTTGGTGTAGTTGATGTTGCGGTCGATGATGTAGCTAACCACGCCTTCGGGATGAAGTCTGCGGCGCACGGCGTCGGCGGCCATACCGATTCCGATCAAGTCGGTGCTCCGGAGAAGGTCCGCCGCTTCCTGCCTGGTCATCGTGCCGTCGCGGCCTCCGTCGATTCCAGTGTCCCCAGTTCACCGACAAGGCGCAGGAAAAGGCGGAGTCCCCGGTACTCCTCCTCGCCGAGCTCCAACACGACGTTGCGTGCGAAGTACTCGCGAACGGACTCCTCGGGCAGATCGCGCGACCGCGACTCCACCCGAACGATGTCTTCCATGTGAGCGAGGCCGTACCGGCAGGATTCCAGGAACGGCCGGGCAAGGTCCGGCGTGTAGCAGTCCTTGCGTGCGCCCCAAACGGCGAATACCATGGGCAGGCCCGTGGCTGCCGTCCACTCGCTGCCGAGGTCGAGTATCTGATACGGGGAATGGTCCAGCGCCACCCTCAACGCAGGGTCGCCGATGATCAAGGCGGCATCGGTGGCTTCGAGCATAGCCCCAAGGTCGGGACGAAACGGGACAAACTCAGGCCTTGCGTTGTAGCGGCGGGCAAGAAGGATCCGCGCGAGCTGGACCGAAGTCCGCGAACTCGTATCGGCGGCCAGTACGCGGATGGTTGCCGGCGGAACCTTCGAGACGACGAGGACGCTTCTGACAGCGCCACGAGAAGCGATGCCGGCGCCGGGGATGATCTCCAGACCCAGGCGGGGGACCTCGGCCGAGGGGACGATGCCGATGTCGGCCTGGCCGCTCGCAAGCCGGTCGGCACATTCGGACGGAAGCGAGAAATCAAGGTCGAATAGGGCGCGCTGCTCTCCGTGGAGCATCCCCCACACGAGGGGGACCGTGTTCAAGTAGCTCACGGCAGACACGCGAGGTCTGCTATGCGGGACAGATGCGAGTTCCAAGCCCTATTCTAGCTACTTCCTAGTACTCCCAGGTTTGCGTGGCTGGAGGGGGCATGCTACTTTTTGGTTTGGGTGTCCCCCGCATCCGCACCCAGTCGAGGAGAGCCATGATCCGACGAATACGGCTTCTTAGCTGTGCTTTGGCGTTGACACTCGTCCCGGTCGTTCTAGGACAGGTTACTCTGAATCCCACCCCCGCGCGCGTGCTGGGGCATCCCCAGTTGACGCTGCGCACGGCGAGTCCCAACCTTGTCGAAGGGAGGGAGCTTTACGGCCCGGCCGCGGTGGCCATCGATACCAATGCGACCCCGCCGATTCTCTACGTGGCGGACACGGGCAACAACAGGGTGCTGGCCTGGCGCAACGCTTCGCAGTTCGACAACGGAGCCTCTGCCGATCTCGTCATCGGGCAGAAGGACAAGTTCTCCACATTTGCCCAGGGGCCGGGGGGAGAGTTGACGGGCGGCCTTTTCGCTCCGTCGGGCCTCGCTGTCGATGCCAACGGGAACCTGTTCGTGGCGGATGCCGGCAACAACCGGATCCTGCGCTACTCCAAGCCTTTCGACGATCCCTCGCAGGTGAAACTTCCGGATCTGGTTATCGGCCAGGCCTCGCTCGGCACGCGATCGGCCAACAATGATCCCGACACGCACACGATTTCAGCCCGCACGCTGGCGCTGAGCTCGGGCTCTTCGGTCTATGCCGCGCCCATGATTTTCGACAGCGACGGCAACCTTTACGTTTCCGATGCAGGCAACAAGCGTGTGCTCCGGTATAACGCGGCGGATATCGGTCCCTCCGCAACGAGCGGCCCTGCGGCCAAGTTGGTCCTGGGACAACCCGGCTTCACAGCCACTCCTCAGAATCCCTCGTCCATTAGGGATTTGAGCCGGCTTGCCGCGCCTTCCGGGATTGCGATCGACTCGGCGGGGATTCTCTACGTGTGCGACAGTTACCCTCGCGTCCTGGTCTACGAGCCCCTGCGCATTCAGTCCGGCGCAACCGCCAACCGGATGATAGGCGGTGTCGTCAGCGCGCAGGGTTACGTTCTTCAGCCTCCGGATCCACGCAGCCTCAGTTCGCCCAACGGCGTTTTCGCCATCGGCGACCGCCCCTATGTGGTTGACAGCGGCAATAACCGTATTCTGCGCTTCAAGCCGTACAAAGATTGGCCGACCGACCCCGATACGCCTCCTGTGGCGGACGACGTTATCGGCCAGGCCACGTTCACCGATTACAAGGCGAATAGGGACATGCCTCTCCCGCAGTTTGAATTGCCGGGAAGTCCGGGTGTTCCCGCCGTGTCCTTCTTCTCCCCGTCGCAGGCTGTCCTGTTTGCGGGCGAGTTGTTCGTGGCGGACAGTCTTAACCATCGCATTGTCGTCTCTTCCGATCCCTCAGTCACCGCGGGTGCCAACATGGTCACGAAGCGAGTGCTCGGACAGCAGTTCCGCGACGGGGGCGCTCCCAATCTGGTGGAAGGGCGCGAGTTCTCATTCGGCGGCGGCGGCGGTGTGGTCGTGGATACCCGTTCCACCCCTCCCCGGCTTTATGTAGCGGACACCGCCAACAATCGAATCCTTGGCTTCCGTGACGCTCGCGCGGCTCGCCCGGGCGACAAGGCGGATCTTGTGATCGGCCAGCCGGACTTCACTCGTTCCATCCCCAACTGGCCAGCGAACTCGGCCACCCAAGTCTCCCGGAAGAGCCTTTTCAATCCCACTGGACTAGCCCTGGACACTGCCGGAGACCTGTACGTCGCGGATACGGGCAACGGCCGCGTGCTTCGCTTTCCCAGGCCTTTTGACGGCGGCAATTATCCCGACGCCGACCTGGTGCTCGGCAAAGCAACGTTCACGACGCCTCTGGACACGGCTTTCGATGCCAGCCCGACCTACATGAACGCGCCGTATGGTCTCGCATTCACCAGCGCCGGCCATCTGTTGGTCTCCGATGCAGGCTTCAACCGCCTGTTGATGTTCCGCAAGCCGCAGGGGGGTGACTTCACAAGCGGGATGCAGGCCAGCATCGTCATCGGCCAGTCGGACTTCTACTCCAAGACGGCAAGCTCCGATTCGAGGCGGCTGCGCAGCCCCCGCCACATCGGCGTGGATACGAGCGACCGGCTCTATGTCTGCGATACGGGCAACAACCGGATCCAGGCGTATGACAGTATCGGTGTCGCCGGGCAGGACCCCACCCCGGCCTTTCAACTGACCAACGCGGACCTAGTGGGATCCCTGAATTCGCCCCAAGGCATCTTTGTGAGCCCCGTGACCGGTGAGATCTGGGTGGCCAATTCCGGCACCCAGTACATCCTCCGATATCCGAATTTCGAGACTCTGGTGGTGAGCGGCTACCGGCCGGATTTCGTGATGAACACGGGTACCAGTGCGGAGAGGGCGCTGGCGCTCACCGTGGACGGCTTCGGGAACCTTCTGGCCGTGCTCTCCACCAACCGGCTGGGCTTCTATTTTGCGGCCTCCACTCCGGTGAATGCGGCGCACTATCTCACCCGTCTCGCCCCCGGCATGATGACGGCCTTGTATGACATGCCCTACGGAGCGGCCGTCTTCGGCAAGCAGTCCGAGGCGGCCTCGTCGCTGCCTCTGCCGAAGGAACTGGCCGACATTCAGGTGCTGGTGAATGACGAGCCGGCCCCACTGCTGTTTGTCTCGCCCGACCAGATCAACTTCATCATGCCCATGAGCGCGCCCACTTCGGGGAACGTATCCATTCAGGTGGTGCGCAAGTCGCTCAACCAGGTGCTGGCCGTCGCATGCAGTGCCGTCAGGGTGGCTGTGAATCCGGATCGGTACCAGTGTTCGGGCCTGCCTCAGATGGACGTGGCCTCGCCGGCGCTGTTTGCAGGTCCCGGCTACGCGGCCGGCACCGGCCAGATTGCCGCCTACAACGTGCGAGCCAGCGACGGGACCAGTTACGGCATCAATTCGGCAACGAATCCGGTGGCCCGCGGCGACTACATCGTCATGTTCGGCACCGGCCAGGGGTTCATTCCCAATGCACCTCTTGACGGGGCTGCCCCGGGCCGTGCGTACCCCACCCCCGGGGCCAAGCCAGAGGTTTACGTAAATGTCCGCCGCGTCCCCGGCGAGGACATTGCCTATTCCGGCTTAAGCCCGGAGTATCCGGGCCTGTGGCAATTGAATGTGAAGATCCCAGGCGAGACGCCCCCCAGCAACTCGATTCTCGTGGTCGTGATGCATCAAGGCATCCCCAGCAACGATTCTACGAATCCAAACAGGATTGTCACGACGATTGCCGTGAAACAGTAGAGCCGGAGGGCGGAGCTCAGTTGCCGATGTCTCTGCCCAGGCGGGCCCTCACATCGATGCGGATTCGGGAAAGGGGCCTCCCTTCGCCCCCGGTCAGGCGGTACGCTTTGACCTGGACCCCCGCCGCCGATCGAGAGCGGCTCCCGGAGTAGGAGCCGATCGCTGCCCATCGTTCCGGATACCGCTGGAGCATTTCCTCGGTCAGTCTCTCGTAGCCCCACAAACGCCGGCCGCCGCCAGTCTCGACGACCAGTATCCGTACCGGCACGCTCTCCATGTACGTCTGTGCTTCCTCCGGTGTGTCAAAGAACGGCGCGTAACTCCACCCGGTCCAGTTCATATGAACCAGCATTTTGCTGGCGCGGAGGATGATGTGGCCGGGCCGCCGCTCCCTGGCGGCAACTTCGGCGATAAAGGCCCCCTCGCCACTCGCGTCGGAACAGATGAGGAACACAGCGTCCTCATACCGAGGATCCGCGGTGAGTTGCGCCGCGGCTTCCGCGTAACCATGGTGGCGGCGGCGGGGCAGGGGGAAGGATTCCAGCAGGAAGGCGGACCCGATAATAAGCACCAAGGCCGCCGCCCCCATCGCACGCCTGCTGCCAGCAGCAGTGACAAGCCCCACGAGCCAGACGATGCCGCCCACGGCCAAGGCGACAATTGCCGGCTGGATATTGATGAGATGTCTGGTCTCCCCTGCGGCCGGCGCGAGTTGCCGGAAGACTTGGAAGGCGGCAACGGCCGCGGCCCAAACGGCCCACTCTGCTTCGACCCGACGGCGGCGAATGCAGGGCCAGATGACGAACGCCCCTAGGCCCAGCGCCGACAAGGCCGTGAGTGTGTACCCTTCCGCGCCGACGAATGCCGACACCTGTTCGAGCCAGGAGGGCCTTGCCCAGGACACCGCGGCCAGACTCCTGAGCTTCACCGAGAAGTAGCGTGCGGCGAACACATACCAGGGCCCCGCCACCACCAGGACGACCACAGCGGGAAGCCAGAAAGCCAGGCGCTTCAGAAGACCAAACTTCCCCGTCAGCAGCAGCGTGATCGGGGGCACCAGTGCCAGGAAGAGCGTGACCTGCTTGGTGAGCACCGCGAAGGCGGCAAAGAGACCGAACCAGGCAGCATCCGTCCAACGCTCCGTCTCGAAGTACCGGCGGCAAAAGATGAGCGCGCACAAGGTGAGGCAGAACGCGAGCGGCTCCGCCATCACCATGCCGCAGAAGCATTGAACCAAGGGGGAAGCAATGAGAGCCAGGCCCGCGCCCACTCCCGCCCACGGCCCATATCTCCGTGCCGTCATCGCGGCCAGCAGGGTTGCTCCGAACGCCGTCAGTAAGGCATTCAGCAGCAGCAACGAGACCCTGGAAACCGGGAATACCAACGTCCAGGCGGCTTCCACCAGGTAGAGCAGGGGAGGGTAGTGTCCCAGCGCGACCTTGGGATAGTGCAGGTAGTAGTTCTCCGCGTATCGCATGGGCGGAGCAGGGAAGCCTGAGGCCACGTAGTCGCGCACCATGAGGCCGGTGATGTAGTGCGAGGGCTCGTCGGGGTATTCCCCGAACTCCGCGTGAAAGGCGCCGCTGGCCCAGAGCAAGCCGAGATCCACCGCGAGCATCAGCAGCCACAGCAGCGCTCCGCCCGGCCAGAAGTGGATGCGATGAGACATCTGTGCGTGGGACAAGACTGCCGATTATAGCCGAAATGAGGACGGCTCATCAGGCAGGGCGCGTGTTCTGGTATACTAGCGACTTCAGGAACAACATGTCCGCCGCCAACTGCCATCACCACCATCATCGGGCTTTCAGCGCGACGGGCTGACTTCTGAGCAATCCTCAAAGCGAAACAGAAAAGATCGCCCGCCGCGGTTGTGGCGGGCGTTTTCATTGGTGGACGGGATGGATCTAGATTTTGACAAACTGGGAGGTCTGGTCCCAGCAGTCATCCAGGACAGCGACTCTGGCCGGGTGCTCATGGTGGGCTTCATGAACCAGGAGTCCTTCCGCAAGACGGTGGAGACCGGCTATGCGACCTTCTTCAGCCGCTCGCGGAACAAGCTGTGGATGAAGGGCGAGACCAGCGGCCACCGTCTCGTGGTCCGGGAGATTTCCGTGGACTGTGACCTCGACTCGCTCCTGTTGCGCGTGGAGCCGCTCGGTCCGGGGGTCTGCCACGAGGGATACCGGAGCTGCTTCTTTCGAACGCTGACGGGCGGCGAGTGGGTGGTCTCGGAGACACGCGCTTACGATCCGGACCAGACCTACGGGAGCAAGAAATGAATCTCAAACTCGGCATTCCCAAGGGGAGCCTGGAGAGTGCGACGATCGACCTATTCCGCAGGGCGGGATTCAACATCAGCACGAGCAGCCGTTCGTATTTCCCCGCAATCGACGATCCCGAGATCGAGTGCATGATGATCCGCGCCCAGGAGATGGCGCGCTACGTCGAGGACGGCGTACTGGATACCGGCCTCACCGGGCGGGACTGGGTGGAGGAGACAGAGGCCAAGGTGGTGACCGTCGCCGACCTGATCTACGCCAAGCAGAGCTTCGGGAAGGTGCGCTGGGTGCTGGCAGTGCCGGAAGCCTCTCCGTTCCAGAGTGTATCGGACCTTCAGGGGAAGGTCATCGCCACCGAACTGGTGGGAGCAACGCGGCGGTACCTTGCGGCGCGCGGCGTGGAGGCGAAGGTCGAATTCAGTTGGGGCGCCACCGAAGTCAAGCCTCCCGTGCTGGCCGACGCCATCGTCGAGGTGACCGAGACCGGTTCCAGCCTCCGGGCCAACAAACTGCGGATCATCGAAACGGTGCTGGAATCCAATACGCAGCTCATCGCCAACGTGGATTCCTGGGCGGATCCCTGGAAGAGGAGGAAGCTGGAGGACATCCGGATGCTGCTCGAAGGCGCCATCAGCGCCTTGGGCAAGGTGGGCCTGATGCTCAATGTGCACCGGAAGAACCTCGCGGCGGTGCTGGGTGTCCTGCCGGCCCTGAAGAAGCCCACCGTCAGCCACCTGAGTGACGAAGACTGGCTGGCGGTGAACACCATCCTGGACGAAACCACGGTGCGGACGATCATCCCGCGGCTGAAGGAGGCCGGCGCCGAGGGGATCGTCGAGTACCCGCTGAACAAGATTGTGATGTGACCATGCTCAGGATCATCGATCATCGAGGGGCGGAGGGAATACTCCGAAGGCGGTCCGCGCGGCTGAACCAGGCCGAGCGGATCGTGGCGCCCATTCTGGAGGACGTGCGGCGCGGCGGCGACTGCGCCCTCTTGAAGTACGCACGCCGGTTGGATGGGTTGGAGAGCGCGGCCAGGACCGTTGTAGTCCCCGCTTCCGATCTCGAGGCGGGCTATCGCAGCCTTACTCCTGGTTTCCGGCGCGCGCTGAGGCAGGCTTCCCGGCACATCCGGGACTTTGCACGGATGCAGATGCCGCGGCCCAGGATGGCGCGCCTCGGGGACGGCCAGCGGGCCGGACAGATCGTGAGACCTCTGGACGCCATGGCCGCCTACGTGCCTTCGGGCCGCTACCCGTTGCCTTCGACGCTGCTGATGACCGTCATCCCCGCCCAGGTTGCGGGCGTCAGAGACACTTTTGCCGCGTCTCCCCGGCCGTCTCCGGAGGTCCTGGGCACGGCGGCGTACCTGAAGGTCCAACAGATATTCCGGATGGGGGGCGCACACGCCATCGCGGCCTTCGCTTTCGGAACCAAGACCGTCCCCAAGGTGGACCGCATCGTCGGGCCGGGTAACATCTATGTCGCGGCGGCCAAGAAGCTGCTCGCCGGCGAAGTCGGCATCGACTTTGTGGCCGGGCCCACCGAGATCCTGATCATCGCGGCCGAGGGGGATCCCCGCGTGATCGCGGCCGACATGCTGGCGCAGGCCGAGCACGACGTGGACGCCGCGGCGATTCTGGTCACCACCAGCAAGCGGCTTGCCCGGGCTGTGGCCGGCGAAGTCGAGCGGCAACTACGGACCTTGCCAACCGCGCCGACCGCGCGCAGATCGATCGACGGGAACAGCGCCATCATTCTGACGCAGACGCTTGATCAGGCCATGGAATTAGCCAACGCGTTCGCGCCCGAGCACCTGAGCATCCCGAGCGCCTCGCTGCTGGCGAGCTTGAAATCAGCCGGGAGCGTGTTCGTCGGGCCGTTCAGTCCCGAGGCCGCCGGCGATTACGCCTCCGGCCCGAACCATGTCCTGCCGACCTCAGGCGTTGCCAGACTGCGCGGGGGCTTGTCCGCGGCGGACTTCGTCAAGGTGATCTCCGTGCAGGAGTTAACGCGCCCAACACTCGGGAAGCTGGCTGGCGCCATCACTACCCTGGCCCGCGCCGAAGGACTGGAAGCACATGCACGCAGCGTGGAGGTACGACTAGGTGGCTGAGACAATTACGGGGCCCCGGCCTCGCAATGCCGTGCTGCAGATGGCGCCGTACTCCCCGCCCACCGCGGGCCGGGCGGCCAAGCTGCGGCTCGATTTCAACGAGAATACGGTTGGCTGTTCTCCCAGGGTTATCGAGTTCCTCCGCGGCATCCTGAAGGCCGACGGACTGGCCGTGTATCCCGAGTACGGGGAAGCAAAAGCAGCTTTGGCCGCATTCTTCGGCGTGCCGGCCGAACGTCTTCTGCTCACCAACGGAACGGACGAAGCGATCCAGGTGATCGTGAACACGTACGTCGACGATGGCGACGACGTGCTCCTGCTGCGGCCTTCCTACGCCATGTACCGCTTCTACGCGGAGGTGGCCGGCGCCTCGATTCGTGAGATCGACTACCGTTCCAGTGACCTGGCGTTCCCCCTTGAAAGACTGCTCGGTGCGATCCGGCCGTCGACCCGTGCGATTCTCATCGCCAATCCGAACAATCCAACCGGCACCGGAATCGGGGTTGAGGGAGTCAAGCGCATTCTTGACCGGGCGCCAGGAGCGGCGGTGCTGATCGACGAGGCCTACTTCGAGTTCAGCGGCGTGACGGCCCTGCCGCTCGTCGAGCGCTCGCCGAATCTCTTTGTGAGCCGCACATTCTCGAAGGTCTTCGGCATGGCGGCGATGCGTCTGGGGTGCGTATTCTCGCAGGCTCCCAACATCAGCTATCTGCACAAGGCGCAGTCCCCATACAGCGTGAACACATTGGCGGTGTTGGCGGCGACGGAGGCGGTGCGGGATCGGGAGTACATCACCGGCTATGTCTCCGAGGCCCTCGCCGCGCGCGAGATGCTGTATGCGGGACTCGACCGCCTGCGGATCCCTTACTTCCGCAGCCAGGCCAACTTCGTGCTCTTCCAGGCCGGGCCGCGCGCCATCGAAGTCCGCGACAAGCTGCGCGATCGCGGGGTGCTGGTTCGTGACCGTAGTTACGAACTTGCCGGCTGCGTGAGGGTGACCGTCGGCACGCGCGAGCAGATCGCCCGGTTCCTCGCGGCCCTGGAGGAGATCTGGTGAGCGCGAGCGGTGTGCTGGTCTTCGACATGGACGGGGTTCTGGTGGACGTCACCGAATCCTACCGGGAGACGATTCGCCGAACTGTCCAGTACTTTACCGGTTCGGAAATCGGCAACGACCGCATTCAGGCACTGAAGAACGCCGGCGGCTGGACCAACGACTGGTCCGTGGCGCACAAGATCATTCAGGACCTGGGCGGCGCGGTTGACTACGATTCGGTCGTCGCTCAGTTTCAGTCCATCTTCCTGGGCGACGGCGAGAACGGACTGATGCGCCGGGAGAAGTGGGCGGCCCGGCCGGGGCTGCTGGAGGACCTGGGCGGTCGCTACCGGCTGGCCGTATTCACGGGCCGGCCGAGAGCGGAAGCGCAGATGACCTTGAGCCGGTTTGCCGCGCATCTCACCTTCGACCCGCTCATCGGCGCTGAAGATGTGGTGCGGGGGAAGCCGGCGCCGGACGGGCTCGCGAAGATCGCCGCGCTGACAGGAGCAGATCGGATCTGGTACGTCGGCGACACTGTGGACGACGCCCGCAGCGCCCGTGCCGCGGGTGTGCCGTTTATCGGCATAGCTGCCCCCGACAGCCCGGCAAGGGCCGATCTGGTTTCTCTGTTCGAGGCCGAGAAGGCGTTTGCCGTCATTGAAGACCTCAACCAGTTGGAGACCGTGCTATGAGAGCCGCCACCATCTGCCGCGAAACCAGGGAGACTCAGATCGAGGGAAGCCTGAAGCTTGAAGGGCGCGGCAGCTATGACATCTCGACGGGGATTCGTTTTCTAGATCACATGCTGGAACTCTTCGCCCGGCACGGCAGTTTCGACTTGAAGCTCAAGGCTGCGGGCGACCTGGATGTCGATCAGCACCACACGGTGGAAGACGTTGGGATCGTCCTGGGAGAGCTGTTCTCCAAGGCTCTCGGCGACCGGCGCGGCATCAATCGCGCCGGCTACTTCGTAATGCCCATGGACGAAACGCTGGCGGTAGCGGCGGTCGACCTGGGGGGACGGCCGGCGCTGGTCTACCAGGACCGGGTGACGACGCGGCTGGTGGGAGATCTTCAGGCCGAGCTTGTGGCGGACTTCTTCGGAGGATTCGCCGATCACGCCCGAGCCAATGTCCACGTGAAGGTGCTCTACGGCCGCTCCAGCCACCACAAGCTGGAGGCCGTCTTCAAGTGCTTCGCGCGCGCCCTGCGCTACGCCTGCTCGAAGGACAAGAGCCTTCGCGGCCAGTTGCCCTCGACCAAGGGGCTGCTATGATCGCCATCTTCGATTACGGCGCCGGCAACCTGCGCTCCGTCGAGAACACCCTGGCCGAGGTGGGGGCGGCCTACCGCCTGGTGCGCGACGCGGAGGGGCTTCGCGCCGCGTCCAAGATCATCCTGCCGGGAGTCGGCCACTTCGGGCAGATCATGCGGGCGATGGACGAATTGGACGTGCGCGGTGCGTTCCTCGAGCGCATCAGAGCGGGAGTGCCCTTTCTTGGGATCTGCCTGGGCCTGCACGCCTTGTTCGAGGGTAGCGAGGAGGCCCCCGGCATTCCGGGCTTCAGCCTGTTCAGCGGCACGGTCCGCCGCTTCCCGCCGGAGGCAAGGGTGCCGCACATGGGGTGGAACGAACTGGAGCCGAGAATGCCGTCCCGGCTGCTTGCCGGGGTGGGGCCGCGGCCGTACGTGTACTTCGCGCACAGCTACTACGCGCCCGTGACGGAGGCGACGGCGGCCACCTGCACCTATGGCCTCGCCTATACGGCGCTTCTTGAGAGCGGCGCCACCTTCGGGGTGCAGTTCCATCCGGAGAAATCGGGCCCGGTCGGTCTCGCCATCATGAAGAACTTCGTGGAGCTTTGAACCCGGATGCTGGCCAAAAGGATCATTCCCTGTCTGGATGTCACCGCCGGGAGGGTGGTGAAAGGGGTGAACTTCGTGAACCTGCGCGACGCGGGCGATCCGGTGGAACTGGCCGAGCGCTACAACCTGCAGGGCGCCGATGAACTGGTCTTCCTCGACATCACGGCCTCCAGCGACGCGCGCGACATCATGGCCGACGTGGTTGCCCGCACCGCGCGCAGGGTGTTCATCCCGCTGACCGTCGGCGGAGGCATCCGGTCCGTCGCCGACGCCAGACGGATTCTCATGGCGGGCGCCGATAAGGTCAGCGTGAACACCGCCGCCATCCGGCGACCGGAGCTCCTCACGGCGCTGAGCCTGGAATTCGGCTCTCAGGCCGTGGTCCTGGCGATCGACGCCAAGCGGCGCGCGCCGTCTGCATGGACGGTCTACACGCGCGGTGGCCGGGACGACGAGGGCCTGGACGCCGTCGAATGGGCGGTGCGCGGCGAGGAGCTTGGCGCAGGCGAGATTCTGCTGACGTCCATGGACACGGATGGCGTTCAGGGCGGCTTCGATTGCGAGCTGACGAGGGCGGTCTCCCGCGCCACGCATATTCCCGTGATCGCTTCGGGCGGCGCCGGCGGGCCGGAGGATTTCCTGCGCGTGCTGACGGAGGGCGAGGCCGATGCCGCGCTCGCCGCTTCGATCTTCCACTACGGCACGTACACAGTGGACGATTTGAAGGAGTACCTGGGCAAGCACGGGATACCGGTGAGGCGCGGATGATCATTCCCTGCATCGACCTGATGGACGGCAAGGTGGTCCAGCTTGTCCAGGGGCGCGAGAAGGCCCTGGAAGGCCCTTCACCGGAGGATCTGCTGCGCCGGTTCGCCGCTTTTCCCGAAATCCAGGTGATCGATCTGGACGCCGCGATCGGCAAGGGCTCGAACGACTCGATCGTAGAATACCTGGCCGGCCGCGCCGCCACTCGAGTCGGCGGCGGCGTGCGCACGCCCGAGCGAGCCCGCCGGCTGGTGGATCAGGGCGCGCGCAAGGTGATCATCGGGACCGCCGCATTCCACCCGGGCGGCATCAATGAGCCGCTGCTTGCGGCCGCCGCCGCCGCTGCCGGGCGTGACCGCCTGCTCATCGCGCTCGATTCTATGGGCGGACGGATCGTGGTGAAGGGCTGGCGCGAGGCCACCTCGCTCGCGGCCGAGGAGGTCATCTCGCGGCTGGAGCCCTACTGCTCGGGCTTCCTGTGCACCTACGTGGACAAGGAAGGGATGCTCCAGGGAACCGACCTGGACTGGTTCCGCCGGCTGCGCGCGGCAACGTCGCTCGAGCTGACGGCCGCCGGCGGCATCACCACCATGGAGGAGGTCCTTGAGCTTCAACGCATGAACGTCCACGCCGCCCTGGGCATGGCGATCTATACGGGAAAGCTCAATCTTGAGAAGCTGGCCGGGCTGTCCGCTACTTGAACTGCTCCATCTCGGCCTCGAGCAGCGCGACGTGTTCCTCCTCTTCGGCCGCGAGCTCGAGATAGATCTGCCTGTCCGGACTGCCCTCGGCAGCCTCGGCCGCCGCCTTGCGGAAATGATCGCGGGTGCGGCGTTCCATTTCGATGGCCATAGCGTAAACGCGCGCCGCCGCGGTCTCGTCGGTGAACTGGATGCCGCGGAACACCCAATCGGATAGCAGCTTCTCTGCGCCCGGCTCCAGCTCGATGACGGAGGGGTCCAGGTGCGCGTGATACTTTTCTTCGAGCTCGTGCAGGTGGTCGACCTCGTGCTCGTAGAGTTGCTCGAGGATGATGCGGTTCTGCGGGTTCTGAATCCGCTCGCGAGCCATCCGGTAAAAATGGAAGGCGTTGAGTTCGAACTGCATCGCTTCCTGGATCGCCCGCAATTCCCTCGGATCGCCGAGGCTCCGATCCTCGAGCACCTGCAACTCGCCTCCGCACAGGAAGCATCTTCCGTAAGGCAAGGCGATTCCCGTAGTCAGTTTGTGGCAGTCCTTGCACCGCCAGGTGTAGCGCACCTGCGCGCAGCAGATCTCGTCCTCTTCCAGGACTTTGTGACACTTCGGACAAAACGACGGCATCGCCTCTCCTTACGCAACTCCGAGACCGAGATACTCCAGCATACCCTTGGCCGCCCGCCGCCCGGCGCCCATGGCGAGGATCACGGTGGCGGCGCCGGTGACGATATCGCCGCCGGCGAAGACGCCCGGAATCGACGACATGCCGGTCTTCTCGTCAACTTCGATGTAACCCCACTTGTTGATCTTCAGCCCGGGCGTGGTTTGGGCGATGATCGGATTGGCGGAAGTGCCCAGGGCGTAGATGACCGTATCGATGGGCATGTCGAACTCCGAGCCCGGCACCGGCACAGGGCGGCGCCTGCCTGAGGAATCCGGTTCTCCCAATTCCATCTTCTGGCAGCGCATGCCGGTCACCCACCCGGAGGAGTTGCCCTGGATTTCGACGGGGACCGTCAGCCAGTGAAACTCGATGCCTTCCTCCATGGCGTGGTGCAGTTCCTCCACCCTGGCGGGCGACTCGCGCTGGCTGCGCCGGTATACGATGGACACCTTCTCGGCCCCCATACGCAGGGAGACGCGCGCCGCGTCCATCGCCGTGTTGCCCGCGCCGATGACCGCCACGCGACGTCCCATGCCCACCGGCGTGTCGTAGATCGGCTGCTGGTAACCTCGCATCAGATTGACTCTGGTCAGAAACTCGTTCGCGGAGAAGACGCCGTTGAACGCCTCCCCCGGAATCCCCATGAACTTCGGCGACCCGGCTCCCGTACCGATGAAGACCACGTGGTAGCCCATCTCGTTCATGAGCTGGGGAATGGTGAACAGCTTCCCGATCACCGTGTCGAGGCGGATCTCCACACCCTGCTTGCGAAGTTGATCGATCTCGTAGTCGATGATCCGGTCTGGAAGCCGGAACTCGGGGATCCCGTACTTCAACACCCCGCCAGCCACATGCAGAGCTTCGAAGACCGTCACCGCGACGCCGCGCTTGATCAGGTCTCCGGCGCAGGCCAGGCCCGCAGGACCGGAACCCACGATGGCGGCGCGCTTGCCGGTGGAGCCGACCGGAACGGCGGGTTCATCCTCCCAGCCGCGGCCCATGGCGATGTCCGCCACGAACCGCTCCAGGCGCCCGATCGCCACCGGTTTCAGCTTGTTGCCCACGATGCAGGTCACCTCGCACTGCGTCTCCTGCGGGCACACGCGGCCGCAGATGGCCGGCATCGAGTTGGCGCTTTTCAGAATCCGGTACGACTCGCGGATGTCCCTTCTGGCCAGCGCCGCGATGAAGCCGGGAATGTCGATCCCCACCGGGCAACCGGGCACGCAGCGCGGCTTCTTGCACATCAGGCAGCGCTCCGATTCATGCAGCGCGCCGTCAAGGTCCAGACCCAGGTTGACTTCGAGGAAGTTGTGCGCGCGAACGTCGGCGGGTTGTTCCGGCATGGGGGCCCGTTCGGGCGGGATCGTCCGGATGTTCTTCGGCACCCTGGGCCCCTCCGGCGCTGGCATCGGCTTGGGCAGGGGGACAAGTTCGCGGTCCGGGCTCACAGGCGCAGGCGGAGGATCCGGGGCTCGCCCGAGCTGCGCCAGCCGCTCGGATTCCCTCTTGTACCTCTCCAGCGATCCTTGCTCCTCGCGCTCGAATCGCTTCTGCCGGAGCGCCAGCTCATCGAAGTTGACGCCGTGGCCGTCGAAATCGGCGCCATCCACGCACGCAAACTTCATCTTGCCGCCGACCGTCACGCGGCAGGAACCGCACATTCCCGTCCCGTCCACCATGATCGAGTTGAGGCTCACGATTGTCGGGATGCCGTAGGGCCGCGTCAGTTCGGCGCAGGCCTTCATCATCGGGATAGGGCCGATCGCCACCACTCGCCGGACTCCCTTGTCCGCGGCCAGCACATCACTCAGAGCCGCAGTCACGAAGCCCTTGCGTCCATAGGAGCCGTCGTCCGTAGTGACGATCAGCTCGTCGCTGTAACGTCGGAAGGGTTCCTCCCAGAAGACCAGGTCGCGGCTGCGGAAACCGATAATGGAAATGGTCCGGTTGCCGCGCTTCTTGTAGTCACGCAGTTGCGGGTAGATGGGCGCCACTCCCAGGCCCCCACCCACCAGCACGACCGCCCCGTCCAGGGGCTCGATCTCACTGGGTAGCCCCAGCGGGCCGATGAAGTCCAGAATCATCTCGCCCTCGGCCATTTCCATCATTTGGCGTGTGGTCTTACCCACCGCCTGAATGACCACCGTCACCGTGCCGCGCTCCGGATCCATGTCCGCCACCGTGAGCGGAATGCGTTCGCCGTGCTCGTCGACCCGCACCATCACGAAGTGGCCGGCCCGCGCGGCGCGCGCCACATCCGGCGCCTTCACCTCCCACAGAAAAGTAGTGGGACCAAACTGCTCTCTCCGTAAGATTTGATACATGAAGCCGAAAAATCCTTCCTTTCGTCTATCGTAACCCGGCGCACGGCGGCTGATAAACTGGAGATTGACGCAAGTTCTCATCTTCGACCTCGGCAAGGTGCTCATCCCCTTCGACTGGCAGCGTGGGTACGACGCGTTCGCCCGCGTCAGCGCATATCCTGCCGAGGAGGTCCGCCGCCGCATCAAGGAAACCGGTCTGTTCGAGGGGTTCGAGCGCGGACGGGTGGAACCCGTGGAAGTTGCCCGCCGCGTGTCGGGACTTCTCGGACTCAACGTTACGTTTGAGCGCTTTCAGGAACTCTGGAGCAGCATCTTCTATCCCGAGGTCATCGTGCCGGACGAGATGCTCGAAAGCCTTCACGAACGCTACCGTTTGCTCATGCTCTCGAACACGGACGCGATCCACTTCAATTGGGTGCGGGCGAGGTATCCCATCGTCAGACACTTTGACGGGTTCGTACTCTCCTTCGAGGTGGGTTGCCGCAAACCGGACATCGAAATCTATCGGGAAGCGATCCGGCGGGCCGGCTGTGACGCGGGCGAGATCTTTTTTACCGACGACAGAACAGACAACGTCGAAGGCGCCCTTGGCGCGGGCATCGACGCAGTACAGTTCGTTTCGCTAGCGCAGTTGAAGCAGGACCTACTGTCCCGCGGCGTTCAATGGTAGGTCAGAGCAGGGCCGTGTCAAGCCCGCGGTCGTCGCTCGCGGCGGCCCCGGCGGCGCGGTCGGACGGTTGACCTCGCAGGAAACTCAGCAACTCGTCCTCCGAGCCGTTGAAGAACGAGTCCACCAATTCCTTCACAGCCAGCCTGCGCAACAGGTCTTTGGGAAGTACCGGAGCGTAGACGAACATGCGGCCGGTCTTGCGGCGGGATGCGCCCCCCTTCTTCACCAAGCGGTCCAGCAGGGTCATGACAGTGGTATAGGCGAGATTCCGGTTCGCGGCCAGATCCTCGCGGACGTCTTTGACGCTGGCCTCGCCGAGCTTCCAGAGAGACTTCAGGCACTCCAGTTCCAATGGGGGTGGAATGTCGCGAGGGGGAGCAGGCCTGCGCATCTCAGGCCCCCTCGGGCTTGAGCGCGCCGAGCAATTTCTCGCCGAACGGTGTGGCCGGCCTCGGGGGGGCGGGCGGGGGGACAGGCGCCGGTTCGCCGTTCAGATATCGCTCCTTCTTCAGGATGGTGCGGTCCAACGGCTGGCTGTACCCCGTCCAGTCGCCTTCCACCTGCCGGTCTTGCGCCAGGAGCGAACGGACGCACTCCATCTTCGAATCCATGTCATCGAGGTGGTGCAGCAAAACCGCTTCGGCGAACAACGGCACTTTCGGCGAGCCGAATTCGAGTTGCCCATGATGACTGAGCACCATGTGTTCCACCAGATCCCGCAAGCGCGGAGGGAAACCGACCAGGCTCCGCAGCTTCTCCTCGATCATGCGGATTCCGATCGTGATGTGTCCCAGCAGTTGCCCTTCCGTCGTGTAGCCGAAGCTCCGCTCGTAGGTCAGTTCGTGGATCTTCCCCACGTCGTGAAGCAACGCCCCGGTCAGAAGCAGGTCCAGGTCGATGTCCCTGTAATGGGCTGCGGCCAGCCGGCACAGCTTCGTGAGCGACAGCACATGCTCCAGAAGCCCGCCGATATAGGCGTGGTGAACCGACTTGGCCGCGGGCGCCCGGCTGTACAGCCGCGCAACCTGCTCGTCGCCGAACACCGCTTCGAGCAAGGAGCGCAAGTGCGGATTCCCGATACCGCCGATGACCGCCCGCAGCTCCGCGCGCATCGCGTCCAGATCCTGCGAGGAAACGGGAAAGAAGTCGGCCGGGTCCACTTCTTGTTCGCCCACCCGCTGCAATTTGTGGACAGTGAACTGCGGCCGATTCTGATAGATGTTCAGCAAACCCCTCACGCGCACGAAATCGTCGCGGTCGAAGGTCTCCACGACCTCGGCGATGCCGTCCCACATCTTGGCGTCCACGTCGCCGGTGCGGTCACCCAGGATGAGGGAGAGGTACAGGTCGCCGCTCTTCTTCTGCCGGACTTCCTTGGCGTGAACCAGGAACGTCCCCGTGGCCAATTGGTTTGGCTGGAGCTCGTTGATGTAGGGAGATTTCATCCGCTTCGCCAGGCGGCTCAACTGGAGCTGCTGACCTTCCCGACGGTCCGGATATAGGGCATAGGGATCAACCAGAGAAGACGCGGCCGGTACCGGCGGCTGGCGACCTCTTCCTTGGTGACGGTCTCGGGCTTCAACTGTCCGGGCTCCATCCAGGTGGTGTCCTTGCCCGGCGCTGCGCCCGAATCCACGAAGCCCTCCCGGATCTCGAGAAAAGCGTCCATGCGGAGCCGCGTGAGGTATTCGCGCACAGCCGGTTCGAAGCGCGGCTCGAAGAGCCTCTGCTGTATCTCGTTCTGCACTTCCTCCAGGGATGCCAGCCCCGCCGTGTGCTTCTCGTCCACCCTCAAGATGAGGAACCCGTTGGGGACGCGCAAGGGATCGGTGACAAAGCCCCTCTCCTGTTTGAAGACCAGTTCGACCATCTGTGGTTGCAGCATCGACCGGGTAAAGGAACCTACCGCACCCATGGCGGCCGCCGAATCGGAATCCGAATTGTCCCGGGCGAGCTCGGTGAATCGCTCTCCCCGGCGGGCCCGCTCGGCAAGATCCTTGGCCTTCTTCTCCAGGGCCATTATCTCCTTCTCGTCCTTGCCGATTGTGGAGATCAGGATCTCGCTGAGGAACACGCGTTCGTCCCGCATGAAGTCGTTCTTATGTTCTTGATAGTACTTCTCGATCTCGGCGCGCGGAACGTTGATCTTGGAGCTTACTTCCTGGCCGAGCAGGCGTTGCTTGAGAATGTCATTGCGGATCTCCTGACGGAAATCCTCGAAGCTCATCCCACTCTGCTCGCGCACGTAGTCGTGGAACTTGTCCTGGTCGGAGATCTTGGCGTTGCGCTGGATTTCCGCCAGGCGCTTGGTGACATCGCCCTCGACATTGATGTCGAGCTGCTTGGCCTGCTGAACCAGCAGCAAGCCGTCGATCTTATCCCGGAGGACATCCGCCTCCCGGGTTTTGATCTCGGCCGCGAGCCGCTCACCTGTCAGCCCCTGCTGGCGCAGAGTTTCCGCCAATTGTTGGCGGTACCGGGTAAGCTCGGTCGCCGTGACGATCTCGCCGTTTACCTTCGCGACGATCTGCTCCACGACCCTGACATCGCTCGAGAGCGCCGTCCCGGCGGCGGCCAAAATCAGGAACATGCGGCCACAGACACTCATGCTCCCATTATCGGACAGCCGCGCCCGGGATGCAGCCGAGTTATCGCTTCTCCAGCGCCGTCAGGCAGTCCTCCAGGCTGCTCAGCACCGTGGCCGCCTGACCGCCGCCGTCGACGGGCAGGCGCAGGACTCCCGCCGGTGTGAACTGCGCCCCGTCGGTGCGCCGCACCAGATCCATCAGGCGGGCCGGGTCCACGCGGGATTCAGGGTGGAACTTGAGATTGAGGAATCCCTGCCGCCGGTCGATAGACTCGATTCCCAGTCGCTCGGCCCTTGATTTCACCACGGAGAACTCGATCAGGTTGGAAACCGCCGCGGGCACGGGACCGTACCTGTCCGCCAGTTCCTCCAGCACTGCGTCGGCCTTCTCCCTGTCTGTTGCCTCGGCGATGCGCTTGTAGGTCCTGAGGCGCTGGTGCTCTTCTGAGACGTACTCGGCGGGAATCCGGATGTCCAGGCCGAGGTTCATGGTGGTCCGAACCTCCAGAGGCAGTTCCTCGCCCTTTAGCTCAAGGACCGTCTCCTCCAGCAGCTTCAAGTACATCTCGAAGCCGACGGCGTTGATGTGTCCGTGCTGCTCGCCCCCCAGGAGGTTGCCGGCGCCGCGCAATTCCAGGTCGAGGGCCGCGATCTTGAAGCCGGCGCCCAGTTCGCTGAATTCCCTCAACGCCGCCAGCCGCTTGCGCGCCGTCTCGCTCAGTTCCGTGTCCGGAGGCACCAGCAGGTAGGCGTAGGCGCGCCGGTTGGACCGCCCGACCCGGCCGCGCAACTGGTACAGCTCGGAGAGCCCGTAATTCTGCGCCTGGTCGATCACCATCGTGTTGGCGAGCGGGATGTCCAGACCGTTCTCGATGATGGTGGTCGACAGCAGCAGGTCGTAGTCGTGGCGCATGAAGCCGACCATGACCTTCTCCAGTTGCGATTCGCCCATCTGCCCGTGGCCCACGGCGATCCGGCAGCCGGGCACGAGCTGCTGGATCTCGGCGGCCTTCGACCAGATCGACTCGACCCGGTTGTGCACGAAATACACCTGCCCTCCCCGGTTGAGTTCGAGCTCGATCGCCTGCCGGATCAACTCGGGGTCGTAAGGAGCGACCACGGTGTGGATCGCCAGCCGGTCCTTGGGAGGCGTCTCGATGACCGACATGTCTCGCAGCCCCAACAGCGACATGTGCAGGGTGCGGGGGATGGGGGTCGCGGTCATGGTGAGCGCGTCGACGTTCTTCCGGATCTGCTTGAGCCGCTCCTTGTGGCCCACGCCGAACCTCTGCTCCTCATCCACGATCAGCAGACCGAGGTCCCGGAACGCGACGTCCTTCGACAGCAGCCGGTGAGTCCCGATCAGGATGTCAACCTTGCCTTCGGCAAGATCCATCAGGATCTGCTTGCGTTCCTTCAGCGGAACGAAACGGCTAAGCATTTCCACGCGCACCGGGAAGGGAGCGAAGCGCCTGCGGAACGTCTCGTAGTGCTGGAACGCGAGAACGGTCGTGGGCGCGAGCACCGCCACCTGGCGGCCGTCCCCCAGGGCCTTGAAGGCGGCGCGCATGGCGACTTCGGTCTTCCCGAAGCCGACGTCCCCGCACAGCAGGCGGTCCATGGGATGCGGGCTCTCCATGTCCCGCTTGACCTCCTGGACCGCGGTGAGCTGGTCCTTCGTCTCGGTGAACTCGAAGGCGTCCTCGAATTCCCGCTGCCAGTTGCTGTCGCGCGAGAAGGCGATCCCCTCGGCCACCTTGCGCTCGGCATAGAGCTTGAGTAGCTCCTCCGCCATGTCGCGCATCCTGGCCTTGACACGCTTCTTGGTCTTCTCCCAGGTGACGCCGCCGAGCTTGTCCAGCGGCGGGCCGCCATCCCCGGCTCCCCGGAATCTCTGCACAAGGTCCATCCGGGTGAGAGGCACGTACAACTTGGCCTCGCCGGCGTACTCGAGCAACATATAGTCCACCGTCTCGCCGCCCTGTGCGATTTCGCGCAAGCCCAGGTAGCGTCCGACTCCGTGCTGCACATGAACCACGTAGTCGCCCGGCTTCAGATCCGCCAGGTCCGCTGTGAAGGCCCCCGCTGGCCGCCTGACGGCAGGCTGGGCCACCAACTCGGAAGCGTCGAACAAGTCCTCCGAGCCGTAGAGGGCGACCAGAGGATCGAGGAACACCGCTCCGCGGCGAACCTGCCCCTTGACCAGAAACGTGCTTGCCACAGACCCGGCCAAGTAAGCGCGCTGCGCGAGAAAGCCCGAAGCGCCCGCGGAAGGCTCGTGCCCGACCTGGAACGGGACAGCATATTCCTGGAAGACGTCGGCCAGACGCTCCAACTCGCCGCCGCTAGGGGCGAAGAAGACCGCCCGTCCGCCTTTGTCGACGATGTTCCGCACCTCGGCGATGGCGACCGGAAGACTCCCGTGAAACGCCATCGAGGGCCGACTGCGTACCTGAAACTCCGGTTGACCCGAGGCCAGCGTGATCTCGGACAATCGCACTTGTTGACATGTGTTCAGGCTCTCTTCCCACTCCTCCCATGGCAGAAAGAGCTTGTCGGGGGGGCATGGGTGCGACGCGGCTCCCTGATCCAGCCGCTCCCAAAGCTTGTCCGCTGCGGCTCTCAGCCGCTCCGGCTCGTCCCAAACGATGACCGGCCCGTTCAGGAGTGAAGCCAGCGTGCCCTCCCAAGGTCTTGCCAGCGGCACAAGGAATTCCCATCCCGGGAACGTCTCCTCTTCGCCCGGCGCCCGCTTGCGGCCCACGATCTCGCGGAGCTGGGCAATCAAGGCGGGAGATCGGGGATGCTCCAGCAGAGGAAGCAGTGCGCAGCGGTCCACCTTGAGGACCGACCGCTGGCTGGCGACGTCGAACAGCCGGATCGATTCCACCAGATCGCCCAGCATCTCGATGCGTACGGGCCGCGGGGACTCCGGCGAGAAAACGTCCAGAATCCCGCCGCGCACCGAGAACTCGCCGACCATTTCCACCGGGTCCCGTGCCTCGTAGCCAATGCTCTTCAGATGTGCGATCAAGTCGTCGAAGGGGATCTCGTCTCCGCTCGCCAGCGTCAATGCGAGCTGCCGGTAGAAATCGGCGGCATGAACGCGCAGAAGGGCGGAGGCGACGGGGGTGACCGTGACCGGTACCGTCTCCGACGCCAATCGCCACAGGGCCACGGCGCGCTCCTCCGAGATCTCGTTGTGGGGAGACAGCCGCTGGCTGGGCAGCACATCCAGGGCCGGCAATAGCTGCGGCCGGTTTTGACTCTGATCCGACGCGAGCAGGCCGAAGAAGGTCTGGACCGATTCGAAGAGCGCCTCGGCCTGCGCGGAGCCCTCGGCCACCACCAGCAGCGGCCGCTGGATTGCCTGCCAAAGGAGCACGATATAAAGCGCCTTGGCCGTGGAGGTGAGGCCCGAGAGGCTGACCGGCTCTGCTCCGCCGGCTTGCAGCCGCCGCAGGAGTTCCTGGAACGAGGGGTTCCGCCCCAGTTCCTGGAACAAGTCTCGAATCGCGGGATGGGTCAAGGCCGGTCCGTGTCTCGTTGCCGTGTGAGGATCTCTTCCACGATACCGGTCGTGGAATAGCCGGGCTCCAAAGGCAGCGCCAGCACCTTACCGCCGGCCGCCTCCACCTCTTCGCGGCCGGCGATGAAGTGGGCCCAGTCGGCGCCCTTGATCAAAATGTCGGGAAGCACAACGGCGATCAATTCGCGCGGGGTTTCTTCGTCGAAGAGCGTCACGGCGTCCACCGCCTCCAGCGCCATGGCCATCGTGACGCGATCCTCCTCCGGGATGAGGGGGCGGGAAGGGCCCTTCAGTCGCCGGACGCTGGCGTCGGTGTTCAGCGCGAGGATGAGAACATCGCCGAGCGACCGCGCCTTCTCCAGCAGGCGTATGTGGCCAGGATGAAGGATGTCATAGCAGCCGTTGGTGAAAACCACTCTCTTGCCGGCGCGCTTCCAGCCCGCCCGCGCCGCCACAAGCTGTTCCCGTGTGTAGAAGTCGCCCACGATTCCACCTCCATTTTAGCCTTCAGCCTGCCGCCCGCTGTAGGATGGAGGTTTGCCCGCGTCGATCGAATTCTCGAGGATCGTTGTCCGCGCCACCAACTGGCTCGGCGACGCGGTGATGTCGTTGCCCGCGCTGCGCTCCATCAGCGAGCAATTCCCTGGGGTCCACATCGCAGTCCAGGCGATGCCCTGGGTGGCGGACCTCTACGCTCGCGAGAAGTTCCCGAGCGAGATCATCCTCTACAACGCGCGGCGCGGCGCCTCGGACTGGAAGGGAAAGTGGCGCGCCGCTCGCAGACTGCGCGCGGGGCGCTTCGACTGCGCGATCCTGCTCACCAATTCTTTCGACTCGGCGCTCATCTGCAGGTTGGCCGGCATCCCCAGGCGGATCGGCTACGATCGCGATGGGCGCGGCTTACTGCTCACTGACCGTGTGCGCCCGCCCGCCCCAGGCGAAACCCCTCGTCACGAGCGCTACTACTACCTGGAGCTTCTGCGCCGCGCCGGGATTATCGAAGCGCTGCCGGAGATCAACGAAATACGGCTCGACGCTGCGGGGGAAGCGCGTGTGGCAGGAGAACAGCGCTGCGCGGAAGCTGGCCTCTCGGGCCCGGTGATCGGGGTCAGCCCCGGCGCAGCGTACGGCGGCGCGAAGCGATGGCTTCCGGAGCGGTTCGCCGAGGCGGCGGCGCTGGTGGCCGCTGCCGTGGATGGCAGTGTAGCTGTTTTCGGATCGAAGGATGAGCGGCCGGTGGCCGAACTGGTGATGGAAGGCCTGCGGGCGCGGGGTTGCGCGGCCAGGAATTTCGCGGGGGAAACAACGCTGCGGGAATACATCGACCTCGCCGCCGCCTGCCGCCTGTTTCTCACCAACGACTCCGGCGCGATGCACGTGGCTGCGGCCCTGGATGTGCCGACGGTCGCTGTATTCGGCTCGACCGATGACGTGGGCACCGGCCCGGTTTCCTCGCGGGCGCGCGTGGTGCGCGAGCCGGTCGATTGCAGCCCATGCCTGCTGCGCGAGTGTCCGATCGATCACCGCTGCATGACTCGCGTCCCGGCCGAGCGCGTGGCGGCAGAGGCACTGGAACTGCTGAAATAGAGGGTTACGGGGCGGCCGCTTGGATACACGAACCAAAATCCTGGACCCTGCCGGCGCGCTGGAGGTGGCGCGGCGGCTGCGGTCTGAAGCCGGGCGGCTGAAGGTGGTCGTCGGCCACTTTGATCCCGTGCTCGCGGCCCACGCCCGGAGGATCTCGGGCCTCTCGGACGGTGCCGCGGCCATGATGGTGCTCCTGACCGATCCCGGGCGGCCCATTCTGGCTGCCAGGGCGCGCGCAGAGCTGGTGGCTGCGCTAGCCTCCGTGGATTACGTGGTGCTTCCGGGGGACACGCCCGTCGAGGAGCTGCTCGCCGGGCTTGCTCCGGCGGAAGCTGTAAACGCCGAAGCTGATGACCGGAGAATTGCCCAGGATCTGATCCAGCATGTACAGAGCAGGCAGAACGCAGTCTAGCGGCGCACCGGGCGTACTCGTCGTCCGGATGGGTTCCATGGGCGACGTGATTCACGCGCTGCCCGCCGTCGCCACCCTGAAGCACAGTCTGCCGGGCTCTTGTGTCTGCTGGGTGATCGATCCCAAGTGGGCGGGTCTTCTGGAAGGCAATCCCTTTGTTGACGAGATCATTCCTTTTGACCGCCGGGCTCTCTCGGGGCTCAAGAGCGCTTGGCGGCAGCTTCGCTCACGCCGGTACCAGTTCGCCGTGGACTTCCAAGGGCTGCTTAAGTCCGCCCTGGTCGCCTCGGCAGCCCGACCGGAGCGCATTTACGGGTTCCATCAGTCTCAGGTGAGGGAGCGCCTGGCTGCGCTGTTCTACTCCAACCGGGTCCGGGCGCAGTCGGCGCACGTGGTGGACCGCAACCTGGAACTGGCCGCTGCGGCGGGGGCGTCCGCAATCCTCTCCGCCTTCCCGCTGCCCGAGGGTGCTCCGGAAGGAAAGTTGCCGGAAGGCGACTTCGTGCTCGCCAGCCCCCTGGCGGGCTGGCCCGGGAAGCAGTGGCCGCTCGAGCACTACTCGTTCGTAGCTAGGCTCTTGCGATCGAGGTTGGGTGTACCGCTGGTTCTGAACGGACCCCCGCAGGCGGCGGACTTGCTTGCCGGCGTCGCGGATGCTGTGGCCCACGTGTCCGGCGTCCCGGGGCTCATCCACGCCACGCGCCGGGCGCGCGCGGTGGTGGGAATCGACAGCGGGCCGACGCACCTGGCCGCCGCCCTCGGCAAGCCGGGAGTGGCTATCTACGGGCCCACCGATCCGGCCCGGAACGGCCCGTACGGAGAATCGTTTGTGGTCTTGCGCGAGGACCACGCAGTCACCAGTTACAAGCGAAGCCTGGAAATCGACCCCGCCATGCGTGCAATTCCGCCCGAACAGGTGTTCGAGATCCTACAGAGCATGATCGCCGGCCGGGGCCGGCGCGCCAACTCCACCGCATGACCCGCCGCCACTGGTTTCCGAAGCCCTACGCCGATCTGGTCGCCCGGCTGCGCGTGCCGGGCGGCTTCCTGCTGGTGGCGGCCTTCCTGTGGCTCTCCCGGCCCACGGCGTCGTCGCTTGCTTACGGCCTCCCGGTGTCGGTGCTGGGCCTTTGGCTGCGGGGTTGGGCGGCGGGACACCTGGCGAAGAACCAACGGCTCACGACGAGCGGGCCTTACGCCTGGATCAGAAATCCTCTGTACGTGGGGACACTGCTCACGGCAGCCGGTCTGGTGGTTGCGTCGCAGCGGGTCTCGCTGGCCGTCCTTTTCGGGGTGTTTTTTCTGCTCGTTTACCTGCCGGCGATCGAACTGGAAGAGCAGTACCTTCGCCAGCTATTCGCGGATTTTGACGAGTATGCCGCGCGGGTGCCAATGCTCCTGCCCCGCGGCCGCCGTTTGCCTGGGGTGGAGAGATTCGACTGGCGCCTCTACCGGCACAACCGGGAGTACCAGGCCCTGGCCGGCTTCCTTGCCGGCGCGGCGGCGCTCTTCTGGAAGGCGCTCAGGTAGGCTGTCTGGCCTGTTGCGTGAATCTCGCAAGCTGATACGCTTTCCCCAACGCCGCGCCCGAGTCGATCGACGCGGCAGCCACAACCATCCCTTCGGCGAAACTGCGGGCTTGACCGGCCGCCACCAGTGCGGCCGCGGCATTCACCAGCACGATATCACGCTTCGGGCCCTTGGCGCCGCCAAGCACGGACAGGGCGATTCCGAGATTGGCTTCCCTGTCTCCTCCGCGGAGGTCCTCGATCGTACATCGCCGCACACCGAACTCCTCCGGAGTCAGATTCTGGCGCGTGACCGCTCCGTTCCTGATCTCGAAGGCCAGTGTCACACCCGTGGTCGTGATCTCATCCAGGCCGTCCGAACCGTGAACCACGAAGCCCGCTCCGAGGCCCAGCGCGGCCAGGGTCTCCGCCATCAGAGCCGCCGCCTCCGGGCTCGGCGCACCCACCAACTGCGCGCTCGCACCGGCGGGATTGGTCAGCGGGCCCAGGAGATTGAACACGGTCCGCGTCTTCAGCTCCAGGCGGGCAGGCTGCGCGTGCTTAGTCGCCGTGTGGATGGCAGGGGCGAACAGGAAACCGATCCCCACTTCACGAATCGACCGGCCCATTTCGTCCGGCGAAAGCGCCACCCGGGCGCCGAGCGCCTCCATGAGGTCTGCGCTCCCACAGCGGCTGGAAATGGAACGGTTTCCGTGCTTGGCCACGCGCACGCCCGCGCCCGCCACCACGAAGGCGGCGATCGTGGAGATGTTGAACGTTCCAGCGCCATCCCCCCCTGTGCCGCAGGTGTCCACCAGTGGTTCGCCCCCATTGCCTGGATCGACGCGTTGAGCCTTCTCCCGCATGGCCCGCGCGAAGCCGGTGACTTCCTCAACCGTCTCCCCCTTCATACGCAGCGCGACCAGGAATGACGCGATCTGCGCGGCCGAGGCCGCCCCTTCGAGGATGCACAGCATCGCCTCCCGGGCCTGGCTTGCATCAAGGTTGCGTCTTTCGATTACAGCTTCGAGGAAGGGAAGGAGCGTCATGCTATAGTGGCTGTTTCAGCTTTTCTCAGATCCTAACATAGGCATAATCCTATGAAAATCCACGAGTATCAAGCCAAAGGGATTTTGGCGCGCTACGGCGTCCCCGTACCTCGGGGCGAGGTGGCTTACTCACCCGAGGAAGCTGACGCTGCCGCCAAGAGGATCGGCGGGAGCGTGGTCGTGAAGGCGCAGATCCACGCCGGCGGCAGGGGCAAGGGCGGCGGCGTCAAAGTCGCCAGGAACACGGCGGAAGCAGCCGACATCGCCAAGAAGATGCTCGGCATGACGCTGGTCACCCACCAGACCGGTCCGGAGGGGCGGATCGTTCAGCGCGTCCTCATCGAGGAAACGCTGCCCATTGAGCGGGAGTTGTACCTCGGCATCGTCCTTGACCGCGCCCAGGGTAAGACTGTCTTCATGGCTTCGGCTGCCGGCGGAGTCGACATCGAGGAAGTCGCCGCCAAGAGCCCGGAGAAGATCATCAAGGAACCGATCGAGCCGGGGGCGGGCCTGGCTCCGTATCAGGCCCGCAAGCTGGCCTATCGCATCGGCATTCCACCCGCCAGCGCCCCGGCGGCGGCATCCGCGATGATGGCGCTGGCGAAGGCTTACGAGGGAGTGGACGCCTCCCTGGCCGAAATCAACCCGTTCATCCTTACCAAAGACGGCAAGGTCTACGCCCTGGATGCAAAGATCAACCTGGACGACAACGCCCTTTACCGGCACAAGGATCTTCTGGAGTTTCGCGACCTGAACGAAGAGGATCCCCTTGAAGTCGACGCCTCGCGTTTCGGGTTGAACTACATCAAGCTCGACGGCACGGTCGGCTGCATGGTCAATGGCGCGGGGCTGGCCATGGCAACCATGGACATCATCAAGTACGCCGGTGGCAGTCCAGCCAATTTCCTCGATGTGGGCGGGGGCGCCAGCGCCGAGCAGATTCAGAACGCCTTTCGCATCCTGCTTTCCGACAAGAACGTGAAGGCCGTGCTCATCAACATTTTTGGAGGCATCCTGCGCTGCGATGTGCTGGCCACGGGCGTGGTCGCCGCGGCGCAGCAGTTGAACGTGCAGGTTCCCATCGTGGTGCGCATGGAGGGGACCAACGTGGAAGAGGGCCGCAGAATCCTGGCCGAATCCGGACTGAACTTCACCGTGGCCGACGGCATGCGGGACGCCGCCGAGAAAGTCGTGGGGCTGGCGCGATGAGCATTCTGGTGAACGAAAACACGCGTGTCCTGATCCAGGGTCTTACGGGCCGCGAGGCCACCTTCCACGCCCAGCAGTGCATCGCCTACGGCACCAAGATCGTGGGCGGCGTGGTCCCCGGCAAGGGCGGGATGACCCACCTGGACCTGCCCGTCTTCAACACGGTCTACGACGCCGTGAAAGCTACCGGCGCCAACGCTTCGGCCATCTTCGTGCCTCCGGCATTCGCCGCCGACACCATCATGGAGGCCGCCGACGCGGGACTCGAAGTCGTTGTTTGCATCACGGAAGGGATTCCCGCGCTCGACATGGTGAACGCCTGGAGGTTCCTAAAGTCGCGCCGCACCCGCCTGATCGGCCCCAACTGCCCCGGCATCATTTCGCCGGGCAAGTGCAAGATCGGCATTATGCCGGGCCACATCCACAAGCCCGGCGGGGTGGGAGTCGTTTCGCGCTCGGGCACCCTGACCTACGAGGCGGTGGATCAACTGACGCGGCTCGGCATCGGGCAATCCACGTGCATCGGGATCGGTGGAGATCCCATCATCGGCACCAACTTCATCGACGCCGTGAAGCTGTTCAATGAAGATCCCGAGACGGATGCCATCGTCATGATCGGTGAGATCGGGGGCACGGCGGAAGAGGCCGCTGCGGCCTACATCCGCGAACACGTGAAAAAGCCGGTTGTCGGTTTCGTGGCCGGCCAGACCGCTCCTCCGGGAAGGCGCATGGGACACGCGGGCGCGATCATTTCCGGCGGGTCGGGCAAGGCCGAGGACAAGATGCGGGCCATGCGCGAGGCCGGCATCACCGTCTGCATGACCCCGGCCGAGATCGGCGAGAAGGTAAAGCAAGCACTACAGACATGATCGAACGGACTTTTTCCATCATTAAACCAGACGCAGTGGCCGCGGGCCACGCCGGCCAGATCCTGGCCATGATCGAGGCGGCGGGCTTCAAATTGCTCGGCGCCCGCATGTTGCGCATGAGGCGGGAACAGGCGCAGGAGTTCTACGCCGTGCACCGCGGCAAGCCGTTTTACGAAAGCCTGGTGGCGTTTATGACCGAAGGCCCGGTGATCGTGCTCGCGCTGGAGCGCGAAGACGCGATTGCCAAGCTCCGGGAGGTGATGGGCGCGACCAATCCGGCCAACGCGGCCGAAGGCACCATCCGCAAGCGGTTCGCCGCCAACATCGAGCGCAACGCCATCCACGGCTCCGACGCCCCGGCCACGGCGGAAGTCGAGTTACGCTTCTTCTTCAGCTCAGCGGATCTGCTGTAGCGACGGCCCGCGCCCCTGCCGGCGGAATACCCGTTCAAGCCGGAATTGTATCCCTCGGAGGAGGAGTACTACAGAATCTTCGGGGGGGGGGGAGCAGCGCAATCCTGTGGCAGCATGGGGCCATGACTTGGCAAGCAATGGCGCCATGCTGGCGGGTTCTCCTGGTGACCATGATTGCGGTTGCCGTTTGCCACGCGGCGGGTGGCGCGCAAGAGGCGCCGGCAGCCGTCGTCTACCGCGCCTTCTTCCACAACATAGCTCACTTGGACCTTGCGGCCACGCAGGAAGAAGCGCAAGGGCGCAGCGGGTCGGAATTGCGCGCATATTACAGGAGCAAGATCGGGCTGTCAGAGAATGAGGCCCGCGCTCTCAGGACTGTCGCGGCATCATGCGTTGCACAATTGCAGGAAAAAGACGCGGAAGCCAAAGCGTTGATACAGAAGATCCGGGCGAGAACGCCAGGTGGAAAGCTGGCCTCACGGGCAGAGTTACCCTCCCTGCCGCCGGAACTGGCCAGGATGCAGCAGGAACGCGACGAGATCACCCAGCGGCACATTGACGAGCTCGCAGCCAGTCTGGGGGCTGAGTCCTTCGGCAAGGTCGATGCTTTTGTCAAAGCCCGGTATTCCAGTGGGTTCCGCTCCTTGCCGTCTCGGGCGGAAGGGGGTGCGGGAAAATGAGGCGCCTGGCGGCGGCGACGGCCATCCTTATATGCTTCTTGGTCATGAGCGCGGAAAGGGCTCGAGCGGCGTACGTCTACGGGCAGACGACTTTGGCTTTCACTTCGACCCAGGTCTCCTCGTATTCCTACACGGAGTTGGATTATGCCTCAGCCCTGTATTACGACGCGGTGGTGCATGGCTGGCTTCGCCGGAACGGCAGTATAATCCGCTCGGGCAGTTCGGTGGGTGACAGCTGCGCTAACGCAGGCTGGACTCTGTCGCTGACCCTGTACTCGACGTACCTGGGGGAATCAGACCACTACGTTCGCGCCTACTACTACGAATACATCGAATCTGAGATCTGGTACGAGGATGTGTACGGCTACAGCTTGATGCCGGCGCCCCAGCCGGAAGAAGGCTCAGACTACGGTTACCCCACGATGAACTTCGTGTTGGAGTACTATGAGGATTATCTGGGAGCCAGCACCTGGCTTGAGGGCCGTGCCTATCCTCCTGTGATGGGCGGCATTAACGTGATTGGCTCGACGATGCAAGGTTCCTCGGGGTACATCGAGATTTACGGAGCGGATTTGATGCCGTGGTGGGGGGCCTCCGGCGGCGTCGGCATCTCGCCTTCTGGTGTGTCCTTCACCTACGCCTATCTGAACCCTGAGGACCCCTACCAGATCAACATCGCCTATACCATCGCGTCCAACGCGACTCCAGGGACGCGGAACCTGACGGTGACCACACTGTTCGGAACCACCGCGCCGGCCACGTTCAACGTGACGGCGCCGCCACCGACAGTTCAGGTCACCTCTGCGAGCATTCCCGACGATCGCATCACCGTGGTGCTTGCTCCAGTGGGAGTCTCCGGAACCTTGACGGTGCAGGTGCTTGGCGGGACGACCCACACGGTTTATCAGGGGAGCAAGTCCGCCGGCACCCACTACATCAGTTTCGACATCCCTAATCTGCCAGTTGCCGAGTTCACGCAGGTGAAGGCGACATGGGCAGTAGAGGGCGCTCCGGAGGGGACGCGGTCGTACCATTTCAAGGTGCTGGGAACGTACCACCATACCCGATACAATTCGCCGGCCGAGAGCAGTTGTACCGGCGCGCAAAGCGCCGTTAGGGTCTACAACAACTCCTGCGTCACCACCCCGGCAGCGACCATGAAGAGCGATTTCATCTTCCGGGTTTTGGATGAGGATTCCGGGACCGGTAGCGGCCATTCGATCAGTTACGGGGATGTACTGCGTGAGGCATACTGTTCACCCAGGGACTACCCGACCGCCCGGAGAAACCAAACCATCACCGGCACTTTGGGTCCAGTGAGTAACTCAACCGTCGCGGCGTGCTATCAGTCGGAGCTCTACTCTTCGGGTACCCAGGTGTACGTTCACGGAGTGGGTGTGAAGACCGTCACGGATCGCTGCCCGGCCTGCTGCCGAGATGTGACCCACCTGGATCATTACACAACGAGCACAGCTTGCAGTGGGATCACATCGTTGCCCGACGCGGTGACAATCAGACTGTATTGAGAGGCGACACCTATGAAAAGACACTGGCTTCTCGCTCTCGCAGCTGTACCTCTTATTGCCGGTCAAGCAGTGGCCGCATCAAGCGGGGGGGCGGCTTGGAAAATCGAAGGGCTTACGGTGACTCCGGTAAGGGAGGGAGTCAATCTGCTCACTGTTTCCCTTCTTGACTTGTCCGAATCACACCGGATCGAGCTGTCGGATTTCGTGAAGTCAAGCAGAATCAATGAAGCTTTCGTTTGGAGAAGCACGCTCGTGCTGCTTGGCATCGGGGTCCGGCCGGACGTGGTTGAGGTGTTCGACCTCATACGACGTACCAAGGTCGATTGGTTCTACTGTTACCAACCGCGCCGCGTCAGTGAGGATTGGATCGCCTTCAAGGAGTTCTACCACGGTGAGGCGCAAGGGTCGGACGTGCCGGAGGAGGTGCTTCTGATCTACGACTTGACAAAGTCCCCCGAGGAGAACCGGCTGGAGAAAGAGCCTGGACAGACGCTTCCCGTGCCCATTGGCAAAGGCAGCAATTACCTGGTGAACGTTGGTTTCCCCATCTTCCCCGAATCCAACGCCCGCCAGCGTTCCTATCAGATTGTCCGTGAAAGTGACAAGGCCGGCCGCTCCGTCGACGCAAGAACCTTCTCCTTGCTGCCCTCAAAGAAGCTCGTGTTCCGCTGCCTGGAGCAGTTGCCGGGCATGGGGAATCTCGGCGCCCGTGAGTATCTGGTGCTCGTGGACCTTTCGCGCGGCCTCGAGAATCCTCAATACCAGACGGTGTACTTCCCGAAGATGGGTGAACACATCACCCCCATCGACAGGATCGAAGCCGATTCCCCAGACACTGTGCGGCTGGTGTTTCCGAAAGGCGAATACCGGGAGGACAGCATGGTCGTAGCACTGCCAACCCAATGACTGCCGCCGCCGTCTGCCGCTGCAAGCCGCCCCGGCGGCCGCGGAAGTCGAACTGCGCTTCTTTTTCAGCTCAGCGGATCTGCTGTAGAGGTGGGCCGCACACCGGCGATGGGCGGCCCTGGCCGCTCCAACACGCCGTCGGCCGGTAGCATACTCTCGGACACACTCAGGCGGGCGCCTCCGCTTCGAGGAAGAGGCCGAAGTCCGACAGTGCCGGGCAGGCCGCGGCCTTGGTGATCCGCAGGCGCAGGCGGTTGGTGGTGACGTCTTCCTTCAAGCGGATCAGGCGGCACGCCCCGATGCTCGTCGCCTCTGCGAATTGAGTCCAAGTGCCATCTTTCCACTGGTCCAGGGCGACCGAGTCGATCCGTTGGCCGAGCTTGATGTTCTCGCGCAGCCGGACCACGTTGAACTTCACCCCCTTGCCCAGGTCGAAGGTGACCTCCGGGGTTGTCACCGAATCGTCGGTGGCCCAGTACGTGTACCGGCCGCCGTCCAGAAGGTTTCGCGGACCGAACGCCTTCGCGTCTTTGGCCCGCACATTGGAAGCGGCCACCTTCGCGGCTGCCGCGAGGTTCTGCTTGAACGTGCCCTGGATCATGGCGTTGAACCCCCGCACCGACGCCGCATCGTTTTCATGGATGAGCCCTCGGCGGTCTGGAGGCAGATTCAAAAGAAAACAACCCCCCCGTCCTACCGAACGGTAGTACAGGTCCATCAGTTGCGCCGGCGTCTTGACGCTCGAGTTCTCCTTCTCGTGCCAGAACCAGCCGGGGCGGATGGAGGTATTGCATTCGGGCGGCAGCCACTGTTTTCCATCGCGGTGTCCCGTGGCCGCCTCCAGATGCGCCATTGAGGCGCCGGGCGCCGGCGGCCCGCCGTTCCGGCCGCGCGGAATGTAGGTCGCCCAGCAGGTGTCGTTCACATGGCCCGATTCGTTGCCCGGCCAGCGTATGTCCGGACCGATTTCGCACCAGATGATGGCATCCGGCTGAAGCGAACGCTCCAGCTCCCAGGTCTGCTCCCAGCCGTAGTAGGTCGTCCGGTCAATCCTCCGGGTCTCTTTGGCGCCTCCGTAGTATCCGCTCCCGCCGTTGGCTCCGTCGTGCCACACCTCGAAGATCGGCCCGTATTGCGTCAGCAACTCGCGCAACTGCTCCCGGTACATGGTGACGTATTCGGGTTTGCCGTACAAGGCGCTGTTGCGGTCCCAGGGAGACAGATAAACTCCAAACTTCATGCCGGCCCGCCGCATAGCCGCCGCCAGTTCCCCGACGATGTCCCCCTTGCCACCCTTCCACGGACTCTTGCTTATCGAATGCTCGGTGGTCTTCGTCGGCCAGAGACAAAAGCCGTCATGATGCTTGGCGGTGAGGATGGCGCCGGCCATGCCGCCGGCCTTCAGCGCCGCGGCCATGGCATCGGCGTCGAAGGCCGCGGGATTGAAGATCGCGGGGTCTTCGTCGCCGTAGCCCCACTCCTTGTCGGTGAAGGTGTTCGGGCTGAAGTGGATGAAAGCATAAACGTCCAACTCGTGCCAGCGCAGTTGCCGCTCGGTGGGCAGGGGCCCGTACGGCGCGGGCGCCTTCTCCGAAGCGGCCGCGACGGCAGCCGGCAGGAGGGGAACAGAGGCCATAAACGCGCGTCTAGACAATTCCTGGTTGGTTTTCATCTCGGTCCTTATCGAGGAGAGCAACTGGCATCCGTCCCAGCGGCGGGGCTCACCCTTGGGGTTGACGCACATGCCGCAATTTCCAGTCGGGCTTCCGAACCCCGTCCAGTATAGACCAAACCGCCATCCTGTCGTCCTGCCGGTCGCCGATGACGCGGCGCAATGAAGTCGTGCCCGCGTCGCCTTGAGGAGCGTCGATCGTTCCCCCTGCCGCCCGCCACGGCCCCGATGACGGTTCCAGTCGCGCCGACTGCCATATCGATTCTGTAGGCGCCGGTCATGCCCGGCCCCTACACGATTCGGCGGAAGAAGTCGAGCGACTGGCGGGCCGAGTTCTCCCAGGTGTAGCGGCGGGAGAGGGTCAGGCCGTTGCTCGCCAGTGTCGCACGAAGATCCGGGCTCGTCAGCAGCCGCTTGAGCGCGGCGGCAAGCTCGGCCGGACTCCTCGGGTCCACCAGCAGCGCCGCATCGCCGGCCACCTCGGGCATCGACGACACGTTCGAGGTGATCGCGGGCACCCCGGCGGCCATGGCCTGGGCCAAGGGGAGCCCGAAGCCCTCGTAGAGAGAAGGGTAGACGAAGACCGTGGCCCCTGCGGTCAGGCCCGGCAGGTCCTCCTCGGGGACGTAGCCCAGGTAGCGCACGCCGGCCTCGCCCGCTTGCAGGCGGCGAAGCGTCGCGGGGTCGCCCCACCCCGCCGGGCCGGCGACCACAAGCTCGAACTCCCCGCGAAGGGATGGAGAGAGCTGCGCATAGGCGTCGAGCAGGGTATCGACGTTCTTGCGCGGCTCGATCGTGCCCACAAAGAGAATGTACGGCCGGGAGCCTGACGGCTTCGCCCCAAAGAAAGCCTCCGCGACGCCGGGGTAGATCACAGCGATCCTGTCCGGATCGAGTCCCAGGATGCGCACGGCGTCCTGCCGCGTGCTCTCGGAAATTGCGATGAGCCCGTCCGCCCGCTTGGTCACACGCTCCGCGAAAAGCTTCGCTCCCCAGACGTTGCGCGCCGAGTGCGTCTCCGGCACCAGCCAGCAGGTCATGTCGTAGAGCGTGGCGGTCACGCGGCCCGAGCGGGGCGGCCTCATCAACTGCTGGGACGCATGAAACACGTCGGCGCGCGGTCCCACCCAATTGAGCAGCGGAAGCGGCGAGGCGTTGGCCGCGTGCAGCAGGGCCAGCCGGGCGTAGGTCGCCGGCCGGCTCACCAGCGATGTCTCGTGCGAATAGCTGTCTCCCGGCGACAGGTATGGCCAGACAACCACCTCGTCACCGTCGGCGGCTTTCCTCATGCTGCGGAACCAGTTGTAGACGTAGGTCTTGACGCCGGCGCTGCGCAAAAGCAGGGGCGTGCCGTCAATCGCGATTCGCATGGGGTTTCACTGGTTCGATAGGAGGTGCTTGCCGCCCGCCGACGCGATGCGGTGGAGCGCTGCGTCGCCTACGAGCCGCTCCAGCCGGGGCAGCGCCGTGCGGTCGGCCAGCAGGTGCCAGCGCTGGTCCTGGGCCCAAAGCTCGCGGAACTGGGCGTCGTCAATGAATACCTGGGGCGCGCCGGGCGCGTAGGAGCCGTACTCGAGATTGTTCACGCGCCCGTTCAACAGCAGGGCGCGCCGGTTGGTGTAGAAGATGACCGAGGAGAACGTGTAGTACTGGTCATCCACGATCAAGTTGCCTTCGGGCGCGCGCAGGAGCGCCTCGGCCAGGGGGCGGCTCGACAGATAGGGATCGAACGCGACCAGCGCCAGCCGGGCCGCATGGTCGAACAGGATCATCATGACCGCCAGCGCCGCCGCGGCGCGGAGCCCCTTCAGCCGCCAGGCGCCCGCGGCTCCCACGAGAAACGCAACGCCCGCCAGCGCCAGCGGGCTCTTGAGGTAGGCGAAGGAGCGCAGGGTGAGGTCGCGCATGTGGCCGAGCGAGAGCGTGTAGACTTCCGGATTCTGGGTCAGCGCCACGGAGATGTCGCCGGGCGCTGGAGTGTTCCACACCAACAGCAGCAGAGTGCCGGCCGCCGCCGCCGCGCACGCCGCGATCACCGAGGCCGCCCTCAGGCCTCCCCGGATCCACGCGCCGCCACCCGCCACCGCCGAGCCGATCAGCAGGGCCAGCGCAGGATAGCAGGGCATCGAGTAGTACTCCTGCGTGGTCGAGAAAGTGAAGAACAGGAGGACGCATCCCGTCCAGCACAGCGCCAGAAGGCGCGTCCGGCCCGCCCGGTCCACCGGCCGGTAGCCGAGCCGTGCGGCGGCGGGCAGAAAAACGCTCCAGGGCAGGAGCCATACCAGGTGGAGAAGCCAGAACCACAGGCGCGGCACCGTGTTGTAGTCCCGCGGATAGCGCATGTTCAGGAAACGGAACAGGTGCTCGTTCAGGAAGTAGAACCAGAAGAAGCCGTGGTACGCGCCGCGCTCGCTGCGCATGGTGAAGTCGAAGTAGGGCGGGTTGGCGAGCGTGGCCAGAACGTGCCACGGCGCGGCTATGATCAGGATGACCAGGATCCCCGCGAAGGGGTGCAAGCGCCGCCACGTGCGCCGCAAGAACAACTGCCGGGTGACGAGCAGATAGACGCCGCCCGCGGCGACCGGAAACACGGCGCCGATCAGGCCCTTCAGCAGCAGTCCGGCGCCGATGGAGGCCGCCATCAGCAGGGCCCAAAGCGCCGGCCGGGTCTCGGATTCGTCCAGCGCCCTGAGGAAGCTCCAAAGCGCCGTAGCGACGGCCAGCGTAAGCATGACATCGGGTATGAGGATTCGTGTGAACAGGAAAAGCCCGACACAGGTGGCGAGCGACAGGCCGGCCACCAGCCCTGCCCTCGCAGAGAGAGCCCACGCGCCCATGTGCGCCGTCACCCAGCACAGCAGGATCGCCGACAGCGCAATCGGGATTCTCGCCGCCCAATCGTGAACGCCGAAGATTATGTAGGAGACCGCGATGAGCCAGTACTTGAGGGGGGCTTTCTCCAGGTAAGCGACGCCGTTGAGACGGGCCGTCACCCAATCGCCCGACTCCAGCATGTTGCGGGCGATCTGGGCCTGCACGGCGTCCACATCGTCCATGAGCGAGGGCGGGCTGACGATCGATCCCAGAAAGATGGCGGCGGCAACCAGGACTACAATCAGGCCGAAGCGCTGTTCGCCACCCGCTCCGGAACCGCGAGCGGCGCGGTGTCGATTCGCCAGGTCCTCAGCCAGAGGAACAGGATCAGCAATCCCCATAGGTGATATCCGAGATTCGCGCGCCGGTCGAGGTGTGCCTCGACGAGCGAGCGCACGCGCCCGGGACGGAACAACCCGCTCCGTCCGACCGCGTCCTCTGTCAGTGTATCGAGAAGCAGCGGGCGAAGAGGGCCGCGGAGCCAATCATGGATGGGGATGTCGAAGCCTTCCTTCTTGCGGCGGATCACAGGGGCCGGCAGTTTGCCCCTCATGAGCGCCCGGAGGACGTACTTCAGCGTGCCGCCGCGGATCTTGAGATCCAGCGGCAGGGATGCGGCGAATTCGACAATGCGGTGATCGAGGAAGGGCGGCCGTACTTCCAGCGAGTGCGCCATGCTCATGCGGTCGCACTTGTTGAGGATGTCGTCGGGCAGGTAGAAGCGCTGGTCGTACCAGAGGTAGCGGTTGAGCAGGCCGGCCTCCTCCGGCGGCCTGAAGGGGGATTGGAAGGGGATTGCCAGCGACCCGTGACCGTTGCGCAGGGACAGGCCGCGCTGCTCGCCGTCGCTGAAGGTGCCGTTCCAAAACAGGTGCGCCTCGTCCGGATCGAGCAGGGAGCCCGCCAGAAACCTCTTGAGTTTGTACTCGAAGCTGATCTTCTCGTCGGATACCGGCCATCGGTTGAGGGCCGCCAGGGCCAGCCTGCGGGCGGCGAGGGGCACCCTACGAAGGCGCCCGGCGAGGCGGTCGGCTAGGTAGGTGACGTATCCCCCGAACAGTTCGTCGGCGCCCTCACCGCTCAGAGCGACCGTCACGTGCTGCCGGCACATCCTGGAGAGGAACCACACGGGCAGCGCCCCGGCGTCCGCGCTCGGTTCATCGGAGTGCCAGGCCAGACTCTCGATGGCGCTCGAAAGCTCGATCTCCGGGCTGAGGTCGAACTCGTGGTGCTCGGTTCCGTAAACGGAGGAGACCAGACGGAAGTAGCGGCTCTCGTCGAAACTGCGGCCCCGGAAAGAGACGGAGAACGTCTTCAGGCGGTTCGGCGAGGCCCCGGCTGCGTAGTGCAGGATGGTCGAGGAATCGAGGCCGCCGCTGGACCAGACCCCCAGGGGCACGTCGGAAACCAGGTGCTCGCGGACGGCGCTCTTGAGGAGGCTGTCCAGTTCCTCTCTGGCGTCCTCCAACGTCCAGCGCGCCTGCGGGCGGATGTCCAGCCGCCAGTATTCGCCGCTTTCCGTCCAGCCGTCGCGCCACTCCAGCCAGCGGCCGGGCTGGAGCTTCTCGATCCCGTCCACCAGAGTGTATGGGCCCGGAACATAGTTCAGGCCCAGGTAGTAGTGCAATCCAATGGGGTCGATTCGGCGCGCCACTTGGGGATGCGCCAGGATGGTCTTCAATTCCGAACCGAAGTAGAGCTCGTCACCCTGCCGCAGGAAGTAGAGCGGCTTGATCCCCATCCGGTCCCGGGCCAGGAGCAACCGCTTCTCGGATTCCTTCCAGATCGCCAGGGCGAACATCCCGCGCAGACGGGGCAGGCACTCGCGCCCCCATTCCTGGTAAGCGCGGAGCACGACTTCGGTGTCGCAGCGGGAACGAAAACGCCGGCCGCGCTCCTCCAGTTCAGCCCGCAGTTCGGCGCAATTGTAGATCTCGCCGTTGAACACGATGACCGTGTCCCGGTCGTCGCTGAACATGGGCTGATCGCCGGCTTCGAGGTCGATGATCTTCAGGCGGACGGCGCCGAGCGAGATGACCGGCGACTCGTAAACCCCCTGCTGGTCAGGACCGCGGTGCCGCATCAGGCTGACGGCGCGGCGGATGGAAGCGCCGTCATCCGCCCCACATGTGTGTGTGAAGCCTGCGATTCCGCACACTCTGCGAATATCCCCGTTCTCCCATTCGGGAGACTCACCTTAACTGCCCTTAACCGATTAAGAGACTATATCACAAGGATTAGGATTTGTACAGAGTTCACTCGTACCTCAGCGCTTCGGCGGGGGAGACGCGGGTGGCGCTGCGGGAAGGGTAGAGCGTGGCAAGGTAGCTGACCAGGATGGCGGCGGCGGCGATCCAGATGCCGTCCACCCAGCGCGGCTCGAAGGGCACGAAGCTGAGCGAGTAAACGCTCTCATCCAAGCGCAGCCAGCGGAAGCGGTCCGCCAGGTAGCAGAGCGTGTAGCCGGCGGCGAGGCCGAGGACCGTGCCGACCGAGCCGATGATCAGCCCCTGGTAGATGAAGATACGGCGGATCTGCTCGCGGCGCGCCCCCATCGACATCAAGACGGCGATGTCCCGATACTTCTCCATCACCATCATGATGAGCGCTACCAGTATGTTAAGCGCTCCCACCAGCTCTATGAGCCCGATGGTGATGATCGTAACGGCCTTCTCCATGCGGAGCGCGTTGAAGATCTGCCGGTTCTGCTCCATCCAGCTCGTGGCGGCGAGCCTGGGGCCGGCCACGCGCTCGGCGGAGCGGGCCACCTCCTGCGCCAGGTCGAGGTTGTCGATCCGCAGCTCGATGGCATTGACCACGTCCTCCAAGCCGAAGATCCTCTGGGCGGTTTCCAGCGAAGTGAAAGCCCATGCCGAATCCAGGTCGTAGAAGCCGGTCTCGAAAGTGCCCACCACGCGCAGGCGCTCGGTGGAAGGGGCGGCGCCGAACGGCGTCAGCTCCCCCTGCGGGCTGATCACCTTCGCCACGCTCTTGTAGGGGAGCCCGGTTCGCGCGGCCAAACGCGACCCGAGGACCATGCCGGCCGGGCGGCCTCCACCCCTCAACGCCGAGAGCGACCCCTCCTTCATCGCGCGCCCAAGCCCTCCTGAATCGATCTCTGAGTCTACCTGGATACCCTTCAGCACCGCGCCTTCCGATTGCAGGGGGGCGACCAGGTAGACCGAGCCATAAAGGCTGGGGGAGGCGGACGCGACGTGGGGAAGGCCCCGGAGCTTCTCGGCTAGCTCCCGCCAGTCCTTGATGCCGTAGCCGGGTTCCTTCTCCAGGATGGTGACGTGCGCCGTGGCACCCAGCAGATTGCGTTGCAGGGTGTTGCGGAAGCCGTTGTTCACAGCCAGCGCGATCACCAGGGCCATGACGCCGGCCGCCACCCCGGCGATCGAGATCACGGTGATGAGGGAGATCACGGCCTGCTTGCGCTTCGCCCTGAGGTACCGCAGGGCGACGAAGAACTCGAACCGGCTCTTTACCGGACTAGCCTTCATCGAGGGCCCTCAGGCGGTCGGCGAGACCGATCGGCCCCTCCGGACGCAGTAGGGGGAACAGGATTACGTCGCGAATGGAGCGGGACCCGGTCAGCAGCATGGTCAGCCGGTCGATGCCGATGCCCTCGCCCGCGGTGGGCGGCATGCCGTAGCACAACGCGCGGAGGAAGTCCTCGTCCATCTGGTGAGCTTCCTCATCGCCCTTCTCGCGCATGCGAAGCTGCATCTCGAAGCGGCGGCGCTGTTCCTGGGGATCGTTCAGCTCGGTGTAGGCGTTGGCGATCTCCATGCCGGCGGCGTAAATCTCAAAGCGCTCGACCAGGCTGGGATCCTCCGGTTTGCTCTTGGAGAGCGGAGAAGTCTCCACCGGGAAATCGTAAATGATGGTGGGCTGGATCAGCTCGGCCTCGGCATAGCGCTCGAACAGATCGGCCACGGCCTCTCCCGCTGAGCCCTTGGTCGAATGCCACTTGAGCCACTCAGGGTCGTTGAGTTGCTCCATGGTCGGGCGCTCACCGTCCTTCCAATACTCGATGACGGCCTCCTTGAGGCTCATGCGGCGGACATTGCCGAAGTCGATCCGGTTGCCCTCGAACTCGACCACGGTCGAGCCTGCCCCGTCCAGCGCGACCTGCCGCAGGAGCTCCCCGGACAGATCCATCAAACCCCGGTAGTCGGTGTAGGCTTGGTAGAACTCCAGCATGGTGAACTCGGGGTTGTGCTGGGTGGAGATGCCCTCGTTGCGGAAATTGCGGTTGATCTCGTAGACCCGCTCCAGCCCCCCGACCACCAGACGCTTGAGGTAGAGCTCCGGCGCGATGCGCAGGTACAGGTCCATGTCGAGCGTGTTGTGATGGGTGATGAAAGGACGCGCCGCGGCGCCGCCGTAGAGCGGCTGCATCATGGGCGTTTCGACCTCGATGAACCCGCGCTCCTCCATCTGGCGGCGCAGCGAGGAGATGATGCGGCTGCGCGCGACGAAGACCTTCCGTACCTCCGGGTTGGCGATCAAGTCCAGGTATCGCTGGCGGTAGCGCACCTCGACGTCTTCCAGACCGTGCCACTTCTCGGGCATGGACAGGAGGGTCTTGGAAAGATGGACGAGCCGTTCGACGTGGACGGTCAGCTCGCCCGTGCGGGTGCGGAACAAGTAGCCCTCGACGCCGACGATGTCGCCGATGTCGAGCAACTGGTAAAGCTCGAAATCCACCAACGGAACGGCGTCCTTCTTGACGTAGATCTGGAGCCGCTCGCCTTCTTGCAGCAGATGCAGGAAGCCGGCTTTGCCCATGCGCCGCAGGGTCTGGATGCGGCCCGATATGCGGACCTCGACGCGGGAGGCGAGTTCCTCAGCCGTCTTCGAGCCGTACCCGGCCAGAATCTGCGGGATGGTGTGCGTGAACTCGAAGCGCAGGCCGTAAGGGCGAAAGCCGAGGGCTTCGATGTCGCGGGTTCGTTTGAGACGCTGCTCCAATAGCTCCTGTTCGAGGGACAAGCCAGTCTCCTATGCGGGAATCACTTATTATAATTGAGCATTGAATTCCATCTCTATCGTCATTCCCGCGTTCAACGAAGAAAACCGCCTGCCAGCCACGCTGCGGGACGTGTTCGGCTACCTGTCGGACAGCAGGCCCGAGTTCGCCGAGGTGATCGTGGTCGATGACGGGTCGACCGATCTCACCTGCGCCATCGTGGAGCGGCTTGTGCCTCTGTACAGCGGCCTTCGGCTGCTGAAGAACCCGGGCAACCGGGGCAAGGGGTACTCGGTCCGTCACGGGGTGATGGAGGCGCGCGGGGAGTGGGTGCTGTTCACGGACGCGGACCTGTCGGCCCCAATTGACGAGCTGGACAAGCTGCTCGAAGCCGCCACGACGGGCGGCGCGGCTGTGGCGATCGGGTCGCGGGCCCTGGACCGGTCTCTGATCAAGGTGCACCAATCGGTCTTCCGCGAGAACGCCGGCCGGTTGTTCAACCTCCTGGTCCGTCTGGTCACGGGGCTTGGTTTCCAGGACACCCAGTGCGGCTTCAAGCTCTTCGAGGCGGGCGCCGCGCGGGAGATTTTCCGGCGGCAGCGGCTGGAGCGGTTCGGCTTCGACGTGGAGGTACTGTTTATCGCGCGGTTGCTCGGCTATAAGTCGGTCGAGGTGCCAGTGCGGTGGAGCCACTCGGAGGGCACCAAGGTTCGCATGCTGCGCGACAGCCTGGCGATGTTCGGGGACGTGGTGCGCGTGCGCTGGAACCAGTTGCGGGGGTGCTACAAGTGAAGTCTGATTTGACGCGGGCGTCCGGGACGCAGGTCACTTTCTGACAATGTACCAGTTGTTCTGGATGTCGTGATCGAGACGGTGGGTTTCGATCGAGCGGAAACCGGCCTTCTGGAGATACTCGCGCGTCTTCTCCTCGCCCCACATGGCGCCCAGCCCCTCGCCGCCCTGCGCCAGCGACACCGTCATGCAGTGCATGCAGGAGATAGTGTAGAGAAGCGTGCCGATCGGATGCCCATGGTTGTAATCGAGACGGCTGGACGCGCGGATGTCCTGCATGAGGTACACGCCATCGGGCTTCAGCGCGCGATAGATCCCCTTGAGCACGTTCAAAGACCTAGCCTCGTCGTGGACGGCGTCAAAGATCGTGATCAAGTCAAGTAGGGCGTGGTCAGCCGTTTGCTGGAAGTCGCTCAGGTCGGCTGCGATGAACCTTATGTTGCGCAGCCCCTTGTCCGAAGCCTCGGCGCGCGCCATTTCGATCGCCTCTTGCGAGAGATCGATCCCGACGAAGCAACTGTCCGGATAGACACCGGCCAGCCGGTTCATGATCCTGCCACTGCCGCAGCCGACATCGAGCACGCTCATCCCTTCCGTCAACCGGCGATCCAGTCCGGGTATGAGAGGCACGACGTGCGACTCCAGCGACGAGAGCACGGACTGTCCGCTGTCCTCCGCCATCACCGCGTGAAATCGCGGGAACCGCTCGTAGGGAACCCCGCCCCCCTTCAGGAAGCACTCGACGATGTCGTCTTCCACGCCGCCGAGCACTGAGATGTCCTGCGCGAATCCCGCCAGGTTGTCCGCGGCTGCCGCACGCGTAAGAATCGCGGCGTGCTCAGGGGGCAGCCGGTAGCGGTTGGTCTGGGGATCGTGCTCGACAACGTCCGCCAAAACAACCGCGCCCAGCCACTCTCGTACTTACCGTTCGTTGAGTCCGGCCCTTGCGGCGACTTCTTCAGCGGTGGAAGGCGGAGCCCCCCGCATGGAATCGAGCAAGCCCGTGCGGTGGCCGACCGAGATCATCAAACATAGAGCCGCGTCGTTGAGCGCGGAAAGCAGCCGTGCAGAGAAAGCCTCGGCCTTGGAAGGATCCAACGAGGTCGTCATATTCCCAGAACCCAGAAAGAGAAGTTGATCCCATTGTAGCGTGCTTCTCCGGCGGCGCGAACAACATCTTCCGGCGCTACCGCCGGACGATGACTTCGCGGAGGTGGTCGCGGGTGAGGAAGAACTTCACCGACTGGAAATCCTGGAAGAGCCTTTCGACGGCGCGGTTGTTGAACAACTGCGCCGGGCGGCGCATCTGCTTGTTGGCCAGCAGCAGCGTCCTGCCGTCCGAAATGCGGTAGGAGTAAGCCGGCACGGAAGCTGCCTTCTCGTCCGCGTGGAAGAACGCCAGCATGCAGGAACCCGGCTTCGTCACCTGATACAACCGCTCCACCGTGGCCTTAAGCAGAGGCTGCGGGAGGAACTCCAGCACGTCCCACAGGAGCACGCCGTCGAAAGCTCCGGGGGGAAAGCCCAGGGTCTGCTGGAGCAGAGCCGCCGCAGGCTCGGGGCCCGCGGCAGAATCGAGCGCCCTCAAGAAATCCTCGGAGTACAGCTTGTGCCCCAGGCCAGTGATGAACGCGACATTGGCCTGCGTGACACCGCCGACGTCGAGAATTCGTAACGACCCCTGCCCCTGGATCTGGGCAAAGAACTGTTCCAGTCCATGGCTGTGCCGGGCGTAGGCGGCTGCCCCCGGCTCGGGTACCGGGGTCTCGCGCGCCGCCGGCTTGGGGAGAGGCACTCTGGTCCCCACCAGCCTCTTCAACCGTTCCCTAAGCAAAGGCGGGCACCTCGCCTGAGGTCAGCGCTTCACCTCGGGGGAACTGGGGTTTACTGACAGCGGCTGCTGCTGTGGAGCGGCGCCTGCCGCCGCGGCCGTCTGAGGACGAGCGGCGGCCGGCGGCCGGCTGACTTCGGGCTTCTGAATATCGATGCTGCCCTTGAAGTATGCGCCATCCTCGATCATGATTCTTGCGGTCCGGATGTCACCTACCAGCTTGGCGTCCTTGCGGATGTCGATCTTCTCGGTCGCCTCGATGTTGCCGTGAACCGTACCGATCACAACTACCTCACGGGCCTTGATGTTTGCTTGCACCTTGCCATTCGGCCCGATGGTCAGGCGGTGCTCCTGCAGCTCCAGCGAGCCGTCCAGTTCGCCATCGATGGTCAGGTCCTCGCGGCCGAACAACTGCCCCTTCACCAGCAGCGACTTGCCGATCAGGGCCGTGCCACGCGAAACCTCTGTTTCCGAGGCCCTCCCGGGGAGTGTCGAAATCGGTATGCCCTCCCGAGCAAGCTCCGCGGAAGTGGGAGGGGCTGTTGATCGGATTGTATGCTCCTCTTCTTTACGCTTGTTCCACACAGGCGCATCCTCCTCGCGCCGCCATAACAGACGGCCTGAATTCAGCCACGATGAGGCCGATGTCCTATACTATCGGCGCGGGGGACGAAAACGCAAACGCGCGGTTTACTGTGAAGCTCGCTGCTAGGATAATCAAAGCTTCTGATGCACTCGATGACACGACTGGCGGGCATCGCGGGGCTCCTTTTCTGGATGGCTTCCTGCGCCCGCGGCCAAGTATGGCGGGTTCAGTTCTCTCCCAAGGGCGGAGAGGCCGTCGCTTTCAGTGACCTCAAGTTCGCGTCCGCGGATCGTGGTATCGCCGTGGGCCGCGCCGGGAGAGGACAGGGAGCAAAGCCGCTGGCTCTCCTCACGGCGGACGGAGGCCGCCGGTGGAGCCGGGTGTCACTCCAGGAAGAAGGTCAGTCTCTGTTCTTCCTGAACGAGGTGAACGGATGGATGGTCACCGGCGGCGGACTGTGGAAGACCTCCGACTTCGGAGCCACCTGGAGCAAACTGCCGGAGGCCTCAACTCCGGAGGTAACCCGCGTGCACTTTCTCGACGAAAGACGAGGCTGGGCGGTCGGGCCCCTCAAGGGTTTCTATCAGACAGGCGACGGGGGCGCGAGTTGGAGCCGTGTGGCGGCAGGACAGGAGGCGGCTGGCACGCCGGAATACACCTCCTACGACTGCCTCACCTTTGTCGGCGGCCGGTTCGGCATGGCGGCCGGAGCAAGCATTCCGCCGCAACCCGGCGGCGCGCCTGGCCGGCGTGAGTTGCCGCACTTGACGATCTTCCTTGATACGCGTGACGCCGGGGCGACGTGGAGCGCTTCCACGGCCTCGATGTTCGGACGCGTGACCAAGGTTGTGTTCGCGCCGGACGGCCGGGGGCTCGGCCTGATCCAATTCCAGAGCGGCTTCGAATTCCCGTCCGAAGTCTTCCAGATCGAGTGGAAGACCGGGAAGAGTTGGCGTGCTTTCCGGCGGGCGGACTGCGCCGTCACCGACATCGACCTTGGTGCTTCAGGCCAGGCCTGGCTGGCGGCGATCGAACGCACGGGACACAGCCGCCGGGGAAGGCTTAGGATCTTCGAGAGCAGAGACTTGGTTGAATGGACGGAGATGAGCATCGAGGGTCGCCCCAAGGCAGCCAGAGCGGTTCTGGCGGCGGCCGAAGGCGGACCGGCTTGGGTGGCCACCGACGAGGGGACGATTCTCCGTCTTGTCACCAAGTAGAAACAGGAACCGCCGGCATTGTTTTTTCCACAACTCTTGCACGTTCATCCACTCGCATTCTATTGAAATCAAAGAAAATAAAGTCTCTGAAAAAGACATGCGCCCATATCGATTTCTGTTGACTTCAGGCGGCTTTGGGCGCATCATGAAGCTGGTTCCAAGAGGTTCACGGAACAGCGGGCTTCGCGGGGAGTAGCGAGTCTGGAACGATGATCCGCTAGCGCATGTGATAAAAAGCAGCGCGGGCGGGGAGCGAAGGGCGATCGGGCTTCCCGGAGAAGTGAGCTTCGCGGACGGGAATCGGGCCGAGCACAACGATCCCGAGGGGGTAGGACCCCGGAGGGGAGTGGAAGCCCGAGGAGAGTCCGTGGCAGCCGGATAGGGAAGGCGGCAACGGGCCGCGGGCAGTGATACCGACCAGGCCGGAGTCAACCGGGTGCTGGGGGGAGGAGCCCAAAGGCCGAACGGGTCGTCGGAACATTCGGTGGGACGCCGAAGCGATAGGTCGGGAGCTTTGACTCCGCCGGGGGGGATCCCAAAAGGGTCACTCACTGCGGAAGAGTGAAAGGCCGTCGTCAAGCGTCGGTTCCTATCGGTGCGGTAGGCTTGTGCCGCCCGGAGCTATGAAGCGAGACGGGTAAGAACCGTCACGTGGAGCGAAGGGAGAAACACACGGCCGGACCGAATGCCATGCTCAGGCCGAGTGCGCGCGGGCCGGAGAGCAAGCTGGAAAGTGGGTCACTTGGAACCTTTTTTTTGCCCTAAGTGCTTTCCTCATCTTTACTGGCCAGCGGGGCGGGTGCCCCCTCCTGTGGCGCGGCCCGCCGTTCGCGCTTGAAGCGATGTTTTCTCGCCCGGAAGCTGACGAAGTTGTAGCGGCAGTTCTCGCACCGGTAAGGGCTGGCGCCGAAGAAGAGCTTGACACTACGGCCGGCAGGCACATGGTAGTGACTGGGTGACCAGGTGGACAGCGTCATGTTCATACACCTGGGGCAGCGAGCATAAGGCAGGTCTGCCGGATCCCAGAGGCGGGTTACGAAGCGCTCCCGGCAGTCGCGGCATCGTAAGGGGCGAATCCCGATCAGGCTAAACAGCCGCTCCTTGGGTGTGCTGAGGTGTGAGTACCGGACGTTCCGGCTCTGGCAATTCGGGCAGCGAATGTTCATGCCTCGGTTATCGAAATCGCCGCGCCGCCGCCCCGGCGCTGGCCGCCACATAGGAGTCGACGTACGCCGAAAAAGCGCGGGCCAGGCGCAGGTGGACGTCGCCCCGGCAAGGCACCTGGTCTCCCTCCACGGACCGGACCGGCAACAAGTTCCTGGTCGTAGAGGTGACAAAAACCTCATCGGCTTCCAAAAGACCCTCGACCGTAAACTCCTGCTCTTCGACCGTGATGCCGGGAACCCGGATCTCGTGGAGAAGCACGTCCCGCGTCACGCCAGGCAGGCATCCCGAGCTAAGCGGCGGCGTCAAGACGCGGCTGCCGCAGGCCATGAAGATGTTGGCTGAGGTGCATTCGCTGACCTTGCCATCAACATCGAGCAGTAGTGCTTCGTCGAAGCCTCTGGACTGAGCTTGCTCCAGCCAGCATAAGTTCATGGCCCAGGAGAGGGTCTTCAGGCCAGCGAAGGGCGACTTACCGTGTCGCGCCTGCGGGACCACAGCTAGCCGCGTCCCCTCTCCCCACTGCTTGAGCGTGGTGGTCAGCCCGATCACATCGTAATCGCGAACCTGGCCGGGGCCCTCCCAGATCCCACCCCGATTGCGGACCACAACCAGACGCAGGGTCGCATCATAGGCCTGGTTGGCCTCGATCAAATCCAGCAGCCGCCGCCGGACAGGTTCGGGGTCGGCCGGAAAGGGCACTCGCAGCAGTGCCGCATCGTGCTGCATCCGCGCCCAGTGCCGCTCCCAAGCGAACAGGACTCCCTTGCTCACCCTGAGAGTGCTGAATACTCCCCATCCGGAGAGGAGACCCACCTGCCCGGGGGATAGGACCGCGCTCCCAGCGGGCAGGACTTTGTCGTTGTGCAAGATGAATGCGTGCATCAAGAGTCCATTCTATACGAATGAAAACCAAACGCCGTGGCCACTCAGCGCCAATTTGGAAACAGATTCGTCCGAGCACGCCGACACTGCTCGATCAGGCCCGGCACACGGGATCGGCGGCGGAGGAGCCTTTCCAGCAGGCCATCGAGCGCCGCTCCATCACCGTCGAGCCACTGAAGCGGGACCTGGCGGCGTGCCTGGTCTACCACGTCCTCCGGCAAGTTCACCACCCGGTCAAGCCAGGGCTGGAAATCTTCCAGCGAACGGACGCTCTCATAGACCACGGGCCGAGCCGCCAGTCCCTGGAGAGGAGAGTCCGGGAAGTCCCAGTGGGGGCCGTTGAACAGGAATCCCTGATCGATCATGCAGGCGACGAAGCCGACCTTGCGCGGATGGAGCTCGGCGGCAGGCGCCCATCCCGCGATTCTGGCCCGGAAGTAGATCGCCTGCCTCATGTCCGAGTTGGCCATCCATTTGTCGGCGACCAGGGCTCCCCGGAAGTGCGCCAGATTGTTTACCTGGCGCAGCAAAGTGTCCGGCACAAAATCGTACACCGCGAGGCGCTCCGGATCCCCTGGGAACTGCGATCCAAAATGCCAGCCTGCCGCAACGCGGGCGCGCCGCGTGCCCAGTTCGATCGAGACGTCTGGATGACGAGCCAGGAAGTCCTCCGAGATGGAGATGACCGCAGGCTCGGGAACCGCGAGCTGAAGGTAGCGGAGGATCGTAGAGCCGATCAGCTCGTTGATCAGGATCCGGCGATGTTGAGGATTGTTGAGGAACTTGACGACATAGAAGTTGCCGTCGTCTGCTTCGATGAGATGGGCTTGCGCGCCGCCTCTCATCCTGCGAACGTGGCGGCACGCGTTAAGCGGCATTAACGTGAAGAGACGCCGCCGCCCGCCGGCAGACCCGCCTCCTCCGACGGCTGGAACAACGCCCCACTATTATTTGCGAGCCTTCTTTGCGGCGGGCTTCTTCTTGGCCGCCTTTTTCGCGGCCTTCTTCGGCGCCTTCTTTACAGCCTTGCGTACGGCGGCCTTGGCAGCCTTCTTTGCAGGCTTCTTGGCGGCCTTCTTCACGGCCTTCTTGGCAACCGGCTTCTTCGCGGCAGCCTTCTTGGCGACTACCTTCTTCCCGGCAGCCTTCTTCGCAGCTTTCTTGGGGCCGGCCTTCTTGACCGGTTTCTTCACGGGCGCAACTGGGGCGGGCGCTTCGACCGGGGCTACGGCGGCAACCTCAGCGGGGGCGGCCTGTGGCTCTTGGGATTCCATCGGGATCTCAACTTCCGGTTCCATTTCCAGTTCCTCTTCTTCCTCATCCGGCCCATACATACCAAGCTCGGATTCGAGATCTATGTGATCTCCATCGTAGGCGTACTCGTCGTCGCCGTCAAGGGCAAAACTGCGATGATCGTGCATTGTCCCCGACTCCTCCGTACTCATGGTCAACACCAGCATAGCTCTTTTCCGGCCAGAGGCAACAGGGTCAGCGGCTGACGGAATTGGAACGCGTGGAGGCCGTCCTCTTGGATGCCACGAGGTTGGTCGCGGAGGCGGGGGGCACTCTCTTGGCGGCGACCGGCGCCTTTGAGGGGGACGCTTTCTTGGCGACGACCGGCGACTTCGCGGGGGACGCTTTCTTGGCGGCGACTCGGGCCTTTGCGGGGGCCGGCCTCCTGGCTACGGCCCTTCCGGCGGGCTTCGGTGCGGCTGGCACGATCAATAGGCTGCCCGGAGTGCAAAGTCCGCTCTCAGACGCATTGACCTTGGCGATCTCCGTGGGCGTGGTCCGAAATTGACGGGCGATACTCTCGGCCGTGTCTCCGTCCGCCACGCGGTGGAGGCGCCAGGCAGTCCTGCGCTCGGGGGGAACCAACTGCAAAGCCGAGATGACCGTCGGTCCCATCCCGGGCGGAACATGAACGGTGTAGCCGGCGGGCGCCACGGTGGTAAGCAGCGCAGGGTTCAGCTCGCGGATTGCCGCCACCGGCCGCTCCGTGATGTCGGCGATCAACTGCAAGTCGGTTGCGGCGTCCATGGTCACGGTGGAGAACTCGAGCGATGGTACGGGTTCGACCTGGTCGAGCCCGTACTGGGCGGGGTTCTTGGCCATGATCGCCATTGCCAGGATGATGGGAACGTAATTGGAGGTCTCTCTGGGGATCGCTTTGCGGCGCCGGAGCTCCCAGACGTCCGCGTAGCCGGTGCGCTCCACTGCCCTGGCCACGCACAGCGGCCCGCAATTGTAGGCCGCCATGGAGAGGTACCAGTCACCGAACTGCCGGTAGAGATCATGAAGGTGCCTGGCGGCGGCGCGGGTCGCTTTCTCCGGATCCAACCTGTCGTCCGTGGTCCTGGTCCTGATCAGGCCGTATTCCCGGCCGCGCCACTCGACGAATTGCCACATGCCGCTCGCCTTCTTCCGGGAAACGGCCCTAGGCGAGAAACCGGATTCGGCCTGAGCCAGGTGGATCAGCTCCTGGGGAATGCCCTCCTCGTCGAAGATGCGGTGGATCATGGCGCGGTAGCGCCCAGATCGAGAGAGCCCGGCCAGAAGCGTCTTGCGGCCTCGCGTGGACGAGAAGTAGTTGATGTAGCGGAGGACGTCGTCGTTCAGCTCCAGCGGCAATTGTGAAACGGTCGCCTTGAGCTGCTCGGCGACCAAATCCCGGAGCTTCGGGTCGATGGGGAAGGTGGGCTCGGGGATGTCCTCGAGCGGCGAGCCGTCGAATACAGGCTCGCCCGCCAGATCGCCGGCGCCCAGCCCCGAAACATCATATTGGTGGATGGCTGCGGCAAGCTCGGCGAGCTTGCGCTCCAGATCGGGACGGCCAAAGCCCGCCGTCCGCCCCGCGAGTAGAGCATCAATCGCCCGGTCAAACTCGACCCGCGCGCCATCCACTTGACCGGCGAGGAAAAGCCGCTTACCCTCCTGGAATCGGGCTTCGGCCCTCTCGACCAGTGTTCCTACGTTGGACGACGCCAACGTGCGCCCGGCCGGGCCGGCGATGAGAGACGGGGTTTCGTGGGCGTAGTAGGCCGCCTCCGCCTCGGGCGGGCTGGAAACGAGCACGGCCGTCTCGACGCGGGGCGCGGCAGCGGGGGGTAGGAACGCGCGATAGGCGGTGGGCCTTGACACACTGCAACCGGCGACGGAGAGGAGAATGGAGAGAACACCAAGGGACCAAAGCGGGGCTGGACGCCGGGCCTTCATCCGTATCCCTAACAAGAAGCGGAGTTTACAACCTTCTCATCCATTTGAAACCACGAATGTACCTCAGGCGGAACCCCTGGGTCAAGCGCCTGGGTACTACTCCTCTTCTTCCTCTACCCCCGCCTTGGCGGCCTTGGCGGCGGCGATGATCTTCTCGGCCTGCATCTGGGGCACAAAGTCGTAGTGATCGAACTCCATCGAGAACGACGCCCGGCCCTGGGTCATGGAGATCAAATCGTTCTGGTAGTTGAGCATCTCCGCCATCGGAACCTGGGCGCGGACGATCTGCGTATTGCCCCGGGTGTCCATGCCGGAGATACGGCCGCGCCTTCCGTTGAGGTCGCCCATCAGATCACCGGCGTACTCGACCGGCGCCTGCACCTCGACGCTCATGATCGGCTCCAGAAGGGCGGGCTTCGCCTCGAGCATCGCGGCCTTGAAGGCCTTTCTGGCGGCCAGTTTGAAGGACAACTCGGAGGAGTCGACGTCGTGATAGGAGCCGTCGTACACCGTAACCTTGAAGTCGACCACCGGGCAACCGGCCAGGTATCCCTGCGCGGCGGCTTCCACGATGCCCTTTTCGACCGCCGGGATATAGTTCCGGGGGATGGCCCCGCCGAAGATGTCGTTCACGAATTCGAAGCCGCCGCCTCGCGGGAGGGGTTCCATCTTGATCCAGCAGTCGCCGAACTGCCCGTGGCCGCCGGTCTGCTTCTTGTGGCGGCCCTGCACGTCGGCCGTTCCCCGGATCGTCTCCCGGTAGGGCACCTTCGGGGCCTTCAGGGTCACGTCTACGCCGTAGCGGTTCTTCAGCCGGCTGACAATGACCTCGACGTGCTGCTGGCCGCTGCCGGCCAGGAGGAACTCCTTGGTCTGCGGGTCCCGGTAGAAACGAAGCGACTGATCCTCTTCCAGAATCCGCTGGATGGCGGCGCCCATGCGGTCCTCATCCTGGCGGGTCTTGGCTTCGATGGCGAAGGCGATGGACGGCTCCGCCAGTTTGACCGCCGGGTAGGCAATCGGAGATCCCTTTTCGGCGAGCGTATCGCCGGTGAGCGTATCTTTGAGCTTGGCGACGGCGCCGATGTCGCCGGCGTGCAGTTCGGTCACGGGCTGAAGCGTCTTCCCCGACAGGCAGCCGATGTGCGAGAGCCGCTCGGAGACCGCGGAGCGGCTGTTCACCAAATTGACGTCATTCTTGAGAACGCCGGAGAAGACCTTGAAGTAGGTGACCCGTCCGGCAAAGGGGTCAGCCACCGTCTTGAACACGAAGGCTGAGACCGGTCCGGCGGCGGAGACCTCCCGCTGGACCTCCTTGCCGTCCGCCGTGCCGGTGCGCGGGCCGCGCTCGGTCGGAGCAGGGAAGTACTCTGCGATGAAGTCCAGGATCAGGTCCGTCCCGATGTTGTTGAGCCCGGAAGCGCACAGCACCGGGAAGAGCCGCATCCCGCGCACGGCAAGCCGGAGCCCCTCCGTCAAACGCTCCGGGGGCAGTGTGCCTTTGTCGAAGAACTCCTCCATCAGGGCGTCGTTGCCCTCGGCCACCATCTCGATCAGGGCTTCCTGTGCCTTCTGAGCCGCCTCTGCCAGTTCCGCGGGGATGGGCTGCTCCTTGCCTCGGCCGTTTCCGCCAGACTCGTAGGCGAAGCACTTCATGCGCACCAGGTCGATGACTCCCCGGAAATCCCGCTCCGAGCCCAGAGGCAACTGGACCGGTACGGCGGCCCGGCCGAAGTTCTCCTGAATGCTGGCCAGCGCGCGTTCGAAGCTGGAGTTCTCGCGGTCGAGCTTGTTGATGACGAGCGCCCTGGGGAGTTGGTCCTCGGCTGCGAAGGACCAGACCTTTTCGGTCTGGACCTCGACCCCCGCCACACCGTCGACCAGGACCAGCGAGGAGTCGGCGGCGACCAGCGACGCCTTGGTGTCGTTGATGAAGATGTTGAAGCCGGGGGTGTCGAGCAGGTTGATCTTCAGCTTGTTCCACTCGAGGTAGGCGAGCGCCGTAGAGATGGTGATCTTGCGCTGAATCTCCTCGTCGTCGAAATCGGTGACGGTGTTGCCTTCATCCACTCGGGTCAGGCGGTTGGTGGCCCCTGCCAGGTAGAGCATGCCGGCGGCCAGCGAGGTCTTGCCGGAGTTTCCGTGTCCGGTCAGTCCGACATTGCGTATCTCTTTTCCTTCGTAGACTTTCACGCGATTGACTCCGTTCTGCAGTCGCAGGGAGGATCAGCAGCGGCTGGGATGACCGCCAAAATGACGAATGTAGCACATTCCGGGGACTTGCCGGACGGTGGAGTGCGAGCCGGATCGGGGCCCACCGAGGTCAGGCGGCCCTGGCCGGAAACCAATGCCTGGTGCGATTGCAGGCCGCGCACACCGAAAGCATCACAGGCACCTCCACCAGCACGCCTACGACCGTCGCCAGCGCCGCGCCCGAACCCGGGCCGAAAAGCGCGATCGCCGTGGCCACCGCCAGTTCGAAAAAGTTGCTGGCGCCGATGAGCGCGCCGGGAGCGGCCACGGAGTACTCTACCCGGAAAAGACGCATGAGACCGTAGGTGAGGGAAGAGTTGAAATAAACCTGGATCAGGATCGGGATCGCGATCAGCACGACATGGAAGGATTTTCCGGTGATGTTGTCGGCCTGGAAGGCGAAGATGAAGACCAAGGTCGCCAGGAGGGCGGCGATGGTGACCGGCGCGAAGCGCGGCATCAGGCTCGTTTCAAACCATTCCTTCCCGTGCCTGTGAATCAGGGTTCGTCGCAGTAGCGTGCCCGCCGTCAGCGGGATCACGATGAACGTAATCACCGAATACAGAAGAACGAGGAACGGGACCGAGAGCGAAGAGGCCCCGCTGACCAGGAAACGCACGATCGGCGCGAACAGCACCAGCATGATCAGGTCGTTGACGGAGACCTGCACCAGTGTGTACGCCGGATCGCCGTCCGTCAGGTAGCTCCAGACGAAGACCATGGCCGTGCAGGGAGCGGCGGCCAGAATGATCACACCCGCGATGTACTGGTCCGCCTCCGAGGGACTGATCCAGGCCGCGAAGAGGATGCGGAAGAACACCCATCCGATCAGCGCCATCGAGAAGGGTTTCACGAGCCAGTTCACAAACAGCGTCACTAAGAGCCCTCGCGGCCGCTTGCCGACGTTGCGGATGGAAGTGAAATCCACCTTCATCATCATGGGGATGATCATCAGCCAGATCAGGACCGCAATCGGAACGTTGATCTGGCTTCCCGAGCCGAATTCCATCCTGCGCAGAGCGTCGACCACCACCGGCGCAAGCTTCCCCAGCATGACTCCGGCAACCATGCAGAGCCCCACCCACAACGTCAGGTAGCGCTCGAAAACATTCAGTCTCTTCACCTCAACTCGGGGTTGGACTGTACTTGGTTCCATAGAACTGCCTCCAACAGCAGCTATTTACTGGGCTGCAAGTTCCGGCCGTTCACCCGCCAATGCCCTCAAGCGCTCCGGTCCCACGGGCGCCTCGGGTTTCCACGACACCAAGGCGAACCGGTTCGCCAACTTGCCCCGCACCTCGGCGATGAAAGGCAACTCGCGTGCGCCCCTTTCCACCAGGACGGGATCGCGGAATCCGTCGTGCGAGAAGCTTTGGTTGACTATCCACGCAAACGGTTTGATGCCGGCCCGAAGGAGGTCATCCTGGAGCCGTGCGGCCTCGTGGACGGGAGTCGCCTCAGGAAGCGCCACGAGTAGCACTCGTGTAAATGCAGCGTCGCGGAGCCTTGGCAAGAGATGGCGGACAGCTTCCGGCAGGTCGCTCATCGTGCGGGAGACCTCCCGGTGATACGATTCCGCGGCGTCCAGCAGCAACAGAGTATGGCCTGTCGGCGCCGTATCAAGGACGACGAACTCGTTCTCACCGCGCGCGACGGTCTTCGCGAAGGCGCTGAAAACCGCAATCTCTTCCGTGCAAGGCGACCGAAGATCCTCCTCCAGGAGGGCCCTCCCGTGTTCGTCCAGACTCGGCGCGGACTTCGCCATGACCTGCTCGGTGTACGCACGCGTTTCCACGGCGGGATCAATCCGGCTGACGGAGAGGCCCGAAACCGCGGTGCCTATGGTGTACATCACGTGCGCCGCGGGGTCGGTGGTGCTCAGATGGACCCGATGGCCGCGATGCGCCAACTCGACTGCGATCGCGGCCGCGATGGTGGTCTTGCCCACCCCACCCTTTCCCATAGTCATCACGACGCCGTGACCGGCCTTTTCGATCTGGTCCACAAGGTCGGCGAGGGGCGGAGGCGCTGGCTCGGAGCCCCCGCTTCGATGCTCTACAGGCCTGTGTTCCGTCCCGCTGACCGTGAAGACCGCGCGCAGGTTCTGAACCCCCATGGGGGCGTAAGGCAACAGCGGAACCTCTAAGGTCGGCAACCTGCGAAGTCCATCGGGGATCTTTTCGAGCGCCTCGCGGCCCCGCTGTTCGAGCGCTCGCGCCGCAGGATCGGATTGGTCGCTGGCGACAAATACGCCGTTGAGAAACAGATGCTGATTGGTCACCCCAATGCCGGCCAATTCCGCCCGAGTCCGGTCCGCCTCCGCCAGCGCCGAGGCTTCGGGACGGCTCACCAGGACCAGAGTGGTCGTGGCCGGGTCACTTAGAGTCGCGAGGCTTGCATCGTAAAGAGCCTTCTGCGCCTGCAGGCCGGAGAGCGGACCCAAGCACGAAGTGCCTGAAGTGTTCGTCTCGATGAATCCAGTCCAAGCAGCCGGCAACTTCAACAGCCGGAGCGTGTGTCCCGTCGGGGCAGTATCGAAGATGATGTGATCGAAGCCGGCGGTCGCCTCGGCATCGCCAAGGAGCTTGCTGAATTCATCGAATGCGGCGATCTCGACCGTGCATGCACCCGAGAGCTGCTCTTCCATGCTGTTGACCGCAGCCTCGGGCAGGACTCCGCGATATGGGCCCACTACGCGATCGCGGTAGGCCGCCGCTGCTGCTTCCGGATCGATATT
>JBHGAV010000159.1:0-1785 GCA_041946685.1 Bryobacteraceae bacterium | reverse complement strand
AAATCCTCACCGTGCGCCGCGTCGATGGCCTCTCCCACGGCCGGGTCGGAATGCGGCACTATCCATCCGCCGTGGGGGTAGTCGCCGTCTTCGCCTGGCCCGCCCGGGGCCTGGATCACGCCGTCCAGCGAGATGAATTCGATGATCCTGATCTTCCTCATGGCGCCTCTACGCCAAACTAGCAAGGGGAGCGGCTCGCCACAACCACGCTCGGGCCTCCCCGGGCTTTCCCTACCCGCATTCAGCGGCCCGCCACCGCGCTGATCGAGGGTTTGCAGAGGACAACAGCGCAGTTGGTTGACGGCGCGGCGCGGATGTTGCAGCCTCGGGCCGGATGACTCGAAACCGGAGACTCGCGGCGCCGGTGCGATAGCAGCCACCGATTACAATGAGGGGAGTGCGGAGACCGGGGGCAGGAGGACTCACATTGACCAGGCATCGCATCTTCTCAACTCCATTTGCGACAGTCTATCCGGCGTACGTCCAAAAGGCTGAGCGCAAGGGCCGAACGCCACACGAGGTGGATCAAATCATCTGCTGGCTGACGGGCTACGACCAGGCGGGGTTGCGGCGCCAGATCGAACTGGGAAACGACTTCGAGACATTCTTTGCGCAAGCCCCGGCCATGCACCCGAACCGTACGCTGATCAGAGGCGTGGTGTGCGGCATCCGGGTGGAAGAAATCGCGGATCCGCTGATGCAGGAGATACGCTACCTGGACAAGCTGGTCGATGAACTGGCGAAGGGGAGGCCGATGGAGAAGATTCTGCGCCAGGAAGCCAGCGCTCCCCCTCAGCGGAGAATCGCGGTGCCTACGGATATTCAGCAATACAACGCCGGGTTGGAGCCGGTCTACAAAGAGATCGGCGACCTGCTGGCCGGAGAAATCGGGCGCGGCCTTCCCGCGGCGGAAAGCAGGATCTGGCACTCGCATCCGGTGTGGTTCCTGAATGGCAATCCCATCGTCGGCTACAGCAGGCAGAAGGCGGGCGTACGGTTGATGTTCTGGAGCGGCGCGGACTTCAAGGAACCGGGGTTGAACGTGCTCGGCGAGAAGTTCAAGGACGCCTCCGTCTTCTATGACGACCCTGCAGGAATCGACACCGCCGACCTGCGCAGATGGCTGAAGAAGTCGGAAGAGATCCAATGGGACTACAAGAACCTCGTCCGTCGAAAAGGCAGGCTGGAGCGGTTGCAATTGAAATAGTTCCGTCTCGGGTTCTCCCCGTTTCCGGATCGACGCCAAGAGCCGGTCAACCGCGCGGCGCGGGCCCCCGCGGATCATGGAAAATTGGAGATAGAACTGCCGGCGGTTGGGATGGACGCTGAGATCAGCGCGATGGACGGTGGCGCGATACTGGTCATCGACGACGACGTTGAGATGACCGAGATGTTGGGCGAATACCTCGAGCCCGAGGGCCTGGCCGTCGAGGTGCGCCACGACGGCGAGTCCGGCTTGAAGAGGGCGCTCCAGGGCAACTGTCTGCTGGTGGTGCTTGACGTGATGCTGCCGCGGATCAATGGCTTCGAGGTCCTGCGGCGGCTGCGCGCGGCCTCGCAGATCCCGGTGCTGATGCTGACGGCGCGCGGAGATTCGGTGGACCGCGTAGTGGGCTTGCAGGCCGGCGCCGACGATTACCTGCCCAAGCCGTTTGATCCGCAGGAATTCGTCGCGCGCGTGAAGGCGATCCTGCGGCGCACGGCACCTTCCACGTTGCGGTCCGAAGAGGCCGGAGACGTGTACACCTTGGGCGATATCGTTCTGGATACGCGCGCGCGCAGCGT
>JBHGAV010000158.1:0-1845 GCA_041946685.1 Bryobacteraceae bacterium | reverse complement strand
TCCGCTGGTCGCAAGCTGGCTCGGTCCCACCAAGCTGGCGAACGCCATCCTGTTTGCCACCATCACGAATATCGTTGCTTACCTGCCGTTCCTGATGCTGAGCGGCGATACCGGCCGTTTCCTGTACAGCCTGCCGGTCGTGATCGCCTGCTCCCTGATCGCCTCGCGCATTGTCTCGATGACCTTCATTCCGCTGCTGGGTTACTACCTGCTGAAGCCGAAGGCGGAGGCTGCGGTCGAGGAGCGCCGGCGCAGCGGGTTCGCGTCTTTCTATTATCGGGCCGGCGCCGCCGCGATCCACCACCGTTGGAAGTTCCTGCCGGCTTCATTTGTCATCCTGGCGGCCGGCGGCTTCTTCGCATCGGGGCTGAAGACGCAGTTCTTTCCGAAGGATCTGTCCTATCTTTCGTTCGTGGATGTCTGGCTTCCCGAGGACGCCCCGCTGTCGGCGACAGACCGGGTTGCCGAGCGCGCCGAAGCGATTATCCGGAGAGTCGCCAACGAGTATGGCCGGCAGCACAGGCAGGCGGACGGGCGGCCCCGTCAGGTGCTGCAGTCGCTCACTACGTTCGTCGGCGGCGGCGGACCTCGGTTCTGGTTCTCCGTCTCGCCCGAACTCCAGCAGCTCAACTATGCCCAGATCCTGATCCAGGTAGCCGACAAACACGACACCGCGCACCTGATCGATCCGATGCAGCGGGCCCTGTCGTCGGGAATCCCGGGCGCTCGTATCGACGTGAGGCAACTGGAGACCGGGAAGACGGTCGGCCTGCCGGTTCAGATCCGGGTGTCGGGCGATAACATCGCGCTCCTCCGCGAACAGGCCGAGCGAATCAAGAGCATCTTCCGTGCGATTCCGGCCGCTGAGCGCGTCCGCGACGACTGGGGGGAGCAGAACTTCACGGTGAAGCTGCGGATCGATCCGGACCGGGCCAACCTGGCAGGCGTGACGAATTTCGATGTCGCGGCCGCGTCGGTCACCGCCGTCAATGGCTACCGGGTGGCGACTCTGCGCGAGGGGGAGCGCCAGATTCCCATAGTGGCCCGGCTGCGGATGGAACAGCGTTCGAGGCTGGCGGACATTCAGAATCTGTACGTCTACTCCTCGCGAGGCCCCGGGAAGATCCCGCTGCGCCAGGTCTCCAGCATCGGCTACGAGATGCAGACCGAAAAGACGAGAAGACTGAACCAGTTCCGCACCATCACGGTGGCCTGCTTCCCCGCCGCCGGCACGCTGCCGTCGGAAGTGCTCGGCGCGGCGATGCCACGGCTCCGGGAGTTCTCCGCCGCTCTCCCTCCAGGCTACAAGATGGAAATCGCCGGCGAGTACAAGGACCAGCAGGAGAGCTTCGCGGAACTCGCATTGGTCATGGGGATCTCGGTCGCGATGATCTTCCTCACGCTGGTGGTTCAGTTCCGAAACGCGGTGAAACCGTTTATTGTGTTCGCCGCCATCCCGTACGGCATGGCCGGCGCCCTGGGCGCGCTCTGGATCATGGGCGCTCCGTTCGGGTTTATGGCATTCCTGGGAATCGCGAGCCTGGTGGGAGTCGTCGTCAGCCACGTGATCGTGCTATTCGATTTCATTGAGGAGCGCCACGCCGAAGGACACCCGTTAGTCGAATCGCTGCTCGATGCGGGGATCATGCGGCTCCGTCCGGTGCTCATCACGGTGGGCGCAACCGTGATCGCGCTGTACCCGCTGGCCTCTCACGGCGGGCCGCTCTGGGAGCCGCTGTGTTACGCGCAAATCGGCGATCTCACCGTCGCCACCTTTGTCACACTGCTCCTGGTTCCGGTCCTCTACGCGATCTTCGTGCTGGATCTGAAGCTGGTGAGCTGGTC
>JBHGAV010000157.1:0-1936 GCA_041946685.1 Bryobacteraceae bacterium | reverse complement strand
CAACCTCTGCACCGCGTGCGCGGCTTCGGTGTACTCGAAGCCGATCTCTTCGATCGCCGAGACCTGCTTGGCTGCCGCGGCCGCTCCCACGCCGTGGGCGTTGGCCAGCGCCTTGAGCGAGGCTTCAGCCTTGGCGTTTGCAGCCGCCATCATGACCGAGCGGACCGTGAAATCTTTGGCCCAGGCGAGTGCACTCTTGATGGCGTCGGCCAGCAGGTTCCCTGCGGTGGCGCCTTTCACCATGGCGGCGGTCATGCCGTCGATCCCCTGCCCCGCACCCCGGGCAGTCTTCACCGCCGCGGCCTCCATGCTGGACAGGCTCGCGTTGACGCTCTTGATGGACGCATTGGCCCGGTTGGCGTCGACTTCAACGACGAGTTCGAGCTTGTTGTCAGCCATGATGGGGCAAAGGTGTTTTGTGCAGTGGTACCGCTGCTGGTACCATCAAGTTGTGGGCAACGCCGCCAAGATCCTTCAACGCATGCGGAGCAACCAGCGGGACTGGCGGATAGAGGACCTGAAAGTGGTAGCGGATCGATTCTCGATCGACTATCGCCAGCACGGTACGAGTCACGTGGTGTTTCGACACCCTGTGGCTGGCTTGCTCACGGTTCCCAGTGCGCGCCCGATTAAGCCGGTCTACATCCGGCGATTCGTGGCGTTGGTTGATCTGCTGGAGGGTAAGCAATGAGGAAGAAACTCCCTCTGGATCGGTACCCGTTTGTCGTACGTCCACTCTCCAAAGAGGAAGGCGGCGGGTATTTGGTTGAGTATCCGGATTTTCCCGGTGTCATCTCTGATGGTGAGACTCCAGAAGAGGCGATCCGCAACGGACAAGATGCGCTCGCCGCGGCTCTTATGACGATGCAAGAGTTTGGCGACTCAGTCCCCAAGCCGGGACAGGGCACGATGGCGAGCGGGCAGTGGAGACAACGTGTCCCCCGGTCCTTGCACGCCCGTCTAGTGGCCCGCGCCCAGCAGGAGGGGGTGAGCCTCAACACGCTCGTCACCACAATGATCGCGGAGGGCCTCGGAAGAAAGGAATCCTCTCGTCGCCATCGATGATCCGGTGCCGTAGCGCGGCCGCTCAGGACAAGCGTGTCGAGATTCGCTTCGTTCCGGTCCGGCGATCCGCATAGGGGGCGGCGTCAATGCGGTGGCACGGCCGCTTTTTCGCGCTCCAGCCTCGATTGTTCTTCTTCCAACGTGACCATCGCCCGGAACTCGTCGGCCCGGATGTCGTCCAGGCCGATTCGAACGCCCAACTTCAGCGCCGCCCGGAGATCGAGCGCGCGGCGCAACAACAGACCCGCCTCGGAGGATTGCGCGGCATCCAGCTTGTCCAGCGGGCAGTGGTCGCAACGGTCGCCATCGTCCGGGGCGTCCAGGCAGAGGCCTGGGTCGCAGAGATCCTCGCGGCGCAGCGCCCAATGAATCAGGAACCGCAGGGAGGGTTTTTCGGGCCACTCCCCGGGAGTCAGTTTGGGTCCGACGATTCCCCGAAGGCGCTGTCGAGAGCGTCGATAGCAGCCTTCACCGCGACGGCCTGGTGGATGATCGGGACGTCACCCGAGTAGCCCTCGGAAGACTCGATCAGCTTCTTGTAGAGCGCCGCAGCCGGGGCCAAGTTGATGATCAGCTCCTGGCGGTTGTAGGGCAGGTCGAGCACCCGCGCGAAACCCCGGCGGTATTCGAACACATCCTTGGCCGATGGCATCCGCAGCATGTGGCTCACCATGCCGCCCAAGACTCGCATGATCACCCGGAAGCCGTCACCCACCTGGACGACGTCGTCCACCTCGGCCTGGCTCAGCTGCTCGATGATGCGGCTGGCTTCGAAGGCATCCACATCGGGCGCGTTCTCCTCTGGCACGCGGATCTTCGCGAGCAGCGCGGCATCGGCTTCCGCCGAGTCGGGGATCGTCGTTTCGGATAC
>JBHGAV010000156.1:0-2130 GCA_041946685.1 Bryobacteraceae bacterium | reverse complement strand
GACTGACTACTTCGTCATCTGTTCGGGAAACAACGACCGTCAAGTGGCAAGGATCCACAGAGAGGTTGAGGACCGCCTACGGGCGGCGGGCGCCAAGCCCTTCCGGCGCGAAGGGGAGCGCTTCAACCGGTGGGTCCTTTTGGATTATGTGGACATCGTAGTGCATATCTTCCTGCAGGAGGAGCGCGAGTACTACGATATCGAGCGGCTCTGGAAGGACGCCCCCCGCGTGGAGTGGGAGGACGAGACCGAGCGGGCCGCCCTCTCCCACTGACCCTGCCCCGACCCGCACGGCCGCTGGCGGCTTACGCCGCCCTAGCCCGTTCGTCCTCGGGTATAACTATGTCTGACCCGAGGAGGTGGTGATCATATGGGCAGGAACGAGCGAAACGAGGCCGTGGTGGAGCGTCTCATCGACTGCATCAACGACACGGATATCGATGTGATGGACGAGTTGTTTCATGAGGATGCAGTGATGGACTGGCCGCAGTCGGGCGAGAAGGTGATGGGGGGCGATAACCGGCGCGGTGTATACAAATCCTTTCCCAGACTACCCAGGATAACCCCACGCCGCCTGCTGAGCTGCGGAGAGCTGGTAGTGGCGGAGGCGGCTCTCGACTATGGGGAGAACGCCGTCTACAAGACCGTGTTCATCTTCGAATTCCGGGACGGCAAGATAGAGCGGGAGACGGCCTATTGGAGCGAGCCCTTCGAGCCCCCAGCCTGGCGTGCTCAGTGGGTGACGGTGGAATAGCGCTGCAGGAGTTCGGCTGCTGTCGGGATCATCGCCGGGCGCGGCCTTCGTGCCAGCGCCCTTTGGTGCTCGACGGCAAGCGGTGAAGGCGCGGCATCCAGGAGATCGCGGATGCCCCCGTCCGCCAGGTGGTCGAGGAAGTTCCTGAGGTGGCTGTGCCCGCGGCGGTCTCCGCCAGCCTGATGCCGAGACGCTCGACCTTCGTCGGAAAGGTGGGCGCGAACCTTCCACGATAGCTCGTTCCGCGTGCGCCGCGCTTCGCCGAGGACTCACTGTCTTTGACCCCGCGGAGGTTCAGGCAGGAGGAACCGGATACAGCCGTAATTGAAGGAGCCGTCGGGACCTACCGGGTCAGCGGCATGTGCTGGCTCGATGGTAATCAGGCAGTCCTAGGAAGACTTAGCGGGCGAAACTCCCATGGCGCCCTGACGGGTCGATCACGGCGACCCGGCAGTTCTGTCCGGACAGGGCGGAACAGAGGCCCGTTGCCGCATCCCACGCCCGGGACGCTCGAACTCTCGCTTAACAGAGCGGCGGTCTCCTTTTCGGCCTCCAGGAACGGAGCACCGAACGTCTTGTGATTGAGGGCGCCGTAGAAAAAGCTCTTCTTCGGCGGCATCGCGGCGCTTTACGCATTTCCGCAAGACACTCCCCGAGGTTGCGATTGCGACGGGGCTTAACGCTTATCACAAAGGGCTTCTCGCCGTTTTGATTGCCCGGATCATTTGACCGCTGCGCTGCAAGTATGTGAGCGCCCGGCTTCTTCTCGTCCTTCCCGATTTGCCTTGATGTATTTGACTCACCCGGCGGCTCCGCGCCCTGGAGTACGTTAGTCCTGGAGGGAAAGGAGGTGAGTTGGATGGAGATGACGATGACTACTGAAGAGGCTCTCGAAAGGGTGGTCGATCTGCTGAAAAGGGGCAACCTGATGGCCGTATATGATTTCTATGCAGATGACGCCGTAGAGGAACGGCCGCAGTCGGGCGAGCGGATAGTAGGCAAGAAGAATGTGCAGGCCGTCAACGATGCCTATCCCGAGATGCCGACGGTAACGCCCCGCCGCGTGTTATATGCAGGCAACCTGGTAGTCGCAGAGGCCACGATGGATTATGGAGAGAACGGCAAGTACGACGCGGTGAGTGTCTTTGGGTTCAAGGACGGAAAGATCGTGCGCGAGACGTCGTACTGGGCGGAGCCCTTTGCGGCACCGGAGCGGAGATCCCAGTATGTCGAGAAGATTGCCTGATGCAGCAGATACCGGTAACCGGTCGTGGAGCGGCGTGGATGTATCCGCGCCGCTTCGTTGACCCTGCCATTCGCACTCCGTATACTAACTAATGCGTGGGGCCGTGGCGCAGAGGGAGCGCGCTTCCTTG
>JBHGAV010000155.1:0-2145 GCA_041946685.1 Bryobacteraceae bacterium | reverse complement strand
GCCCACTTTGCGTAGTCCTTTGGCGGATAGGCCCAACCCGTCGCAAACGTCTTGGGCCAGTCGTGGCGGTACGGCGCCGGCTTGGTGGAGAGGGCCTCGGGCATGAAGCCGATTTCGACCAGGGGCTTCACCTTGGCGTCGCGGTAGGCGTCGAAGATGCGGTCGAGTATGGTCCAGTTGTAGACCGGGCGCCCCGCCTGGTCCTCGGTGTACGCGTTCGTCGAGCCCCACTTCAGCGAGGCGGAGCCGTCGCCGCTGGTCAACAGGTTGTGCGCGCGAATGTAGACCGGCAGGGGACTGATGCGCCCCAGTTCGCCAAGCAGCTTCCTGCCGTCCTTCATGTAGGTGTAGTTCGGCTCGTCGTAGCCGAAGAAGTTGGTGATTGGCTTGAAAGGACCCAGGCGCGCGCCGGCGTCCACCCGGATCGTGACAGGCTCCTGGGCAGCCAGCCGCGCCGCGGCGCAAACCGCCAGCAAGCATGCTCCTGCCACCCTCGCGACAGCTTCTCTCAGCGCCATCCCTCGATGATAATCCGAGCCGCGGGAGACTGTTCCATGCCCGCACGAACCAAGTGAAGTGCTGGATGCCGGACGGGCGGCTTGCTCCTGCAGACCCCGCCCTCACGCTCGCGGGGCCGGCCGGCCGGGCCACACGGCTAGTGCTGTTGCGGGCCCCGCCAGGCGGCTCCGATCTGCATGTCGGGGGGCCTGCGCCACGGTTTCCTCTTGACGGCCGCGGCCGCTCGGGCCACCGCGCAGCTACTGGCGTGCACGGACATCTCCTCTTCGGTAAACGTCAGCGCGCGAGTCTCGTCCGCTTCTCCGCGACGGTCCAGCAGTCTCCTGCACAACAGTGGCAGTTCCTGCATCCGGATGCCGTATCTCGGGATCAGCGCCAGGTCTACTCCGACCGTGAACTTGACGCGCGTCCGGTTCTCAATGCCCATGAACGCGTACGAACGGAATTGCGCCTCTTGATCGAACCCCGTTAGGATGAACTGCATCTCAGTGACTCCTTGCCGTGTCCTGGATCTAGTCCGCTGCGCCGCCGCTCCGGCCTGTCACTGGCTCCGCGGAGAATGCCGGTTGCAGAAGGGCGCGTACTCGACCACCAGACGCTCCAGCCGGACCGGCCGCGTGGCCGGTTCGCACAACTCGAAAACAAATCCTGTCGGCCCGCACTTCATGACGGCCGTGTCGCGGTGCTGAAGATGGCGTGCCAGCGTAGCCTGGATGTTGTCTGCCTCGCCGATGTATATCCACTCACGCGCATTCGAAATCCCGTAGAGACCGGACGCCGCGGGAGCGTTTGCCCGGATGGACCGTGGCGTGAGCGGCCGCGGGAGGAAGAACTGGAATGGCATCGCAAACTCCAAATCCGTGACCGGCAGCCCGGTCACCCCCTCACCCGATCGCCCCCGTGGATCCTCGCATTCTGGTGCGTAAGCTCGTGGTCCACCAGCAGCCGCAGACGCGCGACCAGCGCCTTTCCGAGGTCCACTTCGCCCTGGTTGGACCTGTAACCCGGCATTCGGGGATCAATGAACTGACGACGGAACAACTGATCCGACGCCAGAGCGGCCAATAGCTTCGCTTCCTCAACAGTCAGTGAGAGTGTCATACGTCTTCAGCGCTCCCCGCTCCCTTCGGTTCCCGTGGCGCCCGCCGTGCCCTTCGCCAAACGGTGATTCATCGGCGTTTCCCGGAGCGGGCGCCACCCCGCTTCGACCGGCAAAGCGCTCCCCCGGGTGTGCAAACCTGAACAACCGGCGCAGGCGCGTGCGCCGTTCACTTCGTACCCCGGCGCAGGACCGCGATCGAAGGAATGTGCGGTCTTGATGTTCTCCTCCAACAGATCCAGGCCAAGGCCGCGCATGCGCCGCTGCACCCAACCGCCAGGGAGAGGGACACGTATCCAAACGGGTACGAAACGGCCAACACCGCCGGACAGAATACGAAAGCGACTGCCACCAGGGCGACTGTCGTCGTGTACTCGGTTCCCGTGGGCTTCTGGCTGGCGTCAAACATGTTCGACCTCCTCGGTCGCGCCTCATGCTAAGAGGGGTGGGGCGGATCAGGTGACTTAGCCCAGCAGACCCGCAGGGGCGGCAAGCACGCGGCCTCCTTAACTATTATCGGTGAAGAT
>JBHGAV010000154.1:0-2150 GCA_041946685.1 Bryobacteraceae bacterium | reverse complement strand
AGGCCGCGGGCGTTGGCCTGGGCGACGATGTAATCGACGTGGTCCCAGTAATCGTAGGCTTGCGCGTTGGCCGGGTCGGCGCCGGGAGTCACCGCAGGCTTCGTGGGGTCTTTGTCGATGAGAGGCAGATCGCCGTAGGGATTCGGATCGGTGACGCCGTCGAGTTCCGCGAGGGCGACGGCCTGGATGGCGGTGTACTTCTGGGATGCGCGCTTGTCGAGGTACTGGACGGCCTGCCTGCGGTCGAGCCGGTGGAACAGTTCCCATGCGGTGTCCGCAAGATAGAAGAACGGCTTGCCGTCCGCCGTCATCAGGAAGCGCTTGTTCTCGCTGACCTTTATGCGCGGCAGCACACGAGCGCGGGAGACCGGCGCGGGAGCGGCCAGGGTTGCCGCTGCGGCCAGAGCGAGCAATGGAAGAACGGTGCGGGTCGTCATACGGTTGAGATCCATCGCGGCATGAACGCGACAGTCTCAACCATATTAGCGTCCCAGCCGGGGAGTGAAGGCCGCGCCCCGTAGCCCCGGCTTCCCGTTACTTCGCACCTTTCAGTTCGTGCGCGCAGCCGGCGGCGCCGCACTTCTTGAGAATGGTCATCATCGGGCACCAGTTGGTGAAGGCCGACTGAAACAGGTTCAGCCCCACGAACGCGGTGAACAGATACCAGTAAGGGCTTACCCAGTGTCCCAGTCCCAGGCTGAGCAACACGAAAGCCCCGGCGATCAGCCGCAAATAGCGGTCGATGGTCATACTTGTTTCCTCCTGCGGTTAACAATGAAATACACGATAGGCACGGTCATGCGTGACAGGGCGAGCGAGGCGATCTCACCCGCCATCAGCGCAATCGCCAGCCCCTGGAAGATCGGGTCGAACAGGATCACCGCCGAGCCCACGATCACCGCCGCGGCGGTTAACATCATGGGCCGGAAGCGCACCGCCCCGGCATCGATCACGGCTTCGTCGAGCGGCATGCCCTCCTTGAGCCGCAGTTCGACGAAATCCACGAGAATGATCGAGTTCCGGACCACGATGCCAGCTCCGGCGATGAAGCCGATCATCGAGGTCGCGGTGAAGAAGGCGTGGAGCAGCCCGTGCGCCGGCAGGATGCCCACCAGGGAGAAAGGTATGGCCAGCAGGATGACGATGGGCGTGAGGAACGACTGGAACCACCCCACCACCAGCACGTAGATCAGGATCATCACCGCGGCGAACGCGATCCCCAAATCGCGAAAGACCTCGTAGGTGATGTGCCACTCGCCATCCCACTTCATGGCGTACCTCGAGTCTTCGAACGGCTGCCGCGCCGTGTACTGCTCGATCGAATACCCCTCCGGCATCCGGATCTTGCCGATCTCCGGTCCCAGCTTCAGGATTGCATAGACCGGGCTTTCCATGGCTCCCGCCACATCGGCAGTCACGTATGTGACCGGCATCAGGTTCTTATGGTAGATGCTCTTGTCCTCGACGGCTTCCCGCGCGCGGACGAGTTCCCGCAGCGGCACGAGGCGGCCGGAGCGCCCCTGAATCTGGAGGCTTTGCAGGCGGTCGAGGTCCGAGCGTGTCGCGCGGTCCAGGCGCACCGTGATGGGGACGTCTTCCTTCTCCGCATCCGCGTGCAGCAACCCGGCCGGCTCCCCTGCGGACGCGATACGCATCGTCCTGGCGATGTCGTCCTCCGAGATCCCGTGCAGGGCGGCCTTCTCCTTGTCGACCGCCAGGCTGTACTTGGGCTGGTCGTCCTCGACATACCAGTCCACGTCCACTACGCCATCGGTCTTCTCCAGCAGGTCCTTAACCCGGCGGGCGAGTTGCCTCTGCCCCCCCTGGTCCGGGCCGTAGATCTCGGCGACCAGCGTCTGAAGCACGGGCGGACCCGGAGGCACCTCGGCGACCTTGATGTTTGCGTTGCTGGCGCGAGCCACGGGCAAGAGGCGCGTGCGTACCTGCTTGGCGATATCGTGGCTCTGAAGGTTGCGGTCATGCTTGGGCAGCAGATTCACCTGGATATCGGCCACGTTCGGCCCCCGGCGCAGGAAGTAGTGGCGCACGAGACCGTTGAAGTTGTAAGGGGAAGCCGTTCCGGCATAGGTCTGGAGGTTCACCACCTCGGGCTGCTCGAGCACTTTGTTTGCGAGAAGCTGCGTCACGCG
>JBHGAV010000153.1:0-2298 GCA_041946685.1 Bryobacteraceae bacterium | reverse complement strand
GGAGAACCCGGATCACGGCCTGCTGCTCGACGCGATGCGCACCGGCATCCGCGAGTTCCTCTACCCGCCGTTCGAAAGACACGTGGTGCGAGAGGCGCTCGCGCGCGTCGCCCAGGTGCTCGCCCGCGCGGCGCCTCCCCCGGCCGCTGCCGGCGCCGTCTTTGCGTTTCTGCCGGCCAAGGCGGGTGTGGGGACCTCCACCATCGCCCTCAACGTCGCGGCGGCCCTGGCGGAGCAGGCCGGCTTCCGTGTGCTGCTGGGCGATTTCGACCTCGGCTCCGGATTGCTGGATTTCATGCTCAAGCTGGAGCCGCATCACTCTGTGACGCACGCGGCCGAGCACGCGGCGGACCTTGACGAGAGCCTGTGGCCGCAACTGGTGACATCCGCAGGGCGTATGGACTTGCTGGCGTCCGGGAGAATGAACCCCGGGTTCCGCATCGAGCCGGCGCAGGTACGCTATATTCTCGACTTTGCCCGCCGCAATTACAGGGCGATCTGCCTGGATCTCTCGGGCAACATGGAGAAGTACTCGATCGAGGCCATGCACGAGGCCAAGCGGGTGTTCCTTGTCTGTACCTCCGAGGTGCCTGCGTTGCACCTCGCTCGCGAGAAGTTGAACCTCCTCCGCAAGATGGAACTGGAGGAGCGGGTCGGCATCCTGCTCAACCGGGCGCAGAAGCGTGCGGTTGTTTCGCTCGAGGAGATCGAGAACCTGCTGGGGGCAAGAGTGGAATTCGCCTTTCCGAACGACTACCCCGGGGTCCACAAGGCTCTCACGGCAGGGACACCCGTGGACCCGGCGTCCGAGCTGGGCAGGCGGTTCAGGGACATGGCGCGCCAGTTGTTTCCGCCCAAGGACAGCCCCCCGGCTCCGAAGCGCCGCTTCGTGGAGTACTTCTCGCTCTTGCCCGCGCGCTACTCCCTGTTACAGCCGGGCAAAAAGCACTAGCCACACGGCCGGCCGCCCGCGCTTGGGCGAGTGGCGCCTACTGTTTATCAAGGACCACGACCTGGTCGAGCTCGCCCATGGGGCTCTTCCAGTGGCGTTTCATGGTCATCGTCTTTCCGTCCGCGGAGAGCGATACGCGGTCGTCGATCACCATCTCGTTCCCGTCGAAGCTCATGGTCATGTGCATCACCAGTTCGTCGCCCTCCCACTTGACCACGCTCTTTACGGGATTGCCCATGATCTCGTTAGCCGATTCCTTCCCATCGGTGGTGTACTTGAACGTGGCGTTGAAGTCGCCCCCCTCGCTGCTCTGGCTGACTTCGACGGTCAAAGCGGGATCCTGGTGATCGATCTTCTGCGTCATGCTGCTCGGAGCGGGGAAGTTGTCCCCGAATTTGCTCTGAGCGGCGTTCAGCTTCCATGTCCCGGTGAAGTTGACTTTGGCATCGGCCGGGACCGTGAGCACAACGATGAGGGCCAAGGCAGCCAGTGCCGCCATAGCGTTCGACTTGCCGGAAAGCATATTGTCCCCCTGTCTTGCGCAGCCGAGGCGGCCGCCGGCGCACCAGCCGGCGGCGATCCCGGCAGAGGCAGTATACAACGCCGAGGAGGCCGGCGGCTCTGCAGGCATAGCCGGCTCCCTGCCAGCGAACGGAGAGGGCATTGCTTTTCAATCGCTTAGGGCGGCTCCAGGGCCGGTGGGTATGCTCCTGTAACATTCCTGTAACAATTCCGTCACCGGCATGTGATTTTCGGACGCTAAACTGCGAATTTGGGCGGCTCGCTTCCATCGGACAAACCTGCGCGCGCCTGCGAGCATTTGATGCGAAGGGGTCCGAAGGGCGAACGCTCCGTGAGGACCGGGCCATCCCCCGGTCCGTGCAATTCCCCGGGGCGCGTGCGTCCAGCGCAGGACTCCCGGGCGCGGCATCGCCGCATCCCGGCTCGCCGGGCCACCAGCGCACTCACATGCCATCCGATCTGATACTGGTTCTCGTAATCATCGGCGTCGCGCTGGCGTTCGACTTCATCAACGGCTTCCACGATGCCGCCAACTCGGTGGCCACCGTGGTAGCGACGCGCGTTCTGACTCCTTTCCAGGCTGTCCTCTGGGCGGCATTCTTCAACTTCGTCTCGGCTTTCAGTTTCGGCACGGGGGTCGCCAAGACGGTGGGCGCCGGCATGGTCGATCTCAAGGAGGTGACACCGTATGTCATCCTGTGCGGCCTGGCCGGAGCGGTCATCTGGGACCTGATCACGTGGTGGTTTGGCTTGCCCACGAGTTCGTCGCATGCCCTGTTCGGGGGCTACGCCGGCGCGGCCATCGCCCGCGCGGGCGGGATGCA
>JBHGAV010000152.1:0-2418 GCA_041946685.1 Bryobacteraceae bacterium | reverse complement strand
AACAGCGCGCGCCAGATTCAGTTGGGCCTGAAGTTCTACTATTGAAGTCAGCCACTGATTTCGAACCAGGGAGGCATTCATCTGTGAAACCCGAAACCACGCCGCCGACAAGGCGGGACTTTTTGGAGCGGTCCGCCATGACCGCGGCCGCCGGAGCCGCCGCAGTTTCCACGGCGCGGTCCGCCCAGCGCGTGATAGGCGCCAACGACCGCATCAACGTCAGCCTGATCGGAGTCGGCAGCATCGGCACGGCCCACCTGCGCACGCTCATGCCGCAGGTGGAGGAGGACAAGGACATCGAGGTCGTCGCCATCAGCGAGATCTACACGCGGCGCAAAGAGCAGGCCCGCGCCATCACGAAACTTCAGGAGAAGGACATTCACCACGACTACCGCGAGATGCTGGCGCGGAAAGACGTCGACGTTGTGATCATCGCCACCCCGGACCACTGGCACGGCAGGATGACGCTGGACGCCCTGGAGGCCGGCAAGGATGTTTACCTCCAGAAACCGATGACCTACACCATCGAGGAGGCGCGCCAGATCGCCGCGTCGGCTAAGAAACTCAACCGTATCGTTTCGGTCGGCGTTCAGGGGACGTCCGATCCCCGCTACCAGGTGGCGAAGGAAGCCATCGACGGGGGCGCGATCGGCGAGCTGCTCATGGCGCAGGGCAACAGCGCCCGCAATTCTCTCCTGGGTGAATGGAACTGGAGGGTGGAGCCGGAGGGAACTCCCGAAACCATCGACTGGAAGCGCTTCCTGGGTTCGGCCCCGAAACGTCCCTTCAGCCCGGACCGTTACTTCCGCTGGCGGAAGTACTGGGACTATTCGGGCGGCATCGCGACCGATCTCTTCTACCATAGCCTGAGCCCCCTGGTGAAGGTGATGGGGGCGCAGTTCCCCACCCGCGTCTCCGCCTCCGGCGGCATCTACGTGCAGAAGGACCGCGAGGTCCCCGATACCTACGCGACCTTGATCGAGTACCCGAACTTCTGCATCGATCTTTCCGGCAGCATGGCCAACGCCGCGATCGGCCGCCACCACTCCACCGTCATTTACGGGCACAGGGGCACGATCACCTTCGAGCGGGGCCAGGTGCTCGTGACACCGGAGAGCTTTCCCGAACTGCGCCGGCGGGCGGCGGGGCAGAAGCCGCCGGAACCGAAGGTCCTGCCGGTGCCTCCTACGAAGAAATGGGCCGTCGACATCGGCGGCTGCCGCATCCACACCGAGAATTTCTTCGCGTGTGTGCGCTCCCGGAAAGCTCCCAACCTGGATGCGGAGACCGGTTACATGGTGATGACCGCAATCCGGCTCGGCGTCGACTCCTACCGCGAGGGGAAGCAGAAGTTGTTCGACCCCAGGACGCAGAAGGTGGTCGATAAACTGCCCGCGCGCCAGACCTATGAAGGCGACGGCTTGAATCACACTATAGACGAGTTGAAGAACCTTCCCACCGGCTAGGAGCGAGGGAGGCGCAGTTACCCTTAAGACACAAGCGGCAGTACTCCTCCGGGCGGCCCGCGAAGCGGGGGCCCGGAGGAGGACAGAGTGTAGAAGTCTATCCGACAAGGAGCCTTGCATGCAGAACGCCATCTCCAGGCGCAGTTTCGTAGCTGCGAATGTCCAGGCGGCCGCTGCAATCGGCGCGCCTCTGCCGTCGAAGGCGCTCGGGGCCAACGACCGCATCCGCATCGGCATCATCGGCGTAGGCGGGCACGGCGGCCAGAACCATCTGAAGTGGCTCCATTCGCGCACCCAGGAGAACAACATCCAGGTTGGAGCGGTCGCTGACGTCTACCGGCGCAGAATCAGCCGGGCTCAGGCGGCGGTCCCCGGCGCCGCAGGATACCTCGACTACCGGAAGCTCCTCGAAAGCAAGGATATCGACGCCGTGGTCGTCGCTACCCCGGACCACTGGCACGCCAAGATCTCGATGGACGCCATGCATGCCGGCAAGCACGTCTACTGCGAGAAGCCGATGACGCTGACCATCGAGCAGGCCCTCGCGGTCCGCGACACCGTAAGGCGAACGAAGATGGTCTACACGGTGGGCCCGCAGCGTACGGGCGACGCGGCCTTCTGGGAGGCGAACGCGGCCATCAACGAAGGCCGCATCGGGAAGGTGCTCTGGGCACAGTCGGGCGGGGGCGGCAGCCAGCGTGTCAGCATTTACGACGGGTGGTTCAAGATTGATCCCGAGGCGAGCCCGAGCGGGTCCGGCGACGATTACGTGGACTGGGACATGTGGCTTGGCTGGCAGTTCGGTCTGGCGCCGAAGATCCCGTGGAATCCGGAGCATTACTTCCGATTCCGCAAGTACTGGCCCTACAGCGGAGGCCAGGCCAGCGACCTGCTCTACCACACCCTGGCGCCGCTCCTGCTGGCGATCGCCGGCCCGAACGGAGCTTACCCT
>JBHGAV010000151.1:0-2565 GCA_041946685.1 Bryobacteraceae bacterium | reverse complement strand
TGTCACGTTCCGCCTTCGTCGCGAGTATCTGCGACTGAAGGCTCACACACCGATCTTTCTCGCTGCTTGCCACGGTTCTTCTCTCCTTGCTGAACATTCCCATGCGCCTGGCCCCGCCCTCAGATCCTGAATAACTGGCGAACCAGCGCCGGCTCCTCGGATGCCACCACCTTCAGCACCTCTTTGTAGGGCATGCCCGGGTTTTCCTTCTGCTTCGCCGCCAGTTTCTCGAGGAGCAGGGTCTCCACTTCTTCCCTTGTCGGAGCAGGCTGCGCCTCCACGACCTCACCGTTCGGCTTGATGCCGAAAATGCGAGCTTTGGCCGCCATCCTCAGTTGCTCCTGCGCGCGCAACAGCTCCGGGTTCTCCCGGTAAACCGCGTCCAGGGCGGCGCGAAAGATGCGATGCTCGTCGCCCTCGAACTGCTGGCGGAAGACTGGGTCCCGTGCCTTCTGCTTCGCCAGCCTCGTCAGCTCGGCATCAATGCGGGAACGCAGCTCATCGGCCGTCGCCCCGTTTGTCCGTTGCCAGTTAACCATCGACCCGCTCATTGCTTTCCTCCTTCACTTCTTCTGGCCCTTCACCGCCTCGAAAAGCGCTGCGGCCGGCTGATCTCGCCCCCGCCAATCGTGGCGGAGGTACCCGCCTCGTCCTCCTCGAACCGATACACCACCACGAACGTCGGCTCCATGTGGATCGGCAGCCCCGTGTCGTTCAGCCAGGCTGCCACCTTCACCCGCAAAACGTGGTCCGCCTCCAGCAGCACATCTGTCTTCGCGTCGAACGGGGACCGCTTCCCTTCTCGCCCGACTACATCCTGCACATACAGGAAGCAGTTATCCGCCAGCCAATCGGCAGTCTGCGACCCATCTGGGGCAGTCGTTTGCAGCCCCATGAGCACGCCGGCGTAAGTCCCTTCCGGCACCCGCCCGCGCGCCCACGACACCAGATCGCCATACGCCCGCAGCACCCGTACCCGGTACCCAGCCGGCGGCCGGAACGTGATCCTCCATTCCGCCACGCCGGCCTTGCCCCAAGTACCCGGCCGGGTGTCTGCCTCGCCCTCGATATCGGCCGCGAAGTTCGCCGCCGCGTACCGCCCCGGCGCCATAGTTTGAGCGGCCAGGCCCCAGGCGAGTGTCCCGATTGTCAGCAGCCGTCGCACTTCATCTCCCGAGTTGGCCTGGCTTCGCGAGTTCCGCCTTGATGTGGTTTACCCACCCCAGGTCGGTCAGCCGGAATTGTTGGCACCCCTCGATCTCCTGCTGCAGCACCATGGCGTCCCCGTCCTCGACCGCAGCCTGGACGTGGCCGAAGCCCAGGGATGGCGGCTCGAAGTTCGTCAGACCGCCCCCCATGGGAGTCACTTTGATCTGGCCCATCTCTGCATCCGAGAAGCGCACTGCTTCGTAAATTCTCTGGAGGGCGATCATCTTGCCCAGTGGACCGGTGGCCTGCGCCAGGAAGTTCGTCAAGCCCAACCGCTGCGCGAAATTCAAGTTGAGTATCTTCATAGTTTTATACGTTGTAGATCGGGACCTTGTAGGTGGTTCCGTTGACAACCACCGGAATGAACCCATACGGGTTGGAGGGCAGCGATGCCCCACCGGCAGAGGCCGTCGCATACGGAAGACCGATGTTGGTGAGGGTGATGGTCCCGGGGCTCAGAATCAGCGAGGCCGCAAAAATCGTCCCGGTCCCAAGTTGGTTGCCCTGGATGCTGGTGGTCAATCCATTCAGGGTGATGCTGACTGTCCCCGAACCAATGTTCACATAGTTGCTGGCGTTCACAGTCAGCGAGATAGCCGCAGACGTGAGTTGAACCGACGCCCCGCCACTATAGGCCAGCGTCAAACTGGAAGCGCTCGCCGCCAGCGAGTAGTTCCCGCTCTGGATCGTGAGGCCCCCGGAATTGAGCGTCAGCGAAGCCCCACCCGACAACGCCAGCTGAATTTGCGAGGCCGTGACGGAGGCCGAATAGCTTCCGTTGGCCAACGTGATCCCGGCAGCCGCCAGGCTCACGCTAGCCCCAGATCCACCCAGCGAAAGGGTGAGCCCCGTGCTCGTCAGGGACACGTAGGGGTAGCTGGAATTCCCGCCAACTGACCACAGCGTCAGGGCCGTCGACGTGAGCGTCACAGACCGGCTGGACGCCCCGGCAAACAGCGAGATGCCGCCGCCCTCGATCGCCACATAAGGAGCATTCCCGGCGCCGATCCCGCCGCCGGCGTCGACCGCAAACAGGTACATCCCGGCGTTGTTCAGCACAATCACCGGGTAGTTGGTGCCCCGGCTGAACACTGCGTCGCCCGTGAAGATCACCGTGCCGGCGATCAGCTTGCTCACACTCACGGACACCATGTTGCCGTCTACTACGCTGCTCGCGGCCAGCGCCTGGTTCGCCGCGGTGACGGCGTTCGCGGCCATGTTGGCGGCCTGGACGGCCTGGTTCTTCAGGACCTCGGACCCGATCTTGGTCCGCATGCGGAGTCCGTCTGCCCGCCAGGATCCGCTCGGTGTCCCCCAGCCGCCGTCCGTCACGATGTTGACCTTCACGTAGGCGGT
>JBHGAV010000150.1:0-2758 GCA_041946685.1 Bryobacteraceae bacterium | reverse complement strand
GTCCTGCATCACGATCATCTGCCTGACGGTCTGGATAGCGTTCCTGAACCGCGAGGGGGAGAGCAGGATGTTCCGTGTTTTGCGGCGGCCGGTGGCGCCGGACGAGGAAATCCTGGTAGAACATCTTGCGGCTATCAACTCCACCCTTTTGCGGGCAGCGCGTAAGTAATAGACCGTACATTACCCTACGAATAAAACTAAATCTCCTAAAATTTATTGCAATCTCGTAAAGCCTTGGATTATTCTGGACGGGGTGTTACGAGGGAGGAGCTACCGATGAATGTTGCTCTTGCAGGCGCAGCAGTCCTCGCCCTTCTGGTTGCGCTGGCATTCTTGCTGATGTTCCGCCGGCTGACGGCGCGGGACACGGACGGAAGCGCGGACCTGGAGTGGTGCCGCGACTTCTCCATCGCGCGCTATCGGCCGATGGAAAGGCTCTTTATCGAGGAAGACTACGATTTCCTGGCCGCACAGCCGGGATTCCATCCGAAGATCTCTCGCAAGCTGCAGGCTGAGCGCCGGCGCGTGTTCCGGCATTACCTGCGTTGTTTGCGCCGCGATTTCGACCGTCTGTCGGCAGCCGCGAAGATGGTTCTGTTGCACGCATCTCAGGACCGGCCCGATCTGGCCGGCATTCTGCTGAAGCAGCGGCTGATCTTCAGTTACGCGATGCTGATGGTGGAGTTCCGCCTGGTGCTTCAGACGATGGGTGTCGGCCGGGTGGATGTCCGGCGGCTGGTTTCTTCGCTGGAAGCGATGCGCGAGCAGTTGCGCCAACTGACGCAGACCGTGCAGCCGTCCGAGGCCTGAGGCCCTGGAATTCAAACAGTTACGCCCGGAGCCCCCGCGGCTCCGGGCACGAGTGCCTTTGTCTCTCCACGTTTCCCTTCAAGTCAGATCTTCCTGAGCAGTTCCTTGGCCTGCCGGAAACCCGGGAATGCGCGTTCCGCCTCGCGGAACTCCGCGGTGTGTACGGTGCGGCGCGCTCCGCGTGTCTGTGCGGGGTAGCGGAGGTGCAGCATCTCGTGAAAGAGTACGTACTCCAGAGCCAGGCGGGGTAGAGCGGGGCTGTCCAGCAACTTGCTGATGATGATCGCGTTGTGGGACGGGTCGTAATGCCCCAGGGTGGTCCGGGAGGCCCTGCGGCTCCACCCGAGTTGGGGCCGCGCCATCAGGCCGCCGAAGTGCTGGAAGTTAAGCTCCTCGAAAACTTCGTCCAGGTTATGGTGATCCCCCTGCGGGCCGGAAATGAACTTTCGGCCCCGGATCTGGCGGATCAGGTGAATGCTCCTGCGCACATCCCGGCGGTTCAGGTAAAGCCGGTAGCGGTGGGTGTACGCCGCCGGCACCGGGCGCCGGAGCAGCTTTCCGAGCAGGATGTAAGCGAGCGCTTCCAGAACCGGAGCGGGGGCGCCCTCGAGCACATCGCTCATCCGGACCTCGATCCGGCCGGCCTCGAACCTGACGAAACTGTCCGGGTTGGCAAAACGGCAGAAGGAGACGTCGAATTGGGGAGGTTTGGCTCTTGGCTTCAAGTTGCAGAAAACACGGGCGTAAATCTCCCCCGGCGTTTCAAAGAAGAGAGCGCTCTCGACTTGCATCTCTCTAGTATTTAACATAGCAAGGTGGGCTTATTATCGCCTTACTATGCTTTGTTGATCTGTTACTGGAGGATTCGTGCCTAAAGCCAAGATCAGCGCCCTCGGCTGTTACGTTCCGCCCCGTGTGCTGACCAATCATGATCTGGAGAAGTTGGTAGAGACCAGCAATGAGTGGATCCTGGAGCGCACAGGCATCCTGGAGCGCCACATCGCCGACCCGGAGGTGGCAACGTCGGACCTGGCTGTGCAGGCAGCCAGGGCGGCACTGGCGCAGCGCGGCATCGATGGATCCGAGATCGAGGCCATTCTGGTATGCACGGTGACGCCGGATATGATGTTCCCGTCCACGGCCTGTCTGGTGCAGAACCAGTTGGGGGCGAAGGGCGCCTGGGGCTTCGACCTGATCGCAGCCTGCTCAGGATTCCTGTACGGCCTGACGACAGCCGCGCACCTTGTGATGTCCGGCGCACACAGGAAGGTGCTGGTGATCGGGGCGGACACGATGTCGCGGATTATCGACTACACCGACCGCGCGACGTGCGTGCTGTTCGGCGACGGGGCGGGGGCAATGCTGGTGGAGGCGACCGATGAGGATTCGGTGGGCCTGATCGACTTCCACAACGAAATCGACGGTACGGGCGCCGAGTTCTTGAGGATGCCGGCTGGCGGCAGCCGCATGCCCCCCACGATCGAGACGGTGCAGAAGCGGCTTCACTACGTGCACCAGGAGGGCCAGCAGGTATTCAAGTACGCCGTGCGGAAGATGTTCGAGACGTGCAACCTGCTGCTGGCGCGCAACGGCGTCGGCGCAAGAGACATAGCGGCCCTGATCCCGCACCAGGCCAACCGCCGGATCATCCAGGCGACGGCCGACCGGCTCGGGATCGGTTGCGACAGAGTGGTGATCAACATCGAGCGGTACGGCAACACAACGGCGGGCACGATTCCGCTGGCGACGCGGGACGCGATCGCCTCCGGGCGCCTCAAGAAAGGGGATCTGGTTCTCTTTGTTGCGGTTGGGGCCGGCTACACCGCGGGCGCGAGTCTGTGGCGCTGGGCGTACTGATTCTGTCAGGCTACGCCGCCGAATTTGGGAATTTCGTAGCCTGTTCACGAGGGCCTGCGGCCCGCGAAAGCTGATGAAAAAGAACGAGAGC
>JBHGAV010000015.1:0-72849 GCA_041946685.1 Bryobacteraceae bacterium | reverse complement strand
GACGCAATACGTGTGTGCAGGCGGAAAGGGAGCAGCGGTCCTGCTCGCCTTCGTCTCAGCCTGCTCTGCTGCCCCGGCAGTTCAAGCAGCCAACACTAAGCCGCACCTCGTCATCGCCATTCGGGACTACGCCAATCTGCCGCCAGAGACGCTTGACGCCGCCAAGGGTCAAGTATCGAAGATCTTCGAGAAGGCGGGGGTCGAGGTTGAATACTCGGAGTCTACGGCGCCGGTATCGGGCGGCGTCGACGGTCCTGCGGTCCGGCCGACAGCCTGGGTAAAACTCTTGCCGGACTCGATGGCCCGCCGGTTACGGAGATCTCAAGGGGCGCTCGGGTGCTCAACCGGCGACCAGGTGTACATCTTCGCAGATGACGTCCTGAAAGCGGCCACACATGCCAAGATCGACTATCCAATAACCCTCGGGCAAGTCATGGCGCACGAGATCGGCCACGTTCTGTTGGGCCAAGACAGCCATGCACCCACGGGCATGATGAGCCCTTACCTGAGCTCCTCCGAATTCCAGGAAATGAAGACGGGACACCTGCTCTTCCACGATCGTCAGGCCAGGAAGATTCGCGAGCGGCTCCTGTGCGAACAGGACGGCGAGAACGCTGCTACGCTCTCCCCATTCCCAGCCGAACGGCAGCGCTAAGAGCCTGCCGAGGGCACGGGAGCTTCTCCTCGCACCGTGAGGACGGGGACGAGGCTCTCTCGGAGAACTCCCTCCGCAACCGAACCCAGCATCAGGCGGTTCAGACCGCTGCGGCCGTGGGTGCCCATGACAATCAGGTCCGCGTCGATCTCGGCGGCGGTCTTCTTGATCGCGTCGACGGGGTGCGCCTCCACGATCCGCGCGTCCACGGGCAGGCCGCCTGTTTCCTTTTGAGCGAAGCGTTGGAGTTCGGCCTCGGCTTCGTGCAGCGACTCCCGGAACTGGCGCTCGAGGTCCTCCAGCTTTCCGGTAGTGAAGTATGACGGCGCGGAGAAGGAATGGGCGTAGACTACCGTGAGGCGGGCTCCCGAAAGGCGCGCGAGCATCGCGGCGTAGCGCAAGGCCCGGGCGGAGAGATCGCTAAAGTCCACCGGACAGAGAATGTTGCTCAGTTCCATGCTGGCATCGGCCTCCACCAGACAAGATGCCGTTTCCGCAGGCCAGGTGACGGGTGGTTTCAGCGCTCGAAGGGGATCTCGAAGTAGAACAGCTCGCGGCGGGTAGACGCCTCACGGATGCCGGTGATGTAAAGGATACTGCCGGGACGGTGAGACGTTTGGAAGTAGACAAAGCCACTCGCCGATTCGCCGGGCGGGAGCATCTTAGCCGCAAGGGCGCGCGTTTCGATCTCCGCCGCCGAGAGAGGGTTCTTCTTCCCGCCAATGCGCGTGGTGGTGGGGACCGGCCCCGTGTAGATCTTGGGCTGGCGGGCGCCCTGGACCCGCGGCACGTCGGCGGCAGGCGTCGCCTCGATGCGCTGGCGCGAAGGGAGGATGTACTCGATACGCATGGTTTCGAGCGAGAGCGATTGCCCGCCCTCATTCGTTAGCACGAGGAGCACGGGTAGAATGCCGTGCTCATTGGGATTCAATTTGCCGAAGGCCTGGCGCGTCTTGTCCTGGGTGTTGAAGGGGTCGGCGGCGATGGTCAGCTTCTCGACGGTCTGGCGACCCGCGAAAGACTCGATCGGTCCGGGCTCGAACCGCTTCTCCTTGTCGGCTCCAAACACCGTGACTATACTCAGGAGGAGAACGAACGACTTGGATGAGAAGCTCATCTACCTGCTCTACCGGGCCCTCCAGTGGGCCGCCTCCCCTTTCATCCTACTTTACTTCGTTCTGAGGGTTATCAGAGATCACCGTTACCTCAGACGCTTCCCCGAAAGGCTGGGTTTCCTGGCGCACTCCTTCCGGCAAGACTCCGCAGGGGCGATCTGGGTGCATGCCGTCTCGGTGGGCGAAGTAGCTTCCGTAGCAGAGTTGTTGCGGAGGCTGCGGGCCCGGCTGCCGTTGGCGCGCCTGTTTGTCTCCACCTCGACGATCGCCGGGAGAGCGCTCGCGGACGAGAAGCTGAGTGCGCTGGCCGACGGGGTTTTCTATGCTCCGATCGACTACTGCTTCGCGGTGCGCCGGGTGCTGCGGACTCTCCGTCCGGCGGCGGTGGTGGTGGCGGAAACCGAGATCTGGCCGAACCTCTATCGCGAGGCGAAGCGGGCCGGTTGCGGGCTGGTAGTGGTCAATGGAAGGATATCGGCGAGTGCCCTGCCCCGCTACCGGCGCTTTGCCCGATTCTTCCGGCAAGCGCTCCGGCAGCCGGACCGGATTCTGGCTCAGAGCGAGGAGAACCGCAGGAGATACCTCGGCCTGGGCGCGCCGGCGGAGCGCCTCTCGGATGGGGGAAATCTGAAGTACGACTTCCAGCCGGGAGCGTCGGGCGTGCCCGAGCCGATACGGAGTTTCCTCGGGCGGGTGGGCGCGCGGGAGATCTGGATCGCGGCCAGCACGATGCCGCCGACGGCGGCGGGCGACGCCGACGAGGACGACGTTGTAATTGGGACCTTCAAGGCGCTCGCTGCGGCCCACCCGGGGCTGCTCCTGATCCTGGTGCCAAGGAGACCCGAGCGGTTCGGCGTGGTGGCGGAGAAGCTCAAGGCCAGCGGCGTGCCGTTCGTGCGGCGTTCCCGGCTGGAGGCCGACCCACCGGCGCTCCGGGTGCCTGGAGTGCTTTTGCTGGATTCGATCGGAGAACTCAGTTCGCTGTTCGAGATCGAGAGCGTGGTCTTCATGGGAGGCTCACTGGCTCGACGCGGGGGACACAACCTCCTGGAACCGGCGCTGCACGGGAGGGCGGTGGTGGTGGGGCCGCACATGGAAAACTTCCACGAAATCGCCGGCGAGTTCGCCGCCGGGGGCGGTTGCGTAAGGATCAACGGGACGGACGGCTTGGAGGAGGCCGTTGACAAGTTGCTCCGCGACACGGCCTACAGAGACCGTGTGGGCGAAAGGGCGCGGCGGCTGGCCGAATCGAAGCGGGGTGCCACAGACCGCGCTGCCGAGGCCATCGTCGAAGCATACGAACAGGCCATCCCCGTGAAGCGGCCGGTTTTTCCGTTGTTCCAGGTGCTGTGGGTACTATCCCAAGCATGGAGAGCAGGTGCGGCCGCCAAGCGCGCCGCCACAAGGCGGCGCTCCGAGCGGCTCGACACCCCGGTAATCAGCGTGGGTGGGTTGAGCATTGGAGGAAGCGGCAAGACGCCTTTCGTGCTCTGGCTGGCCGGCAAGCTGCGCAACGAAGGCGGCAGTCCCGCGATCCTCACGCGCGGCTACCGGCGGAGAGCGCCGGAGCCGCTGACCGTTCTCGCGGCGGGGGAGAGAGCAGCGCCGGCTCGCACCGGGGACGAAGCCCAGATCTTCCTTAGGTCTGGGGTGGCCCCAGTCGGCATCGGAGCGGATAGGGTAAGGACGGGACGGGAGGTCGAGCGCCGGTTTCAGCCGGACGTAATCATCCTCGACGACGGATTCCAGCACTGGAAGCTGGCCCGCGATCTGGAGATAGTACTGGTGGACGTGCTGGACCCGCTGGGCGGAGGAAACGTGTTTCCGCTGGGACGATTGCGGGAGCCGCCCACGGCCCTGATTCGCGCGGACGTTTTCGTCCTCACGCGCACCGAGCCGGGGCGTTCGTACGAGGGAATCAAGCGCGTCTTGCGGGAGCACAACCGCGAGGCTCCGATCTTGCGCTCGCAGATACAAGCGCAGTCGTGGGTGGATGCCCGATCGGGAAGAGAACTGGAGCTTGGCGAAGTACCGCTGGCGCGCGCGGCGGCGTTCTGTGGTCTGGCCAATCCGGAGACATTCTGGAGAACGCTGGCCGCGCTGGGGTGTGTGCCTCTGATTCGATGGGACCTGGGAGATCACCACCGCTACCGGCCGGTCGAGATCAAGCGCATGGCGGTTCAGGCCAGACAGGCAGGCGCGGAAGTATTGCTCACGACCGAGAAGGATGCGATGAACCTGTGCGAGCACATCGAAGGAGTGATCGCACCGCTGCGCCTGTTGTGGCTCAGGATAGGCGTGGAAGTCGAGGAAGCCGAACGGCTGTTGCTGTGCTTCAACCAGCGCAGGAGCCGATCCGCTCAACGGAGTTCTCGCCCAGCGACTTCTCCCAGCGCTTAAACCCACATTTCCACTCTGACCACTTACAGATCACTTCCTGAGTCCATCCTTCGCCTTTATTCATAGGGGTTTGGAAGCCATGACGCCGCGATGGAGGTCAGCACCCAATGGGTGAGAAACAGAACAGGCCGTTTCAGCTCGCCTTCAACACCTCGCTGAAGGTTGATTTCCAGGGATAACGGATCACCTCTGACGGCGGCCTGATTCTGGTGCGCGAGCTGGATGAGAAGTTGGGCCTTGGCGAACTGATCGATCGGCACCTGGTAGATCGCCGTCAGGGTAAGAACACACAGTTCCCGCTGGCGGACCTGCTGCGGCAGTCGGTCTACCCTGGTGCGGATCAACCGCGAGTTGATCGCCGCGGTGGAAGCCCTCGACTTGCGGCAACGAGTCGTGCTGGACATGGATTCCACCGAGATCCCCGTGTACGGCCAGCAGGAGCAGAGCGCCTACAATGGCCACTTTGAATCGACCTGCTATCCCCCCCTGCTGCTGTTCAGCCGGGAGGGCGACTGTCTGGCAGCGAAGTTGCGGCCGGGGGGCGACCGAGCCACAAGCCGGTGGTGCGTTACAAGGGCTTCCTGTACCAGGCAGAGAGTTGGACGAAGGCCCGGCGGGTGGTGGCCAAGGTGGAGTTCCACTTGGGGGAGTTGTTTCCGCGAGTGGGCTTCATCGTCACCAATCTGGAGACGGACAGCCGGGCAGTGGTGCGCTTCTACAACAAGCGGGGCACCGCCGAACAGTGGATCAGGGAAGGCAAGCAAGCGGTGAAGATGACGCGGTGGAGCTGCCACCGATTCCGCTCCAACGAGGTGCGGTTGAGGCTGAGCGTCATCGCCTACAATCTGGGAAACCTATGGCGGCGGCTGGTGCTGCCGAGGAGGGTTGAGAAGTGGTCGCTGACTAGCCTGCAACAGCGGTTGTTCAAGACGGGCGGTCGGCTGGCCAAGCACGCGCGCCATTACTGGCTCCTACTGGCGGAGGGCCACCTGACGCAGCGGTTTTTCAGGACCATGCTGCGGCGGATCGAGGCGCTGCCCGCGCCGGCCGGATAGGAGGCCTCAGCGGCGGTTCAAACAGGCCCAAACAAGGAAGGGGGCCGGAGAGGTGTATGAGAAATCGGGTGGAATGAGGCGCTTCCGGGCTTTTCCATACCCAGAGAAGGCAATACTGGTCCCTCCCCGGGCCACCGAACTCGCTCGGGAGGAACGGGACGAAGAAGACGGCTTCAACGGAGGCCGCTCGGTACAGAATGGATGGTGCCCAGGATGCGAAAGAGGAAATCCTGGTATATACGCCGGGACGGGGCAGCACAATCGTCGACGGAAGCGGTGATTCCAGTAAGCGCCGGACGTTCCGCGAGCGGTGTATAATTCCCGCGAGCGACAGTTATCACGCCAGCTCAACTTCTTGTGAAAGGCAATAAGGCAATGCGAACGTGCGTGCTGAGTATGCTGGCGCTGGCCACGATGAGTATTAGCGTGATGGGCCAGACGATTACCGACGATTTTAGTGGTGAAGCCCTCAATACGTCGGTCTGGGGGTGGTACATCAAAGGGACCGGTGCTGTTCAGCAGGTTGGTGGACGTGTGGTGGTAACGATTGCCCCCACCACAGGCGTGTCGTCTGCCGGGATCGGCCTTGTGACCCAACCGGCGGGTGATTTCGACGCCCAAGTCGATTTCACAATCCTGAACTGGCCGTCCGTCAAACCCTCTGTTCTTGGAGTCCAGATCAACTTTGACCCAATGGGAAGCTGCTACGAGGTCGCCAGAGCTTATGACGCCTACATATCGAACTTCCAGGTGTTTAATCCCGGTGTCCCCACGGCCGACGTCTCCGGGCGGCTGCGGCTCACCAGAACGGGAGCGACTTTCTCCGCCTACTACCTCGACTCCGCGAGGGGATGGCAGTTGCTGCGCTCCAGTTCTGAGGGCAGCCTGACAAAGGCGTCCGTCCTCACTGTGGACATTTACGGTTCGGTAGCTGCAACGGCGGCCTTTGACAACTTTTCTGTCACCCTCGGGTCGGAGGCTCACGTGGTTTCGGCGGCAAGCTTCATCAGCGGAGCTTCGCAGACGGCCGAAGGAATCGCCTCAGTCTTTGGGCAGAACCTGGCGGGTTCGGTTGTGGTGGCCCCGGAGGGCCAGAGCCTGCCGGCGTCGCTCGGCGGGATCAGTGTCACCGTGACCGACAGCGGTGGGTCCGAACGGACCGCCCCCCTCTGGTTCGTCTCGCCGGCGCAGATCAATCTCCAGGTGCCGCCCGGGACGGCCCCTGGCCTCGCTACGGTGAGCGTGAAAAACCAAGATCAGACGATCGCGACCGGCGTGCTGCGGATAGAGGCCGTAGCGCCGAGCCTGTTCAGCGCGAACTCGACGGGAGCGGGCGTGGCCGCGGCCGTCGCCGTTTGGGATCGATCCAACGGTTTGCAGGAGTGGAAGTATGTCTTCCAGTGCAGTGCCGGGGCGGGAAGCTGCACCCCGGCGCCGTTGGATGCGGGCACGGCATCGGAACCGTTGTCCCTGCTTCTGTACGGCACGGGCATCCGAGGGCGTAGTTCACTGGAGGCGGTCACCGCCACACTCGGCGGCGTCAGTGTGCCTGTGGAGTACGCCGGGCCGGTGACCGGCCTGATCGGTTTGGACCAGGTGAACCTGCGTGTGCCGCCCTGGTTGGCCGGCAAAGGAGAGGTCAACGTCGTGCTGACCGTGGATGGCAAGACCGCCAACACCGTCACGGTCAGCTTTCGCTGAGGGCCGCCGGGAGGGCCGGAGGCGCCGTGGCGCACCCGGCGGGCGGTGGTCGGGCCAAGTACCGTGCTGTCGAAGAACCGCCGGTGTTGTGAGCCGATGACCAGCAGGTCGGTGGACTCCTCGCGCGCCCTGGTGAGAATCGCGTTTGAAACGCTCCCGGCGTGGTGGGGAAGGCCGCCGACGTGGTTCTGCCGGTGACGTAGACCTCGCCCGCCGGGTCCACGGCGATGCCGTATAAAACGGACGCCGTCGTTCAAGGCGCCATCGTGCGGCTGCGGCATGTGGAAACGAATACAACTCGGGAGACGCGGACCAACGATTTAGGGGATTTCTCCGCCCCGCGCATGCCAGCGGGCATATACGAAATCTCGGTCAGAATCCACCGTGCCAGGGAACGGGGCCGTCATCGCGCCACATTGAAGCAGAGTTCCATTTCGAGCAGCCTGCGCTTCAATTGAAGACCTCCTCTGTATCCGCCCAAGCCTCCGCCGGTGGCTACCACGCGGTGGCACGGGACGACGATGGGGACCGGGTTGGCTCCGTTGGCCGCGCCCACGGCGCGGACCGCCCGGGGCGCCCCGATGGCGCGTGCGACCTCCGCATAGGTTCGAGTCTCCCCGAACGGAATCTTGAGCAGTTCGCTCCACACGCGCCGTTGGAAGACGGTGCCGCGGAGGTCGAGCGGCAAATCGAAGACCCTGCGCCTGCCGGCAAAGTACTCTTCGAGCTGCCGGGCCGCTTCATGAACCAAGGAATCGCCACCAGGCGGTCCGGGAGGGGGGCCGGCATTACCGAACGAGATTTGGGAGACGCCCTCGGCCGTTGCCTCAAGGGTGAGCGTGACGCCAGCGGCGGGGTCCAGCACCATCCAGCCTGCCATGCCCCCGAGTGTACCCCATCCCGAATCGGGGTGCTGCCCGCAACCACTTGGTATAATGGGGTTTCCAATGGGTCAAGCGGAGGCCGACAGACACCACCCGGTGGAGAAGTCAGTTTTGCTCCTGACGCCGCGGGGCTTCTGCGCCGGCGTGGTGCGGGCCATCGATGTCGTCAGGATCGCCCTCGAGTTGTACGGTGCGCCCATTTACGTCCGCAAGGAGATTGTACATAACCGCCATGTCGTCAATGAATTGCGCGCGGCTGGCGCGATTTTCGTGGATGAACTGGACGAGGTGCCGGAGGGGGCAAGAACGATCTTCAGCGCTCACGGGGTATCTCCGGCCGTGCGGCGGAAGGCCGTGGATCGCGGTCTGCACGTCATCGACGCCACGTGCCCGCTGGTGACGAAGGTCCACGTGGAGGCCGTGCGTTTCGCCCGGAGCGGCTACACCATCATTCTGATCGGGCACAGGGATCACGACGAGGTTGTGGGCACATTGGGCGAGGCGCCGGAAAGCACGTTGCTGGTGGAGACCGTCAAGGATGTGGACGGCCTTGACGTGCCCGATCCAGACAGGGTTTGCTACCTCACCCAGACCACACTCAGTCTGGACGAGACGCGGGACATCGTTGCCAGGCTGCGGAGAAGATTCCCTGCTATCGTGGGACCTCATGCGCAGGACATCTGCTATGCTACCGAGAACCGGCAACTGGCCGTGAAAGCTTCGGCGGTGGATTGCGACCTGCTGCTCGTTGTGGGTTCGCGGAACAGCTCAAACTCCAAGCGGCTCGTGGAGGTGTGCGAGAAGAACGGCACCCCGGCGCACCTGATCGACGATGCCAGCGAGATCGAAGCAAGTTGGTTTGCCGGCGTGGACCGTGTGGGGGTGACGGCCGGCGCATCGGCTCCCGAGAACCTGGTCCAGGACGTTCTGCAAGCCCTCCGGCCTCTTGGTTATGCCCGTGTTATGGATCTCCATGTGAAGGCGGAAGACGTACGCTTTGCCCTTCCCCCCGAACTAGTGCAGATTGCCCCCGCGAGTGTGGAGACAGGCGCCCTATGATGCCCAAGGCGAAGGTCGGCGAGCAACTGACGGCAGCGGCCGCGGAAGGGGCACGGAGAGCGGCCGAGCATCTCCTCAGCCTCCAGCGTAAGGACGGGTACTGGTGGGGCGAACTGACCGCGGACACCACCCTTGAGTCCGACTTCATCCTCCTTCAACTCTGGCTTTACCCGCCCGAGGGAGGGGTCTGGAATCCCCCCACGCGGCATCTGGTGGACAAGGCCGTGAGGGCCATCCTGAGCCGGCAGTTGCCCGACGGCGGCTTCAACATCTACGCCAAAGGACCATCGGAGATCAGCGCGACGGTCAAGGCATACTTCGCACTGAAGGTGGCTGGCCTGCCGCCCGAGAGCAACGAGCTCACCAGGGCGAGGGAGCGCATCCTGGCACTGGGGGGCATTCAGGCGGCCAACAGCTACGTGAAGGTCAATCTCAGTCTGTTCGGCCTGTATCCGCGGGAGAAATGTCCGAGCATCCCGCCGGAGATGGTCCTGCTGCCCGGCGACTTCATCTACCGGATGTCGAGCTGGACGCGCGCAATCGTCGTGCCGCTCTCCATCGTTCATGCACACAACCCGCAGCGGCCCGTGCCTGCCGGCTTCGACCTGAAGGAACTGTTCCTGCCGGGCGTCCGGATGTGGTACCTGGGGGGCAAGCATCTGCTAAGCTGGCGCAGTCTGTTCCTGGCTTTTGACGCGGTACTGAAAGTCTGGGAAAGATACGGCTCCAAGGCGCTCCGCGCCAAGGCGATTCGCCGGGCCGAAAAGTGGATGCTGGAGCGCACGCGCTACTCGGACGGACTGGGCGCAATCTACCCGCCCATGATGTACATCCTCATGGCGCTGGACGTGCTGGGACGGCCCAGGACGCACCCCGACTTCGTCGAGGCGGAGAGCCAGTTCATGCGCCTGCTGGTCGATGACGGACGGCGATTCTTCTTCCAGCCGTGCTTTTCACCGGTGTGGGACACGGCCATCGCAATGTTCGCGTTGTCCGAGAGTGGCGTGGCCCCGTCCGTGGCGCTGGAGCGCGCCGCGGACTGGATGCTGACGAAGGAGGTCCGCCGGAAGGGGGACTGGTCGGTGATGCGTCCCGACGTCGAACCTTCGGGCTGGTATTTCGAATTCGCCAACGAATTCTACCCGGACATCGACGATACAGCCATGGTCCTGCTGGCACTGAAAGGCGTCAAGCGAAGCCGGCCGGAGGCACAAGAGGCCTCCATACGCCGCGCCGTCCGGTGGCTCCTCAACATGCAGTCCAAGGACGGCGGATGGGCGGCCTTTGACGTCGACAACAACTGGCATCCGCTGAGCGAGGTGCCGTTCGCGGACCACAACGCGATGCTCGATCCGACTTGCCCGGACATTACGGGAAGGGTGCTGGAAGCGCTTTGCGCTTGCGGCGTGAATCAAAGTAGCGCGGCGATCCGGCGCGGCGTGAAGTACCTGGTGGACACTCAAGAGCAGGATGGAAGCTGGTACGGCCGCTGGGGCGTGGACTACATCTACGGGACCTTCCTGGCGCTACGCGGCCTGAGGGCCGCCGGCGAGAGCGACCGGGAGGCGCACATTCTCCGCGCAGGTGAATGGCTGCGGTCGGTGCAGAACGCCGACGGCGGGTGGGGCGAGAGCTGCGCGAGTTATGACAACAGCACGTTCACTCCGACCGAAAGCACGGCGTCTCAGACCGCATGGGCCGTCCTGGGACTGATCGCGAGTGGAGACCGCCAGAGTCGCAGTGTCAGGCGGGGAATCGAGTACCTGCTCGAAACCCAGCGGGAAGACGGTTCGTGGCACGAGGAGTTGACCACGGGGACGGGATTTCCCAAGGTCTTCTACCTTTCGTATCAACTGTACCGGCAGTCCTTTCCGCTGCTGGCGCTGGCTACCTATCTGAAGGCTGCCCCACAAGACCTGGGGGCGGAATGAGGTTTCCCCTTTCCATGACCGCGGGGATGGCGCGGTACATCTTCCGCAACAAGCGCCGTCCTCGGCCGGAGTGGCAAAGAGACGCGATGTCGACGGCTGACAGATCGAACCCCTTTCGCATCGTAGGCCACGGTAACAACGGCCACGCGGTAAAGCCGCACCCCATGATAGCCAGGCGATTCCCGCTCGTGCTCATGCTGGAGCCGCTGCACGCCTGCAACCTGACCTGCACGGGATGCGGCCGGATCCGCGAGTATGAGTCCACCATCACGCAGAAACTCACCCTGGACCAGTGTCTGGGGGCGGCGGATGAGTGTGGGGCACCGGTGGTCTCAATCTGCGGCGGCGAGCCGCTGCTGTACCCGGAGGTCGGGCCGCTGGTAGCCGGATTGGTGAAGCGGAACCGCCACGTCTACCTCTGCACGAACGGACTTCTGATCCGGAAACGACTGGGGGAGTTCACGCCGGACAGCCGGTTGTTCTTCAACGTGCACCTGGACGGGCTGGAAGAGACCCACGACCGGTGCGTGGAGAAAGAGGGCGTGTTCCGGGAGGCGATCGAAGGCATCAAGGCGGCCAAGCAAGCCGGTTTCAAGGTCTCGACGAACACGACCGTGTACCGGGACACCGACATGCGCGAGATCGAAGCGCTGTACGAATACCTGGCGCCGTTCAACCTGGACGGGCACATGCTTTCGCCCGCCTACGGATACACGGCGGTGGACGACCAGGACATCTTCATGACACGGGAGACGGTGCACGAGAAGTTCAGGGACATCGATCGCCTGGCGAGGCGCTTCCGCCTGAACAGCACGCCGGTCTACCTGGACTTCCTGCAAGGGAAGCGAGACCTGCCCTGCACGGCGTGGGGCAACCCGACCTACAACACGCTGGGGTGGAAAGGCCCGTGCTACCTGATCACGGACGGCCACTACCGGACGTTCGAGGAATTGATGACCAGGACCCCCTGGCAGAATTACGGGCGCGGCAACGATCCGCGCTGTGAACACTGCATGGTGCACTGCGGCTTTGAGCCTTCCGCGGCGCTGGGGATCAACGGCAGGCCAGGAGACGGCCTCCGGCTGCTACAGTGGGTCCTCAGATAGCAGGGCAAGTGAAACCAACACTGGTGACGGGGGCGACGGGGTTCGTGGGTTGGCACGTGGCACGACTGCTCGAGGAGCGCGGGCACAAGGTCAGGGCTCTTACCAGACCCGGCAGCAGGCTGCGCGAACTGGAGGCCGAGACGGTGACGGGAGACCTGCGCGATGCCGCCTCTCTCGGGGCGGCGACCGAGGGGTGTGGCGTGGTCTTCCACGTGGCGGCGGATTACCGTTTGTGGGCCCCGCGGCCGGACGAAATGTACCGCACCAACGTGGATGGGACCAGGAACCTGCTTGACGCCGCGCGGCGCGCGGGCGTGGAGCGAGTCGTCTACACGAGCACGGTGGGGTGTATCGGTATCCCCTCGGACGCTCCGGGCGATGAGAGCAGTCCCGTAAGCCTGGCGGATATGACCGGCCCCTACAAACGGTCGAAGTTTCTGGCCGAGCAGGTTGCACTGGAGGAGGCGAAGTCGGGCTTCCCGGTCGTAGTCGTCAATCCGACCGCGCCGGTGGGCGATCATGATTTCAAGCCCACTCCAACCGGCAAGATCATCCTGGACTTCCTGCGCGGGAAGATGCCCGCCTTCGTGGACACGGGCCTGAACCTGGTGGACGTTCGGGATGTCGCTGCGGGCCACCTGGCGGCTTTGGAAAACGGACGGCCGGGTGAGCGATACATTCTTGGACGCGAAAACCTGACGCTGGAGCAAATACTGGAACGACTGGCGGGTGTCAGCGGCCTGGAAGCCCCTGGAAGACGAATCCCGTATGGGGTCGCTTACGCCGCCGGAGTGGCTTCGACAGCATGGGCGGCAGTAACAGGCCGGGAGCCGCGCGTTCCACTGGACGCGGTGCGGATGGCCCGGCGTAAGATGTTTGTGAAGCACGACAAAGCAGCACGGGACCTGGGTTACTCCCCGGGCCCGGTGGAAGATGCACTCGGGAGGGCCGTCGGCTGGTTTCGCGCCAACGGCTACTGTTGATGTGGAGACGCTGCTGCTAGTGGCCGCCGACGCCAGAGAACTGGCCGGCATCCGCCGGCGTTGCCGGGGAGAGAAACGGCTCCGGTGGCCGGTGCGTTTCGCCCGGACGGCAGAGTTCGGCGGGCGGCGGTGGGTGATGGTCGCCAACGGCGCGGGCCCTGCCCTGGCGGGAGAAGCCTGCGAGGTGGCCTGGAACAAGCAGAAGGCAGACGTGCTGGTGAGCACGGGGTTCTGCGGGGCCCTGGACCCGGCGCTTATGGCCGGGGAAGTGTTTGTCGCTTCCCGGGTGGAAAGCCCGGACGGCAAGGTCGTCCTGGAGGCGCGCCGCCCGGAGGGCTCAGCTCCGGCCGCTGCGGGACGGCTGATCTCGCTGGACCGGGTGGTGCAGACTGCGGAAGAAAAGGCGGGCCTGCGGGCGCTCGGGGGCTCGGCCGTCGAGATGGAAGCGATGGCGGTGGGCCTGCGCGCGAGAAAGTGGGGCGTTCCGTTCTATTGCGTTCGAGGTATTACGGACTTGGCGGATGAAGACCTGGAGCTGGATTTCAACGCGGCTCGAGGGGGCGACGGCCGTCTCAGCACCGCAAGGATCCTGTGGGCCGCCGTGAAGCGGCCCCATCGGCTGGCAGCGGAGCTGTACCGGCTGCATCGGAGAAGCCGCCTGGCCGCAAGAGCATTGGGAGAGTATCTTGCTGACTGTCGATTCTAAGCCGGCCATCCGCCCCACGATGCGGGCCGCGGTATACCAGGGCAACGGGACGGTATCCGTCGGCACAGTGCCCACACCCCGGATTGGGCCGGGCGAAATCCTGGTGAGAGTGGAGAGCTGCGGCATCTGCCACACGGATCTCAAGAAAGTGGAACAGGACCTGCTGCCGCCCCCGCGCATTTTCGGGCATGAGACGGCCGGCGTGGTGGCCGCGGTGGCCGAGGACGTGGACCAGTTCAGGCCGGGAGACGCTGTTGCCGTGTTCCACCATATCCCATGCTCGGAATGTTTCTACTGCCAGCGCAGTCTCTATGCGCAATGCCAGACATACAAGAAAGTCGGCGTGACGGCGGGATACGAGCCGGCGGGCGGAGGCTTTTCGGAATACGTCCGGGTGATGGATTGGATCGTCCGGCGAGGTGTGGTGAGGATTCCGGAAGGAGTATCCTTCGATCACGCCTGTTTTGTCGAGCCCATCAACACCTGCCTGAAGGCGGTCGGCCAGATGGGGCTGGAGCCGGGCGAACTGGTCGCCATTCTCGGCCAGGGACCGATTGGGCTCATGTTTACCATGCTTTGCCGACGCACGGGGGCAACGGTCGTAGCGACGGACACCATTCGGAGGCGCCGGGAGCTGTCGTTGGAATTGGGAGCTATGGCGTCTTGGGACCCGCGGGAGACGGACGTCGCCAGCCGGGTGGCTTCGCTGAGCGAGGGCCGGGGTGCGGACGCGGTCATCGTGGCGGCTTCGGCGCCTGGCATCACGGGCCAGGCCATGGCCTGCTCGAGGCCGGGGGCGCGAATCCTTTTGTTTTCTCAGACTTCCCACCAGGAAAGAATCGAGATGTCGGGGGCGGACATCTGTGTGGGAGAACGCCGGATTCTGGGGTCCTACAGCGCCTCGGTGGACCTTCAGGAGGAATCGGCGAGGCTGGTGTTCAGCGGGGAACTTCCCGTCGAGAGGCTGATCAGCCACCGGCTGCCGCTGGAGGAAATCGGGCGCGGCATCCACCTGGCGTTGCATCCTGACGAGCAATCGTTGAAAATTGTTGTTCAACCACAGAGGCGAACCTAAGTGAAAACAGAGATGATGGCCGCCGTTCTCTACGGGAAAGAGCGGCTCTCCGTGGAGCCGGTGGCGGTTCCCAAGATTGAGAAGGGCGACCTCCTGGTCCGGGTGAAGGCGGCACTCACCTGCGGCACAGACGTGAAGGTGTTCCAGCGCGGCTACCACGCCCGGATGATCGTTCCACCGGCCGTTTTCGGGCACGAGTTGGCGGGCGACATCGTCAAGATCGGCAGCGCCGTTACCGGGTTCCGGGTGGGGCAGCGGGTGGTGGCTGCTAACTCAGCGCCCTGTCACGCCTGCTACTACTGCCTGCGGGACGCAGAGAACCTCTGCGAGAATTTGCTCTTCAACAACGGAGCCTACGCCGAGTACATCCGGATCCCGGCGCGCATCGTCACCAAGAACACGTATGCGATTCCGGACCACGTCGGATACCAGGACGCCGCGCTGGCCGAGCCGTTGGCCTGCGTGTTGCGGGGCGTGGAGGAAACCGGCATCCGGCCTGAGGACACGGTGGCCGTGCTCGGACTCGGCCCGATCGGGCTGATGTTTGTGCGCCTGGCGAAGGTGTATGGCGCACGCGTGATTGCGCTGGGCCGGCGCCAGCCGCAGCTCGAGCGGGCGGCGCGGATGGGGGCCGAGAAGGTCATTGAGGTGAACGAGGCCTCCGACCCCGTGCGGATTGTCCGCCAACTGACCGCAGGCCGGGGAGTGGACATCGCCATCGAAGCGGTGGGAACTCCGGCCACCTGGGAGACGGCGCTCCAGATGGTCCGCAGAGGGGGAACGGTCAACTTCTTCGGCGGGTGCCCGAGCGACAGCCGCCTGACGCTGGACACCTCGCTCATGCACTATTCGGAAATCACCTGCAAGGCGAGCTTCCACCATACGCCCAGCCACATGCGGCGGGCGCTGGAAGTCATCAGCGAAGGCAACGTCGCCGCCCGCGACTTCGTGAAGGGTGAGGAGCCGCTGACAAACCTGCTCGAAGTGATGCGTTACCTGATGAGTCACAACGGGCACCTGAAGACCGCCATCATTCCTTAGCGAGGTGGAGGGCAGGTAGCCGGGTGAGTGCCGAGATGGTTTTCCTGCCGCCGCGTGAATACGTCCGGTCGCCCGAGGCGATGGGACGCATTCCGGACCTGAGCGAGGCGGAGGCGTACACCCGCTGGCTGGCCACGCACCACTACGAGAACTTCCACCTGGTCACCTTCCTGCTCCCGCGGCGGCTTCGCCAGGATTTCTACAACGTCTACGCCTTCTGCCGCTGGGCCGACGACCTAGGAGACGAGATCGGAGACGAGGCCGAGAGTGAGCGGCTTCTGCGGTGGTGGGACGGCGAACTCGACCGGATGTACCGCGGCGAGGCCCGGCATGCGGTGTACGTCGCCCTGCGGGCGACGGCCGGCCGCCACAGCCTCCCCAAAGAACCGTTTCAGGACTTGATCCGCGCCTTTCTGCAGGACCAGCATGTACATCGATATCGAACGTACGAAGAGCTTCTCGCTTACTGCCGATGGTCCGCCAACCCGGTGGGGAGGCTCGTGCTTCACCTGTGCGGATACTCCGACGATCGGCGCCAGCGGTTGTCGGACGCGACGTGCACGGCGTTGCAGCTCACGAACTTCTGGCAGGACGTCTCGGTCGATCTGGCAAAGGGCCGGCTGTACCTGCCGCTGGAGGCCCTGGAGCGGCATGGCTGCCCTGAGGAAGATGTGCTGGCCGGGCGGGCGACGCCTGCGTTCAGGGCCGCACTCAAGGAAGCGGTGGGGGTGGCGCGGAAGCTGTTCCTGGAAGGATTGCCTCTGGCGCACATGGTGAACCGCAGGCTGGCGGTGGACATCGAGCTGTTCAGCCGGGGCGGGATGAAGGTGCTGGATAAGATCGAGCGCCTCGACTACGACGTGCTCTCCGGGCGGCCTTCGATTTCCCGCACGGAGCGCGCCTGGCTGCTGCTGGCGACCGTCGCGCGGGCCGCCCTGGCGAGAGTGGCATGAAGACCGGCCTGGCGCAGTCTCTGGCGTACTCGCGCCGCGTCGCCCGGCGGAGGGCACGCAATTTTTACTATTCATTCGTGCTGCTCGGCAAGCGGGAGCACGACGCCATGTGCGCGCTGTACGCCTTTCTGCGCTACTGCGACGACATCGCCGATGACTGTCCCACGGGGCCGGACAAAGCGCAGGACCTGCTAGCAAGGTGGCGCACGGACCTGGAGGACGCGCTGGCAGGCAGGAGCGGTTCCCATCCGGTCTGGCCGGCGTTCCTCTGGGCGCTGGAGCAGTACCGGATCCCTCACGAATACTTCCGCAGCATGATCGACGGGGTCGAGTCCGACCTGGCGCCACGGGACTTCAGAACGTTCCCGGAACTGTATCAGTACTGCTACCAGGTGGCATCGGTGGCGGGGCTCTCAGTCATCCACATACTAGGTTATGACTCTCCGCAAGCACTTGAGTTAGCAGAGAAGTGTGGAATCGCATTTCAACTTACTAATATCATCCGGGACATTCGCGAGGACGCCGAACGGGGACGCCTGTACCTGCCGGCGGAGGACCTGGCCCGGTTCGCGGTGGACCGGGATGACCTTCTAGCCGGGCGGGCAGGCGAGGGTTTCCGCGCTCTCCTGCGGTTCGAAGCGGCGCGCGCCATGGAGTACTACCGGCAATCGGCCCCCTTGGTGGGCATGGTAACGAAACGGAACCGCGCGTCGCTCAGAGCGCTAATTGAGATCTACCGGCGGTTGTTGGAGAAGATCGAGAGGTCCGGGTTCAACGTATGGAACCGGCGCATCCAGCTCAGCGCCGCCGAGAAGTGCCTGATCGTGGCCAGGGCGGCGATGGGGGCGCCGGGCGGAAGCCCGGCGGCACGCTGAAAACCAATCCCCACTACGAGCCACGGTTGTTGTTGCGCAGGAATCGGGTGACGAAGGTGGTGTCGAAGTTGCCGGCCTGGAAGTCGGGATCGGCCAGAATCTTCTGATGGAGGGGGATGGAGGTGTGAATGCCCTCCACGACGAAGGTCTCCAGGGCGCGGTTCATGCGGGCGATGGCCTCGGCGCGGTTGCGGCCTGAAGAGATCAGCTTGGCGACGAGCGAGTCGTAGTAAGGCGGGATCACGCAGCCGGAGTAAGCCGCCGTATCCACACGCACCCCAGGGCCGCCAGGAATGTTCAGCGACGTGATGCGGCCTGGAGAAGGGGCGAAAGTCTCCGGGTCTTCGGCGTTGATCCGGCACTCGATTGCATGGCCCCGGGGCTTCAGCGGCGACTTGGGAGCGACGCTGGACAGCGGCTCGCCCGCAGCAACCATGATCTGCCCCTTGACGAGGTCAATCCCCATGACCGCCTCCGTCACGGGGTGCTCGACCTGAATTCGGGCATTGACCTCGATGAAATAGAGCTTGCCCGACTGGTCCATCACGAACTCGACCGTGCCGGCGTTCGTGTATCCCACATCGTGCATCGCCTTCCGCAGGCGGGCGCTCATGTCCTCCCTGAGGGCCTGATCCACACGGGGCGAGGGCGACTCCTCCAGCAGTTTCTGGTGCCGGCGCTGGATGGAGCACTCCCGTTCCCCAAACACATCCACGGCGCCGTAATTGTCGGCAAGGACCTGAAACTCGATATGACGGGGAGCGACGACGTACTTCTCCAGGTAGACGTCGGGGCAGGAGAAGGCGGCCATAGCCTCCTGCTGGGCTTGAGTGAAATTGGAGGGCAGTTCGGAGGCGTCCCGGACGATCCGCATGCCGCGGCCTCCACCGCCCGCAGTCGCCTTGAGGATTACGGGGTAACCGATCTCCTTGGCGATCTGGAGGCCTTCATCCACGGAACCCAGGATGCCCTCCGAGCCCGGCAGCGTAGGCACGCCAGCCGCAGCCATGGCGGCGCGGGCCTTATCCTTCACCCCCATCAGACGGGTGACGTCAGGCGGAGGGCCGATGAAGCGGATGTTGGAGATCTCGCAGACCTCGGCAAAATCGGCGTTCTCGCTGAGGAAACCGTAGCCGGGGTGGATAGCGTCGACATTGGTGATCTCGGCCGCGCTGATGACCGCCGGGATGTCCAGGTAGCTGCGGGCGCTCTTGGCGGGGCCGATGCAGACGGCTTCGTCCGCAAAGCGGACGTGAAGGCTCTGGCGATCAGCCTCCGAGTAGACCGCGACGGTCCGGATTCCAAGCTCCTTGCAGGCGCAGATGACGCGCAGAGCGATCTCACCACGGTTGGCGATCAGGATCTTTCGGAACATTGTGTCAGACGGGGCGGATCGTAAACAGCGCTTCGCCGTATTCCACCGGCTGGGCGTTGGTGACCAGCTTGCTGACCACCACGCCGGAGACCTCCGCCTCGATCTCGTTCATGAGCTTCATCGACTCGATGATGCACACAACCTGGCCCACGCGCACCGCGTCCCCGACCTGCACAAAGGGAGGAGCGCCCGGGGACGGAGCCTCGTAGAAGGTGCCTACGATGGGCGACTTGATCGCCACCAGGGAGGAGTCCACTTCAGAGGCTGGGGCCGCCGGGCTGGATGCATGCTCAGCGGGGAGCGCCGGAGCAGACCCAACGGGACCCGTAACCGCCGGAACTACAACATGTTGCACGCTGGAGGAGGGGGCACGAACGATGCGGACGCGGTTCTCCCCCCGCTGCAACTCCAGCTCCGCTACACCGGTTTCCGTGACCACTTTGATTAGTTCGCGTATTTCTTCGATTGTCATGTGAAGAAGGACCGCCGAGTTCAGCTCAGACTGTCAACAGCTCTTTGGACGTCGGAGTGAGGATCTCGCACCCATTCCGGGTCACAACCACCGTGTCTTCGATCCGGATTCCTCCGAACTCCTGCAAGTATACGCCAGGCTCGACCGTGACCGCCATGCCCGCCTGAAGCCGGGTCTTGTCGCCCCTGCCCAACCGCGGCGATTCGTGGATCTCCAGCCCCAGGCCGTGGCCGCATGAATGGGCGAATGCCCGCTCCAGGCCGTGCTTCCGCAGGACCCGGCGGGCAGCACGGTCGACCGACCCGGCCGTCACGCCCTCGCGCACGGCGTGAAGCGCGGCGAGCTGGGCCTCCAGGACCGCCGCGTAAAGCTTTCGGACGCGCCTGCCAGGTATCCCCGCAAAAGCCATGCGAGTCATGTCGCTGGCGTAACCCTGGCAGAAAGCACCCATATCTATTAATACTAACTCATTACGCGTCAATATTTTGGGGCCAGGACTGGCGTGCGGCATGGCACTGCGGGCGCCGAAGGCGACGATGGTCTCGAAGGCCGGCTTCTCAGCCCCAAGCCTTCGCGAATGGTGATCGATTTCCGCAGCGAGGTCCAATTCTCTGACGCCCGGCCGAATGGCCGGGAGGGAGCGGGCCAGCGCCTCCGAGTTGAGCCTCGCGGAAAGCCGGAGCAATTCAATCTCCTGGGGGGACTTGGTCATCCGGAGGGTTTCCACGAGACCGCCATCCGGCAGAAGTCTGAGGCGGGCGGCAGAGACGCCGGTCAGTTCCAGAAACGCCTCATGAGTAAGTTGGCGCGGGTTGAATCCCAGGCGAGGCCGCCCGGCTCCGAGCGACATGGCGGCAGCTCGGAACAGAGAGCCGCGGACCGCCGACACCCTGCAACCGGTCGCGGAAGCGGCCTGGAGCTTGTAGCGGGGGTCGGTGAAGAGCCGGAAGGTTCCATGCGAAATCAGCAGGAGGCCATTGCTCCCGGCGAAGCCGGTCAGGTAGCGGACGCTGGCAGGAGAGGAGATAAGCAAGGCGTCGAGCTTGCGGTCCGCCAGCGCAGAGAGGGCTAGCGCGCGGCGCCGGCTGTATTCGGATTCGGTCACGGGAGCAGGAGCAGCTTTCCGGTCGTGTACCGGCCTTCGAGATCGCGGTGGGCCTGGGGGGCGTCAGAAAGAGGATAAGTCCTTGAAACCAGGACCTTCAGTCTGCCGGAGGCTGCCCAACCTAGTACATCCCCCGCCCTCCAGCGGAGTTCCTCGGGGGCGGCTGCGTAGTTGGCCAGAGTGGGCCGGGTCAGAAACAGAGAACCTTTCTGGCTTAGGAGCAGCGGTTCGACCGGGGGAACCGGACCGCTGGCGTTCCCAAAGGAGACCATCATGCCGCGCGGGCGGAGCGAGTCCAGGCTTTTCATAAAGGTGGAGGCGCCGACCGAGTCGTAGACGACGTCGACACCCCGGCCGCCGGTGAGACGCTTCACCTCGGTCTGAAAATCCTGCTCCGTGTAAAGGATCACTTCATCCGCGCCGGCTTGCCGGGCGAGGGCGGCCTTCTCTGCGGTGGAAGTGGTTCCGATGACCCGTGCGCCCCGCATCTTCGCCATCTGGACGAGTAGCAAGCCTGTTCCGCCCGCTGCGGCGTGCACAAGAGCGGTGTCCGACGGACTCAAGGGGAAGGTTGAATGTGTGAGGTAGTGCGCAGTCATGCCCTGGAGCATGGCAGCGGCTGCAACCTTGTCATCCAGGGAATCTGGGACGCGGACGAGTTGGGTTGCAGGTACGGCGGCGTACTCGGCGTAAGAGCCGCGCGACATGGCGTATGCGACCCGGTCGCCGACGGAGAGGCCGGCCGCATCACCGGCCACGGCTTCCACGACGCCCGAGGCCTCCATGCCGATAGAAGCGGGCAGGGGCAATTTATAGAGGCCGGTGCGATGGTAGGTATCGATGAAGTTGACGCCGATCGCGCGGATCCTGACCAGGGCCTGCCCCGGAGCCGGCGAAGGGACGGGGACATCGACCAGGCGCAACTGCTCCGGTCCGCCCGGCTCGAAGACTTGGATCGCTTTCATATATGAACCCTCCTGCGGAAGTGCACTGCCGCCGCGTAGCACAGCAGATAGGCCAAAGTGATCGGAAAAAGAAGAATCTGACCGATGGTGCGCACGGCGTCCCCACCCGAGAGACCGGCACGAAACAGGACGAAGCGCCGGATGATGTTCCAGTTGCTGCGGTCGAACCAGAAGAAGTCGCCGTTCTCGTTGACCACCAACAGACGGACGGGAAGACGGAGAGCCAGCGACCACTTCCACTTGGACATGATAGGCTCTCCCGAGCACACAATGACCAGGACGGAGACCCGGCGAGCCAGAAGCTCGCGATACAGCCGCTTGCGCCCGGGCCGGCCGCGATAGGCGTGGGTGTGGTAGATAACCGATCCTTCGCGCAGGCCGGAGGGCTGGCCGGAGTAGCAGGTCACCAGGTCGATGGGGACCTCACTGCCGAACGTGTCCCGCAAGTAAGGAATCACTCCCTCCAGCAGACGGCGGGAGCCACTCTCGACGAGCAGGACGCACGGCTCAGCGGGCAACCGCAGACGGAAGAAGCGCACTAGACGCCCCAGCAGTAGTCTTCGACGGCCTTCTCAATGGTCTCATCTTTCTCCACCAACCGCATCAACTCGAGGCGGATGGCGTCAACCAGGGCCTGCCAACTGGCCTCGATGACGTTGTCGGAGACGCCGACCGTGGTCCAGCTCCGGCGGTGGTCGCTCCATTCGATGAGCACGCGGACCTTGGCCGCCGTTCCCTTACGGGGCTCCAGCACACGCACCTTATAATCCACAAGGCGCACTTCGGCAATGGAGGGGTAGAGCGTCGACAGGCACTGGCGGAGGCAGAGATCGAGAGCGTTCACCGGGCCGTGGCCGCCGGCGGTGGCCGAGTGCACGCCATCCTGCGCCTTGATCGTGACGGTAGCCGTGCTGCGCGAGGACTTCGCGCCGGTCATCTTGGTGGAGACGTCGAAGCTGACCAGATCGAAGAAATGAAGGCCGGGGTGGAGAGCTTCCCGGACCAGAAGCTCGAAGGTCCCCTCGGCCGCTTCCAGCTCATAGCCCAAAAACTCGAGATGCTTGATGCGCTCGAGCAGCTCCCGGCGAGCGTCCTCGCCCAGGCGATCTGTTATGCCGTGCTGCTTGAGTTTATAGAGGATGTTGGCGCGACCCGAAAGGTCGCTGAGCAGCACCCGCTGGCGGTTGCCGACGGTTTCGGGCTGGACGTGTTCGTAAGTCGCGGGGTCCTTAAGCACGGCGCTTACGTGAACACCGCCTTTGTGGGCGAACGCACTGTGGCCGACGTAGGGCTGCTCGTTCCGCATGTGGAGATTGGCGAGTTCGGCCACGAAGCGGGCGGCCGCGGTGAGGTTGGCCAGGTTCTCAGAACCGACAACGGTGTGACCAAGCTTCAACTCCAGATTGGCGATCACCGAACAGAGGTTGGCGTTCCCGCAGCGCTCCCCATAACCATTCATGCAGCCCTGAACGTGGGTGACCCCCTGCTCCACAGCCGCGACGGTGTTGGCGACAGCGACGTCGGAGTCGTTGTGGCAGTGGATCCCGATCACGCCGTCGAAGCGCTTGCGCACATCGGCGACGATCTCGGCCAGCAGCCCGGTAAGAGTGCCGCCGTTGGTGTCGCACAGGCAAAGCACATCGGCCCCAGCGGTTTTGGCGGCTTCCAGAGCCCGCAAGGCGAAGGCCTGATTGGAGCGGTAGCCGTCAAAGAAGTGTTCGGCGTCGAAGATCACCTCGCGGCCGTGGGCTTTGAGGTAGGCGACGGTCTCCGAGATCAGCTTGAGGTTCTGGTCCTCCGAGATTCCGAGGGCACGCTGGGTATGAAGGTCCCAGGACTTTCCGAAGACCGAGATCACGGGCGTGCCCGATTCGAGAAGGGCATGGACGTTGGGGTCACGCTCCACGGGGTTCTTGGCGAACCGGGTGGAGCCGAAAGCGGTCAGCCGGGCATGCTTGAGCTTCAGGTCCTTGGCGCGAGCGAAGAACTCCTTGTCCCTGGGGTTGGAACCCGGCCAACCGCCTTCGATGTAGTCGATGCCAAGCTCGTCCAGCTTGAGAGCAATCGCCAGCTTGTCATCCACAGTGAATGAGACGGCCTCGCCTTGAGTGCCGTCCCGAAGGGTGGTGTCCAGGGTGAAGATCTTCATACGCATGCCGGCAGGCTACTCCAGAGGTACGCCCGCCTCCTTCTTCTTCTTCAGGAAAGTCATCATTTCGCGCAGCTCGCGTCCCACCTCTTCCACGGGCTGATGGCGGGCGGCTTCGCGCATGGCCAGGAAGTTCTTGCGGCCGGACTTGTTCTCCTCGATCCACTCCCTGGCGAATTGGCCGGACTGGACTTCGGCGAGGATCTTCTTCATTTCCTTGCGTGTCTCCTGGTTGATGATCCTGGGCCCGCGGGTGTAGTCGCCGTACTCGGCGGTATCGGAGACGGAATAGCGCATGTAGCCGAGTCCGCCCTCCTGGATAAGATCGACGATGAGCTTGAGCTCGTGCAGGCACTCGAAGTAGGCGATCTCAGGGGCGTAACCGGCCTCGACCAGGGTCTCGAAACCCGCCCGGATCAACTCGCTGCAACCGCCGCATAGAACGGCCTGTTCGCCGAACAGATCGCTCTCGGTTTCCTCCTTGAAGGTGGTCTCGATGACCCCGGCCTTGAGGCAACCAAGGGCCAAAGCGTAGGCGAGCGCGTTCTCCAAAGCCTGTCCGGAGGCGTTCTGGTGCACGGCGACCAGGGCCGGCACGCCGACGCCCTCGGTGAACAGCTCGCGGACGCGATGGCCGGGCGCCTTGGGAGCGATCATGGACACGTCCACGTCCTTGGGCGGAACGATCTGCCCGAAGTGGATGTTGAAACCGTGGGCGAACATCAGGGTCTTCCCCGCCCTCATCTGGGGCGCGATCGACGACTGGTACAAGCCGGCCTGATGATGGTCGGCCACCAGGATCATGATGACGTCACCCACCTTGGCAGCCTCGGCAGCGTCCACGACGCGCAACCCGGCGGACTTCGCCTTCTCCCAACTGGGAGTGCCGGGCAATTCGGACACGACAACGCTGACACCGGAGTCGCGCAGATTGAGCGCGTGCGCGTGTCCCTGACTGCCGTATCCAATGATGGCGACGGTCTTGTTCTTAAGCTGATTCAGATTCCCATCTTTCTCGTAGTAGCGTTTAGCCATTGATGACTCCATTCCTCTCGTCCAGTCTCTCAGCGTCCGCCCGCGTGGGCACCGGAGGGGAGAGACGGGGTTTCTTGCCCTCCAGTGACATGGCGACTCTACCCGAGCGAGTCGCCTCGAATTCTCCGTAGCTTCGCATGATCTCGATGAACTCGTCCAGTTTCTCGGGATCGCCGGTAGCCTCCAGGGCGAAGCCGTCGACCGACGAGTCGATGACACGCGCGCCGAATATCTCAGCTTCCTTCAGGATAGCGGTACGGCGGTCGGTTGGGGCCTTGAGCCGGACCAGGACCATCTCGCGCACGACGGCGCGGCTTTCCGTAAGGTCGGTAATCTGGAGGACATTGACGAGCCGGTTCATCTGCTTGACGACGAGGCTGCGCAGGCTCGGGTCAACGTCCACGACGATGGTCATGTGGGAGAGGTCCGGGTCCAGCGTTCTCGCCACAGTGAGGCTCTCAATGTTGTAGCCGCGAGCGGTAAGAACGCCGGTCACGCGCATCAAGGCTCCGGGCTTGTTCTCGACGAGTAGTGAAATGACCTGTAGCATGGGCGTCAGGTTCCTCCTGTTTAGTTCGGCATCTCGACCGGTTGCGGGGGCGCCAGGACCATTTCGCTGATCGCGCTGCCCGCCGGCACCATGGGAAAGACATTCTCGTGCGGCGAAACCTTCACGTTGAGCAGGTACGGACCGGGCTCGTCCACAGCCGCACGGAGGGCGGGGACAAGCTCGTGAGGCTTCTCAATCGTGCGGCCGGTAAAACCATACGCGGCCGCCAGCTTCTCGACGTTGGGGAAGCCGTCAAGCTCGACGGCGCAGGTCCGATTATTGAAGAAGAGCTCCTGCCACTGGCGCACCATGCCGAGATAGCCGTTGTTGAGGACAACGACCTTGACAGGGAGGCCGTAGTTGACCAGGGTAGCCAGCTCGGGAAGGGACATCTGAAAACCACCGTCACCGACCACCGCAAAGACCAGCTTCTCCGGCCGGGCGAACTGCGCTCCGATGGCAGCCGGCAAACCGAAGCCCATGGATCCGAGGCCACCGGAGTTGATCCAATGGCGAGGCTCCTTAAAGCGGATGAACTGGGCCGCCCACATCTGGTGCTGGCCGACATCGGAGGTGACGATGGCGGCGCCTCCGGAGATCCGGTCGATCTCGGCCATGACGTGCTGGGGCTTGATCTCGTCACCGGGTGGGGGAGGGACCAGAGGGTGCTCATCCTGCCACTCCTGGACCTGGCGCCGCCAAGCCCGACGACCGGCGGCGTTGCGCTCAGCCGAAGCGGGTTTCGTCTCGATCAGCATATGGTTCAGTTTCTCCAGCACGCGACGGGCATCACCCACAATGGGGAGATCCGGCATCCGGTTCTTACCAACTTCAGAGGGATCGATGTCGACGTGGATCACCTTGGCGTGAGGGGCAAAGGCGGACAGCCGACCGGTGACGCGGTCATCAAAGCGAGTTCCAAGGGCGATGAGGAGGTCGGCCTGAGTCAGCGCCATGTTGGCGGCGTAGCTGCCGTGCATGCCTGGCATGCTGATGAAGTTGGGATGGTCGGCGGGGAGAGCACCGAGAGCCATGAGCGTACAGACGGCCGGCATATCCACGGTCTCCACCAGGGTACGGAGCTGGGCGGAGGCGCCGGCAGCGACGATGCCGCCACCTGCGTAGACGATGGGACGTTGCGCATCCCAGATCATCTGAGCGGCGCGGCGGATCTGACCGGTGTGACCCTCCGCGTAGACCCTGTAACCGGGCAGGTGAATCGAAGAGACCGGTGTGTAGCGGGCCTGACCCTGAAACACGTCCTTTGGCACGTCGATGAGAACCGGGCCCGGGCGTCCGGTGCCGGCGATGTAGAACGCTTCGTGGACGATCTGAGGCAGGTCAGCCAAACTCTTCACCAGGTAGTTGTGCTTGGTACAGGAGCGGGTTATCCCGAAGGTGTCGGCCTCTTGGAACGCGTCGCTGCCGATCAGCTTGGTGGCCACCTGTCCCGTGATGGCCACGACGGGCGTGGAGTCCATCAATGCATTGACCAGACCAGTCACCAGGTTGGTGGCGCCGGGTCCTGAAGTAGCGCAGCAGACGCCCACCCGGCCCGTGGCGATGGCATAGCCCTGGGCGGCAAAACAGGCGTTCTCCTCGTGACGAACAAGGACGTGACGCATGGGGTGGTCGTACATAGCGTCGTAGAAAGGAAGGGTGACGCCGCCAGGATACCCAAAAATGCACTCGGCTCCTTCCCGAACCAAGCACTCCAGCAACATTCTTGCTCCGCTCATCAGGTTCGACATCGTTATCGTTCTCCAAACCTCCTATTGAGGGCAAGCTGAAGCTCGCCCTGAATGCCCCCATAGCAGAAAGGGCCACCGGCTGAGGCTTTCTCCCCCGCCAGTGGCCCCTGGACGATTCCCAGGACCTACTCAGGCGGGGTCGCCTACGGTGACCCCAATAATGATCGTGATTACAAGGACGAGAGGGCTAGTGGAGAGGGAATTCGGACGAGATGACGGCCCGCCAACGGCCAATGCCAGTGTTCTCGCCGACGCCTCCACGAAGAAAGGGTACCGCACAAGAGAATGAAATGCAAGTCGACCCATTCATTAGTGTCACTTATCGAAGCATCTTCTGGGTCGAAAGACAAGCGGTCACATTCGGGTCATACACAATAGGTGGTTTATTTTCAATGGGTTATTTCCCGTGATCGCCATGTGGAAGAGGCTCCCGATGGTAGGTTGTTGGCAGGGAGCCTGAGCTTTGCGGTTCCCAGGGGCGGGGGCAACAGCTTATGCGTGCGATTCTCCTGGCACTGTGGAGGGACCAGGATGAGCGACCTGAAAGAGACCGGCAAGGGTACGAAGCCGGCGGGCCAGGCTGCAAAAGGAAGTGGAGGCAAACGGCCGAGCAAGCCGCGACGAGGCGACCTGCTTGACAAGGTCATCAAGGACTTCGAGAGCAAGTTGGAGAAGGGCGAAGTGAAGCTCACCGTAGGAGATTTCGTCCGGCTGGTGCAACTCCGCAAGGACCTGCACGAAGAGGAACCAAAGGAGATCCGAGTGACGTGGGTAGAACCGCAGGAGAAGGAACATGCAGACGAAACATAGAGTATCAACCCCTGCCTTCCCAACAGCGGTTCCACGCCTCAACGGCCAGATTCAAGGGATTCTCAGGCCCGGTGGGCTCTGGGAAGAGCCAGGCGCTATGCCAGGAAGCGATCCGGCTTAGCTACCTAAACCCCGGAAGATCGGGGTTGTTGGGAGCTCCGACGTACCCCATGCTGCGAGACGCGACACAGAGCACGCTGTTCGAGATACTGGGGCAAAGCCGCATCCCGCACGACTACCACAAGGCGGAAAACATCCTGGTGCTATGCGACACGCGGAGCCGGATCATCTTCCGGCCCGTGGATGACTACGAGCGGCTGCGGGGCACAAACCTGGCGTGGTTCGGGCTGGACGAGCTGACCTACACCGCGGAAGAGGCGTGGCTGCGGCTGGAAGGACGGCTCCGTGACCCGAAGGCAAAGCGGCTTTGCGGGTTCGCCGTCTGGACACCGAAGGGATTTGACTGGGTCTACAGGAGGTTTCTGGAGTCGCCCGTCGCGGGTTACGAGACGACGATCGCCGAACCATACGAGAACCAGCACCTTCTCCGCAAGGTGCCGGACTACTACGAAAGGCTGAAACACAGCTACGACGGGCGGTTCTTCGAGCAAGAGGTGTTGGGCCGGTACCTGAACGTCAGCGAGGGCCAAGTGTACCACGCCTTCGACCGGGCGAAGAACCTCATGGCGGCTGAAATCGACTCCGCGCTGCCGCTTCGATGGGCGCTGGACTTCAACGTGGACCCGATGTGCTCGGTGGTGGCACAGATACGGGACGGGGTGGTGCAGGTGCTTGATGAGTTCACGATGAGCCGGGCAACGACTCCGGCCTTGTGTGAGGAGTTCCTGAACCGATATCCCCGACATGCCGGAGGGGTGGTTGTTTACGGAGACGCGTCGGGGAGCCGGCGGCAGACCACCGGCCATAGCGACTTCGCGATGGTGAGGGAGGCGCTCGCGAAGAGCGGCCACAAGCTGGTGAGCTACAAGGTCCCGCGCAGCAATCCCGAGGTCAGGGAGCGGGTGGGGCTGGTCAACGCCATGCTGCGCTCCGCGCACGGCGAGACCCGGTTGCTGGTTCATCCCCGATGCCGGGAGCTGGTTCTGGACCTGGAGCAGGTGGCATACAAGCCGGGCAGTTCCGTCATCGACAAGGAGAAGGACCCCAGGAGAACGCACCACTCCGACGCACTGGGGTACCTAGTCTGGCAGGAATGCAGGCCGCAGGGGCGCGCCGGAGAGCGCAGCGAGCGGCTCCTGTAAGCCGCCGCATGGGGAGGAGGCAAGACAGTGTTCGACATCGATCGAGAGCATCCCGACTACACGGCAAGGAAAGCCACCTGGCGGAAGTACAGGGATTTGTACGCAGGAGGAGAGCAGTTCAAGGCGAACGCCGCCGAGTACCTGATCCGAAGGCACCGCGAACCGCTGGACGTGTACTACGAGCGGCTGCACCGGGTCTTCTACGAGAATTACCTCGGCTCCATCGTGGACTGGTACGCGGCGACGCTCTTCCGGCGGGAGCCGATTCTCAGTTTCCAGGGGCCGAGCGAGACGGGCCGCGCATTCTACGCCGAGTTCGTCGAGGACTGCGACCTGAGGGGATCCTGTCTGTCCGACTTCTTCCGCCGCGTGCTGGTAGAGGCATTGGTTTCGGGAACAGCCTACATCCTGGTGGACTTCCCCCGGTCAAAGGGAATCCCGGCAAATCGGGCAGAGGAGGAAGCGGCGGGCCAAGCCAGGGCGTACCTGGTAGATTGCGGCGCGCAGGACGTCATCAACTGGAGCCACGACGACACGGGGAACCTGGAGTGGATCGTACTCAGGACTTCGACCCTGCGCCAGGCCGAGCCGGGCACGGGCTCGTGGGTGAAGGAGACCAAGTGGATCTACTACGACAAGGAGGAGTTCAGGAGCTACCGGAGGCTGGAGGGGCAGCAGAAGACGGCCGAGCCGCGACTCACGGACCAGGGAAGGCACGGGCTGGCGAAGCTGGGCAAAGTGCCGGTCTTCCCGTTCCGCATCAGCGACGGGCTGTGGCTGACCAACAAGGCGGCCTCCCTGCAATTGGAGCACTTTAACAAGTCCAACGCGCTGGCCTGGGCATTAACCATGGGCTTGTTCGCCTCGCCGGTCATTTACTCGGACCGCGAGTGGAACCAGATTGTGGGGGACTCCTATTACATCCAACTGGGACCAGAGGACCGGTTCGGGTGGACCGAACCGGAAGGCAAGGTCTACCAGATCGCAACGGAAAACCTGAACCGCCTCAAGGATGAGATCTACCGCGTGTGCTACCTCCTCACACAGGCGGGCGGGACGCTGACGGGCAGCTCGCAGCAATCCGGGGTAAGCAAACAGAGGGACTACACCATCACCCAGGAAGTCTTGAGGGCGTACGGAGACGCCGTCAAGGACACGATGAAGCGGGTGCTGCGGGCGATCGAAGCGGCGCGGGAAGACGGACTGACGATCGAAGTGTCCGGGCTGGACGAGTTCGACATCGGGGACTTCAGCACTGAACTGGAAGACGCCATCAAGCTGCTGGGCCTTGGGGTGGGGTCCAAGACGCTGAAGAAACAGGTCCTGAAGAAACTCGCGCTGAAATACCTGTGCGACGTGAGGCAGGAGACCAAGGACCAGATTGTCGTCGAACTGGACAACTGGTGTGACCAGACCTAAAGCAAAGGAGAGAACGGATGGAGCAAGCTGCCAAGGACAACAGCACGACGGCAATGGACGGCGCTCTCGACATTCGCGGGGTCATCCGTGAGGCGATCGAGGAGTACACAAAGCGGGAGGCATCCCGTGCGGAGCCGGCCTACAAGAACGAGCTGAGCGAGGAGAGGAAGCGCCGGGAGCAACTGGAGCGCAGGGTCAACGAACTGGTGCAGGAAAACGCCCGGAGCAGACAGGCGGCCGAAGAGGCCGACCGGAGCGCCGCGATCCGGGCGGAACTGCAACGGCTGGGGGTGACGAAAGTCGACCTTGCCTTCAAGGCGGTCAAAGACGACGTCAGGCGCAGCGAAGACGGGCGGCTGGTGGGTATCAGCGAGAGTGGAACGGTAGGGCTCCGGGAATATCTCACCCAGTTCGTAAGCGAAAACCCAGAGTTCCTGCCGGCCCGGAACCTGGGCGGTTCGGGGATCACTTCCGCACAGCGGAACTCCGCTCCAGCCGGCGCAAGCATCGACCTGGACAGAATCAAGCCGGGGATGAGTCCTGAAGAACTGGAAAAGGTTCGTCAGGAGATAGCAAGGATTGCCTCCCAGACGCTGGGCGGGTAACAAGATCGCACGGCGCCAGCGGGAAGCAGAACAACGCCCTCAGAGGCGGAATCAGAAAGGACAGGAAAAACTAAATGCCAGCAGTAACATCAGCAAATGTGGCTAACGCGATTGTCAAGTTGGTGGCGGTCGACGCCTTGCCCGCCCTGATGGGTAACCTCGTCATGGGTAACCTGGTCAATCGCGATTTCGAGCCGACGCTAGGACAGGCCGGAGACACGGTGAACGTGCCGATTCCTCCGACACTGGTCGCCAACAACCTGGCGGAAGGCGGAACGGTGCAGACTCAGAACGCGAGCCTGGGAAATGCGCAGATCGTTCTCAACACGCACGCCGAAGCGACGTTCCAGATCCCGGACGTCACCAAAATCCTGGCGGTCCCGGACCTGCTGAAGCTGTACATGCAACCGGCGCTGGTCGCCCTGGCTGAGAAAATCGAGAGCGATCTTCTGGGCACGTACGCCAGCTTCACGGCGAACGCCGCGGTAGGCTCAGCCGGGACGGCGATCACGGAAGCCGTCATCGACACGGCGGAGACCGAGTTATTTGACGCGAAGGTGCCCGCCAGCGAGCCGAAGTACCTGGTGGTCGACGGATCCACCTATTCCCAGTTGCGGCAGATCGCCCGCTTCAGCGAGTTCCAGACGGCCGGCGAAGCCGGCTTGCGGGCACTGGTCGAGGGCTCGGTGGGGAAGATCAAGGACTTCTTCGTATTCCGGTCGCAGTTTGTTAAGAAGACCGGCAGCGGTCCGGTCACCACTCACAACCTAGCTTTCGCGCGCAGCGCTCTGGGCCTGGTGGTCCGCCGGCTGCCGCAGCCCTTGCCGGGGACCGGCGCCATTGCCGAGTACGCCGAGATGGGGAACTTCGGCATGCGGGTGGTGATGAGCTACCAGCCGAACACTCTCGCGCAGCAGTTCACAGTAGACGTTTTGTACGGCGTGGGCGTGCTTCGCAACTCGTTCGGCGTTCAAGTCAACAGCTAGCAAGAGACGAAGACTTGGGACCCCGGCCTTGAGCCGGGGTCCCGACGAACCTGGAGGACAGAGATGGACCTCAGAGTGTATTACCAGAAACTCCGAGAGGTGGAGGCCGCCATCGCAGAGCCGTACGTGGTGGTGGTAAGCCTGGGGACTCCCGACGGCGGTCGCGCTGGGGTTAAGACCGAGGTGGCGCGGGCGCTGGCGGCAAAGCTGATCGTGGAAGGCGGAGCGAGACTGGCCACAGCAGAGGAGACCGACGCATTCCGCGAGGAGGCCGCCGAGGCGCGGCGCCTTGCCGAGGAGTCCGCGACCGCCGGGCGGATTCAGGTGACCGTCGTTTCGGCCTCGCAGGAGGAGGCCAGGAGACAGAAGCCGAAGGGCAAGATACCGCAGGAATGAGGCGGAGCCGAGGGCGACATGGCACTATTCACCGATGGGACGATCTCGACCCTGGAAGATCTGAGGAGTTACGAGAGCTCCATCTACGACCTGGCTTCCACCGAGCGCATCGATCTCTCCCGGAAGCTGGTCCTGGCACAGAGGGAGCTGGAGATTGAGCTAACCAGCAAGTTCTTCCGCGACAGCCACGACGACCTGCGGCGGGTGGTTGTTACACCGCCGCTGCAACTGTGGCACCTCTTTCACACACTCTCCCTGGCGTACAGAGACGCGCACCACAGCCAGCTAAACGACCGGTATCTCGCCAAGTGGCGGGAGTACGAAAAGCTTTCCAAGTGGGCGCTTACGAATCTTCTGGCGAGCGGGGTCGGGATGGTCGGGGAGCCGATTCCGAAAGCCGCACCGCCCACGCTCACCACAGCAATGGGTAGCAGCGGGGCTGAGATGTACTGGGTGAGAGCGGCGTGGGTGGGGCAGAACGGCGAAGAGGGGTGCCCGAGCGAGCCAGCCGTGCTGTCGGCCGCGGAGGGCACTGTCCCAGTCGCGGCGGTCGCCGAGGCCCCGGCGGTGGCAACCGGCTGGAATGTGTACGCCGGGACCGCGATCGACAACGCGCGGCTGCAGAACGCGTCACCCATCCCGCTTGGCTCGAGCTGGACGATGCCGTCGACGGGGCTTGAGGCCGGCAGAATCGCGGCAAGCGGGCAGTCGCCGTCCAGCTACTTGCGGGCCGAGCAAGTCCTTCGGAGGGGATAACGAACGTGGCTCAAGTCGCGAACCTAACTACGAGCAAGATGGCGGCATGGCTGGGATCCCCGACGGGACTATCGTCCAGCCTGGCCGCCATAGCTGGCCGGGAGAGGCTGGCGCTCAGCGATATCAATCCACAACGTGTACTGGCGCAGAGCGTGGCACCCGAGCTGGCGGAACGGACGGCCGGCGTGCAGTACCCGGCGATCTACGTTTACTGCGAGAAGCTGACAAACGAACTGCGTGAGAAGTTTCGGACATTCTCGGGCAAGGCCAGGCTGGTCGTGGAAACGAGAGTCACCCACGACCGGCTGGAGGAGCTGGGCCGGAGGCTGGAGTGGTATGTGGAGGCCGTCACAAACGTCCTGGACGCCCATCGAGGGGACTGGGGAAACGGAGTCTTCTACGCGGGCGGCTACGAGGTCTCCTTCGGTGCCTGCAAGCACGGGGGCAAGAATTTCTTACAGACGGCAAAGGTGACCTTCGAGGTCGATGTGAGCATCGGCTGAGAGGGGAGGAGCGGACTGAATGTCCTGTTACATTTCATCGAACAACAATCGATTCTACGCGGCGGTGGAATCCGCCTACGGTGCCGTGCCGCTCATCGCCGCGGCCAACCGGTTCCCGGGGGTGAAGCTGACGGTCAAACAGGAAGTCGAGAAGCCGGAACGAAAGGACAAGACCGGCACCCGCACGTTCCTGGGCCTGCCCGCGAACCTCCGCAGACAGACGACGTTCGAACTGCGGAGTTACATGACCGGCTGGACGAACCAGACCGAGGAACCGGGATACGGGCCGCTATTCAGGGCCGCGTTGGGCGGAGATGCGCTCCTCTTCGCGGGCGGGACGGCCGGGGAGGGCTGCGACGGTAGAACGGTGGTGTTCGTCGAACCTCACGGTCTGGCGGCCGGGCAGGCAGTGACCTTCGGCGGTGAGATCCGTTTCGTCACGGCGATCGCCGACGAGCAGACGGTCCTGGTAAACGCGTCGTTCACCATCATCCCGAGCGCCGGGTCTCCGTTCGGCCCGACCGTGACCTACATGCCCGCCACCCGGCTGAACAGCGCCAGCATTTTCGACTACTGGTCGCCCGAGGAGGCCGTGCAGCGGATCGTGTGCGGCGCAGGCATCGACCGGATGCAATTGAACGTGAACGGCGACTACCACGAGTTCCGGTTCAGCGGCGCCGCGATGGATGTGCTGGACAGCTCCAGCTTTCTGGAGAGCCAGGGGCAACTCATCGAGTTCCCACCGGAGCCAGCCGATGAGGGATACAACTACACGATCATTCCCGGGCACCTGGGACAGGCCTGGCTAGGGACGAACCCCGACCGCTTCTTCACGATCACGAGCGCCGAAGTCACGCTGGACAACGGGTTGGACCTGAGGGCGAGGGAGTTTGGATCCATCCTCCCTCGGTGCATGGCGGCGGGTTCGCGTTCCGTGCTCGTCGATGTGAGTCTCTACGGCCGGGAGGACGACGCCACCAAATCGCTATACCAAGCGGGGCGGCAGCGATCACCGATCGAGGTCATGTTCCAGTTGGGACAGGACGCCGGGCAACTGTTCGGCATGTACTTGAAGAGCGTCGTACCCGAAGTGCCGGAGTTCGATGACAAAGAGACAAGGCTGCAATGGCATTTCCGGGCGTGCCGGGCGCAGGGGACGCTCGACGACGAGATGGTGGTGGCGTTCGGATAGGACCATGAACTACGAAAGCTGCACCGCCCTATCTTCGACAAGCCAGCCGGGGGTCACGTACTCGATCCGGAGGATGAGCCTGGATCGCCGTGTCGAGCTGACCAAGCGCCTGAGGGACTTGTTCCAGAGAATAGAGTTTCTGCAAGCCGGGGGCGATCCGAAGGAGAGCATGGAGGCGGCCCTCCTGGCGAATCAGATCGAGCGCGAGTACCTGCTCTGGGGACTGTTCGAGGTGAGGGGCCTGGAAATCGACGGGCAGCCCGCCACACCGGAGAGCCTGGCGGCAGCAGGCCCCGAGGAGTTGTGCCGCGAGATCGTGGCGGCAATAAAGGCCGAGTCGGGCCTCACAGAAACCGAACGAAAAAACTGATCCTCGCCTTCCACTTCTCATTCTCCGACCAGGCCGGATGGAAGTGCGAGACGTGCAGAAAAGCCGGCCTGGAGAAGAGGCGCCGGTGCGGCCACCTCCCGGAGGCGGAGCGCGGGAACGAGCGGCCGGTGTGGAGCCGCAGACGCGTGGTAGCGACCAGTTGCCCCAAGACAGAGATCTCGCCGGAGAGCCTGGCCTGGCTGGAGCGGTACTGCGCCTGGAAGCTGTCTGGACAAAACAATCCAGGAGCATGGACCGCCCGGCAATTCGACGCGTTCTGCACGTTGGAGCAGGCAGTGGCGGCAGAAAGGAGCTGCTCAGATGAGTGAACTGGGAAACGCCATTTCCGAGGCGTTGAAGATGGTAGCCGGCGGGGGACAAACGTCCACGACCACCGAGATCGCGAGAGAGACGCTTCCGGGGCTGACGCCCAGCTTTAGCGACAGCGTGGCCGTGATCGCCAGGCAACTGGAGCTCGTGCCGGCGCTAACGATCAAGCAGGCCGACGCCGTCCTGGAGAACACGCAGGCCCTGGCTCAGAACACCGTGGCGCAAAAGGGCAGCGGGGTGGCCTCCGTGGCCGGCAGTATCGCCAGCACGGCCATGAAGACCTTGGGCGGAGGTCTCGGCCTGGTCTCGCTGGTTTCCTCCATCGTGGGGCTCTTTAAAGGCGACAAGACCGAGGAGACTCCGGCACTCACCACCTACACGGCTCCATCAGCCGTGAACTTCCTGGGCGCGGCACCGCAACAGAAGGGCCAACCCATCCTGGCCGTGGACTACGGGCAAGACGGCATGCCGCGGACAATGTCGAGCGCAGCACCGATATACGCGCCGTCGGTGACGGTGCAGGTGCAAGCGATGGACAGCAGGTCGTTTCTGGACCATAGCGATGACATCGCACGAGCGGTGCGGGAAGCCATTCTCAACGCGCATTCGCTGGGCGACGTAGTGAGCGAGCTGTGACATGAGCAACTTTCCTCTTCTGAAAACCGGGGCCGTTCTCCAGTACCCCGCAACGCGTCACATTCAGGGTTCCACTTGCGTCCTGAGGTTCCTGGACGGCAGCGAGCAGAGATTCCGGGATTACCCAAGCCCTGCACGGAGGTGGACCGTCCGGCTGGACCTTCTGGACGAGGGGGAAATGGCCGCCCTGGAGGCATTTCTCGTTTCTCAACAAGGACAATCGGGCCACTTCTCGTTTACGGACCCGTGGGAAGGGACCATACACGCCGACTGCAGCCTGGAGAGCGACGTGGTCCCGCTGGAATTCAGCGACCTGTCCAGAGGCGGTGCGACGCTCGTGGTCAAGGAGAACCGAGACTAAGATGCTCTACTTTCCACAGCTCGAGTCCGGAGCGAGCGTGCAGTATCCCTTCGTGAAGCGCCGCGTGTACCGCACTGTGACCAATACCCTCGCCGACGGCCGGACCGTCAAGCTGCTCGACCTCGGGGCGACGATGACGGCGTGGGATCTGACATTCTCGTCGCTCGCAAGTTCGGAGCGCGCCCAGCTCGAGGAGTTTTTCAACGCCGTCGAGGGGAGACTCAGCTCGTTCACGATGCTGGACCCGACAGAGAACCTGCTGCTGTGGAGTGGCGACCTGAACGCCAGCGTGTGGGCGGCCGATCCACAACTCTCGGTTACCGGCGGCGTCGCCGATCCGGATAACGGGACGTTCGCGTTCCGGCTCTCAAACGCCGGAGCCCTGAGCCAGAGCATTCGGCAAACCCTCGATGCACCCTCCTGGTTCCGTTACTGCTTCAGCGTATACGCGAGGAGCAGCACAGCCGGCCGGCTCACTCTGTTCCGGTCCGCGGGAAGCGAAGAGGAGGCGGAGGAGTGCGCGCTCAGTCCGGCGTGGAGGAGATTGATGCTGACGGGCGCCGGCTCCGGCACGCAGGAGAGCGTCGTCTTCGGCCTCCGGCTGGCGAACGGGGCCTCGGCCGACGTCTACGGCTTGCAGGTGGAAGCGCAACCGGCCCCGTCTGCCTATCGAAAGACGACCTCTCGCAACGGCATCTACGCGGCAGCCCGGTTCGACGACGACGTGCTCTCCATCACCTCGCACGGTCCCGAACAGCACGCCTGCACGGTGCGCATCGTGGCACCGGCAGCCAGTTAGGAGAACCATGACCTCGATCTGGAACTTGAAGGAACGGGCCGCAACCGAGACCCCGCTGTTCCTGTTCGATTTTGAGCTGGCTTCAGGTCAGCGGGAGCGGTGGTGCACGCACGGCGTGGAGCTGGAGGGCGTGACCTGGGCAGCACGCATCGTGAGCCACAACTTCTTCGAGATGCGATCGGACGCCGACGAGGGGATCGACAGCCTTTCCCGGCTCTCGGTGACGCTGGCCAACGCAGACTCCTATTGTTCCCAGATCGAGCGAAACGTCGGCTGGAAGGGCGCCAAGGTAACGGTCCGGTTTCTGTTCTTCGATTTGAAGCACGGAAGCGCCGCCTCCGAAGGCACTGTCGTGTTTCGCGGCGTAGCGAACCCACCGGATGAGATCACCGAAAGCACGCTGCGCCTCACCATCACCAACCGCATGAACTTTCAGAGGATGCTGCTGCCCGAGGTCCGAATCCAAAGGCGGTGCCCGTGGAAGTTCCCCGCCACGGCGGAACAGAGAGCGGAGGGGGCGACCGGCGGTATGCGCGGCAAGTACTCGCCGTTCTACCGCTGTGGATACTCCCCGGACATCGAAGGGGGCGTGGGAAGCCTCGACGGCACTGCTCCGTTCGAGTCCTGCGACTACACGCGCCCTCAGTGCGAGCAACGGGGAATGTTCGGACAAGACGCCAGTTCCCGGGCAACGGGACGTTTCGGCGGCATCGAATTCGTTCCCCCGTCGGTGCTGGTTCGAACGTACGGCGACAAGGCGTATCATGTCTCCGCACTCGTCGAAAACGAAGGACGCTACAACGACTTCGTCCCCATCGTCTACGGCACCGGCTGGATCTCGCCGCCCATCGTATTCGCCCGAAACGATGGCAACCTTACCCGGATGGAAGTGCTGCTAGGGATGGGGGAGATCCAGGGAGTCCTCCGAGTCGTGGTGAACGACATCGAGATTCCTCCCGGCCGCGCAGGCACAAACATGACCGCGACTGGGTGGCACAACCTGGTGAGCCCCGGCAGCCGAACGGGCGCCTTCAACAGCGACTTCACGGATGCGGAGGGAAAGCCCCTTGGCGACCCCTACGGCAGCATGGCCTATCTCTCCATTGTCGTGCCGAACCGGGTAAACGACGCCCAGAAACTGCCCAAGGTGCAGGTGCTGCTAGAGGGCTTGAAGGTGGCGCGGTACGCCTCCAACGGCGCGTACTTGAGCGACGAATACGACAACAACCCGGCTTGGGTCATCCTCGACATCCTGAGACGCAGCGGCTGGAACACCGAGGAGATCGATCTGGGCAGCTTCGCCGAGGCAGCCGCCTACTGCGCCGCGGACACCCAAGCCAGCGACCTATACGGCAACCCGGCGATCATTCCTCGCTTCCAGTGCAACCTAGTCCTGCGGCGCAGGAGAAGCGTCGCCGAAGTGATCCGGGGCATCCGCAGCGCCGCGCGCCTGTATCTGTCGTTCGACGCCGAGGGGCGCCTGCAGCTACGCTGCGAGAATACGATCGCGCAGCAGCAGCCGGTCAAGCCGGCGGGCAGCAACAGCGAAGAGCCACTGAACGGCGGCTGGCCCGGCTACGAGTTCGGCGACGGCACATCCGGTTTCTCTAGCATTCTGAGGAAATCGAACGGGGAACCGGCGATTCGTTTCTACACACGCAGCGCCGCGGATTCTCCGAACCGATACAGCGTCGAGTTCCAGGACGCCTTCAACGACTACCAGCAGGACAGCCTGTCGCTGGTGGACGTGGACGATGTGCTTCGTACCGGGCAGGAGATCAGCGCCACGCTGGGAGCACTGGGCGTCCCGAACTTCCACCAGGCCGCCAGGATCATCCAGCTCCAATTGGACAAATCGATCCGCGGAAACACGTACGTTCAGTTCGAGACGAGCGTCCGGGGCGTGGGACTGAGACCGGGCGACATCATCACGCTGACCTACCTCAAAGAGGGCCTCCAGCGCCAGCCGTTTCGAATCAAGAGCATCGCGCCCGGCGTCAACTACAGGACAGTTACCATCACCGCCCAGATACACAGCGACGAATGGTACACGGATATCGCCGACGGCAGCGGCTCCGGCCGTCGAAGACAGCCTGGATTCGAGGTGGGCTTGCCGCGGCCGCTGATGGGGAACACCTTCGACGAGGAGGGCGAACCGCAGTTCGAGATCACGGAGACGATCGGGCAAGGAGCCGACGGCCAGACCAGCGTGTCGATTCAGGCCGGCTTCATAGCGCCTCGCAAGCCGTCCGCCACGGACGTTGGGATTCCACTCGTGAAGCTGGCGGCCAGCGTCTCGGACTCCGGGGGAACGCTGGGTGGAGACCAGACGCTCTACTACGCCTTGAGCGCTGTGGCCGGCGACGACGCAGAGAGCCCGTTGTCCTTCCTGGTAAGAGCCACGATCCCGCCCGGAACGAATACGAACCGGGTGGAGCTGACCGAACTCAGTTTCGCGCCAGGGACGACCGGATTCCACGTCTACCGTGGCAAGAACCCAGCGCACCTGTTTCTCATAGCCGCCGCGCAGCCGGTCGCTGACACATTCGCCGACAGCGGTCTACCCAGCCAACCCGCAGGCCCCCCCGACGAGAACTACGATCACGCCAACTTCTACTGGCGGCTGGAACTCCAGCCCGAGGAGGCGGCGACGATCCACTCGGCGAGTACAATCGGCAATGCGGCGTTGCAGATGACGGCAAACGCGTACCGCGGCGCCGTGGTCCGCATCACCCGGGGCAAAGGCAGAGGCCAGGAGCGCGTGGTTCTGGCCAACGACGCGACTACGCTGGAATTGACGCTGCCGTGGGAAACCGAGCCGGATTCGACCAGCCGATTCACCGTCGCAGAGGCGGGCTGGCGGTTCGGCGCCATGGGACGCACGGGTCCGGTAGAGTTCGACGTGCCCAATCGAGTTGGAGCCACCATACACGTCTCGGGCCGCTCGGCCAACGTGAACGACAAGGAATGCGCTTACGAACTGTCGCCCCTGACGCGGTGGAGAATCGGCAGCGCCAGCGGAGCGCCGGTGGACCTGGAACCACCTCCGCCTCCCGTGTTCGGCCTCCTGCCCACCGGCCGAGGCTCGGTAGAGTTGACGGGAATCGCCTTCGAGGACCTCACCAATACCAGGACAGTCTCGGCGGGGACTCTGACTCTGCACTACTGGCCGGAGCTGGCAAGCCCGTCCCAGGTATTTCTGGATGCGTCGCTCGGCGCAGAAGATACAACGATTCACCTGAGCGCTACCGGAGGCGCTCAGCCCGGCAGCCTGATCCAGATCGACGCTGAGATCCTGGCGGTCATGGAAGTCCTGAATGGCGGCCTTGAGTACGTGGTTCAGCGGGGAGTGTACGGCAGCCAGGCGGAAGCTCACGCCACCAATGTACCCGTGTACGGCCTGAGCAAGAAGGTCTACATCCTCCCATTCACGAAGGACTTCTTCGGGAGCCCCGCCAGCGGCAATCTCAGTTTCCCGATCTATCTACCCGATGCCAGAATCGCCTGCGCCGAGTTCACCGCCACAAACATGAAGGGCGAGAGCGCGCCTTCACGAGTCTGTTACACGATCACCACGGACAATGGCCTGCGGACGCTCGCCGGCGGACAGCTCTCGATTCAGGTGGAAGGATACCTTGCGATCCAATCCGATGTGGCGCCGCCCTTGGTTGTCGAGGCCTCGCACGCGGCCGGTGACATCCTCGCGATCGTACGAGAGGCGCCGACGGGCGGGCCTCTCGAGCTCAGGCTGCGGCAGAATGAGGAAACGTACTGCCAGTTGACGATCGCCGCGGGCGCCACGATCTCCAATGTGGTCAACGGCTTCGGCCTCCCTCCCCTGGTGAGCAGCGCGCAATTGAGCCTGGACATCCTCTCGGTGCCTGAGGCCGGCGCGGGGACGCCGGGGCGCGACTTGACGGTTACGATCAGGCTTTGAGCCGGCCTTCCCAATCGGAATCTCGTGGGGATTCCCTTGTAGCTCCACCGGGCGTATACTCTGGGCAGGAGGTGAGCATGGAAGCAATCACTCCCGTCGCCATCAGCGTGGAAAGCGACGAGCTGGCTCTGTTGAGAGAACTGCTGGACTCTGAGCGGAACAGACTGCTGGTTGAGATCCGGCACACCGACCACCGTACTTACCGAGATCAGTTGCGCCAGCGCCTGGAGGTTGTCGAGCGCCTGATGGAACGCTGCGGGCGCGCATGACGCGACCCGCAGCCTGGTCAACCGGTGAAAGCTAAGGGCATTTCGCGGTATAGTTGTCGCTTCCACCGTGGTTGCCGTTCAAAGGGTCTCGAAGCTCTACCACCTGTACCGCCGGCCTTCCGATCGTCTCTTCGAAGTCCTGCCTTTTGCCTCCTCGCGAAGACGCACCGATTTCTGGGCGCTGCGGGACGTGAGCCTCACCGCAGCTCGCGGTGAGTTCCTCGCCATCGTCGGGCCAAACGGATCCGGCAAGAGCACGCTTTTGCAAATCCTCTGCGGGATCGTGCAACCGACCAGCGGCCGCGTCACGACTGAAGGCCGCATCGCGGCGCTGCTGGAACTGGGCGCGGGCTTCAATCCCGAATCCACCGGCAGAGAAAACGTCTTCATCAACGGCGAGATCCTCGGGTTGAGCCGGCGAGAATTGGAGCGGGTCTTTCCCTCCATAGCGGAGTTCGCCGACATAGGGGGATTCATCGACCGGCCGGTGAAGGAGTACTCCAGCGGGATGTACGTCAGGCTGGCCTTCGCAACGGCGATTCACGTCGAGCCGGAGATCCTGGTCGTCGATGAGGCTCTAGCAGTCGGCGACGCCGCCTTTTCCAACCGATGCATCCAGAAGTTCGAGGAGCTCAAGCGCAAGGGCGTGACGGTGCTCTTCGTGTCGCACGATCTCGGACTGGTCAAGAGGCTGTCCGACAGAGCCATCTTTCTGCTAGAGGGACGAGTGGCAGCGCAGGGGAGCCCGAGCGACGTGGTCAACCGCTACGTGGGACACGTGCTGGGACGAGAGAAGGAAGGTCCTCGCGCGCACCCGGATACGCTCGAGACCAGCTTTCGTCATGGCGACGGCACCAGCCGGATTCTAGAGGCGCAACTGTTGAGGCCGGATGGGGCTCCCATCGCGACGGTTCCGAGCGGTGAGCCGGTGGTGGTTCGAGTGCGAGCTCGGATGCTCAAGCGCACGAGCAATCCGGTGGTGGGCATTCTAATCCGGAACCGCCTTGGGATTGATGTTTTCGGAACAAACACGCGGCTTCTGATGAAGGATTTCGGGAACTTCGAACCCGGAGAGGAATTGGAGGTATCCTTCCGGTTCGATTGCCTGCTGACCCAGCAGGAGTATACACTGACGGTTGCCACGCAGCACTGGGACGGCATGAGTCAGGACTGGCTCGACGACGTGCTGTGCTTCCGCGTAGTGGAATCCGGCGGGGCGGCGGGACTGGTGAACTTGGGAACCGGGATCGAATGGAAGAGAAGGTAGCCCTGCGTGTGACCGAAACCGGAAGCAGTTTCTTCGGGCATCCCCGAGGCCTTGCAACCCTCTTCATGACCGAGTTGTGGGAGCGATTCAGTTACTACGGGATGCGCGCTCTCCTGATTCTCTTCATGACGGCACCCGCAGCGTCGGGAGGGCTCGCCTTCAACGCAGCGAAAGCGGGAGCGATCTACGGGCTGTTCACGGCGGCGGTTTACGGGCTGAGCCTGCCCGGCGGCTGGATCGCCGACCGGTTTCTGGGGCAGCGGAAGGCCGTGCTCTACGGTGGCGCCGTGATCGCGGCGGGGAACCTCTGCCTGGCCGTCCCGGCGCTCTGGTCGTTCTACGCGGGCCTGGTCTTGTGCGCCGCGGGTGCGGGACTTCTCAAGCCAAACGCGAGCGTCATGGTGGGTCAACTCTACTCGCAGGGGGACCCGCGACGCGACGCCGGGTTCTCGATCTTCTACATGGGGATCAACCTCGGAGCCTTCTTGGCGCCACTGGCCTGTGGATACCTTGGGCAGCGAGTCAACTGGCACCTCGGATTCGGGCTGGCCGCCACCGGCATGACCCTGGGCCTGGCACAATACGTGGCCGACGCCAAGTATCTGGGAGAGGCGGGACTGCGGCCCGCGCCCTTTGCCGACGCCGCCGAGGCGCGAAAGCACAAGCGGGGGCTTCAGCTTGGGCTGGCAACCATTGTGAGCGTCCTGGGTGCGGTCACGGTTCTGGACCTGGCCGGCGTCATTCATCTCACCGCCAAGACTCTTTCCGACGCCATGGGAATCCTGCTCCTCCTCGTGGTCGTGGCCTTCTTCTCCTGGCTTTATTCAACTTCAGGCTGGACGCGGGTGGAACGCAAACGGCTGGCCGTCGTCGGAGTCCTGTTCGTCGCTTCCGCGTTGTTCTGGTGCGTGTTCGAGCAGGCCGGCTCCACGCTGAACCTATTCGCGGAGCGCAGCACCAATAAGCACCTCCTGGGTTACGAAATTCCCGCGAGCTGGCTGCAATCCCTGAATGCGCTGTTCATCATCGCACTGGCTCCGGTATTCGCCTGGATCTGGACCAGGCTCGGACCGCGTGAGCCCAGCAGTCCCGCGAAATTCGCGCTCGGATTGCTGGCAGCCGGTTTGGGCTTCGCGGTTCTGGCGGTAGGGGCAGGAAGGGCGTCGGACGGCGCGCAGGTGAGCGCGCTGTGGCTGGTGGCGGTCTACCTGCTGCATACGGTGGGAGAGTTGTGCTTGAGTCCCGTGGGCCTGAGCGCCATGACGAAGTTGGCGCCGCAGAAGATCGGGGGTCTGCTGATGGGGGCTTGGTTCCTCTCGCTTTCGGTGGGCAACTACCTGGGCGGGCGCATCGCGTCGCTGTACGAGTCGTTTTCCGTGGTGACGCTGTTCTGGCTCGTGGCTGCGGTGGGCACAGGTGCAGCCTTGCTCCTCGCCTTCCTGGTGCGGCCCACGAAGGCTCTCATGACCGGCGTCAAATAGGGAGGAGTATACCGTGCGCCTGGATGAGATGCAGCAAGCGTTGCGCGAACAGCGCCTGGACGGCTGGCTGTTCTTCGACTATCACCGCAGGGACCCGCTCGCGTACCGCGTCCTGGGCCTGACAACGGCTGTCATCCCGACGCGGCGCTGGTACTACCTGGTTCCAGCCGAAGGCGAGCCCCGCAAGCTGGTGCATCGCATCGAAGCCGGCGTCATCGATGAGCTGCCCGGCAGGAAGTTGATCTACTCCAGTTGGAGCGGGCTGATCGACGGGCTGACCCGCCTGTTGGGAGGTTGCCGCCGCCTCGCCATGCAGTACTCTCCGAAGTGCGCCATCCCGGCAATCTCCATGGCGGACGCCGGCACGGTCGAAGCGGTGCGGAGTCTGGGAGTGGAAGTCGCCAGTTCGGCCGACCTGATCCAGCACTTCGAAGCGCGATGGGACGAGGACAAGCTCGCCAGCCACCTCGAGGCAGGCGGCCGGGTGGATGCCATCCGGAGGGAAGCCTTCGAGTACACCGCCCGGCAATTGCGCGGTGGCGCGGAAGTCACCGAGTGGGAAGTAAAGCAGTTTATCCTCGCGCAATTCAAGCAGCACGGACTGGTCACCGACCACGGCCCCATCGTCGCGGTGAACGAGAACGCCGCCAACCCTCACTACGAGCCCACCGAGAGAGACAGCCGCCGCATCCAGCGGGGCGATCTCCTCCTGATCGACCTATGGGCCAAACTGGACCAGCCCCGAAGCGTCTTCTACGACATCACCTGGACCGGATTCTGCGGCGCGCAGCCGCCGGCGGAGATCGAGCGTGTGTTTCGGGTGGTGCGAGAGGCCCGCAATCGCGTCATCCAGCGCGTCCAGGCGGCGGTTTCCAGACGCGAGCCGCTGCATGGCTTCGAGGTCGACGACGCCGCCAGGGATTACATCAAGGCGGAGGGATTCGGCGATTGTTTCGTGCACCGGACGGGCCATTCCATCGGCGAGGAGGTGCACGGCGCCGGAGCAAACATGGATAACCTCGAAACGCACGATGAGCGCCTGGTCATCCCGTGGACGTGTTTCTCCATCGAGCCGGGAATCTACCTGAAGAGCTTCGGCATCCGCTCGGAAGTCAACGTGTTTGTCGGCGACGGGCAAGCGCGGGTGACGGGCGAGATTCAGGAGGAACTCGTCCTTGTGTAGAAGCCGGATCGTTGCGGGCTTGTTCGGCCTGACGCTGGCTGCGTCGTGCTGGAGTCAGGATCAGGCTGTGACCACGCTGGCCCTGCCCGACGGCGAGGAACTCATCGCCTGGATCAGCACGTCCTCGTTCCGCTTCTGCCGCTCCTGGGGCGAAGAGAAGTGCGCAGCACGGCCTCCTGCCGGCAGCAGCGGTATCGAGGTGACCAGAGCGGACGGCGCATCCAGCATTCGACTGAACACGGAATACGTGACCGTGGAGATCGACCGCAAGGACGGCCGGCTGCGGGTCTCCGATTCAAGGGGCAAGGAGCTGATGGCCGAAACCGGGCCAGCGAAGGGTGGCGGCGGGGCCGTCGCGATCGAACGCGCCGTCACGGCCGGCGAGGCTTTCTATGGCCTGGGCGCGCGAAGGGACGAGCGGGCCGATGCCCGCGGGCAGATTGTCCGGACTTCCAGACCATTCCTCATTTCGAGCCAAGGCTATGGCCTGGACCACCGCAGCGCGGGGGATTACGTCTTCGATCTGGCTTCGACATCGGCGGAGCGGTACCAGATACGCCTGGAGGGCAGCCAAAAGTTTGAGTATTACTTCTACTACGGCCCCGATCCCAAGTCGATTCTGGAGGAACACAGGCTGGCGGTTCTGTCGCGCGGTGTCCGGGACTTCGGCGTCCTCAAGCCAGATAGCCTGCCGAGATTCGCGACGCTTCTGCCCGCGCCCCAGGAGGGTTCCTGGGAGTCGCTGGCGGATTCGATACGGATGCTCGTGCACGCATCGCTCTCGGGGACGGTGAACCCGGTGTTTGACCTTGCCGCGTATCGCGGCGCACCGGACGCTCTCTTTCGGCGGGCGGTGCAGCTTGCCTCCGTGATGCCGCTCGTGTGCGACTCGGACGCCGCTCCCCTCACGGAGGAGAGGCGCAAGGTCCAGGACGACATGTTGAGGTGGAGACGCCGGCTCGTTTCGTTCCTTCAGACCTATGTCGAAGAGACCAACAGCCGGGGCTATCCCATGATCCACCCTCTCCCAATGCAGTATCCGAACGATGTCAAGGGAAGGGAGATCGCCGATCAGTTCCTGCTCGGGGATGAGATCCTGGTGGCTCCAATCCACACGGAGACCGGCCGGCGTCCGGTCTACTTCCCAATGGGGAACTGGACGGACATACGCACCAACCGGCTGTATCCCGGCAGGCAGACGGTGGAGATCGAGTCGCCCGCCAGCGAGCTGCCGCTCTTTGTGAGGAACGGTTCGATCATTCCGCTCGCAAGCGACGAGCCCGGCGGCCCAATGGCACTCCACTATCTGCCGAAACTGGCCGCCGAGTTCTTCCTGTACGAGCCCGACACATACGACTACAGCCAGATGCATGCCTCGCCCGCGCTGGACCTGATGCGGCTGGAAATCGAGTCGCGCAAGGCCCGCACCTATGAATGGGTCGTGCACCACCTTCCCGCGGTCCGCCAAGTCCGCACCGGCGAGACTCTGTTCAGCAAGGCGCCGGACCGGCGTTCGCTCCAGCCGGGCACCTGGTACTACGACAGGGAACAAGAGAACCTGCACGTCATGGTCGAGGTCCCGGCCGGCGCGACTCGAATCACGCACATCGAGTTCTGAGAGGTGATCAGGGAATCTCGACGGTCTGATCGATGGCGGTCAGCTTCCCCTGGTTTGCGGATTCAACAATGGCGCGCAAGCGGTACTTTCCGGGACGGGGCGTCAATTGGAAATCCGCGGAGAGGCCCTTCGACACCAGCCATGCGTAAGTCTCCTGGCGCAACGAGAACTCCATCGCGCCCTCCTTGCCTTCAACGAAGTTGCCTTGCTCGTCCAGAACCGCCACCAGGAACGCCAGCTTCTCCGCCCGCCGGCCGGACTGAGGCAGAAAAGTGAGCCGCGCCACATCGACACGGACCGTCACGACGAGCGCCGCCAGACCGCCTTCCCCTTTGTTTACGGCCGTCGTGACCGTGACCGGAACCTCCGCCTGTAACCTTTCCACGAACAATTCGCGGTCGATCCGCCTCTCCGCGACCGGCGCCGACGGCTCGTCCTTCGATGCGTAGTAGCCGGGCCTCGCCTGAACGGAATATCCCTTAACGCCCTTGAGGCGGACTTCCAACTTATGATGCGCACCGTCCGGCTCAGTGTCGGGCGAAAAGGCGAGCAGGTAGGTCACCTCCGGCGGTGCAGCCAATTCTCGGAAACCTCCACTGATGTCGTTGTTGCCCAGGAAGAACCTTCCCCCCGTGCTTTGGGCCAGCTCGGCCAACGCCAGATTTTGCGCGATCGACCCCTCACTCAATATCCTGCGCTGAAGGGCGGGCGACGTGATGTCGCCGCCGGGGGGAATGTCCACGTCAAAGGTGTAGACGCCCTTGGCGTCGAGCGAGTTCACCGTGACTCCAGCTCTTAGGGCGTGGGCGACGAGATTGTCCTTCTGTCTGGCCAGCGTCTCAGACAGGAAACCGCCGGAAACCAGCAGCAGCATGCGACGGCCCTCCAGCGAGCCCATCGTGTCCACGATGCCCTGAATGGCGGCGAGGGTGTTCTGACTTCTCGCGCTCGTAACCGCCCAATTCGCCCGAGCCATCTGGGTCACATAGGACACGATTCGGTCACGGGACCAATACGGATAACAGGAGGATGTCTCGGCAACCTTGGCGTTCAGCACTTCATAGTCGCGGTCGTCGGCAATCAGGTAGCTCTCGTAGGCTGACAGCGTTGGGCACTTTCCGGTGATATCCGCTTGCCGGCGCGAGCGCATGCCGTCGATGGCGGCGATGAGCCGCTTTGCGTCATTGGTGTACGGGGCGATCTCGGTGCCATACGTGCTGAAGAGCCCAACCCTGTCCCCGGAGGCAAGCCCGTCCTTTACGAACGCCCGGGCTGCCATCTGCGCGGATTGGAACTCACGGGAGCCGGAGTTGAAGTCGTCAATGACAAGGGCCACGAAACGCGGACTGGACTTCTCATCTGCCGGCGCCGCGGCTTGGGCCTCCTGCCCCGACGGCCGGGGAATGGAAGTGACCTCCGAGAAGGCTGTGATCTTGCGGTTCTTTCCGTTGTCCTTGATCTCGAAGCTGTCTCGCGGAAGCCCGGCAACCGTCCGGCCGCTGCGGTCCCTGACTACAACCGCCACCTCAACCAGTCTGACGTCAGCGCGGAGAGTGAATTGCGATGGCGGGAGATATCCAACAACGCTCAAGGATACCTCGCTGGGATCAACAGATTGCTGGGCGGCAAGAAGAGCCGTGCAACCCCATGCGGCGGCGAAAGTCAGCGCCACGAGCCAGGGGCTCCGAGTGAGGCCCCGAGCCGCCTTCATTGCTCCTCGTAAGGCAGCACCCGCACGAACTCGCCGCGGACACGGTACGGCCCATCTTCCAGTTCGCTCGGGTCCAGGTCCCAGGCTTCGAATTCAGGATTCAAAGGCTCCAGGCGGATCTTCTCGTGACGCCAGCCTTCCTCCGAGGACACCTTGCGGCTGGTGTAGCGCTTCACCGTAAACTCGCCTCCCGTGTCGGAGGCGCCGACGTGCTGGATAAGCAGCAACTTCCCCTGCCGCGAGCCGACGACCCCATGCCGGAAGATGCACAGGCTCCCGTCCGGAATCAGGGGCTCCATGGATCGTCCGACCACGCGCGCCACGAACATGTCAGGCGTCAGGCTCATGCTCTCCGGCGCACGCACCCACTCCTGAGATTCCACCTCCATGTCCTCGCCAAAGCGGGTGGCGGCGGCGCGCAGCGAATAGAGCGGAAGGTGCGTCCGGCAAGGAAGAATCTGCGGAGCGCCCGCGGCTTCTCCCTCCACGTGCCTCGCGTAGAGCCTCTCCAGGGCCTTCTCAAAGTCGCCGACCGCAATGGTCTCGCGGTCCGTGACGCGCAGGGTGTTGGAAAAGGTGTCCTCAACCCACCGCAGAAGACTCTCCGCCCCGGCTTCCCTGCTCTGGCGCTGGAACTCCTGCTCGAGCCCGGCGAGCACTTCCACGTCCTCCGGATCGGCGATCCGGTCCCAGTCCCGGCGCATGCGGACGTGGAGCCGGTCGGCGGCGGGGTCAAGAAGGAGCACTCCGGCATTGACCTTAGGCCTGCCAGGCAGCGCCAGGCTTACCACCCAGTACTGCGCGTTGCGTGCCGTCCTGAAGGCCAGCGCACCCATGTCTAGAGATTATCGGATAAAACCAGCTCCCGCCTAAGGGTTGTTCGGATAGTACCCCTGGCGGTGGCGAATCTTCACGCCGGGCAGTTTGACCTCAACGCGAATGGGTCGGTAGACCATGTTAGTATCGGTGACGTCCGGGATGTAGCGCACGATGTATTGGGTGGTCACCTCGCCGGCGAGAGCGGCTACCGAATTGAAAATCCCCTTGGCGATAGCCGCTGCGTACTGGCCCGTCCCCACCTTGTACGCGTAATTGCCCTCGTCTGATGGAGTGGACAGATGGCCCGACACGTCCGAGTAGACCTGCTGGAGCGGGTACTCCACGCGGCCGCCGGTCTCCTCGCAAAGCTTCCTGAGGTTGCCTTCCTGTTCGGCGTACGAGCCGAACGACGATGTGCTAACCCCATAGATCGTGACCAGGTTCCGCTGCGCCAGTTCCAGCACCTCTTCCAGGCGCTTGCTGCTGGCGGTGTCGTGCCCGTCGCCAATGATGATCAGGATCCGCCGAGGCTCGATCGGCTCGCCTTGGACAAGGCTTCTCCGCGTGCAAGCCATGTAAATGGCGTCGAACAGCGCGGCGCCACCGCCGGGTTTCAGCTTGCGGATGCGATCCGCGATCTTCTCGGAATCGTGGGTCGTGTTCACCAACAGCTCAGCCTCGTTGGAGTACGTGATGAGATAGCCGCTGAACTTCTTGTCCCCCGGCAGCAGGTTGAAAACCAACTCCATCGCCGCTTCCTGGAATCTCTGCCAGTGGAGCCGCGTGGCGTTGCTCATGTCGAGAAGGAATCCCACCACAACGGGCTGGTTCCTCTCGCGGGTGAAGTACACGATCTTCTGTTCCTTGCCCCCGTCGAAAATCTTGAAATCGGTGACGTCCAGGTTGGTGACGAACCGGTCCTTCTCGTCCGTGACGGTGATTGGCACGATCACTTCGTTCACCTGGACGCGCAAGGTGGTTTGCTCCTGCGCCGGTGGCTGGGGCGGGCCGCCCGGAGGGGGGGCCTGAGCCGCGAGAAGCGAGGTTATCCACCACCCGATCAAGACACGAGCCACCATCGCGGGAATCCTACTGCGATTATACCGGATGCACCCGGCTACCTCTGCACGCGGCCGGAACCGCCGCTTTTCACGAGCGAATTCACCTCATCGGCCGAGAACCGGTTGAAATCCCCGTAGACCGAGTGCTTCAGGCAGGACGCGGCCACGGCGAATTCGAGCGCTTCCTTCCGCGTGGGGAGAGATAGAAGCCCGTAGATCAGTCCTCCGGCGAAGGCATCGCCGCCGCCGACCCGGTCCACGATGTGCGTGATGTCGTAGTGGCGGCTGAGGAGGAACTCCTGGCGGTCGTTAAGGCAGGCCGACCAGCCGTTGTGGGAGGCGCTGATCGATTCCCTCAGCGTCACCGCCATCATCTTCAGGCTGGGATACTGCGCCAGCACCTTCGCCGTCAGCGCCTTGTATTGCTCCACTTCCAGCTTGCCGGACTCCACGTCCACGTCCACCTGAATCCCGAGCGACTTCTGGCAGTCTTCCTCGTTCGCGATCCCGACGTCGACGTACTTGAAGATCTCCGTCATGACCTCCTGCGCGGACTTGCCGTACTTCCAGAGGTTCTTGCGGTAGTTGAGATCGCACGACACGGTCAATCCCATCTCCCGCGCCTTCCGGACGGCCTCCGAAGCCAGATCCGCGGCGCTCTGGCTGATCGCAGGCGTGATTCCGGTCACATGGAACCAGCCGGCGCCCTCCAGGCTCTTCTGCCAGTCGATGTCGCCGGGCCTTGCGAGCGCGATCGCGCTGTGCTCGCGGTCGTAGACGACCTTGGAGGGACGCTGGTTCGCGCCGGCCTCAACGAAGTAGATTCCAAAGCGGCCTTTGCCGCGGACGATGTAAGACGGGTCCACGTTGAAGCGGCGCATCTCGCCCACGAAGGCGTCCGTGATAGGATTGTTCGGCAACACCGTGATGTAACGGGCCGGAAGGCCGTAACCGGCCACCGATACGGCGACGTTCGCTTCCCCCCCTCCGAACGTGGCGACAAACTGTGGCGTCTGGAGGATTCTCTCGAATCCCGGAGGCGCCAGCCTCAACATGATCTCACCGAAAGTGACCACCGGCTTGGACATCAGCATCTCTGGCTCCTATTGCGAGTTGTTGACCGCAGCGACTGCTTCGATGGCGAAGCTGGCGTCCAGCGAGGGCAGCCCGACACAGGGCAGCAGCGTCGAGGCGGGAGGCCCGGACTGCCCCCAGAATCCCGCGCCGATCCTGTGCGCTTGCTCGGCTATGCTCCTCGAAAGAGCGTAGAAGCCCGCCGAGGCAACCTGTGCGATGGAACTGCGCTCCTGCTCCAGCGTCTTGGCCAGGCGCCGGAAGGCGAGCCGCGCGTCCTCCTCCTCGTAGCCGAAGGCCATCTGGCCTCCTGCCAGCACGACGCGCGGAGCGCTTACCAACGCGACCTCGGCCACCGAGTCCGCTCCGCCCGGCGCCGCCGGCTTCAGCATCTTCACCGGCGCTCCGGCGGGAGTCCGTAGGCGGGCCACCACCTCGCAGCCCGCCATAGCGTGGGTGGGTGCGCGTTCCGGCTGGATGAAGTTCGTCAGGGCCTTGGGGAACTCGGTCGCCACCGCTCGCCTCACCTCCCAGACATCGTCCATCGAGGTCAGGAAGCACGTCGCCAGAAGCACGTCGCGGCCGTCCAACCCGGCCGAGGCCAAGGCGCTCCGCAGCCGCGGCATCGCTCGCTGGGCCAGGGGCAGCATGCGGCTGGGCAGTCCGCTCTCTTCAACCGCCTGACCGGCTACGAATGCCAGACCGTTTGGGTTCTCGCTCCTCCGGCTGACGGCCGTCGCCTCGATCACCACCTGTACCCCGGCCATCGGAAGCGCGCCGACCTGCACAACGGTAACCGTCGGAATCGCCTGTTTTCGCGCGCTGAAGATTTCACTGACGATGGCCTGCACGCGGCGTATGTCGCCGGTCCCGGCCACGAATGCCCTCAGTTTGACGATTTGGCTCCTGCCCGCCTGGCTGAAAAGTGACCGCAGCGCGTCACGAACCTGCTGCGAAAGCAGCCCTCTGGAGGAGAGGGGCGAAACGAAAAACGCCAGCTTGTCGGTCTCGGCGACCACCGCCTGGGGCGGTTCAGGGGGAACCGTCAGCACCTGGGTGGGAGGCTCCTCCTGGCGGTTCTCCTGGCTCCCCATTGTGCTTGCTGCGCAGGATACCAGCAGAACCAAGCCGACTAAGACACCCTTCCTCATCACGGTTCGCCGTCGATTGTAGCAGAGTCGCTGCGACGGCCGGATTACTGGCCAGGCGCGTTCTGCGCGGGGCCGCCCGCCGGCCCCCGCCGCGCAGGAGCTCCCCTTCCCGCGCCGCCGCCCGCCGCCGCGTCCAGCCCGTTCAGGCCCTTGGGGTAATTCGGGTCCATGGCCGCGATGTCCGTCCGGTAGATCACGGTGTTGGCGCTGGGGAACGCGGCCGGCGCTTTCTGCGTCACTCTGCCCGTGGCGGCCCACTCGGTACCGCGCTGGAAGGTAACGATTGCTCCGACGCAGGCGAGCGAGTAGACATCATGTCCGAAGATGGAATGGAAGATGCGCCCCTTCCCGTAAGTGAGCGTCATCAGGGCGGGCTCCTCGTTGCCAGTGCCCCGATTGCTCTTGTCGGAGTACGCCGTCGCCAGGACCGTCATGTTCTTGCCGGGGCCGCGCATCCGGTCATACAGTTCGTCCCCTTGGTGCATCCAGACTTTGGGCAGACCCCTGGTAATGGGGTGATTCGTGTCCTGGTGGGTGATGCGGTAGGGGAGCCTGGCCCCGTGAGCGCCGGCGGGCCCGGGAGTGTCGTCGGACACCAGCTTCCCGTCCCGGAAGAACCAGTATGGTCCCGACTTCTGGTTGCGCCCACGCCAGCCCCCGATGCCGATCATCTCGTTGAAAGCCTGCCACCCCGGAAACGCATTATCGGCGGCATGGACAATGACCAGCCCGCCTCCGTTGGCCATGTACTTCTCGAAGGAGGCCTTCAGCTCCGCGCTCCAACGCTCGTCGGGAGCATCGTAGTTGAAAACCACGACCGGGTACTTGTCGAACTCCGGCTTGAAATTCGTGAAATCGCCCTGGGCCGGCGGAGCGGTCACCACGTCCACCTGGAACAGGCCCGTCTCCTCCAACTGCTTCTTCAGGGCGGGCGTGATCGCCTGCCAGTTGTGGTAGACCCCGCCGCTCTCGCCGTCGAGCAGCATGACCCGGATCGGACCCGCCGCCTCCAAAGAAACGCCAAACATGAGTACTCCTGCCAAAAGCGCCGCCGAAAATGTGTATTTCATGGTCACCCCGGACTACAACTTCATCTCCCATCCCTTCCGAACGTAGGGCCTGAGCAGCCTGGTGGCCTCCGCATTGTTCGTGAACCGCATGTTTCTGGCATCCCACAGCAGCTTGCCTGGAACGCGCAGGGCCACCGCTCCCAGTATCAACCATTCGATGTAAGGGACGGCCACGCCGAACTCCGAGCAACCCGCCCGGCCGCCCTTGCATGCGCGCACCCAGTCCTGCTGATGGTTGACCGAGCGCGGGAGCAACTGGGGCGGGAGCGTGTACTCCTTCCACCGGGAAGCGGGCAGCAGCCAGACGCCTTCGCCACGAGAAGTGGTCGCCATGTAGCCCTTCTCGCCCACGAATAGTGCTCCGTTGCCCGGAACGGGCCGCTCTCCACCCGCTTCGGTCTTCGTAGGGGCCGGCTCAGCAGGGGCCCGCGGCGGCGGTGCGGCGCCTCCACGCGGCGGCTGCCCGCGGCCCGGACCTGCCCGGAAGGGCTCGGGCGGCGCGTACCGGCCGCGCTCGGCAAGGTTGTTCATCGGCGGCAGAAGCGGTTCGTTCTCCGCCATGCCTTCCGGGTACTTCACGTCGCCGTGCATGTTCTGGTAGACATTCACGGTTACCGGCGGCATATTGTCCCGCGCCGGAAACTCGTACCGAAGGTGCGCGCGGACGGGCCAAGTCCACTTGCTCTTCCCCTCCACTTTGACGCACTCCACGCTGACCGGCGGCGCCAGGTGCAGTTGCAGCGCCAGGTGGGCCGGCCCCAGGCAGTGGACGATCCAGTCGCCGAGCGACCCCCCGCTTCCGAAATCCATGTACGCGCGCCACTGCTTGGTCATCGCGGGATTGTAGGGGCGCATTGCCGCGGTGTTCAGCCACAGGTCCCAATCCAGAGTCGGCGGAACCCTCACTTCGGGCGGTGCCGTCTGGACGTTGTCGCCCCCCGCGTAGATGCTGCCCGTCCACGCGTGAACCTCCTTGACCGCTCCGATTTCGCCCGACCACAGGATCTCGGCGCACGTCCGGGTGCCCTCGTGCGAATATCCTTGGTTGCCCATCTGCGTGGCGACCCTGTACTTCGCCGCCGCGTCACGGAGAAGCCGTGCTTCCCACACTGTCCGGGTGAGAGGCTTCTCGCAGTAGACGTGCTTGCCGAGCTGCATCGCCATGAGTGCGGCCGGAGTGTGGCCGTGATCCGGAGTGGCGATCATGACCGCGTCGATGTTCTTGCCTTCGGACTCCAGCATCTTGCGGAAGTCCTTGTGCCGCGTCGCCTTCTCGTATTGTTTGTAGGCCGGCGCGGCCGACTCGTCGTCGACGTCGCACAATGCCACGACGTTCTCACTGCCTGCGACCCCCCGGAGGATCTGCGGGCCCCGGATGCCGACTCCGATCGCTGCAATGTTCAGCTTCTCGTTGACGGACTTGTACCCGAGCGCCGCCAGCGAAGGAACGCTGCCGAAGCCGCCCCTGGGAACGGTCCCAGCAAGAAGGCTGCCGTAGAAGAAATGACGCCTGGAAAAACGTTGACTGGACATTGCAGACACCTCCATCCGATGTCTTCGTCGAAACCCTATCACGCCCCCGCGCAGGTAGTCAAGGCGAGCAGACTGCCGGGCTGCTCCTAGCTCTTCCCCTTGAGGAATCTGCGGATAGACGCTGTCGCCTGCTTTGTGCGGTGCTCGTTCTCGACCAGGGCGAAGCGCACGAAGCCTTCGCCCATCGGGCCGAAGCCGATGCCCGGTGAGACGGCCACCAGGGCCTTCTCCAGGAGCAGCTTTGAGAACTCAAGCGAGCCGGCCGCACGGTAAGGCTCCGGCAGCGGCGCCCAGACGAACATGGTGCCGCGCGGAGGCTTGACCTCCCACCCAGCGCGGCTTAGCCCCTCGATGAGCACGTCGCGCCGGTCCTGATAGACGGCGCGGATCTTCTTGGTATCCTCGCCGCATTCGCGCAGGGCGATGATCGAGGCAATCTGGATCGGCTGAAAGATCCCGTAATCCAGGTAGCTCTTGATGCGCGCCAGGGCCGCGATCATCGTGCGGTTGCCCAGGCAAAAGCCCACCCGCCAGCCGGCCATGTTGAAGCTCTTCGACATCGAGTAGATCTCGACCGCCACTTCCTTGGCGCCGTCCACCTGGAGAATGCTGGGCGGCACGTATCCGTCGAAGCCAAGATCGGCGTAGGCGAAGTCGTGCACCACCATGGTGCCGTGCTCGGCGGCCAGGCGGATGATCTCGCGGAAGAACTCCAGGTCCACACACTCGGTGGTGGGGTTCTGCGGAAAGGAGATCAGGATCATCTTCGGTTTCTTCGCCACGGAGCGGTAGTGGTCCTTCAGCCGCTCCAGGAACGTAGCCGCATCCGGCATCGGGAGCGTGATGGCGTTGCCCTCCGCCATGATGACGCCGTACTGGTGAATCGGGTAGCAGGGGTTCGGGCCTGCAACGTCGTCTCCCGGCCCGATCACCGCGAACAGCAGGTGCGCGAGCGCGTCCTTGGCGCCGATGGTGGAAATGGCCTCGGTTTCCGGGTCCAGATCCACACCGTAGCGCTCCTTGTAGCGCTTCACGATCTCCAGCCGCAGGTTCGGGATTCCGCGCGACATCGAGTACCGGTGATTCCGCGGGTTCGCGGCCGCTTCGGCCAGCTTCTCGACCACGATGGAAGGCGTCGGGCCGTCGGGGTTGCCCATCCCCAGGTCGACGACATCCATCTGTGCGGCCCGCAGGCGTGCCTTCATCTCGTTCACCACGGCGAACACGTAGGGAGGCAGCTTGCGAATGCGATAGAAGTCGTCTGTCATAGATATCCATTGTAACGGAAGGCTCCATTTGAGACCGCATGATATATTGGGAATTTCCAATGGAAATCGACAAGGTGTACGAGCCCCAACGCTTTGAGCCGCAGTGGGCTGAGCGCTGGATCGAATCAGGCGTGTTTCGTCCCGACGAGTCGCACGAAGGACCCGTCTTCTGCCTGGTCATCCCGCCGCCCAACGTCACCGGCTCGCTGCACATGGGCCATATGCTCGAACACACCGAGATCGACGTCACCGTCCGCTGGCACAGGATGCGCGGCGACAGGACCCTGTGGCTGCCCGGCACCGACCACGCGGGCATCGCCACCCAGATGGTCGTGGAGCGCAAGCTCGCCGCCGAGGGGCTCAGGCGGCGCGAGATGGGGCGCGAAGCCTTCGTCAAGCGCGTTTGGGAATGGAAGGAAGAATACGGCGGCACCATCAAGCGCCAGATGCGGCAGCTTGGGGCGAGCTGCGACTGGAGCCGCGAGCGCTTCACCATGGACCCCGGCCTTTCGCGCGCCGTGCGCGAGGTCTTCGTCCGCCTCTACGAGAAGGGTCTCATTTACCGCGGCGAGTACATGGTGAACTGGTGCCCGCGCTGTCACACCGCACTCTCCGACTTGGAGGTGGTCCGCGAGGAGACACAGGGAAACCTCTGGCACATCCGCTACCCGGTGCAGGACGCCGGCCGTCACCTGGTGGTCGCGACCACGCGTCCGGAAACCATGCTGGGTGACACGGCGGTGGCCGTGAATCCCCGAGACGAGCGCTACCGGGATCTTCACGGGAGCCGAGTCACCCTCCCGCTGATGAACCGCAGCATCCCACTGATCCTGGACGAGCTCGCCGATCCCGAGTTCGGCACCGGCGCCGTCAAGGTCACCCCGGCGCACGATCCCAACGACTTCGAGGCGGGCAAGCGCCACAATCTGGAGAAGATCAAGGTTATCGGCGACGACGGCCGAATGACCTCGGAAGCCGGCCCCTATGCGGGCCTGGACCGGCTTGAGGCTCGCCGGAAGGTGGTCGCAGACCTGGAAGATCTGGGACTGCTTCAGAAGATCGAGCCCTATCCGCTCGCCATCGGGAAGTGCCAGCGCTGCAAGACCGTCGTGGAGCCGCTGGTCTCGACGCAGTGGTTCGTAAGGACCAAACCACTGGCCGAGCCCGCCATTCGCGCTGTGGAAGACGGCCGCATACGGATCACGCCGGAGAACTACACCAAGACCTACTTCGAGTGGATGAACAACATCCGCGATTGGTGCATCTCCCGGCAGCTCTGGTGGGGACACCGCATCCCGGCCTGGCATTGCGCCGACTGCGCGGGCCTCACCGTGTCGCGCGAGGAGCCCGCCGCCTGCGGCTCCTGCGGCTCGTCTGCCATCCTGCAGGACCCAGACGTGCTCGACACCTGGTTCAGTTCCGCGTTATGGCCTTTCTCTACCTTGGGCTGGCCGGACCAGACCAGTGACCTGAAGACCTACTACCCGACTTCGCTGCTGATCACCGGCTTCGACATCTTGTTCTTCTGGGTCGCGCGGATGGTCATGATGGGCGTGGAGTTCATGGGTGACGTCCCGTTCCGCGAGGTCTACATTCACGCTCTGGTTCGTGACGCCGAGGGCCAGAAGATGGCTAAGACGCGCGGCAACGTGATCGATCCCCTCGTCGTAACGGAGAAGTTCGGCACGGACGCCGTCCGGATGTCGCTGCTGCTGGGGGCCGCGCCGGGCACCGACATCGTGCTCACCGAGGAGCGCATGGCGAGCGCCCGCGCCTTCGCCAACAAGATCTGGAACGCCGCGCGTTTTCTCTTCCTGAACATGGAGCGCTCGGGCGTCGAGCCTCGCGTTCCGGCTTCGCCCCTGCCCGAGAGCCTGGAAGACCGTTGGATTCTGAGCCGCCTGAACGCTTGCGCGGAAGCCGCGGGCCGCGCCATCGAGAGGTACCGCTATCACGAAGCCGCCCAGGTCCTCTGGCAGTTCCTGTGGCACGAATTCTGCGACTGGTACGTGGAGATCAAGAAGCTGCGCTTCACCGAGAAATCGGGGCTCACCACCGACTGGCGCAACGTGCTCTACGTTTTCGAGCGATCCCTGCGGCTGCTCCACCCTCTTATGCCGTTCCTCACCGAGGAGCTATGGCAGAGGCTGTCAGCGGACGGGGATCGTCCGGCCTTCTTAGCTTTGGCTCGTTACCCGGAACCCGATCCGGCCTTCGCAGCCGTACCCGCTGAGCGGGAAATGGAATTGATGCAGGAGATCGTCACCGCCGCGCGCAACCTCCGGGCCGATCTGAAGGCCGACCCCAAGCAGTCGCTCAGCGCCGTGCTGTACGCGCGGGGCGCTGCGGCAGAGCTTGCCCGGAGCCAGCAGGATGTGATCCAGAAGCTGGCGAACGTGACGCTGGAGCTCTCGTCCGGCACGGTCGGGCCTGCGGGTGGCGCGGTCCGCTCCACTCCGGAGTTTGACCTGGTGCTGCGCCTGCCGCTGGCGCAGGTGGAGTCCCAGCGAAGGCGCCTGGCCAAGGAGATCGAGCAGCTCGGCAAGGTCATTGGGAACTCCCGGAGGCAATTGGAGGACCAGGAGTTCCTGAGCCGCGCTCCTGCCCGCGTGGTGGATTCGATCCGCTCAAAACTCGCCGACTACGAAGCTCAATTGAGCAAGAGCCGCGCGGCCCTGGAGGCGTTGCCTGAGGCATGACATTCGACGTAACCCATCCCGACATCCATGAAGCCGTGTGGCGCGCGCTGGAAGAGGATATAGGACCGGGCGATATCACGTCTGAATCCTGCGTCCCGCCAGACCGCAAGGCGGAGGGCTGTTTTCAGGCCCGGGAGGCGCTCGTCGTAGCCGGCGTGGAGTTGTTGCCCGTCATCTACCAGATGCGCGGCGGCGTGGATGAGGTGCGCATGGCCGCCACCAGCGGGGTGCGGATCGCCGCCGGCGAGCCCATCGCCTGGGTGCGGGGGGGAGCCAGAACGCTGCTGGAGTGCGAACGCGTCGCGTTGAACTTCTTGCAGCGGCTGAGCGGTGTCGCCACTGTGGCCCGGCGTTACGCCGACGCCGTGAACGGAACCCGGTGCAAGGTTCTCGACACGCGCAAGACCACTCCCGGCCTGCGGCGGCTGGAGAAGATGGCCGCAGCGGCCGGCGGCATTACCAACCACCGCATGGGTCTCTACGACGCGGTCCTGATCAAGAACAATCACGTCGCCGCGGCGGGCGGGGTGCGTGCGGCCCTGGAGAGGGCTTTCCGCACCGGATTGCTGGTGGAGATCGAGGTGCACAGCCATGCCGAGCTCGAGGAAGCTCTGGACTGCGGCGCCAAATGGGTCTTACTGGACAACTTCTCCCCCGAGGAAGCAGCCGAACACATACGTTTCATTGGCCAGCGCGCCCAGGTGGAGTTGTCGGGCGGCATCAACCTCGAGAACATCCGCGCCTATGCCGCGACCGGCGCGGACTTTGTGTCCTGCGGCGCGATCACGCACTCGGCCAGCGCCGTTGACATCAATTTCCGCCTGCAAATGATCTGACAATGCCTTTGGATGCCGGTTCCGTCCGCGCGCGCCTGCCCCATCGCGAGGTGGTCTGGCTGGATACCGTCGGCTCGACGATGACCGAGGCGGCGCGGCTGGCGGCGGCCGGCTGTCCGCACGGGACCGTGGTGGGAGCCGACGAGCAGACCGCCGGCCAGGGCCGGCATGGGCGAAGCTGGTATTCCGAGAAAGACGCGGGGCTGTACGTCTCCGTCGTCCTCCGCCCGGAGCTGCCGGCGGACTCCCTCACCTCTCTCACCCTGGCGCTCGGGCTCGCGACCCGTGAGGCGATCCTCAACTCCAGCGGCATCTTGTGTGATCTGAAGTGGCCGAACGACCTCCTGGCGAACGGGAAGAAGTGTGCGGGCATCCTCGCACAGGGGACCCCGGCCGCCGTCATCGCCGGAGTCGGGATAAACGTGAACCAAGAGGGATTCCCCGGCGAGTTGGCGGAGACTGCCGCCTCGCTTCGCCTGGTGTCGGGCCGCCCACACTCGCGGGAGGACCTTCTGGTTCGGCTCCTGCTGTCGGTCGACAAGTTCGCGGCGCTGCTCCAGGAGGAGGGCAGCGAACGGGTTATTCGCCTGTATTCCGAAGCGGCCAGGAAAGGAGTCGTCCATGCTGCTGGCTCTTGACGCCGGGAATACCAACATCACCATCGGCGCGTTCGAGGACGCGAGCCTCATCGGACGGTGGCGCCTGCGCACGGTGCTCGACCAGACGGCGGACGAATTCGGCGTGCTCCTGCGCAACGTCTTCTCGCTCTCCGGCCTGAATCTGGCGAAAGTGGACGGGGTGATCGTCTCCAGCGTCGTTCCGCCGCTGGACTCCGCCCTGGCACTGATGTCAGAAAAATACTTCGACCAGACGGCGGTGTTCGTGACGCACTCCACCGATACCGGCTTGGAGATCTCCTACGACAACCCAGCCGAGGTCGGTGCCGACCGCATCGTGAACAGCGTGGCGGCATTCGCCAAGTACGGAGGCCCCTGCGTGGTGGTGGACCTGGGGACGGCGATCACCTTCGACGCCGTTTCTTCCTCCGGGCGCTACCTGGGCGGCTTGATCGCTGCGGGAATTGGGATCGCCGTCGAGGCGCTGTTCGCCAAGACTGCGCGTCTTCCCCTGGTGGACTTCCGCGAGCCGGCGAGACTAATCGGCACCAACACCGTCGGCAGCATCCAGTCCGGCCTGTACTACGGCGCGATTGGGATGATCGACGGCATCCTGGAGCGCATGATTGCGCAGCTCGGACCCGGCACAAGAATCGTCGCGACAGGGGGGCAAGCCGGCATGATCACCCGCGGCTCGCGCTATCTGAAGGATGTGGATGAGAATTTGACTCTCGAAGGCCTGCGCATGATCTGGGCGCGAGGCCACCCTTGCTGCTCACGTTGAGACGCCTTCGGGAGCTATCTTTACCAGGGGCGGGGCTTCGCGCTCTGTCGGTCCTCAAGAATCGTGCCAACGCCTTCACTGTGCGCAACACGCGCCGCGCATTTCAAGCGCTCATCTTCAGGCCGTCCACGACCCTTTCACTGCCGGCAGCCGAAGTGCGGAAGCGCCCGCCCCTCGCCGCTGTAAGGCTCTATAGCAGCCTCCATTCCGAGCGGCGCGGGCTTTTGCGCCGCTCATGGGGCCCAACCGCTTCAGGGTCCCAAGCTCAGGATACTCCACCTGTGCCGCCAGTCAATACCCTCTTCGGTCTAGTTTGGGCTAGTACGGAAACCTCATATGCAGAGCCTGCGGGCAGCCGGCGTGACAACTCCCCTCGTTGGGGGGACACTATTCCAAGGAGGATGAAAACACATGCCGGTGTCGTCGCGCTTCCTGGTCGCGGTCGCGTCCGCCGCTCTTCTGTTGGGTTGCCGTAGCCAGCCGAGGACGGAGAACCGCCGTCCCGCGTGGATGGACGGCTCCATTTCAAAGATGGTCGCCCAGCTTACGGCGAAGTATGGCGAGGCGCAGCGTGCCCGCCTGGAGCGCGGGTTGAAGCAGGTCGCCGGCTACTGGCGGGAGGAGGACGGGGACGCCGCCGTGTTCGAAGAGTTTGTCGACCGTAGCTTCGCGGGCGACCAAGCGGCCATTGACACGCTCTTCTCGCGTTGCGAGCGGCTGTTCGAGCAGCTCGACGGACACATGAATGAGATCCAGATGGCGTTCCGCACCCAGACCGACCTCGACCTGGGCCCCATTCTCCCCTATGACGAGGTCTTTGCAGGATATGATCCTGCGGCCCATACGACGGATGACTTGTTCAAGAACAAGCTGGCCTTCACCATCCTGTTGAACTTCCCCCTTCCCTCGCTGGAGGAAAAGCTCGGCCAGGGCGCGAACTGGAGCCGCCGCCAGTGGGCCGAGGCGCGCCTCGCCGAGCGCTTTCGCAGCCGCGTTCCCTCGGAGGTCAACCTGGCGATCGCGGAGGCGACCGCCCGTTCGGAACAATACATCGCGAGCTACAACATCTGGATGCACCACCTGGTCGACGACAGCGGCCGTCGCTTGTTTCCCGCCGGGATGCGTCTGCTTTCGCACTGGAACCTCCGCGATCAACTGAAGGCCGACTACGCGGAGACGGACGGCCTGCCCAGGCAGCGCATGATCTCCCAGGTGATGGAGCATATCGTACGGCAGACCATCCCCAAGTCGGTGATCGACAACCCCCTGGTGGACTGGGACCCGGCGAAGAACACCGTTCGCGCCTCAGACGTCAAGGACAGCGATCGTTCGCCGGCGGCCGGAGCGCAGGCCGGCAATGCGGCTGAGCCGGACACACGCTACGCCGTGCTGCTGGACGTCTTCCGCGCCCTGAGACGCGCCGATCCTTACTCCCCCACAGCGCCCACGCACATCGCCCGCCGGTTTGACGAGGACCGGGAATTGCCCGAGAGCCGCGTGCGCGAGATGTTCGAGCGGGTGCTTACGTCGCCGCTCGCCCCCAAGGTGGCCGCCTTGATCGAGAGCCGCCTCGGCCGCCCCCTCGAGCCGTTCGACATCTGGTACAGCGGCTTCCGGCCGCGGGGCAAGTACACCGAAGCGCAGTTGGACGAGATCACCCGCAAGAAATACCCGTCCGCAGAAAGTTACCACCAGGACATGCCCCGCATGTTCCAGTGGCTGGGCTTCACCCCGGAACGCGCCCGGTACCTCGCCGCCAACATCGTAGTCGAGCCGGCCCGGGGCTCGGGGCACGCCGCCGGCACCCTCATGCGCCAGGCGCCATCCCGCCTCCGCACCCGCGTCGGCGCAAAGGGAATGGACTACAAGGGCTACAACATCGCCGTGCACGAGATGGGGCACAACGTCGAGCAGACCTTCTCGCTCAAGGACGTGGACTACTACTCGCTCGCCGGCGTCCCCAACACTGCGTTCACCGAGGCCGTCGCCTTCGTCTTCCAGGCCAACGACCTGGGGCTGTTGGGACTTGCGGCGGCAGACCCCGGCGGCGAGGCGCTGAAGACGCTGAACGACTACTGGGCCACCTATGAGATTGCGGGCGTGGCCCTGGTAGACATGGCAGTCTGGCACTGGATGTACGATCACCCGGATGCGACTCCGGCCCAGTTGAAGGCGGCGGTCCTTCAGATTGCGGCGGACACCTGGAACCGCTACTACGCTCCGGTCTTCCGCAAGCGAGACGTGGTGTTGCTCGGAATCTACTCGCACATGATCAACTCGCAGCTCTACCTGCCGGACTATCCCATCGGCCACCTGATCGCGCACCAGCTTGAGGAGCACATGAAGAAGGCCGGCAAGATCGGCCCGGAGGTGGAGCGCGTCACCCGGCAAGGCAGGCTTGCGCCCGATCTCTGGATGCGGGGCGCCACCGGCGCTCCGGTCGGCCCGGAAGCGCTGCTCGCGGCCACGGAAGTGGCCCTGAAACGAGTGACGGGACCTTAGCCGCAACGGGGAATCCGCCGGACAGCGTGCGGAACTCCCAACTGGCGCTTGAAGGCGCGGTAAAAGGGCGATTTTTCCATACACCTCCCCTCTTTGCGATAATTGTCCTAACAGCGCGGTGCGAGCAACTACTCGGGACCGCACAGAGGGGACAATCTATGAAGCAGGCTCAGTGTCCCGCATATAGTCTCACGGCGTACGTGATGTTCTGTGCGCCCTCCCGTACTTGAGGCGGATGCGCTATGGCGAGATTCCTTATTGAAATTCCCCATTCCTCGGAGGAGGTGGCATGCACGCGCGCGATCCATGCCCTGCTCTCCACCGGTTCTCACTACATCACCCATGCCGACTGGGGGTGTTACGACGGCGAGCACAAGGCGTGGCTGATCGTTGACGTGGATAGCAGGGACGACGCCCTGCACATCGTGCCGCCAGCATTCCGAGTTGATGCAAGAATAGTCCAATTGAACAGGTTCTCCCTGCAGGAGGTGGAGGAAATGCTTCAGAGGCACCGCGGCGCACCATAGGCTGGCCGGCAGTCGCCGGCTAATCCTCCCACAGGCTCATCTGCCGCGGCGGGGGCTTGCGCGAGGAGCGCTTGTCGTCCAGCACTGTGCGGCCGCCGAGTGAGGGGGAAATGGCCCGCTCGTGCTCCACCAGCGCGTCGAGATCCGCCCGAGGCTCCATCTGCCGCTCGACCAGCTTCACGAAGCGGTCCAGACGGCGGAAGCCGTCGAGCTTCGCGCGCCCCTCCAGCTTCGCCCTGTCGAGCGAGTGCCGAAGGACCGCGATCGATTCGTCATAGGTCTTCAAAGGAACGGGGAACGGATGCCCGTCCTTGCCCCCCAGGGCGAACGCGAAGCGCGCCGGATCCGAGAATCGCACCGGCGTTCCGTGCACCACCTCGGCGACCATCGCCAGGGTCTGCAGCGTGCGCGGGCCGAGGTTCGGCACCAGCAGCAGGTCCGCGAAGCTCTTCAGGTCTTGCTCATGGGCGACCGCCAGCACGGCGCCCAGCCGCTTCAAATCCAAGTCTTCGGCGCGCACCTCATGACGGCGGGGCATCCGCAGGTGGCGGACCTCTTTCAGCGTCGCGTCCGGGTGCTCATGCGCCATGGAAACCAGGGCCCCCTGCGCGGGAGCGGCCTTTGCATCCACGAGGTTCATGATGGTGCCCTGGTGCGCCCCGGCGATGCCAGTATGGGGGTCAGCCACAAAGTCGCGGACGCTGGCAGAATGCCAGTGGTAGCGCCGCGCCAGCCCGGATCGATCGTTCAGCCCCTGCTGCACGATCGTCCACTCCCCGCTTGCCGACACGGCGAACGAGTGCAGGTAGATCTGAAATCCGTCGGCGATGCAGTTGTTGTCGATTCTGGCGGCCAGGCGGCTGGCCCGTACCAGCGTCTCGCCGTCGAGTCCCCGCTTTTCGGCGATATCGAGCAGTTCGGCCGGCGTCGAGCGCGAATGCCTGCCCCTTCCGCCACATATGTGCAAGCCGAGTTCCGCCGCGCGCGGATTCAGCCCCCGCTTCAGGGCTCCGATCACTGACGTGGTGACTCCGGAGGAGTGCCAGTCCATCCCCATGACAGAGCCCAGGGCCTGGAACCAGTACGGATCGCTGAGCCGTGAAAGGAATTCCGAACGGCCGTAGTGAAGGACGATGCTTTCGACGATCGCCGTACCGAGTTGCGTCATTCGGTCGGCGAGCCAGCGAGGCACGCGACCCCCGTGCAAGGGCAGATCCGCGACTCCGGAGCGCTTCACCTCAAGATTCTCTTCGGGCGGCGTAAGCCGCCGCATTCCTCTCTAATCCAGCACGCACTCGACCTTCGAGCCGTCCTTCGAAAGCGTCGCGCGGACGGTCTTGGTCCTGCCGGCGGCTTTCACCTCGATGTCGTAATCGCCCAGGAAGCCGCGCGCCAGGTAGGCACCTTGCCCGTTGGTCTTGCCGCTCGAGTTGGTCCACCACTTCTTGAACACCATGTCTTCGTAGGCCTGGCCGTTCGGCTTGCGCGACCAGTCGCGCCGCAGCATGGCGCCGCTCGGTCTCCAGTGAGCGCCCTCCCAGAAGCCCCACATCAGGAACGCCTTCACCTGCGGATAGCTGAACACAGCGGTCATGAAATCGTGCGTGTAATCGGCTTGGGTGGCCTCGTCGGACGTGCTGATATCGAACTCTGTGACCTCAAGCTCCTTGCCAAACGCCGCAAAGCGGTCCAGCCGCCGGAGCAACTCTTCCATGGGCGTGACCCGCGCCGGGAAGTGGCTTTGCAGCCCGATACCGTCAAACGGCGCGCCCTGGTCGATCAGGTACTGAATGGTCGCGGCGTAGTCGTCCTGGTGCTCCTTATCCTCGCCCTCCACGATGTTGAAGTCGTTGATGTACAGCTTGGCGTCCGGATCGCCGGCCCGCGCCGCCTTGAACCAGTCCACCATGGCCTGCCTGCCCAGGATGTCCATGAAATCGTGGTTCGTGAACGTTTCATTGATGACATCCCAGTCAACCATGCGCCCGCGCAATTCGGTTGTGGTCTCGGTGATGTGGTCGAGGATGACCTTGGCCAGCGCGGCGGGGTCTCCCTTGGCGTCCACCGCGGCCTTCACGTTCGCGTTTCTCCAGGAGGGCCACACCAAGCAATGGCCGCGGACCTGCACTCCGTTCCCGCGCAGCCAGTCGATCACCGCTATGGTGGCCGGCCGGGAAGCCACATTCGCCCACTGCGGCCACTTGGTTTCGTTCTCCATCACGGAGAAATTGAACAACCGCAGGATTTCCTGCTTGTACCGCTCCAGGTCCCCCGCGCTGATGCGCTGGCTGGAAAACAGGGAGGCGTTGACCGCCGTCCCCCAGAGGAACGCGTGCTTGCGCATCTTCACGGAGACTTCAGCGCCGCGAACGGGTTTACGGTCCTTGTCCAACACCACTACGGTGAGATCGCCCTTGCGGTGCTTCTCGATGCGCGCTTCGGCCGCTTTGCGCCAGGCGGCGTTGGGCTCGCTGCCCGCGTACCCGAGCTTCGTGTAGGGCAGGTCGGCAACCTTCTTGCCGGTCCCATAATTCACCAGTTCGATTCCGCCGACCTCCACGGTCTGCTCGCGCAAGCCGAGGGTGAAGAACACCTCGGCTTCGCCCTTGTTGAAGGCCCGCGTCGCGGCGAATGGGAATTGGACCTTCTTCCACACCGTCCCGGAAGAAGCGGCGGCATTCAGAGGCTGGCCGCCGAACCCTCCAAATCCCATTCCCCTTCCCGGAGCGCCTGCCGCCCCTGGCACGGCGCGAAATCCCGCGTCGAGCGTAGCTTCACCCGCCGCGCCCGAGCGCATCCAGAACGAGACCAGCAGGACGTCGCCGCTGGACACGGCCGCGTCCACCGGGGCGGAGATCCGCACTTCTTCTGCCCGCTGCGGCTTCTTGTTCACCACCACGCGCAGGGCGCTTGAGAATTGCTGCCCCTTCACTGCCATCGTGGACAAGGTCGCGTACTGGTCCGCGCCGGTGCTCAGCTTGAATGCAGGCGCGGAATCCGCCGGCAAGAGGGGCGTGCTTGCAACGTCGGCGCTGCGCGCCGCGCAAGCCAGCGCCGCCAGTCCTGCACACAGAAAAACTGTCTTCACTCGGCTCATAGAGGTATGTCTCCTGGCTCACCGATCTCTGACTGTCGGCCGCCTACGATCAGTCTGCAAGCGCGCAGCATTTCCTGTCAAGGCTGCACAACGCCGGAAGCTGCAACCCCTGAAAGGAGGTTCTGGATGAACCACTTGCGGCCCAGCACATCTTGCATATTGACGATCGTTCATGCATGTGGTAGGAACAGACTATAGTCACTACGCTCTCGCGCTAAGGGGATGCCGGCTTTCTTCGGCATCAGGATTTCACAACAGGGGGGACAATATGTTTGCATGGAAGAGATTGGTAGTTCTTTGCCTGGGCACTGTACTGATCTGCCTGGCTCAGGTAAATCGTGGGACCTTGACCGGCACTGTGTCGGATCCTTCGGGGGCGGTTGTGCCGGGAGTCAAGGTGGTGGCGGTCCACGTGGACACGGGGACGTCAGTGTCCGGCGCCACCACCGGCGCAGGGGTCTACACGATCCCCGCCTTGCAGATCGGCACCTACAGGGTGGAGTACGAAGGTCAGGGATTCAAGCGGGCGGTACGCGATCAGGTGGTGCTGACTGCGGGTTCCACCGTCCGCCTGGACATTACTCTTGAACTAGGCTCTGCCACCGAATCGGTGACCGTCTCGGCGCAGGCCGCGCCCGTCGAGATGGAATCGACTCGCGTGGCGACCAACATCACCACCAGTCTGGTCCAAAGCTTGCCACTCCTCGTCGATGGCGGCATCCGGAGCATTTTTACCCTCGCCGGCATCGCCCCGGAGACGCGGGGAACCGGACAGCAGTTCCGTATCGGCGGCGGGCAACAGGTGGGGTGGGAGATGGTCATGGACGGCATGCCGATGACCAGCGCCTCCACCCTGTACCAGGGCGACCGTGCGTCGCTCGGTTCGGTGCCGATCGACGCCATCAATGAGTTCACTGTCGAGACCTCCGGGATGAAGGCCGAGTACGGCCGATCGATGGGCGCCGTCACATTTGAGACCAAGTCCGGCACGAACCAGATCCACGGCAATCTCTTCGAGAATCTGCGCAACAACATTCTCGACGCCAACACTTTCTTCAACAACGCCACGAATAAGCCAAGAAGCGTCCTCAAGCAGCATGACTTCGGCGGCACGGTGGGCGGTCCCGTCTACCTCCCCAGGATCTACGACGGGCGCAACAGAACGTTCTTCTTTGCCAGCTACCAGGGTTTCCGCAATCGGGCCGGGGCCTCCAGCCCGGTTTACATGACGATCCCCACCCCGGCGAACCTCCAGGGCGATTTCAGCACCTGGACGCGCAATGGGAACTTCGTTCAGATCTACGATCCTGCGAGCACCCGCCCCAACCCCGCCGGCGCGGGATATATCCGTGACCCGTTCGCGGGGAACAGGATCGGCCAGGACCGGTTCGACCCAGTGGCGAAAAACTTCCTCAACGTGCTGCCGGCGGGACTCAAGCCCAACACGGACCCTCGCACCCGAGGGCTCCTGGACGTCGACGTCCAGAACTTCGTCCGATCCGAAGGCTCCGCCGTAAACCCTTGGAACAAGGGGAGTTTGCGTGCAGACCACAATCTCGGAAGCGCCAACCGCTTCACCTACCTCTACCTGGAGGGCCGCCAGGCCGACGAATTCGGCGCCGATGGTCCCACCGGCATACTCCCTCCGCTCAATGGGGCGGCCGTGGTGACCCGCTTCAACCGCTCGCAACGCCTCGCCTGGTACTACACGGGCGGTACCCTGCTGGCCTCGGTTCGCGGCAGCTATATGCGCGAGAAGGGCGTCGGGGTCATGATTGAGTCCGCCGACCCAAACAAGAAGTGGAACGAGAAGATCGGAATCAAGAACGCTCCTGGCCCGGACCGCGCATTCCCGCAGGTCACATTTACAAGCTACACCGGGTGGGGCGGCGCCTACTGGGGCGGCGATGCCGGCGGCAATTTCAACCTCAACGCCGACGTTACCAAGATCACGGGACGCCACAGCATCAAGACCGGCTTCTTCTTCGCCCGTGACCGCTGGGACGGCTACGGCCAGCACCGTCCGAACGGGAGCTTCTCATTCACGCAGTTGGCCACTTCTGTCCCCAACGACACATCGCAGGGAACCGGCAACGCCTTTGCCTCGTTTCTGCTCGGCTACGCCAGCGGGGCAGGATACGAGACGCCGAGAAACGTCCGCCAGATCTACAAGTATTTCGGGGGATTTGTCCAGGATGACTTCAAGATGACCTCGAACCTCACCCTGAACCTGGGGCTGCGCTATGAGTACACTACCCCTCTTAAGGGCGGCGCCTACGTCGGGCTGTCGTCTTGGGAAGATCTGAGCTCCGGCAAGATGGATGGGTTCTACAACTTCGACCCGACCGCTCCGAATCCGGGCGCGGGAGGGCGGCCGGGGGCGATGGTCTTCTCCGGCAGTGGCCCCGGCCGCATCTCGGGCAACCTGTTCGACGGCTATCCGTGGGCCATTGCGCCGCGCATCGGCCTCGCTTACAGGACGGCCTACAAGACCGTCATCCGGATGTACGGCGGGCGGACCTTCTCCGCCGTCAAGACGTCCGGCGGCAGCACCCATTTCGAGGGCTTCATCGTGAACCGCACGCAGAATAGCTCCGACAACAGTGTCAACGACTTCCCGGCTATTCTCAAGAACGGCCTGCCGGTTTTTCCCACGCCGCCGAACATCGATCCCACCCTCTTGAACAACGGTGACATTGACTATTGGCAGCGAAAGGACTCCGGCCGACCCTCGGAGTACTGGACCTGGAACCTCGACATCCAGAAGGAACTTACTTCGTCGATGGTATTCACCGCCGGGTATACGGGAACCAAGGGGACCTACCTGGCCTCTTCGCTGAACCGCTTCAATCAGATCCCGTACAGCTACCTGACGCAGTACGGAAGGGCGCTGTTGAACAGCAATATCAACTCGACGGCGGCGCGGGCCGCCAACATCCCGATCCCTTACGCCGGGTTCAACTCCACCGTCCAGCGCGCACTGTCACCGTTCCCGCAGTACCAGAACATCTACACCAACCGCGGGCAACCTTCCTCCATCGGTGAGCGCGCGGGGAACTCGACCTACCACGCCATGACGCTGAAGCTGGATAAGCGCTACAGCAACGGTTCGACGCTGCTGGCTTCTTACGTGCTATCCAAGCAGTTCAGCGACGCCGAGAGCGCGGCGATCAGCGCCGGAGGCGCCCTGGACCACTACAACAAGAGACTGGACAAGGCGCTGGCCGCCAACGATCAGACCCATATGCTCCGGTTTGCCTACACTTATGAGCTGCCCTTCGGCCGCCGAAAGCATTTCAGCCTCGGCCCTGTGGCGAACGCGGTCGCGGGCGATTGGAGTGTGTCCGGGACGATGAACTACGAATCCGGTACGCCGCAAACCGTGACGCACAGCTACAGCCCCATCGGAACGGGCAGCCGCGTATTCATCACCACGTACGAAGGCTGGCGTGCGCCGGTCAAGGGCGAGAAGTTCGATCCGAACGTCGATACCTGGCTGGATATCAGCAAGTTCAACCAGGGTATTCCAACGTCGGTGCTCGAAAGCGTTTGGGGCAACGCCACGCGCAACAACCCCAAGCTTCGCAGTCCGTGGCGCCTGGACGAGAGCTTCTCCCTGGCCAAGAACATCAGGTTCACCGAGCGTTTCCAGCTTACCCTCCGGGGAGAAGCCTTCAACGTGTTCAACCGCGTCCGCTGGGGTAACCCAGCCAACGCCGTCACGGGCGCGAACTTCGGAAAGGTAACCACCCTGGCGAACGCACCCAGGAGGATGCAGATCGCGCTCAGATTCGTCTTCTGAGCGGTCGTCCGCGGAAGTGGGTGTGGCAGGCCATCGATCCCGGTGGCCTGCCGCTGCCACGTTCAGGCGAGGTCGAAGCGGTCGAGGTTCATCACCTTGCTCCACGCCGCCACGAAGTCCTTCACGAACTTCTCCTTCGCGTCGTCACAGGCATAGACTTCCGCAATGGCCCGGAGCTGGGAATTTGAACCGAAGATGAGGTCCACGCGGGTGCCGGTCCACTTGAGCTTGCCGGTGGCCCGGTCGCGCCCTTCATACACACCGTCCGTGGAGGATGGCTGCCAGGCCGTCCTCATGTCGAGAAGGTTGACGAAGAAATCGTTGGTGAGCGTTCCGGGCCGGTCGGTGAACACGCCGTGCTTGGTCTCGCCGAAGTTCGCGTTCAAGGCGCGCAGGCCGCCCACCAGAACCGTCATCTCGGGGGCAGTGAGCGTCAGCAACTGCGCCCGGTCCAGCAGCAACTCCTCAGCCGGCAGGGTCTGCCCTGCCCGGAGATAGTTCCGGAACCCGTCCGCCTTTGGCTCGAGCGGGGCAAAGGACTGCACGTCGGTCTGCTCCTGCGAAGCGTCCGTGCGTCCCGGCGTGAATGCAACCTTTACATCGTGCCCGGCCTTCTTCGCCGCCGCCTCGATGGCGGCGCAGCCGCCCAGGACGATCAGGTCGGCGAGCGAGACCTTCTTGCCGCCGGACAGCGCGGCGTTGAAGTCCTTCTGGATCTGCTGGAACTTCTCGAGCACCTTCGCCAGTTGACCCGGCTGGTTGACTTCCCAGTCCTTCTGCGGAGCCAGACGAATGCGCGCCCCGTTCGCGCCACCGCGCTTGTCGGAACCGCGGAATGTCGCCGCCGACGCCCAGGCCGTCGAGACCAGTTGCGAGATGGAAAGCCCGGATGCCAGGATCTTGGCCTTCAGGGCTGCAATGTCCTGCTCCCCAATCAGGGGATGATTTACCGCGGGAACCGGGTCCTGCCAGATCAGCGTTTCTTTCGGTACGAGCGGACCGAGGTACCGCGAGACTGGCCCCATGTCGCGGTGCGTGAGCTTGAACCAGGCCCGTGCGAACGCGTCCGCGAACTCGTCGGGATTCTCCAGGAAACGCCGGGAGATTTTCTCGTAAGCCGGGTCCATTCTCAGTGCCAGGTCGGTGGTGAGCATGAACGGGGCGTGCTTCTTGGAGG
>JBHGAV010000149.1:0-2775 GCA_041946685.1 Bryobacteraceae bacterium | reverse complement strand
AGGGCTACGAATTGCGGGAGGCCATTTTTCACGCGGGGCGAAGACGTCTGCGGCCCATCCTCATGACCGCGCTCGCCACGATCTTCGGCATGGCTCCGCTCGCGATCGGAGTCGGCTCGGGGGCGCAACTGCTGCAGCCGCTCGCCGTTGCCGTGATCGGCGGCGTGTCAGTTTCGATGGTTCTGTCACTGTTGATTACACCAGTGCTATTCTGCCAGCTTCGTCAACGCGGCCTCTAACCCGTGCCGCAGCTGGTGGTTGTTGATGAAGAGTCGGAAAGGAGCGTTCTAATGGCTGAAATCGTTCGGGTAGTGGGGCGGGAGATCCTCGATTCCAGAGGGAATCCCACCGTGGAAGCCGATGTCTTCCTGGCTGATGGAAGCATGGGCAGGGGGGCCGTTCCCTCTGGCGCCTCCACTGGCGAGAAGGAGGCGGTGGAACTGAGAGATGGGGACAAGGCCAGGTACGGCGGCAAGGGCTGCGCCAACGCCGCGAAGAACATCAATGACGTTATCCAAACAGCCGTCGCCGGTCTGGACGCCACCGATCAGCGGGCGGTGGACGCCGCCATGCTGTCTCTCGATGGAACGCCGAATAAGGCGAAGCTCGGGGCTAACGCGGTTCTGGCGGTATCGATGGCGACCGCGCGGGCAGCGGCGGCTTCCCATCGTCTTCCGCTCTACCGGTATCTCGGCGGCGTAAACGCATCCCTGCTGCCCGTCCCGTGCATGAACGTGCTAAACGGAGGCAAGCACGCCGATAACACCGTCGACTTCCAGGAATTCATGATCGCGCCCCACAACGCGCCGTCGTTCGCGGAGGCGATCCGCAAGGGAATGGAAACGTTCCATGCGCTGAAGCAGGTTCTGCGGAAGAAGAACTACAGCACCGCCGTCGGCGACGAAGGGGGCTTTGCGCCGGACCTGAAATCGAACGACGAGGCCGTGGAAGTGATTCTGGAGGCGATCGTCAAGGCCGGCTACACGCCGGGAGAGGATATTTCCATCTGTCTCGACCCGGCGGCCAGTGAGATGTGGGATGACGGAAAGTACGTCCTCTTCAAATCGACCAAGAGAGCGATCACCTCGCAGGACCTGATCAAGATCTGGGAGTCGTGGGTGAACCAGTATCCCATTGTCTTGTTGGAAGACGGCATGGGCGAGAATGACTGGCAAGGGTGGAAGGACCTCACCACAGCGCTGGGGCCGCGAATCGAATTGGTTGGGGACGATCTCTTCTGCACGAATTCCCGGATTCTCCAGGAAGGTATCGAGAAGGGACTCGCCAACGCCATCCTCATCAAGCTCAATCAGATCGGCTCCTTGACCGAGACCCTGGACACGATGGAGTTGGCCGCGCGCAACAACTACCGGTGCTTTGTGTCCCACCGCTCAGGCGAGACGGAAGACACTTTCATCTCCGATTTGACGGTGGCGGCGGGCGCCGGCCACATCAAGACCGGCTCGGGCTGCCGAAGCGAACGAGTCGCGAAGTTCAATCAATTTCTGCGGATCGAGGAGGAGTTGGGACCAGCGGCAAGATTCGCCGGTAAGGCAGCGTTCCGCAGGTAACGTGCGATCAACGCCCGCCGGGACTGCTTGCCCGATGGCAGCACGGCGCGGGCCGGCAGCGGCCCGGCGGGCCGCCCAGCCCTTGCACGAGGCGCGCCGGCCTCGTGAAACGAGTCATGTCCGGCGTATTGCTTGCCCGGAGGATCCGGAGCGCCCCGCCGGGAGACTGATCGCGTCACGCGGCGGCACAGGCCAGGGGGAAACGGCTCCAATGGAGGCGTTTGGGAATATAATCGCTCTTGGGCCGGAAGCAATAGCAAAGATCCTGGCTTGCCAGGGATTCCGCTGGCCTGCTCACTTACAGCTTATTAATTCTGGATCGGGATAAGTTCCCACGCCGGCGCGCGGACACCGGCTGGGCGCCATGTGAAGCTATAGTTCCGGTTTGCAGTTGAGGACCCACAGTTACCGTCCCGCCAGCCGGGGCGAAAGGAGGGCACATGGGCATGCCACTTGCCGGCTGGGTGCTGGCCTGTTTTCCCGGAGCGATCTTCCCCATCCTGCTCTGGGCTTATCTCTCAGGCGCGATGACCCGGCGGGAGCGGGCGCTCAGCCTGGCGAAGGTCGCCAAAGGAGCTTACAGCCAGTACTTCCAGATAAGCGAAGCGGACCTGGACCGGTTGGCCGCGTTGAGAAAGGGGCCCTACATTTGGCCGGTAGTCCTGAACTTTTTGATGGCGGCCGGGCTTACGGCGGTGTCCCTGCTGCGGGCGGGAATGGATCTGCCATTGTTTCCGGAGTGGGTCGAACTGATCCGGCAGAACGTAGGAGCCCATACCATCGCGGGCTTTTGGGGAGCATATCTCTGGGGCATGTATGACTCCCTGGTGCGATTCCGGAGCAGAAGTTGGACCCCGAACGCCCTGCATTTCACGTGGCTGCGTCTGCTTCTGGGCGCGGCCCTTGGCGCGCTGGCGGCTATCCCTTTCAAGACCGAATACTCGCCGTTGGTGGCCTTCGGCTTGGGCGCATTCCCTACCGACACTCTCCGGCGGTGGCTTCAGGCGCTGACGGAGGAGAAATTGAAGATCGGGGAGAAGCAGGTGTCGCTGCGGCCGGCCTGGACGACGATCCAAGGGGTGACCACGGACGTGGTCGAGCGCCTGGCGGATGCCGACATCGCCAGTCCGTGCCAGTTGGCCTGCGCGGAACCGTTGAGTCTGCATTGCAAGACCAACATCGAGTGGAGAACGGTGCTCGACAT
>JBHGAV010000148.1:0-2925 GCA_041946685.1 Bryobacteraceae bacterium | reverse complement strand
CCGGCGGCGGGTCGCTCCGGTCCAGCCGCTCAGGCTCATTCTTCGATTAGAAAATGCTGTTGGAGTCGGAAGAAATCGGAAGAAATCCCGGCGGATGGCCAAAAACCCTAGCGCGCGGCGTTGTTTCCGGCCCCTTCCCGGCTCCGCCGCTGGGCCTCCTCCCTCCATTTCCTGGCCTGCTCGAAGTCTCTGATAAGTTGGCGGGTGATCTTGTCGGCGACATCGGCGCTGGCGCCCCGGAACTTCCCTCCCATACTTTCCTGCGTTGTGGCCCAGATGACGTCGCCTTCCTTGTTTACTAGACGCACCGCGGCGGAGGCCTCGTGCCGCCGCTCTTCGATCCGGGCTGTCTCCTGCTGGCCGACCCCGATGCTGGCGGCCGCCCGCCGGCTGGCGACATCGCGGCTGGAGCCCGAGCCGGTGCTCACCGCCCCGCGGGCGTTCAGGCCCTCGCTCGTGGAGTGCGTGTCCGTGAACACCAGGTCCTCCGCCGAGCCGCGCAAAAAAGCATCGGCGCGCTCCGGATTCTCGGTGAGCACGAACAGCCCGGCCGAGTGAAGGCTGCTGAGGATCATGTCCCGGATCTGGACGGCCGTATCGCCTCCGGAGAGACGATCCACATACACGCGCCGCACCGAGAGCAGTTCGAGGAGGTTGCCGCCGGCGCGCGATTCCTGTCTGGGGGGGGCGGCTTGCGGGGATGCGTTGGCGGGGGGCGCCGTCTGGCCGGATTGCGTACCCGGCGCAAGAACCAGCCACAGAAGCCACGGCAACATGCCTGTTTATCCTTTACCCGCCTTGCGGGCCTCTTCATCCTGGAACTCGACGCGCCGGCCGCTTTTGGCCTCCAGGGAGGCGAGAACCGAGCGCACATCGTTTTTGTCGATACGGAACACCATGGCGTGTTGCTGCCCTCCCTCGTCCGTGTAGTGTACCGTCAGGAAGTGCCGGCGCTTCTTGCTCAGCAGGAGAATCGGAGAGATCAGGACGCCCATCGCGTAGCGCCGGTCCACCTTCTGTCCGTACTCCAGGAGCTTGATCCTCTCCCAGGGGACGTGAACCCTGACCTTCTTTGCCTGGAAAACCAAGGCCTGTGGGTCCGTGGTGAGAATCACGCCGGAGGTCTTGCCTTGAAGTTCGGCGACGGTTCCGCCGACGTATTCGGCCTTTCCGCCCCGCTCGCCTGCCCAGAGGTGGACTTCGAAGTGCCGGCCCAGCCCGAGCAGGAGGATCCAGGCCGCCAGGGAAGCGGCGCGGCCCAGACGCTTCGCGCGTAGTACCATACAAGTAGGTAGTTTTAAGCGTCCTCTTTTCTCAGACCACCGTGATTTCCCTTGTCCTGACCGTGCCCGTTCAGAGAAGAGGGGTGGCGCCTGTCTTTAGAAGCTAAGCTTCGGCTTGGGCCCGTGCAGGGCAGAGGGGATGCATGGCAGGAAATGACCCCAAGTTGCAGAAGAAGGAGATCCGCTCACCGGCGGAACTCCCGCCCGACGTCATCGTCAGCCCGGACGCGTTCAAAGCCGAGCGGCTCCCTCCGGGGCAGTCGCGCACGCTGAAGTGGCCGGTTCTGGACGCGAGCGGAATTCCCGAAATCGACCTGGCGGAGTGGCGCTTCCGGATTTCAGGGCTGGTGGCCCAACCAGCGGAGTGGACGTGGGAGGAATTCCAGCAGCTTCCCAGGGTGCGGGTGTTCTCCGATTTTCATTGCGTCACGCGGTGGTCGCGCCTGGGCAACCTCTGGGAGGGTGTTTCGACCCGCGAGCTGGTTGCTCGCTGCGGTGGGGCGCTGCCGGAGGCGCGTTTCGTGCTGGTTTGTGCTTACGATGCGGGCTGGACTACCAACATGCCGCTCAAAGACTTCCTGGCCGAGGATGCGCTGGTGGCAATCGCTCATGACGGTGAGCCGCTCCCCCTCGAACACGGAGGGCCGGCGCGGCTGGTCGTGCCGCGCCTTTATGGATGGAAGAGCGCCAAGTGGGTGGCCGGCGTGGAGCTGACGGCGCGCGACCGTGCCGGCTTCTGGGAGATGAACGGCTATCACATGCACGGGGATCCATGGAAAGAAGAGCGGTTTGGCTGGGATGCCGCGGGGGGATCGGAGCAGAAATAAAATGAACGGAGTGGCAGAGACCGGGACGAAATCCATATTGTCCCGCCGGGCCTTGATCGGCGGGGGACTCGTCGGGCTGGCCGGGGTGGGGGTGGTCGCTTACCAACAGGCGCCGCGCTTCTGGCAACAGTATGCGCGCGAAATGAGGCGGCCGATTCTGCCGCCGCCGGCGCATCCGCGGCCAGAGCGATGGCCGGACCACGGGCTCCACGCCGCGTGGCTCGGTCACTCGACGGTACTGATCAAGGTGGACGGGTTCACGATCCTCACCGATCCCGTTTTCAGCGACCGGGCCGGAATTTACCTGGGCATACTGACGCTCGGGATCAAGCGGCTGGTCGCGCCCGCCCTGGATATCCGGCGGCTTCCGCCGGTGGATCTGTTGCTGCTGTCCCACGCCCATATGGACCACATGGATGTTCCGTCTCTGCGCAGGCTGGAGAACCCGAAGACCGCGGTTGTTCTGGCGCGCAAGACCAGCGACCTCATCCAACCCGAGCGCTATCGCCAGGTGGCCGAGCTTGGCTGGGGCGAGACGGCTCGCGTGGGCCCGGCTGCGTGCACCGCGATTGAGGTGAATCACTGGGGCGCGCGCATGCGTAGGGACACGTGGCGCGGCTATAACGGCTACGTGATCGAGGCCGGGCGCTACCGCATCCTGTTTGCCGGCGATACGGCAAACACCCCGTTGTTCCGAGGACTGCGCGCGTCCCGGCCGTTTGACCTTGCCATCATGCCGATCGGCGCCTATAACCCTTGGCGTCGCTATCACTGCACGCCCGAGGAGGCCTGGCGGATGGGGAACGAAGCCGGTG
>JBHGAV010000147.1:0-2953 GCA_041946685.1 Bryobacteraceae bacterium | reverse complement strand
TCGCCATCGCCGCCTGCGATCTGGCCGAGGTCCTCGGCGCGGCCATTGGCTTGAACCTCCTGTTCGGCCTGCCGTTGCTGCTGGGCGTCGTGTTGACCGCGCTCGACACCATACTGATGCTTTACCTGACGAACTTCGGCGTGCGGGCCATTGAAGCGTTCGTGCTGTCTCTCGTGACGCTGATCGGCGGGTGCTTCTTCGTCGAGATCCTGTTCGCCAAGCCTGCGGTGTCCGAGATCGTCACGGGCCTCGTGCCGCGTCTCAACGGGCAGAGCCTGTACGTCGCCATCGGCATCCTGGGCGCCACGGTGATGCCGCACAACCTCTATCTGCATTCGGCGCTCGTGCAGACGCGGCGCATCGGCGAAGGGGACGCGGCCAAGCGCTCCGCGTGCCGGTTCAACCTGGTGGACTCGGCCATCGCCCTCAACGGCGCCCTCCTTGTGAACGCGGCCATACTCATCGTGGCCGCGACCGTCTTCTTCAAGCGCGGCATCGTGGTGACCGAGATCCAGCAGGCGCACATGCTGCTTGAGCCGCTGCTCGGGTCCTCGATGGCGGGCGTGCTGTTTGCGGGCGCGCTCCTCTGCGCGGGGCTCTCGTCCACGATGACCGGGACCATGGCGGGCCAGATCGTAATGGAGGGTTTCCTGCAAATCCGCCTGAGGCCCTGGCTGCGCCGCCTGATTACCCGCATGGCCGCAATCGTGCCAGCGGCGCTGACGATTGTGCTCGCGGGCGAAGGAAGCGTCTACCAATTGCTGATCCTCAGCCAGGTCATCCTCAGCCTCCAGCTTCCGTTCGCCGTGATACCGCTCGTTCGCTTCACGAGCGACCGGAAACGCATGGGCGTGTTTGCCAACCCGGTCTGGGTCAAGTCGCTGGCGTGGGCCGCCGCCGCGATAATTGTCGCGCTGAACCTGCGTCTGGCGGCAGCGGCAGCCTATGAGTGGCTCCGGCAGTCAGGTCCCTACCGGCCGCTGCTGATCGTCCTGGGGCTCCCGTTCGCCGCGGCCTTGCTTTTCCTTCTGGGCTGGGTGGCGTTCGAGCCGGTGCTTCCGCGCCGTTGGCGGAGGCTGGAGGCGCTGCCAGCCCTGCTGCCTGAAGCCCCATCGGCAGAACTCGATATGCCGCGATATCGAACAATCCTGGTTCCCTTGGATCATACCGACCGGGACAGGACTGCGGTCAAGCATGCCGTAGCCATGGCCGCGCTGCACGGAGCCAAGCTCTATGTGCTTCATGTGGAGGAAGATGTTACCAGTCAGTGGTACGGCTCGGAGGCGCTCACGGCCGAGGTCGAGGCGGGGCGCCGGTACATAGAAGAAACAGTCGAACGGCTCCGCGCCCGGTCGATCGACGCCGAGGCGGCGCTCTGCCACTCGAGCGACCCCAGGGAGGAGATCGTGCGCTTCGCGCGGCGGGTGAAGCCGGATCTTGTTGTCATGGGGGCCCATGGCCATAAGTGGTTTCAGGATCTTATATTTGGAAACACTATCGACGCCGTCCGCCACGATTTGAACATCCCTGTCCTGATCGTCCGCGGCAACTCCTGATCGGTGGGGAGACGTCGCCCATGGGCGCTAGCGGAACGGCTGCTGCTCAAGGCTGCGGTGTGGGCGCTCCCCTCCGGCGTGTGGCGTAGGAGATTCCACGCACAAGGCTGGCCTGCTGGGACATGTTGCCTCGCCGCCGTGTCCAGGCAACCCAGCCGCATACTCCTCTGTTGATATATCCTTCTTTTTTTTCAATGGAATGCATTGGAATCTGGATTGCAAAAGCCCAACCGGCAATACGTCTATGAACCGCGTGTGGATGACCGCGATCCTGGCCCTGCTCACGTTGGGCGCCCAACTTCCCGGGGCGACCCTGGAGCGGATGAGCCTCGACCAGATGATCGCCCGCTCCACCGGAATCGTTCGCGGGCGGATCACGGGATCCTATGCCGCGCAGCGAGGACCGGTGATTTACACGCGGTACAGCGTCCAGGTGCTGGAGACGTGGAAGGGCCAGGCCGCCGGCTCGATCGAGGTATCCGTACCAGGAGGAACAGCGAACGGTCTTCGGCAGTCCTTCTCGGGGGCTCCACGCCTTACCCGGGGAGCGGAGTATGTCCTGTTCCTGTGGACGGGGCGCAGCGGCATGACCCAGGTGATCGGGCTTTCGCAAGGGGTTTTTACCCTGATCGACAGTTCCTCGAGCGGGGCCATGGCGGTGCGTCCGGCATCCTCCGAGACTATGTTGGACCCAAAGACCTTGCAGGCGGTGCGCGACGAAACTTTGAAGATGCCGCTCAGCGAGCTGAAGGACAAAGTCAGTAAGGCGATCGGCGGAGGAAGCAAGCAATGAGCCGGCGCCTGGCGGCGGTGAGCAGGATCGGGCTGGTTACGCTCCTTGCGCTGGTTACGGCCGGCGCGGGCTTTTCCTACCACTTCTTCCTGCACTACGCCGGCCGCACGGCGCCGTTCACGCCGATCCCCGAGAAGTTCGACCTGACCGCCCTGGCCGACAAGACGCTCCAGTATCACATCTCCGACGTTCGTCCCGAGCCCATGGCGGGGGGCGACAGCTTTGCCGCAGTGGTCAGCCAGATCAGGGCCGCGGCGAAGGTCTGGAACGATGTGGAAACCTCCGACCTCCGGCTGGCCTTCGGGGGCCTGATGACGCCGGGCACGGAACAATCCAGGCCCAGCCTGGAGATCTCGTTCGAGGAAGTGCCTCCGGGAATCATCGCCATGGGTGGACCGGTTTCCCGGGCGCAGGCAACGCCGGGGCCGGCGTCCTTCGTTCCCATCACCAAGGCCGTGGTCATTTTCCGTAAGGACATGAGCCAGCGAGCCAGTTCTTCGGATGGCTTCTTCTTTACGGCGGTCCACGAGATAGGGCATGCCCTCGGGTTGCAGCACAGCATGGCGTCCGGGGCCATGTCGACGGACCCGACCCGGGCGACCAC
>JBHGAV010000146.1:0-2993 GCA_041946685.1 Bryobacteraceae bacterium | reverse complement strand
ATGCGCCTCGCGGCGCCACGGTCTCCACCACTAATTGGCCCGCTCCCAGCGCCCCTCCGAGCTTTGCCGAATGGAAAGCGGCCTGTGATCGGCTGCCCACCAATCGTGAACTCAAGCACAGCCTGCCGAAGGGCGGCCTGCTGCCGCTCAGAACCTTCGGCCAGTTCGCGGAAGTGCTGGACGCGTTCTTTCGCGTCTGCAAGACCGGCGCTTTGGCGGACAGCCGCGCCTGGTTGGGACCCGCTCCGGACCCGGGGCACTTCTTCAATACGGACGCCACTTATTTCTTCAAGCCGCCCATCCCCTTTCAGCCCTTCGTGCAACGGACGCTGGTGCCGCCGGGGACGGAAGTCCTGATCCATGGCGACTTGCACGGGGATATTCACTCCCTGGTGGCGTGGTTGGAGTGGCTGAACCAGAAAGGCTACTTGCGCAATTTCGAAATCGCGCGCCCGGATGTCTACCTGGTCTTCCTGGGCGACTACACCGACCGCGGCCTTTATGGCATCGAAGTGCTCTACACCGTCCTCCGGCTCAAGGTGACGAATCCCGACCGCGTCCTGCTGCTGCGCGGCAATCATGAGGACGTGAGCCTGGCCGCCCGCTACGGATTCATCGCCGAAGGCCGGGGGAAATACGGACCCGCCTTCGATCTCAAGCACGTCATGCGCCTCTACGATTTCCTCCCCGCGGCCCTCTATCTCGGTTGCGAAACCAACGTCATCCAGTGTAATCACGGCGGGATGGAGCCGGGGTTCGATCCGCGGCCATTGCTGGACGCTCCCGAGACGGTGCAGTTCCAACTTCTTGGTCGGCTGAACCAGCAGCAGTTCTTGAAGGAACATCCGGCCTGGGCGAGCGGTTTGCCGCACCCCACCCGCCGTCTCATGCAAAACGCCTTGGTCGATTTTCAACCGCTCAGCCCCACTGAACCGTGGGTCCTCGGCTTCATGTGGAACGACTTTTCCGTCGTGCGCGGCGAGCCGCAGTTCGACTTCGACCCCGGTCGCGCCTTCGTCTACGGCGAGAGCACCACGAAATATCTCCTCGACCAATTCAGCACCCGCTCACGGCGCCTGCAAGCCGTGTTCCGCGCCCACCAACACGCCACGGTTCTCAACAGCATGATGCGCCGCCTCAAGGCCGGTCACGGCGTTTATCGGCATTGGCAGGACAACGATTCCCTTGGGCTGATGGAAGCGGATGTGGCCGTCCTTGCTCGGACCATCGAGGTCTCCGAGGAACGCCGCATTCCACCCGCCTCCGTCTGGACGTTCAACGTCGCTCCCGACAGTGTCTATGGAGACGCCTGTGACTTCGGTTTCGACAGCTTCGGGATTCTGACCACAGCCAGCGAGTTCGAAGACTGGAAATTGCGTGTGATCAATCTGACGATTCTCAAATGAGATCGGGCTGCAGGCGCCGCCTGGTCACTGGGGATACTTCCAGACCCAATCGGCCTCCTGGTGGCTGAGCCCGCCGTCGTCCTGCTCGTTCCAGCCCACCGAGTAGAGCACAAACTCGTCCGCCGAGCGCCGCAGATAGAGCAAGGGACGGCCGGTGCATGGGTCGCGCGGCATGGGATCGAGGTAGGCAGGGTGGAGCAGGTCCAGCGTTTCGGGGTAGGTCCCGAAATCCATCCGGTAGCGTTCCAGGGCGCAAGCCACGAGTGCCTGGTTCAGGCCGGCCTGGACGCGCGCATACGTCTGGGGAAGGCTCGTGAGTTCGTAGGCATTTCTCCACCGGACAGCCGGGGACTGGAGGTCAATGAGGGAAGCATTGAGTTTCGCTGGAAACACGCGTTGTCCGCCGGGTGCGACGGCCTCGGCCAGCGGACCACGATAGAGTCGGTAGACCTCCGCCTGGTTGCGGTAGGTCCAGCCGACGGGCGAAAAGAGGCGCGTCAAACGCCACAGACCGGTCTTCTGAGCGCGCTCGGCGCGGCGTTGGCGCCAGTGGTCGATCTGTTGCAGAATGGTGGCGCGCACGACCCGCGGGTAATCGGCCAGCAAATCAATCCGGCCCAGGCGGTCTTGGAACCAGCAGAGGTATTCGTCAGGCCAGCAGCCCTGCGCCAATCCCTCCCAGACCGGTTGGAGCGCGGCGCCGAGCAGATCTCTGCGCAAGAGCTGGGCTTGGGTGCCCGGCATGACCTCGAGCAAGTCAACCAGACGCAGGCACAGCCGCACATCCTCGAACGCTTCCAGCACCTGGCCTTCAGCTAACTCGGCTGAGGCACGGTAGCGCAGCAACTCACCCACGTTGCATACGACCAGCAAGTCCGGCCAATCCAGCCCGCCGGGCCCGGGAGGTGCACAATGCGGGCGGCGGCTGGCTTCACGCAGTTCTTCGATCTGCGGATCAAACCGGCTGAACGCCGCAAGGATATTAGCCGACACGCTGATCGGTTCGGCGTTGGTGGGAATGAGTTTGAGCGCCTGGTACTCCTTCTCCCATCGTTCCAGGTCCGTCTTCTTCTGCCGTGTCCAACCCCGGCTCTGGTCCCACGACACCCAGCCTCGCGGGCGGCCGTTGAGTGACAAAGAAACCGAAGCGAGCGGCGCGGGGGATGCGCGTTGTCCTCTCGAATTCCATCCCGGCCCCCAGATCGGAGCGGCGGCGAAGTTCTGGGATGCCGGGACCTTGGAGACCACAGGCCGATCGAGTTCCAAGTGGTCGCCTCGCGCCACAGCCTCCCGTTCGACCGCCGCCCAGGCGCGCCGCCCTCGCCAGTTCTCCTCCAGATGGAACAAGACGAGCAAGATCGCCAGCGCAGCAGGCGCCGCGGCCCAGCGGAGCCCGCGCTTCAACCGGAGCGGCCAAGGCATCGCGGGCCGCACACCTTCGAACGTTTCGGAAGCGGCAGCGCGAAACCGGTGATGAAGCTGGTGCGCGGCCCAGAGCGACAGGACCACGTCGTTGAGGAGTTGCAGTCCCAGGATCACCTTGAAGCAGACCAGGAACCAGCGCTCCTCCGACCAGGCCGACTCCAA
>JBHGAV010000145.1:0-3019 GCA_041946685.1 Bryobacteraceae bacterium | reverse complement strand
GTGGACCCAAGCGAGAACAGCCGGGGCATTTACAGGATGGAAATCGGCGTCGTCCCCGTTGCGGCTTCTGGTCACGATATCAAGCAGGCCAGCAAGGTCCGCGTCGCCACTCTTTACTATCGTCTCCGTGGGGTCGGCAGGCACGATGACTACTGCGTGTGCGGCGATAACGAGCGAAGTCCCCGGCGACGCCGGGATCGTGCTCAGTGGGATGGTGTAAGTAAAGGTGCCCACCAACGGGGTATGGGTGGCCGAATACTGGAACTGACCCGGGACGGCGTTACCCTTTGCCTGAGGGACGCCTGCAAGAGTGGTGGCTACGTGCAGATGCGTCTCCACCAGTTTCCATGGTGCGACTGTTGAGAACGTGACATTGAGATTGGTCCCGTCGTTAGTAATTGTCACATCGCCAGCGTCAATCGTTTTCCCAGCCATCAGATCGACCACCGCAGCTGGCGCCGATAGGGATGCCAGCAGCGCGATCACACCGAGAAAAGCAATTCTTTTCATGCTATCTGCCTCCATTCATTGATTTAGGTGCGTCGCAGCACGCAACGCACAGGGTGGTAAACGTAGGGCGGACCTGCCCACGGAGGGCAAGGCGGGCAGCGCCAAATTGCTACCAAAGGTTTGTTGCACGACGTCTCGGTCACTTTCCGCTAGATTGTCTCGGTGACCTTGCTCCAATCCAATCGACAACGGATGCCTTCCGATGCTCCACGGAGATGGCGCGCCGCCAGCTCCAACTGAGCCCTGGGCCAGAGCAGTTCCGCCCGCGATTCCTGGCTGCCCAAAGCTATCATGCCACTGCTTGCCTCCGTTCGAGCAGGTGGGCGCAGAATGTTAGTAATGGTACGCTGCTCGTCGGACGGCAGGTTCCGACTGGGGCGTACTAGTAGTTGCAGAACTCGCAAGAGGCTCAGTGTGCCTATCCGGAGGTTTACTGCCGCGTCTGTTCGTCAATTATTGGACCCCGCTTATTTGTGTCCGCCTATAACACCAGAGGCCGCCGGCCAGAACCACAGGGCGCTGCTGCAAACCGTGTAGAAGGTTGCACTTCGAGCGCCAAATGCGGGCTGCGGATTTAGTAGTAATAGAATCAATAGGGTGCGATGGCTTCCCATCGAAGGTCGAGGTGAGAGCCCAAGTCGTGAGACACCGATGTGTCTCAGGGCTGGTGCACGCTGGTACGGACGCGCGAGGGCCAACGGGACGCCAAAGACCGAGGTTAGCTTAACTTCCTGCGCAGCAACGTCGTGGGGGCGTTGTCTCGGGCGGGCCAGCGCCACGGCGCAGACACCGGACCGGCGGCTAACACCCAGGCGGCCGCCAGTCCGGGCTTTCGCTGCGCGTCGGCACAGAGAAAGGTCGATGAATGCCGACGGACCCGCTGCGGGCGCATGAGCGGGCCCGTCATGAGAACGGGCAGGTGAACCCTACGGCCTCCCGTTCGCTCAAGTCAAACCGCGACGAGTCCTGCCGTCGCCTTGTGCTCATTCAGGCTTGGCGCCAGGAGCCCCACTCTCGGCTCCCGGCGGCACAAGGATCACGGAACGGCCTACCTCCGTTTCGAGCATCGGACCCGAAGGGCGAGGTCCGGTGCGCCGGGTATCAGCCGGCAAGGCCAAGGCCGGGACTTCCAGGGCCTGAGAGCCTCAGAGGTGGCCCTCTCCGCTGTTCCGGAAGACTCCGGCCGCAGCCTCCGCTCACCCTTCGGGTCTTCCTCTTTGGCGCGCGCACATCGAACGGCTTCGAGCAGGAACACGCGCGTCAGAGGTTACCACAAAAGATCAATCGGAACGCATGACAGCCGAACACAACTTTGCGTCTGACGATCCAAACCAGGGTCGCGGTGTAATAACAATGGAATCATCAGCTTGCAGCCACAGCCAATAAGGGTCCGCGGAGATGAGACACACCGTAAGACATACGTGTGTCTCAGGGAATCTCACGGTGAGACAGCCCTGGAGGACGCCCGGGCAAAGCGAAGGATGGGGCAGGCCGCCTCAACCGCCGGTTGGGATCCTGAGGCCGGCCATCCGGCGGTAGAGAGTCGCCCGGCTGATGCCGAGAAGCTTCGCGGCTGCGCTTCGCCGTCCCTTTGCCTCGCGGAGAGCAGCGAGGATACGATCCTTTTCATCTCCGGCGGGCGCCTCCCGTAGCAGGCTGCCCGCTTCTGCCCCGGGAAGAGCGGCGATCTCAGGCGGGAAGTCCTCCAGCGCGAGCACCGGGCGGCGGCAATTCACCACTGCGAACTCGACCGAGCTCCGAAGCTCGCGAACGTTGCCAGGCCAGCGGTACCGCATCAGCGCCCGCATGGCTTCCGCGGAGGCATCCAGGACCGGCTTCCCCGTCGAGGCGCGGAAATCGGCCAGAAACCGCGAGACAAGGAGCGGGATGTCCTCCAGGCGCTCTCGCAGAGGAGCAATCGGGATTCGCGCCACGCGGATCCGGTAGAGGAGATCGGCCCGGAAGGCGCCCTTCTCCGTCTCCCGTGCGAGGTCCCGGTGGGTGGCGGCCAGCACGCGGACGTCGACCTTTCGCGGCCGCGTCTCGCCGAGCCGCGTGATCTCCCGCTCCTGGAGGACGCGGAGCAAGCTTGTCTGCACGCTCAGCGGGATGTCGCCGATCTCGTCCAGAAAAAGCACGCCTCCTTCGGCCGCTTCAAAAAGCCCGCGGGTGTCCTGGTGAGCGCCCGTGAAGGCCCCCCGCTTGTGTCCGAACAGTTGGCTATTGACGAGAGACTCGGTGAGCCCCGCGCAGTTTACGGCCACGAACGGCGCCTGCCGGCGGGCGCTTCGGTTGTGTATGGCGCGCGCGACGAGTTCCTTGCCAGTCCCGGTCTCACCTTCGATAAGGACTGTCGTGTCAACGCCGGCGAGGTTCTCGATCGACTGATACAGGCCCCGCATCACTTTGCTCTTGCCGACAAGGTTCTCGAACTGGCTCCGCTCGCCGAGGAGCCGGCGCAAGCCGTGCAACTCCGAGACGTCGTACAGGAACAGGATCTTCCTTCTGG
>JBHGAV010000144.1:0-3031 GCA_041946685.1 Bryobacteraceae bacterium | reverse complement strand
CCGCCCTCCGTGTCTAGATCAGTTTGCCGAAAAAAAGCCTCCAGGCTGTGAACGGTTACGCAGGGAGGTCGTTCTCGCCAGAACAGCTTGAGGGAGCCGGTTGGCACACCCCGGGGGCCGGACACAACTGAGGCGGCCTTCGCGGTGCGTGGAGTCACGCCGGCTGGCGACTCAGGGTCTCTTTTTCTTGCCAGTGGCAGCCGTGCGCAATTCGGCTTGCACATTCCTGGATTCGGCAACGATTGCGGACATCGCCTCGATGCACGCCTGGGCATCGAGCAGCCGCAGCTTTGTGGCGGCCGGAAAACTGATGTTCACCTCAGCCCCGCGCCGCCCCTTGTAGTTGCCGATCTCGGAGTAGATGACAAAAGCCTGTCGCTCCGTTCCCTGGAACGGTCGGGCCGTCAAGCGCACGCCCCAGTCGAAGACCTCTGGAGATCGGCATGCAATTCGGGCCCACCTCGGCACGCAATTCGGACCCACCCCTGGTTCTAGGATAGCCGCTGGGGGAGGCGGCGGGAAGGGGTTGCGTTACTCCTGTTTGTCCGGTTTTGAGGACTGTTCCGACTTCTTCGGCTTCTTCGCTTTCAGGGACTCCCGGAAGCGGTAGCTCTCGCCGTTCATCTCGAAGATGTGGCAGCGGTGTGTCAGGCGGTCCAGCAGTGCCGCTGTCATCCGCTCGCCTTGAAACACCTGGCCCCAGTCGCTGAAGGCCAGGTTGCTGGTGATCAGGATGCTGGCCCGCTCGTAACGATCGGCGAACACCTGGAACAGCAGTTCCGCGCCGGTGCGACTGAACGAGAGATAGCCCAGTTCGTCGCAGATCAACAGGTCCGTCTTGTCCAGATGGGTGAGGAAGCGATCCAGTTGGTATTGCTTCTGGGCCTCTTCCAGACGGTTGACCAAGGCGGCAGCCGTGAAGAACCGCACCCGGCGGCCCTGGCGGCAGGCCGCCTGCCCCAACGCGATGGCCAAGTGCGTTTTACCGGTACCCGGCGCGCCAATCAGGCAGACGTTCTCGTGCTGGTCGATCCACGCACCACGGGCCAATTCTAAGAACTTCTGCTTGTTCAAGATGGGCATGGCAGTGAACTCGTAGGTGTCGAAGTCTTTGGAAACGGGGAAGGCCGCCTGCTTGATTCGCGCCCGCAGAGCATTGGCCGAACGGGCAGCCACTTCCAGCTCGGTCAGCCGCAGGAGATACTGCTCGTAGGTCTCGTTGGCCGCCGATGCCTCGCGGGCCAATTTCTCAAACTCGGCACAGATCGTCGGCAAGCGCAACTGCTTGAGGTTGCTCTTCAAGAGCAAGGGAGGGCTGGCATTCATAGGGTTCGTCTCCTTGGGAAAGCAAGAGGTTGAAACGACGCAGATCCGGCAGCGGCACCTGGACGTGAGGTGCGCCCGGAGGAGTCTCGGGTGGATCAGGCCGAAAGGTCGATTCGGCATGACGGCGACGTAGATGTTCCGTACGCTGCACGATCAGATCGACATGCGGGCCTTCGGCCGGATGGGTTCGCTCGATCGCTTCCTGGACCCGCTCGATGGAATGCTCGTTTAGCAACTGCAACACGCGGATGAAGGCCCGCACACCGGCCCGCGCTCCCTCCTTGGCTTCCAACGCCTCGCGCAAGGCCAGGAAGCTTGGTGGCAGCTTCCAGCGACGATATACGCCCGCATGGTCCAGACAGGCCGGTTTTCGGCTCAAAATGGCCAGATAATGCACCGGATCGAGGATCTGACAGCCCCGTTCATAACAGCGGTCGTGCCGGGCGATAACGCGTCCCTCCGCCACAACCTCCACTCGATCCACGTAGCCTTTGACCGTCACCGTTGTGAACGCATGAGGCCGTGGCACGCTGTAGCGGTTGCGGTCGAAAGCCACCGTCTGATACTTGTCCACCTTGCCCGGCCGATCCACCGAGGTGTCAAAGCGGTGCCGTGGCAACGGCAGGGCCGCGGCGCAGTCTCGTTCGAAACGCAGGCCGATCGACTCCGTCTGGCCCGTGGCAATCCGCTGGCGATCCTCCAGGCAGCACCGCCGCAGATAGGCGTTCAGTTCCGCCAGGTCCCGGACCTTCGGCACCGGCGTGGCCCAGCGCCGCTGGAGGCACTTCACCCGGTTCTCGACGTGCGGCTTCTCGTTGCCCCGCGCAGGCATGCAGAACAGCGGGTCGAAAATGTAATGGCTCGCCAGGGCCGCGTAACGCCGGTTGAGCTGCCGCTGGCGGCCCGCCAGGATCGTCACGGCAACCGTCGTCGGGTTGTCCCACCAGACCTCCTTCGGCACGCAGCCGAAGAACTGGAACCCCTCGACCATCCCGTGCAGGATCGCTTCCGTCCGTTCCGTCGGCAACGCCATCGCAAACGGGCAGTACGAGAAGCCCCAGGTCAAGAGCAACACGGGAACTTGCCGCCGCCCTTCCGGAAAGTCCACCCAGATGTGCCCGAAGTCTGCCTCCAGCCGTTGCCCCGGATCGTGGTCCAGCGGAATGAAGGTCTCCTGCTGGCGGCGACAACGCTTGCCCACGTAACGCCGCACCTGATCATAGCCGCCCTGGTAGCCCTCCTGCACCAGCCGTCGGAAGATCTGGCTCGCCTGATGGCGTTGCTTGCGCGGGGCCTCCTCATCGGCCGCCAGGATCTCGTCAATCAGCGGCTTGAACCGATCCAGCTTCGGCGCAGGCGGCTCTTTGATCCGCGTGTACGGCTTCGGCTCCGGGCGACCCAACGCCTCCCGTACCTTCCGCCGGGAATGATGATATCGCCGGGCAATCTCGTGGATCGACATCCCGTCCCGATGCGCCCGCCGAATTTCTGCGTAATCGTCCACCGTCAACATCCTCGCCTCCGCTATCTCGGGTATCCCATGCTTGACCCTCAAACATGGAATACCCCTAAGCAGAGGCAACTACGGTGGGTCCGGTTTGCGCGCCGATCTCATCCCCCGAGGTGGGCCCGAATTGCATGCCGATCTCCAGCGGCACGCTGACCAGCGGCGACACGGACGTCACGGAATACACGTGGGACTACC
>JBHGAV010000143.1:0-3105 GCA_041946685.1 Bryobacteraceae bacterium | reverse complement strand
AGGGGTCAGCAGGCCAATGCCGCTGTGATGGTGCTGGATGTTGTACCAGGGGAAGAAGACAGTCCTGCATCTGTTCGCGGCTTCTCGTGAATCTCCGGTGTCTCCTGTGACTACTGTTGAATCGGACGGATCAGAGCATGTATACTGAATTCAAGCATCAGGAGCGACTCGGACTGTATCCGGGTCCGGCAACCGGGCAAGGAGACGCCACGGTGCCTTTAGTGGCAAGCCACTCGATGCGCGGAACAGCAAGTTCCGAATGCGAGTCTCTGCGGAAAAGAGTGAACCGCCGGATGCCCAGGCGGTTTTTCTTTTTCGGCTCCTGATGCACGTCTTCGAAAGGAGCGCGCATCCAATGGAGAACACCAGTTCCGGCGTCCTTCAAGATTTGGGAAGGAACTTGCGGGTGTTTGACGGGTTTCCTTACCTTCTGACGCGTCTTAGCCCCGCACTTTACCATGTCATCGTACTGCCTGGGGATGCCACCGTCGATCTGCTAATCAACATCGGCGCTTCGCAAGCCGATCTGAATCAGCTTGAAACTTGTCTGGTCTTAGAGCCTGGGTTTTGCATTTACTACGGCCCCAACGGCGAGCCGAGGCCGGATGGCTGCATCCCTCGGGGCGGGGTCCTGGTCTACGGCAAATTACAGCCTTTCTGGAAGTTCCCGGTTACCGCGGAAATAGCCGAACGCCGAGAGCGCCTTGCAGCCTTCTCGCCCCGGAGAGCGGGCTACGTGCTCGGCGACCTCACGCGTGGAGGACGCCCCGCCACATCTGCGGAAGTCGGAAGGCTCGCCGGCCAGCAGCGCAACGGCATCCCGGTCGGCTTGGTGCGCTGCCTCCGCTGCGGTCAGTGGAAAGGTGAGTGCCTTGACCCGCATCCCGCGCCTGGGAATCATGTAATCGCGGTGCACTGCAATTGCGACAACCGCAACCGGTGCGCCGCCTGTGCTCGGCTGCTCTACACCCACAAGCTAAACGCAAATTACTTTGACGAGACGCAAGGCAAGATCTGGTTTGTGCCTGGGTTTTGCGGACTAAGTCATTGCTGTGAGGAGGTGCGGCGATGATACGCAACACTTACACGTTCACATCGGAATCCGTATGCGAAGGCCACCCCGATAAGGTGTGCGACTACATTGCCGACTCGATTTTGGATGCGTATCTCGCACAGGACCAGAACAGCCGGGTAGCGTGTGAAGTCCTCTGCAAGAGCAGCACGGTGGTTCTGGCGGGTGAAATCACATCCCAGGCGAGAGTGGATCACGAAGCAGCCGCCCGAAGGGCGATTCGGGAGATCGGCTACACGGACAGCCGTTTCGAGTTTGCAGCGGACACCGTGTCCATTCACCAGTTCATAACTTGCCAGGCCGATGAGATCGCCAGGGGCGTCGACGCCTCCCGGAACTCCGGCGGAGAACAGGGCGCGGGAGATCAGGGCATCATGTTCGGATACGCAACAAACGAGACGCCGGAGTTGATGCCGTTGCCCATTCTGCTGGCGCATCGTCTGGCTCGGGGCCTGGCCGACGATCGGCACAGCGGCCGCCACCCCTGGCTCGGACCTGATGGGAAGACCCAGGTCTCGGTAGTCTACGAGGATGGTGAGCCGGCGTCGGTTTCCCACGTCCTTGTTTCAGCGCAACATACCCCTGACATGGCACGCGACGCCATCTCCGATTACGTAATCCACGATCTGGCTCCACGCGCGCTCGGAAGATGGCACCACGCCGGAATCACCTTTCTGGTGAATCCTACCGGAAGCTTCGTGCAAGGTGGTCCCGCGGGGGACTGCGGCCTGACTGGCCGGAAGATCATGGTGGATACCTACGGCGGCATGGCCCGGCATGGCGGCGGCGCCTTTAGCGGCAAAGATCCGTCTAAGGTGGACCGCAGCGGCGCTTACTTCTGTCGTTACGTAGCCCGCCAGATCGTCAAAGCCGGTCTGGCGCGCAGGGCGGAAGTGCAGATCGCCTATGCGATCGGCATGGCGAAGCCGCTGTCGGTCAAAGTCGAGACATTCAATACGGGGGATCATCGCGCGGCAGAAGAGTACGCGAAGCAGTTCGACTTCCGGCCGGCCGCGATTATCCACCGGCTCGGCTTGCTGCGGCCGATATACCGCCGGGCTACGAACTACGGCCACTTCGGCAAGCCGGAATTGCCCTGGGAAGGAGAGCTCGATGGCCCGCAGTTCTGATATTGGACCGCGTGTGGTCGATGATCTGTACCGCCGGATGATGATCGACGCCGAGTGGAGTGTCCGAAACGATCGGAGCTTTACGTGGTGGGGACACAACCTGGCTCAACGGGTGTGGGCCGAGCCGGTCCGGCGCGACGCTGGCGTTGACGTCGTGTGCGTCCGGGCCGAGACGGACTTCCTGCGCAACGTTCCCGATACCGAGCGTACCGCGGCGGCTCTTCAGGCGCTGAACAGTCAGGCTTCGCTGAGCGGCTTTGTATGGGATAAGCAGCGCGGAAGGATCAAACTTGCATGCTCGGCGTACTGCAACGAAGAGAACGTGGGCTGGACAACGCGGCTGCTATACGCCGCGATCGCAATACAATGTGCTGACGCCCACATCAAGGCCGAGATGGGACCACAGCTCCTTCAGTCCGAAGTCGATGTGTCGCAGCACCCGGAGCACGGTCCCCGCTCTCTTAGAGATGACATGCTGAACGTGATCCAGGGGACGGTTGCGCCGCACGGCTCCGGAAGGTCGGCATTCACCGCAGAGGACTTCTCCGAGGCCGCCAGGATCCTGTCCCGGCAGGTGCTTGCGAGTTCGGGCAAAACGGGGCTGACGGCGGAGTTCCCCTTCTGCGGCTCTACGCCGGCGGTTGGGAAGTGGCTCGGGCTTAGCGAGCGCAAAGGGCTTGAAACCGCACTTCTGCAAGTCGACGGCGAGTGCCGCCACCCCCAACTTGGCAGCGGCATGCAAATGCGGCTCACGCTTCCAATCGACTGCGACCGCTCCCGTGGTCAGGCTATCGCCTGCAAACTGAACCTCGCAGAATGCGTTCAATGGACGCGGTGCAACCAGCTCGGCGGTTGGTGCTGGGATCCGAGCTTGCATGCCCCAACATTCGCTAGCTTTGTGCC
>JBHGAV010000142.1:0-3261 GCA_041946685.1 Bryobacteraceae bacterium | reverse complement strand
ATCGAACCTTCAACCTACTGATTAAGAGTCAGTTGCTCTGCCAATTGAGCTACGCGCCCTTTGGGTTCTCTGCGATTTTAGCACGCCCGCCGCGGCCCATCCAACTTCGCGTGCTAGACTGAGCCTTGCGGCTGTGAGCTACCAGGCTCTCACCCGGCTCCGCCGGCTGTCCCAGATCGTCTTCCTCGCCCTCTTCCTGTTCCTTCTGCTTCGCACCGAGGCGCCAGAGTCGCTCCGCGCTTCCCAGGGCGAAATTCGCCTTCCCTACCCCGTCAGCATCTTCCTCCAGGCCGATCCGCTCGTCGCCATCGTCAACGCCCTCTCCACTCGCACCCTCTACCACGGGCTGCTCTGGAGCCTGATCGTCATTGTCCCGACGCTCTTCCTGGGACGTTTCTTCTGCGGCTGGGTCTGCCCGCTCGGCACGCTCAATCACTGGGTCGGCAACTGGAAGAGCGAGAAGAAGCGCGGGCCGCGGCGCATCGAGTCCAATCGCTACCAGGGCTGGCAGCGGCTCAAATACTATATCCTCATCGTGGTGCTGGCCGCGGCGCTGCTTGGAAGCGCGCTGGCGGGCCTCGCCGACCCCATCGCGCTCACCGTGCGATCCGTCGCGCTCTCGATTCACCCGGCCGCCAACTACGGCCTCACCGCGTCAGTCGATTGGATGTACTCACGCGGCTTACGAAGCCCCGCCGAGGCGCTGGCCTACGTCTTCCGCAAGACCATGCTGAGTTTCAAGCAGCCTTATTTCCGCCAGGGCTTCTCTCTCGGAATCCTCTTTCTGGCAATCCTGGCCCTGAACCTGCGCTCCACGCGCTTCTGGTGCCGCGCGCTGTGCCCGCTCGGCGCGCTGCTGGGCTGGATGTCGCGTTGGTCCATCCTGGGCCTGGAGAAGAGCCCGTCAAGTTGCGGCGACTGCAACCGCTGCCTGCTGCACTGCCAGGGCGGAGACGACCCCATTCCCGGAGCCAGATGGCGCAAGGCGGAATGCCACCTCTGTCTGAACTGTGTCGATGATTGTCCCGAAAGCGGGCTGCGTTTCCGGTTCTTCCCGAAGGCCGCAGAGACACTCGAAGGGCCGGACTTGCAGCGCCGCAAAGCGATTGCCGGACTGGCGGCGGGAGCGGTGGCCCTGCCGCTCCTGCGCAGCACCCCCGGCCTTGCCGTCGAATCGAGCGAGCGCCTGGTCCGCCCGCCCGGCGCCCTGGAGGAGAAACGGTTTCTGGAACGCTGCGTACGCTGCGGCCAGTGCATGAAGGCCTGCCCCAACAACGCCCTGCACCCGGCGTTCACCGAGGCCGGGCTCGAAGGCATCTGGACGCCGGTCCTGGCCGCCCGCATCGGCTACTGCGAGCCAAGCTGCAACCTGTGCGGCCAGGTCTGCCCCACGGGCGCGATCTGGGAATTCACGCTCCAGCAGAAGGCCTGGCTTGGAAAGCAAGCCGGCACGAAGCCGATCCGCATCGGCACGGCCTTCTACGACCACCACCGCTGCCTGCCCTGGTCCATGGCGACCGACTGCATCGTCTGTGAAGAGTGGTGCCCCACTTCGCCCAAGGCGATCTACCTGCAACCCGCCGACGTGGTGGACTCAAGCGGCGCCGTCAAGCGCGTGCGCCAGCCTTATGTCGATCCACGCCTGTGCGTGGGCTGCGGCGCATGCGAGTTCGCCTGCCCGGTGCGCGACCGGCCCGCGATCTACGTCACCAGCATCGGCGAGAGCCGCTCCGCAACGAATCAAATACTGCTGCCGGAAACAGCCGCTCCCCGGGCACAGATCGCGGAGGGATGGGCTCAATCCGGCCCCACGCGGACCTTCGACGCGGAGAACCTGTACCGCCACATCGACGGGGCGGCGGAAAAGTACATCCAGGCCGGCGTCGCCAGGGTGCTGGCGACCGAATACCGCTACCGGGACCGCATCGACGCCGTGGCGGACGTCTATGTGATGAAGTCGGCCGAAGGCGCCCGGAGCGTCTTCGAGTCTGAGCCGGCGGTGGGCAGCAAACCCCTCGAAATCGGAGACGCCGCGCGGCTCTACAGCGCGAGTGTCACCTTCCGCAGCGGTGTCCGATTCGTCCGCATCGTGGCCTATCAGGCCGGTGCGGATCTAACGGCGCTGGCGCGCGCCGTCGAGGCCTCGCCTACGCCAGCCGTGCGATGACGCTCGCCATCGAGATGGGTGGAAGCGACAAACGCACACGCCCACCCTGCACCGTCACCGGAAGGTCCTTCGGCACAACGGTGTTGGGAGCCTCGAATGTGTTACAGGCGTTATAGTCCGGGTGCGAGAGGATCCGGCCCTTGGCCGACTGCGCCGTCGCCCCGGTGATCCCGCAGTCGACGGCCATCTCCACGTCGTGCCTGGGATTGATGAAGGTAAGCGCCATCTCCCCCGGACTCCTAGAGGCCGACACCGAGATTCCGAGCGGCGTCGCATCGCCGGTCGCCACTTGCACCGCCGTCTTGGAGCGGTGCGGTTTCTGCAACTCGAAGGCGTAGTAACTGGTGGTCTTGATGCAGTTGTTCTCGTGGCAGAGGATCACCGATTGCAGCACGTTCACGATCTGGGCGATGTTGCACATGTACAGCTTGTCGGCCTGCCGGTGGAACACGTTCAGTCCCATGCCGGCGGCCACCGCGCTGCGCATCGTGCTCTGCATCCAGAGCGCTCCGTACTTCTTGGTGTCCTCCGGAGGGATGCGATCCCAGACGCCCCACTCGTCCACCATGAGTCCCATGGACTTGTTCGGGTCGACGGAATCCAACAACTGGCGCTGCTGAAGAACCGCTTCCTCGACGCGCGCGAAGCTGGACAACTGCCGCTGCATGGCCTCCACATTGAACTTGGTGGCTTCCAGTTGGCCGTTCGAGTAGTAGTGCATGGCGTAGCCCATGGCCGGCCCGGTGGGTGCCGGGCCGCCCCGCCCCTGGCCGCCGCGCCCTCTGGGGCGAACACTGGCGATGAACTGCTTGGTCCAGGCTTGGTCGTTCCCGCTTGGGCCGCAGGCCACCAGGAACGGACGGGTGCTTCCGAATCCCCGCAAGAAGGTTGCGAAACGGCGGTACTCGGTCGCGTACTCCTCACCCGTCATGTTGCCGCCGCATCCCCAGTTCTCATTGCCCACACCCCAGATCCGCACGTTGAACGGCTCCGGAGAGCCGTTGGCGGCTCGTTCCTCAGCCAGTGAACTTCCGCTGGGCTGGTTGCAGTACTCCATCCAGTCGCGCATCTCCTGGGGCGTGCCGCTGCCCATG
>JBHGAV010000141.1:0-3323 GCA_041946685.1 Bryobacteraceae bacterium | reverse complement strand
CAGGTTCTCGATGTCGGTCGCCCACCCGGCGGTCGGATTGCGGTAAGGATGCGCGGCGAAGGCCGCGGCCAGGCCCATCTCGATGAGCTTGCCTTGCGGGCTCGAGCCGATCCGCATCCGCCGCTCCTGCCGGACCACGTCGCGCTCCTTATAAAATTCCCGGAACACAGGATGCAAGAAACGCTGGGATTCCAGCAGAAACCAGAGCTCGATGCGGTTCGCCGGCAGGCTGTAGTAGTAATGAGTGGAGTCTTCGCCGGTGCTGGCGTTCAGCCCGGCCCCGCCGTTTTCCTCGATGATCCGCGGATACGCGTTCGGCTCCACGAAGGAGTTGGCCCGCTCGATCGCGCTCGAAAGCTCTGCCTCGAGCGCCTGGATTCTCTTCGGGTCAGCGCGGTCTCGCCTGGCGCGTTCCGCTTCCAGGCGGTCATACGCCTCCTCGACCGCCCGCAGCGCCTTTTTCTCCTCGGCGTAGTTCTTCGTGCCGATTTTCGGCGTGCCCTTGAACGCCATGTGCTCGAACATGTGCGCCAGGCCGGTCTTGCCGCCGGGGTCATCCACGGAGCCGGCGTTCACGTACGTGTGAAAGGACACCACCGGCGCTTGATGGCGCTCGAGCACGATGAAATGGAGGCCGTTCGCCAGCGTGAACTCGGTGACTCTCTTTTCGAATTCCTGAAGGTTTTGGGCGGCGGCCAATAACGGCAGCCAGAGCAAGAGGCAGGCCGCCCTGATCCGAATTTGGCCCATTCGAGTTATGTTCTCCAGAACAGCAGCCGCGTTTACTTACGGTTTTATTGTACCCGCAGCCCGTGGAAAGCCGGCTTCAGAGCCACCGGAAATACCTGAGCATAACGAGGAAAACGACGGTGGCCAGCATCGCCAGCGACATTACGATCCCGAACGCGTGCGGGTCCCGGCTCCACGGCAGCCCCTCCACGTTCATCCCGTAAAAGCTGGAAACCACCAGCGCGGGCAGAGCGATGGTGCCCAGCACGGTCAGGATCTTCATCACCCGGTTCGTGCGGTTCGACACGTTCGAGAGGTACAGATCCAGCACGCCGTTCACGAGGTCCCGCTGTGTCTCCACCAGGTCCAGGCTGCGCACCACGTGGTCGTAGACGTCTCGAAAGAACGGCCACAGGTCCCGGGCGATCAGGTCGTGCTCCGTCCTGAGCAGGTGCCCGGCCACGTCACGCGTGTTGCCCAGCACTCGCCGCAGGTGGATCAGCGCGCGCTTTGTGCTGAAGACGCTGGCCAGGGTCTGAGCGCTCAGGTCTGTGAGCACGCGGTCCTCCAGCTCGTCGATCTTGTCGCTGAAGTGATCCAGCTTCGCCTCGTACGAATCGACGATGCCGTCCATGATCCGGTAGAGCAACTGGTCGGGCCGCTGGCCGTCGCCCGCCGTGCGCACCCTGTCCAGCACCGTCCTCGCGCCGGCGCCCGACTTCTCTTCAACCGTAATGAGGAAATCGCGGCCCACGAAGAGGTCGAGGTCGGAGGCATCCAGCGTCCCGTCCGGCAGCAGCTCCATCGGCTTCAGCACGACGAAGAGATACCCGTTCTGCTCCTCGAGTTTCGCGATCTGGTCGCGGTGGCGGCAGTCCTCGATGTGCAGCGGATGCAGGCCGTACCGCGCAGCAAGGCGATCCAGCTCCGGGTCGTTCGGATCGCGGATGTCGTGCCAATCCACCCTATTACAATTAGCACGGCCATCCGGACCGGTTACAGGAATTTCTTCAGGAACGCGATCACTTCCTGCCGCATCCCGGGGGTCTCTTCGTGCCCTGCGTCATACCGCAGCAGCTTCCAATGCTCCGGCTTGCCCAGCCGCGCGTATACCTGCTTCAGTTCCCGGTCGATCCGGTCGAGCCCCGCCGGAGGCGTCAGCGGATCCCTGTCGCCGGCCAGGCTCAGGTGCGGCCGCGGCGCGATCAGCGCGTTGATCTGCGCGGTGGTAAAGTGCTTGAGCAGCGACGGCACGAAATAGTAGATACCGTGGCCCTTCAGCCCGTTCGTCTCCAGCAGCGCCTGGTAATCGGTCAGGCAACAGATGTCCACGCACACCTTGATGCGCTCGTCCAGCGCGGCCACCCACCAGGCCATCGTGCTGCCCATCGACATGCCCAGCGTGCCGATTCGCTCCGCATCCACTTCAGGCCGGCTCGCGAGGTAATCGAGCCCGCGCAGCGAATCGTAAACCATCATCCCCCACAGGACTTGGCCCTTCCACAGCATCTCCTTGAACAGGTCCATCTCCGTGCGCGTCGATCGCTCGCCGAAGGCCCACATGTCCATGCACAGCGCGCAGTAGCCCATCCCTGTGAGGACTTCCGAGTAGGGCGGCAAACCATGCTCCGGCTTGCCCAGCAGAATCTCATCCTTGCCCAGCTTGTACTTCCCGCCGTGGTAGTGGTTGTAGAGGATGGCCGGAACCCTCCCGGAAAGCGCTTTGGGCCGCAGGAAATATGCGGGCGCGGGCTCCATCCCGTTCACATCCAGCGCCAGTTTCTCCAGCACGTAGGTGCGCTTCTCCTCCACGGCTGCGGTGCGGACCGAAATCTTCCGGTGGCGCGGCGGCAGATCGCCGAGCAGCATGTAGAGCTGCCGGCGGCGCTTTTGGACTTCCGGCCGGCTGAGTGTCTGGCCACTGGCTGTAAGCATCGAGGGACCTCCCCACGCAAATGCCCGCATGAACGTCCGGCGGTTCATCATAGATGAATATACACGCCGGCACATCCACCCTGCCCCCCACACCGCCGGACCACCGTCCAAAAGGGCCGCCAGGCCCAATTCCGGGGGCGAGTTTTCCCTCCGCCGGCCCACTACGTTCAGGAGCGCGCTTGTCGTGTCGCCGATAAACTTCCTGGACTCCGCCATCGCCGCCTGCCTGACGCCGCTGGCCTTGTGGCTCCTCGTCAGCGGCGCGGACGACTTCCTGGTGGACCTCATCTGCCTCGCTCACTGGTTCCGCCGCCGCTTTCTCGGGCGCCCCGCCTCCCAGTTCCCTTCCGACGAGGAGCTGAACCGCAGCCCGGAAAAGCGGATCGCCGTCTTCGTCCCGCTCTGGCGCGAGCACAAGGTGATCGGGAAGATGCTGGAGCACAACCTGGCTGCCGCCCACTATGAGAATTTCGACTACTTCGTCGGCTGCTACCCCAATGACGACCTGACAATCGACGCCGTCCGTGAGGTGGAGGCCTGGTCGGATCGGGTTCACGTCGCCCTCTGCCCTCACGACGGCCCCACCTCCAAAGCCGACTGCCTGAACTGGATCTACAAGCGGATGCTCCTGTACGAGGACGAGCGCGGCGTGCGCTTCG
>JBHGAV010000140.1:0-3364 GCA_041946685.1 Bryobacteraceae bacterium | reverse complement strand
GCCCCCCGCGCGGAAGGCCGGGCCTGCGAAGGATCCGGCGGGTGTGCGGGTCTTCCAATCGTGCCGAAAAGTGTAAGGGAATTAGTATGACGCCGGGGGCTGAGAGCCGGCGCGTTCTCGCGCCCCCGGGAACGCCTACCGGATCTTCTCGTCCTTCTCTACCTTGCCGTCGCGAATGTGGATGATGCGGTGCGCGTGCATGGCGACGTCGTGCTCGTGGGTCACCAGCACGATGGTGTTTCCCTGCTGGTAGAGACGCTCGAACAGGGCCATGATCTCGTTGCCCGTAGCCGTGTCCAGGTTTCCGGTAGGCTCGTCGGCCAGCAGGATGGACGGATTGTTCACGAGCGCCCGCGCCACGGCCACGCGCTGCCGCTGGCCGCCCGACAGTTCGCTCGGCTTGTGGTACATGCGGGCTTCCAGGTCCACTTGCCGCAGGGCCTGCTTGGCGCGCTCAAGCCGGGCTTCGCTCGAGATGCCGGCGTAGATGAGGGGCAGTTCGACGTTGTGCAGGGAGGTGGCGCGCGGCAGCAGGTTGAAGGTCTGGAAGACGAAGCCGATCTCTTTGTTTCGAATGCGGGCCAGCTCGTCGTCGTTCATCTCGCTCACCAGGCGCCCGTTGATGAAGTACTGCCCCCTGGTGGGAGTGTCCAGGCATCCGATCAGGTTCATCAGGGTCGATTTGCCGGACCCCGACGGGCCCATGATCGCCACGTACTCCCCTCTGCGAATCTCCACGTCGACTCCGGAGACCGCGTGGATCTCGGTGTCGCCCATGATGTAGGTCTTCCAGAGGTCGTACGTGCGGATCACGATATTGTCGCGCCGCAGTTGCTCGCCTTGTTCGGTAGTTGCGTCTACTGCCTGTGGCATGGATCGATTCTCACTTCACTCAGGATTCGGCTTTCACCGGGGCCCGGTTGTCAATCTTGACCGGAGCCTCGTTGCGGATCGTGCGGATCACCTTGTAGCTGCCCGTGATGATCTGGTCGCCCTCTTTCAACCCGCTCAGAACTTCAATATCGGTGGCCCCGGTGATGCCGGTGGACACCTCCTGGAAGACCGCCTTGGCGTCCCGGACAACAAAGACGCCCTGAACCTCCTGCTTGCGGGCCTTCTCGCGCGCGGGGTCCGGCCGCGCAGCCGCCTGGGCTCCGCTCTTGGTCTTCTGGCGGGGCTCGAGGTCGCCGCGCTGGCGGATCGTCAACGCCTGGATGGGAATCGAAAGCGTCTTGGCGCGCGTAGCCGTGGTCACCTTCGCCGTGCAGGATAAGCCGGGCCGAATATCAGAAGGAGGGGCGTCGAGGGCTACCACTACTTTAAAATCCTTGGCTTCCTGGCTGGAGATCGCGCTCTGGCTGGCCGCCAAGCCGGTAGAGCGGAGAATGGCGGTGTTCCCGATCTCAATCACGTGGCCTTTAAAAGTGGCGTTGGGCATCGCATCGATGGTTACGTCCGCGGGCTGCCCGAGTTGCAGATTCACGATGTCCGTTTCGTCCACCTTGACCTCGGCGGTGATCAGGGACATATCCGCGATGGTCATGATCAGGCTGGCCGGCGAGTTCTGGATTCCGGGCACCACCGTCTCGCCCACTCGAACCGGGAGGTTGGTCACGATCCCGTCGAGCGGGGAGTAGGAGTAATGCTTGAGCAGCACGTCCGAGACCCGGGTGAGGGTGGCCTGTACCTGCGATATGCGTTTCTGGGAAGCGGCCAGCTGGGCCGTGATCTGCTGGCGCTGCGTGCGTGCCTGGGTGAGGCGCGCTTCGGCTTCGCGCACCGCCGCCTCGGCCGCAGTCTGGTCCACACGGCGCTGATCGTACTCCTGCCGGGCGATCAGCTTGTCGCGGTAGAGCTGTTCCGCCCGCTTGAAAAAGATGGCTGCCCGGTCCAGGTCGGCCTTGGTGCGGTCCACCGTGGCAAGAAGGGTCTTAATGTTGTCGTCGGCCGCGTTGACCGCAGCCTCGGTGGCTGCGGAATCGGCCTGGGCGGAACTGAGAGCCGCCTTCTGGGCGGAAACTTCCGCTTCCGGCTGGACGGAATCGAGGCGGGCGAGCAACTGCCCCTTTTTGACTACGTCGCCCTCGCGGACCACGATCTCCGTGATGCGCGCCGGGCCCAGCGTGTTGGCCCCGATGTTGACGTAATTCTTCGGTTTGATTTCCCCTGACGCCGTGACCACTGAGGTGAGGTCCTGGCGAACCACGAAGCCGGTCTGCACCGTGACCACGTCCCGCTGGCTGTAACGAATGCTGGCATACACACCGGCCCCGATGACGGCCAGGCCGGCGACGGCGAGGGTGACCTTCCACTTCGTTTTCAAGAGTCAACTCCTCTCAGATCAGACGCTTCCGAAAGTCGAAATGTTCGCGGTTTTAGAACCATTTTTATCCTATCATGGTAATTACATCGGATGATCTTGGCGGGCACCATGGCGGAGGACCTGTTGGATCCCCGTTCCGCTGGAAACGGCGAACAGGCTGAACGAATTCCGGACAAGCTCTATTTCCGTATCGGGGAAGTCAGCAGCCTGGTGGGCGTGGAACCGTACGTACTAAGGTACTGGGAATCGGAGTTCTCCGGCCTGTCCCCAAAACGCTCCGGCAGCCGCCAGCGCCTCTACCGGCGCAAGGACGTTGAACTGCTTCTCGCCATCAAGCACCTGCTGTATGACCGGAGGTTCACCATCGAGGGGGCGCGGCAATTCCTCAAGCAGCGCTCGCGGGAGGCCGAGCGGCCACTGCGACAGGCGAACCTGTTCGCCGAGGATCCTCTGCCGCAGATCCGGCGGGAGCTTTCGGAAATTCTGGAAATATTAAAATAAGCCTCACGGCTCCCGGTCCGTAGCCACAATCAGACCGTAAATCCGGTCCAGATCCTCCGCACTGTAGTATTCGATCTCGATCTTCCCGCGGTTCCCCGACATCTCCACCAGGCGCACTCGGGTTCCCAACACGCGTTCCAACTCGTCCACCGCGGCCTTGACGTTCGGGTCCTGGGGCGCCGGCGGCGCCGCGGCGGGTTTCGGCTGGCGGGGCTGGCTGGCGATCCGCGACAGCTGCTCGGCCTGGCGGACCGAGAGTCCCGAGTCCACTATCTGCTGCGCCAATCGGCGTTGCAGGTCGACGGTTGGCAGGCTGAGGACCGCCCGGGCGTGTCCCTGGGAGAGCCGGCGGTCGGCCACCATCTGCTGGAGATCTTCCGGCAGTTGGAGCAAACGCACCACGTTCGTGATCGTCGTCCGGTCCTTGCCGGTCCGTTCGGCGATCTGCTCGTGGGTGAGGTGCAGCTCGGCGGCCAGGCTCACAAAGGCGTTGGCCAGTTCAATCGGGTTCAGGTCCTCCCGCTGGATGTTCTCAACCAG
>JBHGAV010000014.1:0-74361 GCA_041946685.1 Bryobacteraceae bacterium | reverse complement strand
ACGATCTTCATCAGGTCGCTGCCGATGTCGGCGATCTTGGTGAAGATGCCGCCCGCCACCCTCAGCGCTGCCGCGCCCAGCGATTCGCCGATGGCGAAGCCGATGAAGCAGGGGCCCGCCAGGTTGCCAGGGACGAACAGCAGGATGAAGAGCATGATGAGCAGCTCGACCGAGATCAGCAGCATGCCGATGCTCATGCCCGCCTGGAGCGGAATGTCATAGCAGGGATACGGTTTGCCCTTCAGACTGGCGAAAGCCGTGCGCGAATTGGCGAACGTGTTGACCCGCATGCCGAATGCCGCCACAAGGAAGCTGCCCGAGATGCCGATCAAGCTGAACAGAACAATGATGACCACACGGAATGCCTCAAAGCCCTGCAACACACCGTAGTAGAAGATGATGATCACGCCGATGAAGCACTCCAGCAGCAGCAGGAACTTCCCTTGTGTGAGCAGGTAGGTCTTGCAGGTCTCATAGATCAGCTCGGACACCTCGAGCATGGCCGCGTGCACCGGCATGTTCTTGAGGCGCATGAAGATGACCAGCCCGAACACGAAGCCGAGGGCGCTCACCAGCAGCCCCGCCATCAGCAGGGTGCGGCCATCGATGCCGCCGAGGAAAGTGGCCTGGCTCAGATCCGGCAGGACCAGGCTCGCCTCGCCACCGCCCCGGTGTTCGGTTTGAGCCATCAGTGGCGCCACCAGCACGCACGCGGCGACGAGCGATAAGAAGGTGATTCTCACGGCATTCTTCAGCATCAGTAAGCCTCCAAGGGACAGGAAAAACAGGAGGGTCGCGCGACCGGGACCCAACCCTAAACTATATAGGAGGATGCACTCTGGAATCAACCGCGCGCGCGGAACTCAAAGGCCGGCAAGGTGTATGCTGCATGTTTAGCAGGCAATTCTACGTCTTGGAGTGGACTCATGAGAAGAAGTTTGCTGACCCTTCTTGTGGCTGCGCCCTTGTTGCTCGGCCAGCAGAAGAAGATTCTCGTCACAGGGCTGACCGACCAGGTCGCCAAGGAGCTTCAGAGCGTCGTACCTGGAGCACGCATCGTTTCCCTGTTGCCCACCCCGGCAGGAGACTACCCTCGGCTGGCTTCTCCCATGCCCCGCACCGACGCCGAGCGCGAGCAGTTCTACAGGGAACTGGCCGATGCTGACGCCTACATCGGCGCTCCCCGCCGCGAGATCATCAAGGCGGGTCCCAAGCTTAAGTGGGTGCAGGTCACCAGCGCGGGTGTGGAACCCTACCGGTATCCCGAACTCCTGAACAGCGACATCGTGATCACCAATTTCCAGAAGGTCGCCAGCGCGGCCATCGCCGATCATGCCATGGCGTTGCTGCTGGCGCTGACGCGTGAGCTGACCTACTACATCCCGATTCGTACCCAGGAGGTGTGGGGAAAGCCGCAGATCCTCGCCCGCGACCTGGAGGGAGCCACCGCGGTCGTCATCGGCGTGGGCGGCATCGGCTCGGAGATCTCCAAGCGCGCCTGGGCCTGCGGGATGAAGGTGATCGGCGTGGACCCGGAGGATATCAACCCTTCGCCGTTCCTCTTGAAGACCGTCTATCCCGACCGGCTGGACACGGTTCTCCCCGAGGCGGATGTCGTGTTCATCTCCGCTCCGGACACGCCAGCCTCCCACAAGATGATGGGGGCCCGGCAATTCGGCCTGCTGAAGAAGGGCGCTCTCTTCATCGCCGTCTCGCGCGGCGGCTTGTACGACATGGATGCGCTGGTGGCCGCGCTGAAAGAGGGAAGACTGGCGGGAGCCGGCGTTGACGTAACCGATCCCGAGCCGCTGCCGAAGGGGCACCCCCTCTGGAGGTTCGAGAACGTGGTCATCACGCCCCATATCGCCACGCGGAGCCAGAACGAGTTGCGCCGCCAGCTGGATGTCGTGAAAGACAACCTCGTCCGGTTTGTCAACGGCGAGCCCTTGCGGTACGTCGTCGACAAGCAGAAGTGGTACTGAGGCCGACGCCATGAACGACACCAGACTTGACCCGGAAGTGCGTGTGCTCCTGGAATTGATCGAGGCGCAGTGCGCGCCTCCCCTGGAGAGCCTGCCGCCTCAGCAGGCGCGCCAGGCGGCCGCCGAAGGGCTGAAGGATCTCGCAGGCCCGGCGGAGCCCGTCGCCCGCGTCGAGGACGTTTCGGGACCTGTTCGGATGCGCGTCTATGCGCCGGAAAGCGGCGGCCCGATGCCGGCCCTGGTCTACTTCCACGGCGGGGGCTGGGTGGTGTGCGACCTCGAAACGCACGACAACGTCTGCCGCGCCATCGCCCGGCAGGCCGGAGCAGTCGTGGTGGCCGTGGACTACCGGCTTGCGCCCGAACACAAGTTCCCGGCGGCCGTGGAGGACTGCCAAGCCGCGACCCTGTGGGTGGGCGAGAACGCCGCTCGCCTCGGCGTCGATCCGCGCCGCATCGCGGTGGGCGGCGACAGCGCGGGTGGGAACCTGGCTACGGTGGTGGCGCTCAAGTGCCGCGACGAAGGCGGCCCGGCTCTGGCCGCGCAGATACTGGTCTACCCGGTGACGAACCTCGCCTCCTTCGACACGGCCTCCTACGGCGAGTTTGCCGAAGGCTACAACCTGACCCGTTCGGAGATGGAGTGGTTTCGAGACTGCTACCTTGCCCGTTTGGAGGATGCCGCTCACCCGCACGCCTCGCCGCTGCTGGAGCCCAACCTGCGCGGTCTCCCTCCGGCGCTCGTGATCACGGCCGAGTGCGACGTCCTGCGGGACGAAGGGGAGGCATACGCCAAGCGGCTCGAGGAATTCGGAGTCCCAGTCATTTGCACGCGGTATCCGGGCATGATCCACCCGTTCTTCTCGATGCCGGGCAGGCTGATGCAGGCCCGCAGGGCGATCGGCCAGGTGGCCGCCGCGGTCCGGAACCCCGATTCGCTAAAGTAGGAGGAAGAGGGGAATCCAGTTGCACCCAGACAAGGCTGAAGAGCGCGTGGCGGCGGAACCCGTGATGCCGCCGGTTCCGCTGACGGTGGAGGGCTCCAGCGTCCTGCACCAGATGTTCCGGTTGAACTGGGCCGCGTGGAAGGCAACGCCGGCCGGGGAGCGCGAGGCTGCCGTAGCCGAGGCAGTCTTTTCCATTGCGGAGATGGAGCAGCGCCAGACCGCACTGTTCTCTTTGCTCGGGCACAAAGGCGACTTGCTGTTTCTCCACTTTCGCGCAAGCTTCGAGGAGTTGCAGGAGGCTGAGTTGCGGCTCGCGCGGTTGAAGCTGGCCGACTACCTGGAGCCGACGACGTCGTATCTTTCCGTCGTGGAGCTGGGCCTCTACGATTCGTGCCTGCGGCTATACCGCGGCCTTCTGGACCGCGGCCTGCGCCCCGGCTCAGCCGAATGGGACAAGGAGATCGAGGAAACGCTGGCGCAGCACCGCAAGGCCATGGCGCCGCGCCTCTATCCCTCGATCCCCGAAGGCAAGTACATCTGTTTTTATCCCATGGACCGCAGGCGGGGCGAGTCCGTGAACTGGTACACCATGCCGATGGCCGAGCGGCGGCGCATGATGCACGAACACGGCGAAGTGGGACGCAAGTACGCCGGCCAGGTGAAGCAGATCATCTCGGGCTCGATCGGCCTGGACGATTGGGAGTGGGGCGTGGACCTGTTCGCCGACGACCCCGTGGCGTTCAAGAAGGTCATTTACGAGATGCGCTTCGACGAAGCCAGCGCCCTCTATGCCCTGTTCGGCCCGTTCTACATCGGAATCCGAATGCCCGCGAAGGATCTGGGCCGGTTTCTGGCGGCGGAGGCGGGGCAATGAGCGGCCCCGCAGCCGCTCCCTTCAAGACCTGCGGGTGCTGCAAGAGCGAGTGGCCGACCTGGGACCACTTCGTCCAGGACCCGTACGTGCGCCTTCTGGGGCTTCAAGCCGTGGCCGCTTACCCGGACGCCAACCTGCTGGTCTTCGAGCACCGTTGCCGCAGCTCCATTTCGGTCTTGACCAAGCGGGTGCGGCACCTTCTGCCCCCTCCCGCACCGGGCGGTCCGACCGAGAGACTGCTCGGAAGCGAGCAGTGCCGGGGCCACTGCGCCTTCCTCGGCGACATGGAAATGTGCGACGCCCCTTGCCGCAACGCGCGGGACCGTCAGTTGATCCAGCTTGTTGAGCAAATCAAGGGTGCGGCGAAGGAGCCCGCGAGCCGCTGAGGGCAGCCCGCCTCACTCCATCTTGAACGACCGCATGTCGGTCTCGTGGACGAAGTCCGCGTAGGTCTGCCACAAGTCCTCCAGCCGGCGGCGCATCATCACGAGGTCCCGCCTGTTTCCCTTCATGTCCTTCACGTAGTCGCGCAATACGACTTCCTGGCGGAACCCGAGTTTGTGGAAGATCCGAAGGGCAGCCATTTGGTTCGCCATCATCTTCACCACGATTTCCTCAATGCCGGCCGATCCCGCAAGGTCGTACAGGGCGCCCGCCATCAGCATCCCCAATCCCTTGCGCTGGTAAGCGGTCGCGACAAACAAGCGCAGCTCTGCGATGTGCCGCTCCCATCCGAAGTGCGAGAATTCGAGCGCCCCGTCGGCGACGATCGCGCCGTCCGCAATCCCCACCAGCCGCTTGACGGCCCCTTCCTCCATCTCGCGGATGCGCTCTTCGATGACCTCGCGGATGCTCATGTCCCTTCGGAGGCTGAGCCGGTTCTCCTCGGGAAGCGCCCGGAAAAAGGCGAAGGATCCTTCCAGGTCCCCCCTGGTCATGGCGCGAATCAAGACTTCCTTGCCATCTTTCAGTTTCACGGTTCTTGGTTCAAACACGCTGGACCTCCCAGCATCCTGGTGGGGAGGATTATACACCCTGCGAGGCGGTCTGATGCTAATCAAGACAATGCCCCGGTTCGGGGTCTTTTGGGGAGGCCATTTTCGGGCGGGGCGCGGAACTGGGTTTGTCCGAGGCTCTTGAGGGGAGGGAAGGCACCACCGTGTTGCTGGATCCCCCGCGCTCTTGCGCGGCGCCCGCCTGCTGGGATCCGACGCCGGCGGCCCGCCAGATCCTCCCCATCATCTCCCGGGCCGGAGCTGTGGTGTTGATCGCGGCGGCGGTGATGCTCGCGCACCTGCGGAAGGAGAATGTCCCGCCATCCGGGCGAAGCGAACTGGCGGTGCCGGCATCGCTAGGCCGCTGGAGGAACCGACCGCCGCGGCGTGAGACGTCCTCTTAGGCTAGACTGAAGCCCATGATCCTCAGAATCTGGCACGGCTGGACGGTGCCGGCAAACGCCGACGCCTACGAGGCGCTATTGAAGGACGAGATCTTCACCGGCATCAGGGCCCGGCGCATCCCGGGGTTTCGCGGGATCGAGCTGCTCCGGCGGGAAGACCCCCCGGAGGTGGAATTCGTCACCATCATGCGCTTCGACACGATCGAAGCGGTGTGCGAGTTCGCCGGCGCCGATTACGAAGCCGCTGTAGTCCCCGCCCCGGCGCGGGCCTTACTGAGTCGCTTCGATGCCCGCTCCCGGCACTACGACCTCCGCGAAGCTCGCGCGGCAGGCTGACGCTCCAGGCGGCTCACAGCGGTAGTGAAGCGGTCAGTGTCAGCGTCTTACCCGAGGCGCGGTCTTCCACGATGATCCTGCCGTTCTCCAGCCGGACGTCGTCCACGCGGGTCATGCCTTCCGGGCTCTTCACCCAGAAAAGGAGGAAACGGCTCCCGATTTTGGACTTCGCCGGCAGCCAGCGGTAGACCGGCGTGTCGAACATCTTGTTCAGTTCCACCATCTCCCGGCGCGGCAGGTCGAACGGCTGGGTGGCAAACTCCACCCCGCGTCCCAGCCAGTCGTTGGCCGGGTAGCTCATGAAGTTCTGAATCCACGGGTACTCCTCCCGCCGGAACAGATATCCGAGCAGGTAATGCCGTGCGGTGTTGAGGACCGTGACATACGCCAGCCGGCGTGACGGGTCCATCAGGGTGGTCGTGTGTGCCATCCAGGTCCCGGTGGCCGGCGCGGCCCGGATGTCCACCGGCGTTCCGTCGGCGGCCGGCGCCATGGGCCAGGTGAAATCCTCCCCCTGCTTGAGCGGCCGGGCCGGGTTTCCCGGATAGGAGCGGGTTCGTGCGCGCGTCCCGGACATGTCCACGACCGTGTTCTGGCGCTCAAGGAATGGAGGATACAGATAGGGATGCTCGCCCCAGTTGGCCGTGCGGTCGAAGGCCGTCAGGCTCTCGAGTTCGCTGTCGACGTAAATCACGCTCTCGCCATCCACCATCTGGAGCGTTCGCGTGAAGTTCTCTTGAAGGTTGGGCAAGTTGGTGGTGAACTTCACAGTGGTCGTTGCGCCTTGCTTCTCCGAGGAGACCAGCCTCCAAGGCTGGAGGTAAGCCTCCCCGTGCATGGCCATGCCGGCCTTGCGCTCCTCGGCGCTGGGAGAGCCGAAGCCGTCGACACAGACGAAGTGGCCGACCATCGGTCCCTGAAACTTCCGGTTGTCGGGCACCTGGGGCACCATCTCGGGATTGCCAAACGGGCTGAGCCCCTGCGAATCGCCTTGCATCAGGATCCTCAGCATGGAGCCGCCTTGTTTGACGATGGCCACCTCCAGCTTGTCGTTGGAGACCAGCAGCACCGGCCGGTTGTACACCGTGTCGTCTTTCACGGCGGGAGGCGTCTGCGCTTTGGCCCCGCCGCAGGCGCAAAGAAGCGCCATCGCAACAGCCGGAATTCGTTTTGTCATAGCTTCCTCGTAACGGCTCATTCGCAATTCTTGCCGGAACACAGATTCTTGGAGAAGAACGGCATGACGTAGTTCTGGAAGCGGTCGGCCACGGCGCTGGTGTGAGTGCCGGAGTAGACCTCGTAGGTGTTGGCGAGTCCGTAGCTGTCGAAAATCTCGTGCAGCTTGCCTGCATCGTCCCGCAGCCGGTCCTGGTCGCCGACATCCATCGCAATGCCCCGGTACTGTTTCAGATTGCCGATGTACTGGTCCACAAAGGCCAGAGGAGCGTTGGCCGCCCACTTGGCAAGTATGTCCTGCTGAACTTGGCCGTCTTTCATCGGCATGTCGAAATAGAGCGGCGGCTTCTTGGGATTCGGACTCCAGGCGGACGCGACGGCAAGCTCGGTGCTGATGCCGGGCACTTTGGCCGCCTCCGCGGGGGTCTTAGCCGCCGCGAGGGCCGCCTCCGTCTCCGGCTTGCCGCCCCTGGCCGGCCGCGCCGACAGGCAGCACGGGCTCATGATGTAGAGGCTGCCGAAGACCTCGGGGTGCTTCATGCCGATCCGGCTTGCGCCATAGCCGCCCATGGAGTGCCCCACCAGCCCGCGGCTCGTCCGCCTGGGGATCGTCCGGTAGTTGGCGTCGATGTAGGCGACCACATCGCGCGCGATGAAGTTCTCGAAATCGCCTGTCGTCGCGGAGCTGGAGTACATCGAGCCGTTATACACGGTCTTCGAATCGGGCAGCACCACGATCATTTCCTGGGCGCCTTGCGCGAAGGCGCCCTCGATCGTCTGCGGGACATGGATTTCCTTGGTCCACTGCGCAGCGCCGATGGAGTAGCCGTGAAGAGCGTACACCACCGGGTAGCGGCGCGACTTTTCCTTGGCGTAGCTGGGCGGCAGGAAAACGATGACCTCGCGATCGACGGCGTTTCCTTCCAGGTTGCCCTCCAATGACTTTCCGTGAATCTTAATGTTCTCCACCGTCACGGGTTTGGCGCCGGCGACCGGCGGCGGCACAGTCGTCTGCACCTGCGCGGGGGCAGATACCCCCAGCGCGAGCGAAATCGCAAGCATGCTGATAAGACCGGCTTTCGTCATAGATTACCCCCTTGCTACGCCTTCAACTCCTGGTCCGCGGGACCCGTACCATTGTACTTCGGCACCTGAAACCGGGCCATCTCCGCAAGGGGCGCCGGCATGTGTTCCAATGTCGATATCGACATGGTGAGGAGTTGATGCCTCCGACCACACACCGCATTGCGCACCGGCGCCTGGCGGCACTGTTGGTCCTGGTCGCGGGAGTGGTGGTTCCCGCATGGCTGGCGGCGTTGCCCGCCCGTAGTCCGCAAACCCGGAACATCCATGTCGAAGCCTATCGTTACGGCTTCAGTCCCTCCCGGATCCACGCCAATCGGGGGGACCGGCTGCGGTTCACCTTCTCCACGCGCGACACCGGCCAGAGCTTCTTCCTCCAGGACTACGATCTGCACGTCTCGATCACCCCCGGCGGCAAGCTGGTATCGGTGCAGCGGCTGTCACGCCCGCACGACCCGCCCGTCGAGATGGAGGTGGTCGAGATCGTGGCGGGACTCCCCGGATGGCGGGGCATGCTTGTCTCCAAGTCGCAGTTCCGCAATCACACCTACAACGGGCCGTTACATGGAACCGAGCGGGGGGACTTGATCGTCGCCCCCAATTTCCTGCTCTACGGCGGGCTGGGCCTCCTGGGCGCGATTCCGCTGGCGGGGTTGCTGGTGTCGCGCCGCCGTGAAGGAAGCGGACCCGAGCGCCGCCATAATCTGTTCACACGTTTCCCGTGGCTGCGACGAGCCGCGAAATCGCCGTCTCTCCAATTCGACCTGGCGCTGCCTATGCTGGCGGTGTTCTGGTTCATCATTCTGGCGGGCCTAATGGGCACCAAAGTCGCCGGGCGCAACGCGGGACCGATGATCGTATGGGTGCTCTGGCTCTCGGCTCTGATCCTGGTGCTGGTGCCGATCGGCGGGAGGATCTGGTGCCTGGTGTGTCCGCTCCCGCTCATGGGCGAGTGGTTGCAGCGCAACTGGCTTTCCCGGAAGCCGTGGCGGCTCGCATGGCCCCGCTGGCTGAGGAACGCATGGCCCCGGGTGCTGCTCTTCCTGCTCCTGGGAACCTTCAGCACGACCCTTGTAGCGCTGCCTCCCGCGACCAGTTGGATGCTGATCGGCCTTGTTGCGATGGCCATCCTGACCTCGTTCTTTCCGGAGCAGCGGCTTTTCTGCCGCCATCTCTGCCCGATCAACAGCTACATCAGCCTCTACTCGGCCACGGGCCGGCTGGCCGTGCGATCGGCGTCCCCCCAGGTGTGCGCCGAGTGCAAGGAGCGCTTCTGTCTCACCGGCAGCGTCAAGGGGTGGGGATGCCCCTATGGCCTTTGCGTGGCTGAAATCGACAGGAACCACGATTGCGGCGTCTGCATGGAGTGCATGAAGACCTGCGCGTACGACAATGCGGCTCTCGTCTGGCGCAACACGGGCTGGGACAAGCGCATCGCCAGTTACGGCGAGGCGTGGCAGGCGATCGTGATGTTCGCCCTGGCCTGCCTGTACTCGTTTGTCAACCTGGGTGCTTGGGACAAGATTCGGGATTGGACCGACCTTGTTGACAAGCGCAATTGGGGGACGTTTGCGGTGTACGCCGTGGCGGTGTGGGTGATGTGCCTGGGGGTTCTGCCGCTGCTGTGGTATCTGCTCGCCAGACTCGGCGTGTCGATCAGCGAGCCAGGACTGGATGCCAGGATTCAGTTCCGCTCGACCGCCGCTGTGCTGATACCCATAGGACTGGGCTGCTGGATCGCTTTTGCGCTGGCGACCCTGCTCTCGATGATGACCTTCCTGCTCCAGAGCCTGTCGGATCCATTCAATTGGGGGTGGAATCTGTTGGGTATGGCCGGCAGCCCCTGGCACATCCTCTGGTCCGAAGGCATACCGTGGCTGCAAGTAGCGTGTGTTCTTGTGGGCGCTACCTGCTCGCTTCAAGCGCTGTATGATTGCTGGCGCCCGGCGGAGTCTGCGATGGGGCGGGCGATCCTGGGCGCGCTTCCTCTCGGAGCTTTCCTCTGGGTCTCGGCCGCAGGTATGATTTACTTTTTCGCCGGGTGAACATGAGCTCGTCAGCAAGACCGAAGAAGCCGATACCGACGTCGTCCAGGCGGGGGCGTTTGCCCGGCCTCAGAATTCTCGCCGTTCTGCTGGGAGTGCCTTTGCTGGTGCTGCTCTATCAGGCGCACCGGTCAGGCCTCTCGCCGGGCCAGATGTTCACGCATATCTTCAAACCCGCACGGCAAGCGGATACCTCGGCGGGGCCCGAGACGGCCGTGCGCGGCGAGAAGATCGATTTCTTGACCGCGACGCCGATCGGGTTTCCATCCACCGATCCGCCCCGCATCGGCAGCCTGGAGATTGTCGATCTCGACAAGGACGGCCTGCCGGACGTCCTGGTGGCGGACATGCTGGCCAACCGTGTAGGCTGGATCCGGCAGTCGCCGGCCGGTGTCTATACGGAAGCGTGGATCAGCCCGATGCTGCCCGCCCCAGCGCACGTGAGTGCCGCCGACATTGACAAGGACGGCGACCTGGATGTGCTGGTCGCCTGCATGGGGCAGCTCTTTCCCAGCAACGACAAGATCGGCTCGGTGGTCATTTTGGAGAATGACGGCAAGCAGAATTTCACGCCGCGCACCATCGTGGACCACATTGCCAGGGTCACCGACGTTCGCGCCGCCGATTTCAACGGCGACGGCCGGCCGGATCTGGTGGTGGGGCAGTTCGGCTATGACGACGGCGAAACCCGCTGGATGGAGAATCTGGGCAACTGGCAGTTCCGGTCGCACATCCTGCAAAGCCTCTCCGGCGCGATTCACACGATTCCCGTGGATATCGACAACGACGGCGACGTGGATTTCGTCAGCCTGATCAGCCAGGAGTGGGAGGAGATCTACGTCTTCGAGAATGACGGGCGCGGAAACTTCAAGTCGCACCTGGTCTGGGGCAGCACGAACGAAGACTACGGCAGCAGCGGCATGCGCCTGACGGACTTGAACCAGGATGGACGGGTCGACATCCTCTTCACCAATGGCGATGCCTTTGACTACCTGCCGCCGCGCCCGCGCCCCTGGCACAGCGTGCAGTGGCTCGAGAACCAGGGCGACTTCAAGTTCATCCATCACACCATCGGCCGTTTTCTGGGGGCCAGCGGAGCGGTGGCGGCGGACCTGGACGGCGACGGAGATCTGGACGTGGCGGCCGTGAGCTGCTACAACTTCTGGGAGCAGCCGGACGCGCAGAGCATCGTCTGGTTTGAGAACGACGGCAAAATGAGGTTCACCCAGCGGGACATCAGCCACTCACCGACGCATCTGATCAGCCTGGAGGCGGCGGACATGAATAGGGATGGGAAGCCCGATCTGGTTTCGGTGCGGATGAATGTGTATCATCCGCTCACCGATGACGGCCGGGTTGTGCTCTGGTTGAATCACTGGGGCGGACGATAGACGGCGATGCCGGGCGCGGACAGACTGTCGCTGCTGAAGACCGGGGCCCTGGCCGTGGCGCTCGGCGTGGCCGCGTGGCTGCTGGCGCCTGTGCTGCTGCCGTCGAATGTGCCCCAGGACTACCCGAAGCTGCCGCCGTTGGGATCACTCAACCCGAGTCTTCGCGATGCGCTTAAGAGCGCGGACCGGGAGGCGCGGCGCCGGCCTGGATCGGCGGAAGCGATGGGCAGACTCGGGATGGCGTACCACGCGAACCTGTTTCCGGAGCAGGCCGCCCGTGCGTATCGGATCGCCGCGCGGCTGGCGCCCGGCGACTGGCAGTGGGTGTATTGCCAGGCGTTTCTGGAGGAGGAGAACGGGAACCAGCAGGAGCAGCTCAGGCTGCTGGAGCAGACGCTGCGGCTCAAGCCCGATCACGCCATCAGTCTGCTGAAGCTGGCCGACGCTTCGTTCAAGATGGACAGGCTGGACGAGGCGGCGCGCTACTACGAGAAGGTGGCGCACGTTCCGGAGGGCAGCGCTTCTGTACAAGCCGCCTTCGGACTCGCCCGCGTGGCCGCGCGCCGCCGGGAGTGGAGCCGTGTGGTCGAGTACTGCGTTCCCCTGGCACAAGCCAATCCGCGTTTGCGCCCGCTTTACGGCTTGCTGCAGCAGGCCTACGAAGCGCTGGGGCAGGCGGGCAACGCGGCGGATGCACAACGGCGCGCCGCGCTGGCCGACCTGACTGCTGTGCCGCCTCCGGACGATCCCTTGGACGAACAGCTTACCGATCTGAGTTACTCTCCCACTCGTCTTCTCAAATACGCCGGCCGGTTGAGCCGGTCGAGACAGCCCGACCGGGCGATTCAGGTGGCGCGCCGGGCGGCCTCGGCCGACCCCAAGGATCCTGACGCCCGGAGCTTCCTCGCGCGGACGCTGCTTATCTTCTTCGGAGACAAGCCCGACGCGGTCGATGAGGCGCTGACACAGATGGGGGAGTACGTCCGGCTCAGGCCGGACGATCTGACGCCTTTGTGGACTTTCACCAATGACTTCGTCGCAGCACCCAGGCCGGGTGCAGCCCTTGACAGGCTCTACGCCCTGTTGCGTCCGCACGCCAATTCCGCCGACGGCCGCCGCTCTCTTGGCTTGGTCGCCGATGCGAAGGGGGACGCCGCAGAGGCGGTCTCCCTTTACGAAGCGGCATTGAAGGACAATCCCAACGACCCCGTGGCGCACAACAAACTTGGCCAGGTCCTCGACAGAGCCGGCAGGTACGAGGAGGCGGCCACCCATTTTCGGCGATCCATCGACCTAAGCCCCCAAGACGTTATCCTACGCCGCAACTTCGCCATTGCCCTGATCCAGCAAGGGAAATACAGCCAGGGAATAAAGGAGTTTAGCGAAGCGCTCCGGGGTAATCCGTACGATGTTCCCGCGCTCATCGGGATGGGATTCGCTCTCTTAAATCTGGACAGGACTGGTGAGGCGATTCCGATATTCCGCGATGTGGTGCGCTACCAGCCGAATTCCGCCGAAGGCCGCTATGGCTTGGGCTTCGCATTATCCGCGCAAGGGAAGCGGGGGGACGCCGTACGGGAATTGAAGGAGGCTCTGAGGCTCCGGCCGGAATTTCCGGAAGCGCAGGATCTGCTCGGCAAGCTTGAGCGATAGATTCGGTGCGAGTGGTGAAGAAGGTTCGCCTTCAAGCCAGCCGACACGTCGAGATCCAGAAGAAATGACGGCATCACCGTCAAGACCAGGCAGGCCGCCCCGGTGCTCCTCCCTTCGATCCGCTTAGCTGGGTGCTTTCCCGCTTGCGAAGTCTCTCTCCAGGACCGTCCTGGCCTTGACCTTGGGAACGGCGGCGTCTATAATATACCCGCCATTAGGGGCCGACCTGCCGCACGGCTGGTAGGAAAAGAGAGCGGTGAGGGGATTCGCCGGCTGCAAGCCAGGGCGGCTGTTCGTCAAGTTATCTACTGGAGGGACTCCAATGACAGGAGACTTGAAGGCGTCCGCGAGGGCGCTGCTCTTCTTGGGGATCGGAATTGGCCTCGCTGTAATCCCGATTCTCACTGTTACTTCGTACGGCCAGCAGTTCTACGGATCCGTCGTCGGCACCATTTCCGATCAGTCAGGTGGTGCGTTGGCCGGCGCGGCTGTCATGCTGACCAACACCGGAACCGGCGAGCGGCGTCAAGCCAAGACCGGGGCGGCAGGCGACTATCAGTTTCTCAACCTCGTTCCCGGAATGTACCGGGTGGAAGTGGAACAAGCGGGCTTTAAGAAGGCCACCCGAGAGAACGTCCAGGTAACCGTGTCCGGCGCGATCCGCGCGGACATCTTGATGCAGATCGGCGAGGTGACCCAGACCATTGAAGTACAGGGCGTCGCGCCGTTGCTCCAGACAGAAAACACCAACCTGAGTCAAGTCGTCAACACCCGTGCCGTTGAGGAGTTGCCGATGAACGGCCGCAACATCATGAACCTCACGGCGCTGGTGCCGGGCGTGGTGCCGCAGGGCACCACCGACGGGAACGCGCTCACCGGAAAGAACATATTCGCAGCCGGCAACTACCAGATCGGGGGCGGCCAAGCGAACCAGGGCGCGGTGTACTACGACGGCGTTCCGGCCAATTCCGTCCTGGGCAATCTTGTCAACATGGTGCCGAGCCCGGACGCAGTCGCCGAGTTCCGAGTGCAGACCAACAGCAACAGCGCCGAATATGGCCGCTACTCGGGCGGTGTCATGAACATCTCTTCGAGGTCGGGCACCAACGAATTTCATGGCAGCGCATATGAGTATTTCCGCAACACCGTGCTGAATGCGAACGGCTTCTTCGCGAACGCCAACCGCACCGGAAAGGACCCATTCAAGCAGAACCAGTATGGTCTCACCGGCGGGGGGCCCATTAAGAGGAATGCGCTGTTCTTCTTCGCCGCTTGGGAAGGCTATCGCTTCCGCAAGGGTTCCGCCTATGGCCCGGTAACCGTGCCGCTTCCGGAAATGTATAACGGGGATTTCTCGGGATACAGGAACGCTTCGAACGTCATGCTCCCCATTTACGATCCCCTGACGCAGTGTGGAACGGGCAGCAACGCCGCGTGTGTTTCCGGCCAGACGATTCAGCGTCAGGTCTTCCCCGGCAATCAAGTCCCGGCCGGCCGTTTCAACCCGGTTTCCAAGAAGCTGCTTGATTTCCCGCTGATTGCCAAGCCCACCGGCGAGGGGCAACAATACACCCATCTTCTTAACTTCAGTGTGCCTGCGCTTCAGGGCGGACAGAACGATCAGATCAACTTCCGACTCGATCATACTGTGTCCGACAAACTGCGGGTGTTCGGAAGGTATTCGCGCTGGTCGTCGGAGTCCATGCCGTTCATGCCCTTCGGCAACGGGATCTATGCGAACGACCCTTACTCTCCAGAGTACTTCACGACTACCCAACTTCTGGCAGGGTCTACTTATATGCTTAGCCCGACTATGATTCTGGATGTACGAGCGTCGTATGTTCGCTTCCCCTATGGGCGGCGGCCATATTATGAGGGAATCAACCTCAATCAGACGTTCGGGTTCCCGAAATACATGGACACCATGTTGCCCATCATTCACAGCGGGCCGGGCACTTCGATTCCGTCCATCAGCATCAGCGGATACCAGACCGTGAGCGGTCTCCATATCCTGTCTGCCGAAAACGACTATCTGTTGACGCCGAACCTGAGCTGGGTGCGGGGAAAGCATACGTTGAAGTTCGGCGCCGACTGGCGGCTCATGCAGAACACCTACTACCAGACTTTCGACGGCGGCTCGTTCGCTTTCACGGCCGCCATCACGTCCCAGAATGCGCTGAACCCGGGCACCAGCGGCAACGCCTTGGCCTCGATGCTGCTAGGCTTTGGGAACAGTGGCAGCGTGAGCGCGTTCGCGCGGCCATTCGAATCCATGCACTATCAGGGGTACTACGCCCAGGATACCTGGCAGGCCACCAGGAAGCTCACTGTGACGGCCGGGGTCCGATGGGAGATCCCGGGTGTCTGGAGGGAGCGATACAACCGCATCGCTTCGTTTAACCCTTCTGCGATCAATCCCGCGACGACTTCAATTTCGGTCAATGGCCAGCCGGTCAGGGGCGCGCTGGATTTCGTTCTGAGTCCCCAGCATCCCCAGAAAGGCGTCACGGACGAGCACTTCGATCTCTTCGCTCCCCGATTGGGTCTCGCTTACCGGCTGAACGACAAAACGGTGGTGCGAGCCGGAGCGGGCATCTATTATCTTCCGTCCACGCTTCGATTCAGCGTGGCGCCGTGGGCGATGCCGCTTGGTTCCATCGCCACCCCGTGGGTGCCCACCAAGGACAACGGCGTCACGCCGTGGGACCCGATCAGCGATCCGTATCCGAACGGCTTCACGTTGGCCCCGGGAAACATGCCTCGAGAACAAGCTCAGACCGTGCTGGTCGGCGGCTCACTGAGCAGCATGCCGTATAAGCGTGCTCCCTATCCGTACCAATCGCAGTGGAACTTTGCGGTGCAGCGCCAGCTGTGGGGCGATGTGGCTTTGGAGGCAGCTTACGCGGGAAACAGCGGAGTTAACCTGCCGTCGGGTACGTACGGTACCTATCAGATTAATGCTCTGCCGGTTCAATACCTGTCCCTCGGGGCCGACCTGAACAGCCTGGTACCCAACCCCTTCTACGGTCTGGTTAAAACCGGAACGCTTTCACAGCCGACGGTAACTCGGGGGCAGCTCCTTCGGCCTTTCCCGCAATATACGGGCGTCGCAATAGGCGGAGGTGGTGTTGGCCACAACACGTACCATGCGTTGCAGGTGAAGGGTGAGAAGCGGTTTTCGAGGGGTGGAACCGTTCTGGCGGCTTACACCTTCTCTAAGCTGCTAGGCAATAGCGGTTCCTTAACGGAGTGGCTGGATTCCGGTTTGGGTTCCGGCAACACCTATCAGAATCCTGCCAATCTGCGTGCGGAGAAGTCGTTGCTCGGGTTCGATTCGCGCCAACGGCTGACGGTCGGCTATACGGTCGATATTCCGATCGGCAAGGGTCAGAAGTTCCTCAACGGCGGTAACGCGGCCGTGCAGAGGTTCACTTCCGGCTGGAGCGTGAGCGGCGCGAGCACATTCCAGATGGGCTATCCGCTGGCGTTGAGCGCAACCCCGAACAACGCCAGCAGCTTTGGTCTTGGGCTGCGGCCCAACGTGGTGCCCGGTTGTGATCCTAAGGTCAGCGGCTCGGCCCAATCGCGGCTGTACGGGTGGTTCAAAGCTTCGTGCTTCTCCGTTCCGGCTGCCTATACGCTGGGAAACCTCAGCGCCACCCATCCCTCTCTCCGCGGGCACGGCATCAACAACTTCGATTTCTCACTGTTGAAGAAGACCTCGATCACCGAGCGATTCAACCTGGAGTTCCGGGGAGAGATCTTCAACTTGTTCAACCGGGTGCAGTTCGGATTGCCGAACACGGGGGTGACCACGGCGGCAAATCCCACTACGGGATACATCACTCGTCAAATCAATCAGCCGAGATTGATACAGCTCGCGCTGCGGCTACTGTTCTGACACTGATTCATCGGGCGGCTCACTCGAACGGTGGGCCGCCCGATGAGGCGGTGGAAAAGGTCCTGGCCCTCCATAGCCTCTTCCCCCCTCCGCGTCACCTGCTCCCCGCGGCGCGATTCTGGGAACTTTCCATTAGACCCGCGTCAAAGGTATGATCTACGTTTTCGATGGATCAACATGCGCTTGCCGTCGAGAACGCATCAGCGGGTTGCTAGACCGGCGCCTCCGGGCAAGAGGCGATCCTCCGCAATGCCGGGCGCGGATAGACTGTCACTGCTGAAGACTGGCGGGCTGGCCGTGGCGCTCGGCGTGGCCGCGTGGCTGATGGGGCCCGTGCTGCTGCCGCCGAATGTGCCGCAGGACTACCCGAAGCTGCCCGAGCTTCGGGGGCTCAACCCGGGTCTTCGCGATGTGCTGAAGAGCGCGGATCGGGAGGCACGGCGCCGGCCCGGATCGGCGGAAGCAATGGGCAAACTCGGGATGGCATACCACGCGAACCTGTTTCCGGAACAGGCCGCCCATGCTTACCGGATCGCCGCTCGGCTGGCGCCCGGCGACTACCGGTGGGTGTATTGCCAGGCGTTTCTGGAGGAGGAGAACGGGAACCAGCAGGAGCAGATCAGGCTGTTGGAGCAGACGCTGCGGCTCAAGCCCGATCACGCCATCAGTCTGCTAAAGCTGGCCGACGCTTCATTCAAGATGGACCGGCTGGAAGAAGCGGCGCGTTACTACGAGAAGGCGGCGCACGCCCCGGACAGCAGCGCATCCCTGCAAGCCGGCTTCGGACTCGCCCGTGTGGCCGCGCGCCGCCGGGAGTGGGGCAAGGTGATCGCGTACAGCGTTCCACTGACGCAGGCCTATCCGTATTGGAAGCCACCTTACGAGTTGCTACAACAGGCGTATGAGTCGCTGGGACAGTCCACCAAGGCTGCAGAGGCGCGCCAGGGCAGCCTGTCGAGCAAGATAAAGGTAGTCCTACCGCTTGATGATCCTCTCAACGACCAGTTGACCGATCTCTGTTACTCCTCCACCCGTTTGCTCAAACGAGCCGGGCTGCTGAGTCAGTTGGGGGAGCCCGACCGGGCGATTGCGGTTGCCCGCCGCGCTGCGCAGGTGGAACCCGGGGACGCGGATATCCCAAACTTCATCGCGCGCACGCTGCTCACGGCCTATCCCGATCAACCGCAGGCGGTGGATGAAGCGCTGACGGCGCTTGGCGAGTGCCTTCGACTTAGACCGAATGATCCTGTCCCTTTGTGGCTCTTCGCGCAGGATTTCTTTGATGGGCCGAAGACCCCTGCCGCCGTGGAACGGATCGGCGCCCTGATGCGCCCGTATGCCGGCCGGTCGGAAGCCCACTTGTACCTCGGCCTGCTAGCCAGCGCCCGGGGGGACGTCGGCGAAGCTGTTTCCCAGTACAGGGCCGCCTTGAAGAGCGATTTCAATAGCTCCGGGGTGTACGACGTGCTCGGCGTCGCCTTGAACAAAGCCGCTAGACACGACGAGGCGATCGAGTGCTTTCAGAAGTCCGTACAACTGAACCCCATGAATGCCGTCGCCCATTTCAACCTTGGCCTGACTCTGCTGCAGCGCGGGCGTCAGGCCGAGGGGGTGAAAGCTGTAAGTGAAGCGATCCGGCTCAAGCCGAACTATGCCACTGCGCACTTCTGTTTGGGATTTGCGTTTCTGGTTTCGAGGAGAATCGATGACGCGGCCGCGCGATTCCGAGAGGGACTGCGCTACAAACCGGATGACGCTGAAGGCCATTTTGGCCTGGGATCCGCACTCGCCATGCAGCAGAAACGGGAGCAGGCAGTCGCCGAGCTGCGCGAAGCATTGAGGCTGCGCCCGGACCATGCAGAGGCACAGGAATTGCTCCACCGCCTCGGGCGTTAGGACGCTGCTACTCCACTGGGAAGAGGACTCACCGCCGCGGGTTCTTCCACGGCAGTGAGTCCGTTTGAGTGAAGCGATCTGGCTAGAACCGCAGGCGAGCGCTCAGAATGCCGCTCCGTGGTTGATAGGTGCCCAAGCCGTGGGTGCCGAAATTGGCGCTGCTCGCCATGCCGGGCTCCAGACCCGTTGCCGCGTTCTTGACGGTATTGGTTGAGCCCAGGGCCATGGTGTAAGACGAGAACTGCGTGTGGTTCAGGAAATTGGTGAAGTAAGCCACCAACTCGAGGCTGACTCGCTCCTTGATGCTGAACTCACGGGTGAGGGTGAAGTCCATATTGTTGCGTCCCGGGCCCCGGAAGTCGCCGTAGTTGCGCGGCGCGGTTCCCCACCAGAGGATGTCGGTCTTATAGGTGGAGCCGAACTGAACCACGGGGCCGCGGAAAGCGTCGCTGTTGTACTTGAGGAAGCAATTGGCGCAGGGCGTGATCTGGCGGCCGCTCGGGAGTGTGACAGTGGTCTTGCCGTCATACCAGCGCTGGAGTTCCTTTGGCACCTCGATCGGCACCGAGGGGTTCCTAAAGGCTCTACCGTTCAAGGCGCCATCGGTTAAGCCGCTCGCTCCGCCGGGGAGGCCGCTGTTGGCAGTGTAGACACCTGACACCTGCCATCCGCTGAGGATTGCCCTGCCCACGGGATTGGCGATCTCGAGCGCCCGGCCCTTCCCGAAGGGCAGCGTATAGTTGGCTACGATCACCAGTCGATGCGGCGTGTCTTGATTGGAGTACGCACGGTTGTTGTTGATGTTCAGGAAGTCCTTTCCGCCGGACGTGCTGGCATTGTTGTATCCTTGGCCGTCCTGGAGGGAGGTGTCCGTGTAACCGAGAGACTTGGACCACGTGTAGTGTCCCGACAGGAGCAGGCCCTTGCCCATGGACCGCCTGACCTGCGCAATCATGGAGTGATAGTCGGAAAAGCCGTTGGTGAACTTGACAGTGGCCCCAACCAGCATCGGGTACTGAACAGTGGGGAACCACGCTTGCACTGTCCGGCCGCCGAGCGTCCCCTGGAACTTGATCAAGTCACCCGTGGCAGGCTGAAGCGGGTTCTGCACAAGTACGGTGGACGGATTCGTGTTGCCGCCGTTGGCCAGCCACTGGCTGCGCCATTGTTGGAGCAAGGTCGGCCCGGCCATCTGTCCCCAGATTTCGATGTTCCCAGGGTTATACCAGTTCTGATTCTCAAGATGGTCTCCGCGCATGCCCGAGTACCCTATTGATACAAGCCAGGCACGTTTGAGCGTCTTCTCAATGAAGAAGTTCCATTGCTGCGCTCGGCCGTCCAGGTAGTCGCGGTAGTTGAACTTGGGCGAGGAGATGCCGTACACGATCGGATTCGTTTCCACTCCACCCACGGCTGGAGTGGGGATGTGGGCCGCCTCTTCCCAGAACCGCCCGACCGGCACGCCTGTTCCTGAGTAGCCGTAAGGTCTCTGGTCAATCGACTGCCCGAAGGGCCACATCCCGTAGTTGTACGAGCCGTCGTAGTAGCCGGTGTTGGTCGGAAGGTAGGTCAATCCATAGCCTCCGCGGATCACCATGTCATCCGTTACCCGGTAGGCCACCCCTACCCGTGGACCGAAGTCCCTGTAGTGAATGGCCCAGAGATTCCGTCCGTAGCCGTCCTTTCCCGGAAATACGACCCGCCCCATGCTGCCGAAGCTGTTCTTTCTATCGAAATCCCAGGACGAGAACCGGTCCCATCTCTCGGTTGGCCCGGGTTGAAGGTCCCAGCGCAGGCCGAGATTGACGGTCAGCTTCTGGGTGACCCTCCAGTCGTTTTGAGTATAGAGAGCGAAGTACTTCTGCGACATCGCCGGCTGAATCATGTTGCCGGCAGGGCCGACGCTCCAACTGCCCGCACCCGAAAAGTAGACGGCGCCGGCGAAGCCGCGCTGGTTCCAGTTCTGGTTAAAATCGTTGCGCACAGCGCCCAACGGATTGATGTACTCAGCCGTATACGAGGCCGTGGTGACCCCACTGGAGTCATTGAAAGCAGCAGCACCGGTCATGAAGTCCGAATAGTTCGACAGGTAGTTTCGGTACTCGCCGCCCCACTTGAGGGTCCACTTGTTGATGTTCTTCGTCAGACTATAGGCCAATTGATGGTTCGTCTGGCGCTCATTCTTGTGCTGCCAGAGGGCGTAGCCCGGATTCATGAACTCGGTCATCGGGATCTCCGGAGCGAACCCGTTGCCGAGCGCCATGTAATTCTGGACCAATTTGGGAATGCCGAAATCATCGTAGGGGAAGCTGTCGTTTCTTTGCGATTCGAAATCCATCTTGATGCGCGTGACACCGTACCGGACGTCCAGCACCAATGAAGGACTCAGGACAACCGTGTCGCCGAACTGGATGTAAGGGTTCCTGTCGGAGTTCGTCTCCGGTCCCCCACCCGTCGGGAGCGTATAGAAATACTTGCCGTCGGGCGTGTCCCACGGACGGGGCGTCTTGATTCGCCCCCAGGCGCTGCCGAAGTTGCCGTAGAAGAAGTGCTCGCCGACCCGATAGTCGATCCGGTTGTTGATGTTCTGGCGGGCGTAGGTGCGTTCTTTTGCGATGTAGAAGTTGTTCGTGTTGTAGTAGGCATCGTCCGGCGTCCGGTTGGGCATCGCATACGCGTTCATGATCTTCAGGGCGTACTTGTTCGGGTTCGGGAAGATGTTGCCGGGAATTGGCTGGCGCCGATACAGATCCGTGCCTACCAGCACCGCGCTGAAAGGATCGAACAAAAGGATGTTGCCAGGTTTCCCGCTGAAATCCGCGCGCAGTGTCTGGCTGAAGTTGCCTTGCCGTTCGAGCGCGGTCGGGACCCTGCCCAGCCACTCCGAGGTGTCATCGTGCGTCATCTTCTGAAGGCTCGTGAAAAAGAACAGCTTGTCTTTACCGTTCACGATCTTCGGAATCACGATCGGGCCGCCGATGGTGCCGGCGTACTCGTTCAAGCGAAACTTCGGACGCGCAATCGACCGTGCATTGTTCTGGAAGGTGTTGGCGTTCAGCCCCTCGTTTCGTGTCCGGAACGAGGCGCTGCCGTGGAGTTGATTGGTCCCCGACTTGGAAGCCACGGAGATCACGCCCTGACCGCGGCCGTATTCCGCGGTGAAGTTGTTGCTTACGACCCGAACTTCCTGAATGCCATCCGTATTTGGCAACACCGTCACTTCATTCCAGGCGGAGCCCTGGATCGTAAGGCCGTCCATCTGAATGTCGTTGGTGAAGGCTTGCCCGCCATTGACGGAGAAAGCGGAGAAATTCCGCCGCGCGTTATACCCCACGCCGACCGAATCCGCGCTCGTGGAATCCAGCATCTGTGATTTGTTGACGATACCCGGCTGCAGGAGGACATATTGCAGCGGGTTCTGGGTGATGTTCGGGATGCTCTCGATCAACCGGGTGTCAACGGACCCTTGAACAGTGGATGCCTCTGACTGCAATTGTTGCGCATTCGCCACGACTTCGACGCTGGCTTCAATTGCCCCTACCACCAGGGGGACATCGATTCGAACAGACTGGCCGGTCGAAACGGTAATGTCAGTCTGCTCATACGCCTTGAATCCTGTCTTCTTGACACCGACTCTATAGCGGCCGGCGGCGAGGTAAGGAACCGTATACTCACCGACGGCGTTTGATTGCGTGGTTTGCGAGACGTTTGTGTCCAGATTGGTGACGGTGACGTCCGCGGCGGGAACGGTGGCGCGTGACGCGTCGGTCACAACGCCGGTTATCGTTGCAGACCTGATCTGGCCCCAGATAAGGCTCGGCGCCGAGATCAGAGTTGTCAGGCATAGAACGCATAGAAAGGCACAACGACGGCGACCCATATCCCTACCCTTTCTTAACCTCTGGCCTCCGACAGTAACACAGGCTCTGCGACCAGTGCAGTTAAATTGCGTTAATGCGCTGCTTCCTCGGCGGCGGCTCAGGCAGCCCGGTGCCGGCCGGAGTCAGCCGAAGCGGTTGGCAAGCTCGGGACGGCGTACCACGCGAACCTCCTCGCTGAGTAGGCTGTGCGCGCGTGTTGGATTGCCGCGCCGTCTCGGTCGACCGCGCGGAAGCGCGAAGACGCTTTGCGGTAACTGCAGGAGGCGCTGAGGCTCCGCCCGGACTTTCCTAAGGCGCGGGGACTGCTTTGCCGGCTTGAGCGATGGATGATGATATGGTGGGAGGCACGAGGATGAGATTCCTGACCGAGATACGGCAGGACGCCCACTACGCTTTGCGGGTGCTTGCCAAATCACCGGGATTCACGATTGTGGCGGTGCTCTCCCTGGCTATCGGCATCGGAATATGCTCCGCAGTCCACAGCGAGATTCAGTCTATCGTCGGCCGCCCCGCGGGATTGCCCGAGCCGGAGGCGCTGGCGACCTTCCGCTGGAACACCGTCTCCTATCCGTACTTCGCGCGATATCGCGAACAGCTTCAGAGCGTCGCGGCGGCGGCCGCGCTCTTGGGGCCAGTGCCGTTCGCTGTGGCCTCGGCGCCGGACAAGACCGCAAGAGCGGCACGGTTCTACGGACACCTGGTTTCGCCCGAGTACTTCGCGACATTGGGCGTGAAACCGGCTGCGGGGCGATTCTTCAGCCCGGAGACCGAGAAGCCTGGAATGGCTCCGGTGGTGGTCGTGAGCGACCGCTTTTGGCGTTCCCAGCTTCACGCGGACCCGCGGGCCGTGGGGCACACGCTGCGGCTGAACGGACGGCCGGCGGCCATCGTCGGCGTCGGGCCGAAGGACTTCCTGGGTATCTGGCCCGGAAGCCCCGCGGACTTGTTTGTGCCGGTGACATGTGGCGTCACTCTAACCCCGGAACTGGCGGGCGATCCGCTTCATGACCCCGGGCGCGAGATCTTCCATGTGGTCTTCCGGCTCGCGCCCGGGACGACCTTGTCGAGGGCGGAAGCCGCCTTGAACGCCGTGACTCGCGTTTTCGACCGTGAGCGAAGCCTGAACCTCGCTCACGACCGGGTCGTGCAACTCATGCCTGCGGGCACGGTCATGTACGCCACTCCGGAGCAAAGGCGGTTCACGAGCACCTTCAATGCGGTTCTCTGGGCTTTGGTCCTGGCGTTGGTGTGCGCAAACCTGGCGAACCTCCTGCTGGCTCGGGGCGGCGGCAGGCGAAAGGAGATCGCCCTGCGCCTCGCCCTGGGAGCCAGCCGGCAGCGGCTGGTGCGCCAGTTACTAACGGAAAGCGCGGTCTTGTCTCTCATTGGCGGGGCCTTGGGAGTCGCGCTGGGCCATGGCTTCATGCGCGTACTCTCTTCTCTGCCGACGCCCTTGCCGATACCGGTGGAATTGCGCAACCACCTCGACCTGGAGGCGCTGGGGTGGACTTTGGCTGTCGCGTTGGCTGCGGGAATAGTGTTCGGCCTGGCTCCGGCGGCGGCTGCCGTCCGCACCGACGCAGGCCAGGCGCTGAAGGAGAGTGCGCAGACCTCTCTACGCCGCTACGGCCTGTTCGGTATGCGTAACCTATTCCTCGTCTCCCAGGTGGCGGCCTCGCTGATGCTCGTCCTGGTGACCGGCCTGGTGGCAACGGCATTTCTGGTCTCCGCGCGTGGCGGCACGGGGTTCGAGACGGCCGGCCTGGGTCTTATATCCTTGGATCCGGTGCGCGACGGTTATTCCCTCGAACGAGCCGCCAGGCTCCTGGAGGTCCTGCCGGAGGAGTTGTCGCGCGTCAGAGGAGTCTCCGCGGCTTCCTTAAGCGCCGCCGCGCCCTCTGCCGGGTTTTCGACCGGTTCCGACACATGCAGGGTTTCCTCTTCCGGCGGAGATGGGCGGATTCAATCGGTTCTGATGGAACGTGTTGGCGCTGGCTACTTCGCTGCTTTGGGCACGCCTCTTCTCAGCGGCCGGGAGTTCCAACCCCGAGACCAGCGGAATCCGGAAGTGCGCGGCGAGCCAGTGCCGGCGATCCTCAACCAGGCTGCCGCGCAGTCGTTGTTCGGAGCGGAGAATCCGATCGGCCGCCGTCTCCGCGAAGCGGATACAAGTTATACGGTGGTGGGCCTCGTCCGGGATGGCCCGCCGCCGCTATTGCGGTCGAAGCCGCCAGCCACGATGTACCTGCCGTTCACGGCCACCGCATTCCGCAGGAACCCGGCGCAGGGGATGAGCGTTCTGCTGCGCGGCGCATCGGAAAGGGACGTTCTGGCGGCCGCGTCGGGAGAACTTGCATCCCTCCACAGCGATCTCACGGTCTTTGGCTCCCGCACCTTCGACGAGGAACTCGAGGCGAGAACTTCATTCATCCAGTGGCAATCCGCGATCTTCGTGATCCTCGGCGTTTTTGCGTTGTTGCTGGCCTGCATTGGCCTCGGTGGCGTGACAGCCTACGCCGTGGCGCGGCGCCACAAGGAGATCGGTATTCGAATGGCGCTCGGCGCGCGCGCCAGCCAGGTCCAGCGACTGGTGTTGAGGGAAGGGGTGGTGCTGTTGGCTTTGGGTTTAGCGCTGGGCTTCGGTGGCGCCTTCCTGCTTTGGCGGCTGCTCGCCGCCTACAGTGACATGCTTGCGCGAACCTTCGATCGGCCTGTGAGCGGGCGTCTTCTCATGATCGTGACGCCGCTCGTTCTGGCAGCTTTGACCATGCTGGCCTGCTGCTTGCCAGCGCGCCGCGCGACTCGAATCGAGCCTGTTGCCGCTCTGAGGCAGGAATGAGCCTGGTCGGCCGTGTTAGACAGTCGTATTCAATCAGCAATCATAGAAAGGAACGGTTATGTGGAAGAAAACGTACTATGGGGTCCTGAGCCTGGCGGGCACGCTCCTGCTGCTGTGTCCCGCGGCTGCGAACAAGAATTTCATGCCTGATTGGACTTTTAAAGGGTCTTCTCTCGGGCAGTGGCGCACGCTCGGCAGCGCGGATTGGCGCGCGGAGAACGGGGAAATCGTGGGAACGCCGAAGACGGCGGAGGGTGGCTGGCTGGTTTTGGACAGGGCTCTTCAGGACATCCAGTTTGCGGCCACGTTCCGTTGCACCGGCGGCTGTCGGGCGGGCGTGATGCTCCGCACGCAATCGACACCGGAAGGAATTCGAGGGGCCTATCTTGCGTTGCCGGATGGCCAGAATCCCGCGGCAGCCTTCGCCTTGCGGCTCGATCTCCAGGGGCGTGAGGTTAGCCGCCAGCCTCTTCCGCGGGGGATGGTGTCGGGCCGGTTCGCGGCGGCCCCCGCCGCCTCCGGCCAGGGCGGCCCTGGCGCGGCGCCGCCGCGGCGAGCCGGCGACGCACGAGCGGGCGGGCCGCCACGTCCAGGCTTGCCGGCGGACTCTCCCCTCACGCGTCCGGACTCCACGTACAGGCCGAACGAGTGGAACCCGCTCGAAGTGATCCTGGACGCCAACTATCTCCGAGCATGGGTCAACGATGGACCGGAAAGCGGGGTCGCCAGCGGCATTGCCGGCGATGAAGTGGCGACTTACGGGCCGGTGGCTCTCTACGTTGGGGGTTCCGGCGAAGTGCGGTTCAAACAGGTGGAGATCAAAGACCTGGGCCGGCGGGTGCGGCCGAAGGAGCAGTTGTCGAGCCGCTTCCGAATGCAGCGCATCAACGATTTCTACTATGCCTGGTCCGCCACGGCGGCCGACTTCAACCGCGACGGCATCATGGACGTGGCCGCCGGCCCCTTCTACTACCTTGGGCCGGACTACCAGGTCTCGCGCGAAATCTACCCCAGCCAGCCCTCCGCCGTGGGCAGGGAGTACACGCCGGCGGCGGTCAACTTCGCCTACGACTACACCGGGGATGGCTGGCCCGACATCGTGGTGACCGACGGGAGACCAATGGTGCTCTACGTCAACCCGAAGGGAGAGCTGCGCCGTTGGGACAGGTTCAACGTCCTGCCAACAGCCTCCGCCGAGATTGCGATCTTCAAGGATGTCGACGGGGACGGAAAGCCCGACGCGGTGTTTTCGGGCCGGGGGGGCGCCATCTGTTGGGCCGCTCCGGATCCGGCGAAGCCGACCGAGCCGTGGATCATCCATCAGGTTTCCTCGCAGAGCTACGGGACCCTGGGGCAGCACGGGATCGGCGCCGGCGATATCAACGGCGACGGGCGCACGGACATCGTCTCTACTTTCGGATGGTGGGAGCAGCCGCCGAAGGGGACGCCGGAAGGGCCATGGCCCTATCATCCGGTGGCGTTCGGGCGCTGGCCGCGTTCGGGTGGAAGTCCCGGCGGCGCGGACATGGGCGTCTTCGACGTCAATGGCGACGGGCTGAACGACGTCGTGACCAGCATGGAAGCTCATGGATGGGCCGTGGGATGGTACGAGCAGAAACGGGACAAAGGCGGCGCCATCTCATTCACCGAGCACGTTGTCATGGACGATTTGTCGGTGAAGACTGCTGCTAACGTCGCATTCAGCCAACCCCACGCGACAACGTACGCCGATGTTGACGGCGACGGAATGCTCGATCTGATCGTGGGCAAGCGCGTCTTCTCGCACCTGGAGAGCTACCAGGACCCGGACCCGTACGGCCCCGACGTGGTGTATTGGTTCCGGATTGTGCGCAATGCCAAAGCTCCCGGCGGCGCGGAGTTCCGGCCCGAGTTGATCCACAACCACTCAGGGGCGGGATCGGCGATCTTCGCGGGCGATCTGAACAAAGACGGCGCGGTTGACATTGTGACGTCCGCCATCCGCGGCACGTTCATATTCTGGGGAAAGCCAGACGCGAAGCGGTCCGTGGCTAAGTAGCCGGATAGCGCGAAACAAATGGGTCACCCTCTCCCCACTCCCGGGGGAGAGGGTACCCAGCGGCCTCCGTTACCAGAAATCGACTGCCACGATCTTGGCCGAGCCGGGACTGCCCCTGATTACGTCGGTCGAGAGGACGATGGCCACGTTCTTGCGAGCCCAGTCCTTGGGACCGTACGCGTCCAGTCTCCCGATCTGCTCCGGACTTGTGACGAACTCGCTTGCCGCGATCGTGCCGTGGCGCGTGATTCCGCCGATTGTCACGACGATCTGTCCGGTTTTCGGATTAAGCTCTCGCGCGACCAAAGCGTAGTCCTTCGTCGGTTGGGTGTATGGCGTGGACAGATCGACCACCCAATCGTTCCGCGAAGGATTCTTCTTGTCGCGCAGGATCAAGATGTTGGGGGAAGCCCCCCGCTCCACCTTGAAGCGGAGCGGACCGGCCAGGCTGGCGGTCCAGAAGTTGTTCCTGAGTCCGATCAGAACCGCAGGACTGTTCTGCAGGTCGGAGAATGTCACGCTGGAATGAACGGAGATGTTGTATGGCTTTGCCTCGTGCTGGAGCCAGCCCGCGACTCTTGCGAGGGTTATGGCATCGTTCAGAAACACCCTGCTGCCTCCCCGGAAGGCTTCATTGGGCAAGACCTGCCCGGCGCTGTCTCCCGCCGGTTGTGGAGATTCGGGGCGCGCCGCCAGGGCGAATCGGTCCGAGTCTCCGATACAGAGCAAGACCGGGTTCTCCGAATCCAGAACCGGTTGCCAGAATCGGTCAAGCACACGCGCGGGAGAGTTGACCACGTGCGCGCGGATAGCAATCGCCGAGAGAACCGCAGCCAGGATGAGGGCGGCCAAGATGGCAGCAGATCGAAGATGCAGGCGTCTCGCCGCCGATCGGAAGCCTCCCCCTGCCTGCGGCGCGGAAACGAGGGCCGTGAGGCCATTCTCGGGTTCCTGCAGCGACGCCATCGGGACGTCACGATATCGGCTGAATCGGGGAACATAGCTTCCCGGAGGGACGTCGATTCGGACCTCGAGAGAGCGTCCGGGCTCCATGTAGTACTGCGCCAGGCGTTTGCGCACCTCACCCGCCGTGCTGCGTACCACATGGTCGGATGACGTGTCGTAGTCCGGCGCCCTTCCGAAGACTTCAGCCCCGATGGTTCGCTCTTTGAGCCGCTCGGCGCCTCCTTCGAGCGTCCGGTCCACAATGTAGGCCAGGAGACTGGAGCATCCCTTGCTTCTTCGAAACAAGGGGTCGGCGAGCATGCGCGCAAGCTGCTCACGGATGACCTGGCGGTCCTCCTCTGACTGCGGGGACCAGTCGGTCCTTTCGGGTACCGGTCTCTTGGGTCTGCTAACCTCGATGAGACTCATTGCTGCCGATTGACCCAAGTCTACCAAATTCTGACGGCTGCTAGTCTGCGGCCAATGGCGAACCAGATAAGTTCTTTGTTTTTAGCGAAGAAGCGGAGGTCCAGGACGGTCCACGACCGTCCCGATCTTGATCTTGCGTGCGGCGACGCTCACAATAATCCCAGCGTTAGCGATAAAGTTCTGCGTGGCCGATGCGGGACGACGTGTGCTCAGGGGACGCACCGGCCGTGGGCTGGGTCAGACGTTCGCAAGACCATTTGTGGGAGGAAGTTTAATGACAGGAGACTTGAAGGCGTCCGCGAGGGCGCTGCTTTTCTTGGGGATCGTGATTGGCCTCGTTGTCATTCCGGTTCTCAGTGGCCCGCTGTACGGCCAGCAGTTTTACGGCTCCGTTGTCGGCTCCGTGACCGACCAGTCCGGCGGTGCGCTGGCTGGTGCGGCCGTGACGCTGACCAACGTCGCGACCGGTGAACGGCGTCAAGCCAAGACCGGGGCAGCGGGCGATTATCAGTTTCTAAACCTTGTTCCCGGAGCGTATCGTGTGGAAGTGGAGCAAGTCGGATTCAAGCGAGCCACCCGTGAGAATGTCCAAGTCACGGTGTCGGGAACGATCCGGGCCGACATTTCGATGCAGATCGGCGAGGTAAACCAGACGATTGAAGTCCAGGCCGTCGCGCCGCTGCTGGAAACCGAGAGCGGCAACCTTAGCCAGGTCGTTAGTGCCCGTGCCGTCGAGGATCTGCCGGTCAATGGCCGCAATACGATGAACCTCGCAGCGCTCGTGCCCGGCGTAGTGCCTCAGGGCACAACCGAGGGCAACGCCATCACCGGCAAGAACATTTTCGCGGCCGGGAACTACCAGATCGGAGGAGGTTTCGCGAACCAGGGCGCGGTTTACTACGATGGCGTCCCCGCCAACTCGGTTCTCGGCAATCTCGTGAACATGGTGCCGAGCCCGGAAGCGGTGGCCGAGTTCCGCGTGCAGACCAACAGCAACAGCTCGGAATACGGGCGTTACTCGGGAGGCGTCATCAACTTCTCGTCGAAGTCGGGCACCAACGAGTTTCACGGCAGCGCGTATGAGTACTTCCGCAACACCGTTCTAAACGCCAACGACTTCTTCGCCAACGCGGGCAGCGGCAAGAAGAATGCCATGAAGCAGAACCAGTACGGTCTGAGCGGCAGCGGCCCGATCAAGAAGAACACGATGTTCTTCTTCGCGGGATGGGAAGGCTATCGCAATCGCGCATCATCCACGTTCGGCCCGTACACCGTGCCGACGCCAGAGATGTACACGGGCGACTTTTCGGATTACCGGAACGCCTCCAACGTCGTAATACCGGTCTACGATCCTCTGACGCAGTGCGGCGCGCACGGCAACCCCGCCTGCGCCTCCGGACAGACGATTCAGAGGCAGCCTTTCGCTGGCAATCAGATTCCGGCCAGCCGTTTCGACCCAGTTGCCAAGAAGCTAATTGATTTCCCGTTGATCGGAAAGCCTACCAGCGGAGGGCAGCAGTACACGCATCTCCTCAATTTCAGCGTTCCCGCGCTTCAGGGAGGCAATAACGATCAAGTCAACGCCCGTGTCGACCACACGGTGACCGACAAGCTCCGGCTCTTCGGGCGGTATTCGCGCTGGTCTTCGGAGAGCCTGGCGTTCGCGCCGTTCGGCAACGGCATCTACGCCAACGACCCCTACGCTCCGGAGTACTTCACCACCACCCAGTTGCTGGCGGGCTCGACCTACATGCTCAGCCCCACGATGATCCTCGACCTCCGCGCGTCCTACATACGCTTCCCTTATGGGCGCCGTCAGTCGTACGATGGAATCAATCTCAACCAGACGTTCGGGTTCCCGAAGTACATGGACACTCAGCTTCCCATTATCCACGGCGGCGCGAACGCTTCCATTCCGTCCATCAGTGTCGGCGGATACCAGACCGTGAGCGGCCTCCACATCTTGTCAACGGAGAACGACTATCTGCTGACGCCGAACCTGAGCTGGGTCAAGGGAAAGCACACGCTCAAGTTCGGCGCCGACTGGCGTCTGATGCAGAACACCTATTACCAGACGTTCGGCGGCGGCTCGTTTGCTTTCACGACCGCGATCACTTCCCAGAACGCACTCAACCAGGGCGCAAGCGGGAATGGTCTGGCTTCAATGCTGCTCGGTTACGGCAATAGCGGCAGCCAGACGGCATTTGCTCGTCCTTATGAATCCATGCACTACCAGGGGTATTACGTGCAGGATTCCTGGATGGCCACCAGCAAGCTAACCATAACCGCCGGCGTCCGCTGGGAGATCCCCGGCGTCTGGAGGGAGCGGAAGGACCGCATCGCTTCCTTCAATCCTTACGAGGTCAATCCGGCGACCAAGTCGGTCACGGTGAATGGACAGCCCGTTCTTGGAGCGCTGAATTTCGTTCTTACTCCCCAGCATCCGCAGAAGGGCGTAAAGGACGAGAACTTCAAACTCTTTGCTCCCCGAGTGGGCATAGCCTACCGGCTAAACGAAAAGACGGTGATCCGGGCAGGCGGCGGCATTTACATCCTGCCGTCCACCCTCCAGTTCAGCGAATCCCCATGGGCGATGCCTCTCGCTTCGATGGGCACGGCCTGGGTTCCCACCAAGGACAACGGCGTCACTCCGTTCGACACGCTCAGCGATCCGTATCCGAATGGCTTCGTTTCGGCGCCGGGAAACATGCCGCGAGACGAGGCGCAGGCCGCGTTGATCGGCGGCGGGCTCACCAACATTCCATTCAAGAGCGCTCCCTATCCCTACCAGTCGCAGTGGAATTTCACCGTGCAGCGCCAGTTGTGGGGTGACATTGCCCTTGAGGCGGCTTACGCGGGGTCGAGCGGCGTTCACCTGCCGGCGGGCACGTATCAGATCAACGCTCTGCCGGTTTCGCAGTTGGCCTTGGGTTCCGGGCTGAACAGCCAGGTGGCCAATCCGTTCTACGGCCTCGTAAAGACCGGAACGCTGTCGCAGCCGACTGTAACTCGAGGGCAGCTTCTGCGGCCCTTCCCGCAGTACACAAACGTTCAGATAGGTGGAGGATATGTCGGCAACTCAACCTATCATGCACTCCAGATGAAGGGCGAGAAGCGCTTCTCCAAGGGTGGGACCATCCTGGCGGCCTACACGTTCTCCAAGCTGCTCGGCAACGTCAGTTCCACGACGGCCTGGCTGGATTCCGGCTTGGGTGCCGGCACCAGCTTCCAGGATCCGGCTAACCTGCGGGCAGAAAAGGCGCTGGTTGGCTTCGATTCGCGGCAGCGGCTGACCGTGAGTTACGCGGTCGATCTCCCGATCGGCAAGGGCCAGAAGTTCCTCAACGGCGGCAACGCTGTGACGCAGAGGCTCTCCTCGGGATGGAGCGTGAGCGGAGCGAGTACCTTCCAGATGGGCTACCCGCTGGCGCTGAGCGCAAGCCCCAACAATGCCAGCAGCTTCGGCCTTGGACTGCGGCCCAACGTGGTGCCCGGCTGCGATCCCAAGGTCAGCGGCTCGGCCCAGTCGCGGCTGACGAAGTGGTTCAACCCTGCGTGCTTCTCGGTTCCGGCCGGCTATACGCTGGGGAACCTCAGCGCCAGGCATCCCTCTCTTCGCGGGCACGGCATCAACAACTTCAACTTCTCGCTGCTCAAGAAGACATCGATTACCGAACGGTTCAACCTGGAGTTCCGGGGGGAGGTCTACAACCTCTTCAACCGGGTGCAGTTCGGGATGCCGAATACGGGAGTTACGACAGCGGCAAATCCGACTACGGGATACGTAACACGCCAAATCAACGACCCAAGACTGATTCAGCTCGTGCTGAGGTTGACTTTCTAACAGGACTGTCAGGAGGTAAGGACAGTACTGAATACCGGAGGCGGCTCACAGAGGATGTGGGCCGCCCCCATTTATGTCCGAGTAGACAGGAGTCGAGAGGATGAAGCGAGAGATTTCACGCCGGGGCATGATTGCCGCAAGCGCCGGCGTTGCCGGGTTCACTTTTCTGCCGGCGCATGTACTTGGCCGGCAGGGAACAGTGCCCCCCAGCGAACGGATGAACCTTGCGTTCGTCGGTATCGGAATGCGGGGCGCGCTCAACCTGCAGGAACTTGCCGACCTGGGCCAGAACGTTGTTGCTGTGTGTGACATCGACTGGACCGCCCCCGCCCCTGCGCGGGCGGGACGAGCGCCGCGCGGCAATGTGGCGACAGCAAGCAAGTACCCAAACGCGAAGCGGTACGAAGACTACCGGAAGATGCTTCAGGAACAGGAGAAGAACATCGACGGCGTGGTGATATCGACCCCCGACCACACGCACGCCTGCATCGCGCTCCAGGCGATGAAGATGCGCAAGCACGTGTACGTCGAGAAGAACATGTGCCGCACCGTCGAAGAAGCCCGGCGCATGATCGCCTTCGCGAAAAAGTATAAGGTGACCGGGCAGGTCGGCAACCAGGGCCATTCCTCAGAGGATATTCGGCTGATCGTGGAGTGGTTCCGGGACGGCGCGATCGGGGACGTAAAGACGGTCCACATATTCCACAAGGACACTGCCAGTTCCCCGAGGGCGCTGCCGCAGACCAAGCTTGACGTCACTTACGAGAACATTCCGAAGCTTCTGGCCCAGGAGCACCCTGTACCCGAAGGGCTGCACTGGGATCTGTTCCTGGGGCCCGCAAGAGTGCGTCCCTACAGCCCCATCTACCACCCGAACCGCTGGCGCGCCTGGGTGGACTTCGGGACCGGCAATCCGGGTGACTATGTGGACCATCTGGTCGACCCGGTCGCGTGGGCGCTGGAGCTTGGTTACCCAACCCACGTTGAAGCTCAGCCGGAAAAGGGATACGACTGGAAGACCAACAAGGAAGTATACCCTTGGAGCGGCGTGATCAAGTGGTCATTTCCGGCCCGCGGGAAGATGCCCCCCGTGGAGGTCTACTTTCACTACGGCCCGAACAAGGAGCTCGATGTGCCGAAGCCTCCGGGCTGGAAAGAAGGCGCGGACAAGATCCTCGCCCAAGGCGGCGGATTTATGTTCGGCAGCAAGGGCGCGATCTCGTGGGGCGCGCTTTACGCCAGCAAGCCGCTGGTGGCGTCCACCGACCTGTCGCAGGCCGTGAGCTGGGGCACGCCGGAGATCGTCCGGCTTTGGCCGCCCGAACTGAACAAGGAGTACAGGCGTCCGGCTCCAACTCTGCCGCGCGTGAAGAGCCACTGGGCGGATTGGGTGGATAGCGCCAAGGCCGGCAAGCAGGCCAGTTCCAGTCTCGAGTACGGGGGCCTCATGTCGGAACTCGCCATCATCGGCAACGCAGCCAACGCCGAGCCGGGCAAGAGTCTGGAGTACGACGGCAAGGCGGGCCGCTTCAGGAACAGCGAAGAAGCCAACAAGATGGCGGTGAAGAGGACCTACCGCAAGGGCTGGGAGCTGCCCAGCTAGCGGAGGACACGCGCATGAGACACCCAGACGAATTATCGCGTAGAAGGGCGCTGGCCCTCGGCACGGCGGCGGCAGGGTTCACGATTCTGCCGCCCCAGGTGCTTGGCAGGGGAAGAGTCCTCGCCCCCAGCGAGAAGATGAACCTCGCCTTCATCGGGTGTGGGATGGCTGGCCGGACCCAGATCAACGAAATGGCCAGCCAGAACATCGTGGCGTTGTGCGATGTCGATTGGCGCGAGTCGAGCGGCGGTCGGGGGATGATCGGCACGGCCGCCTCCCTGGCCAAGAAGTACCCTTCGGCCAGGCGTTTCGACGACTGGCGCGTGATGCTCCAGGAGATGGATAAGCAGATCGACGGCGTGGTGGTGAGCACCCCGGATCACACTCACGCCCAGGCGGTGCTCACGGCGATGAAGATGGGCAAGCACGTCTTCTGCGAGAAGCCGTTGGGGATCTCGGTCCAGGAGAACCGCGCCATGATGGCGGCGGAGAAGAAGCACAAGAAGGTCATCACATCGACCTGTGTGCAGGGTCACGCTTCGGAGGATTGCCGCGCCATTGTCGAGTGGGTCCGTGACGGCGCTATCGGCGACGTGCGCGAGGCTCACGTCTACGAGTACGAGACGATCCGGCCGGGCTCCCCCAGTTACTACGACGACCTGAAACACATTCAGGACGACGTTCCGGTTCCCCCCGAGCTGAACTGGGACTTGTGGCTTGGGCCGGCGCCCTCCCGGCCGTTCAATTCGATGTACCATCCGAACCGGTGGCGATATTGGTACGATTTCGGGGCGGGCAAGTTGGGCGACCACGGCCCGCACTACATCGACCCGATAGCCTGGGCGCTGGACCTGGGGCTCCCGGAGACGATCGAGGCGGTGGGAACGGACGCCGAATGGGATACGGTCGCCGACAAGACCCAGAAGTACCCGCGTTTCGCGGTAGTCCGGTACGGATTCCCGGCGCGGGGCAAGAAGCCGCCGGTGACGCTCACCTGGCACCACAACGACAAGATGCCGCCGCTGACGAAGTGGTGGAAGGCGGAAGATAAGCCGCCGACGGGCGGCGGAATCATCGTGGGAACCAGCGGCGCCATTGTGTTCGGCCCCATCTACGCGAGCAAGCCGGGTGCGATGCAGCAGGTGAAGCTCATTCCCGAGGAGTTGAACAGGGATTATAAACGGCCCGCCAGGACCATTCCGCGCATTGATACCAGCCATTGGATGGAATGGGTGGAGTGTGCGAAGGCGGGCAAGCCGACCTCGGCCGATTTTGCCTACGGCGGAATCATCTCCGAGATCGCGCTGCTGGGTGACATCGCCATCCGCAACAAGGGTAAGCTTCTGCGCTACGACGCCAAGCGCGGCAGGTTTGCGGATAGCGAGGCCAACCAGTTTCTCCAGCGGCCCTCTTACCGAAAGGGCTTTGAACTTCCCGCCTAGCACGTACAACTGAGGTCTGCGGGCGAGAAAGACGGGGAAGCGCAGGGACTACTTTGCCAGCCCTCCGCGGGCGCAATGACCGGCTCGACCTAGTCATCGCGTCTGGGGTTGGGCGGTGTAGGCGAACAGTTGCTCGGTCTCTGGCTTCAGCAGCACCCACAAGCCGTAGATCCCCAGAATCGTGCCCAAGGGCACGTGCAGTAAGTCCAGCGCGCTCAGCACGATCCCGAGCATGCGCGCCCACGGCCGGAACTTCAGGAGGCCCACGCCCGCGATGATGCCGGGGATGGAGACCAGCGCGACGAACGCACAAATCAGGAAGCCGACGACCCCGATAATCGGGACCGCAACATGCAACGCATCCGGATCGTTCGGATTCGCCATCCCCACGATCCCCGCAATGCCGCCGAACACGAGCAGTACGATAAGGGCGCCCACCAGACCCAGCGAACCGAACACGATGTGCAGATATGCGAGGATCCGGACGTGATCTCTCATTTGTCCTCCGGGAACCGCTTCATTCTATTACAGGTACGACAACGTGTGGAATTCTGTTCCAGGACGCTTCCATTCGGACTACCATGGAGTTGCGATGCTATTCGAAATAGATTCCGCCAAGAACCTGGAAGCAATCGACAAGGGCTTGCACGAGGCCGCCGCCCGACATCAGTTCGGAGTGGTCGCCGTTCATAACCTGAAGGAAACTATGGCCAAGAAAGGTGTGGAGTTCGCCGGAGAGTGCGTGGTCTACGAGGTCTGCAATCCGCACCAGGCCAAGAAGGTGCTGGAGGCCAACGGGGCGGTGTCCACGGCACTTCCGTGCCGCATCTCAGTCTACCGGGGGTTCAACGGTTACCGGCTGGCGACCATCCTTCCCACCGCGCTGATGAAGATCTTCGCCACACCTTCGCTTCTGCCCGTAGCCCGGGAGGTTGAGGCGGTCATCGTGGCCATGATGAAGGAAGCCGCCTGAACTGCCCGGCGGGGCCTGCGCTACCCCACATAAAGTAGATACATTGAAAGTCTGGCGGGTTATAATCAATTGCCTCCACCCTGGAGAGCAGGCACCGCTGGAACCGATTCCTATGTTTGCAGCCTTGAGCCCTGTGGCTCTCCTGTTCGCCTCTTCGCCCATCGACCGGGCGGTGAACGCGCTGAACGACGACACCTTCTCGGGAATTCATCAGCTCAGTTGGTTCGACTGGTCGCTGCTCATCCCCTACTTCGGAATCATGGTGGTGCTCTCCATCTACGGGATGCATCGCTATGAGATCATGCGCAGCTACCTTAAGGTCCGCAAGCATCTCCCCGTGGAGCCCCCCAAGCGGCTGGAGAAGCTCCCGCGCGTGACCGTGCAGCTTCCCCTGTACAACGAGAGGTACGTCGTCCAGCGGCTGATCGAAGAGGTGGTCAAGCTGGACTACCCCAAGGAGTTGCTGCAAATCCAGGTGCTCGACGATTCCACCGACGACACGCACCCGTTCACCGAAGCGCTCGTCGAGCGCTTCCGCGCCGCGGGGCACCCTATCGAGTATCGCCATCGCGCCAACCGCGAAGGCTTCAAGGCCGGCGCGTTGCAGGAGGGACTCGAGACCGCCACCGGCGAGCTCATCGCCGTGTTCGACGCCGATTTCGTCCCTCCCGCCGACTTCCTGAAACGGACCGTCCATCACTTCGCCGATCCGTCCGTGGGCGTGGTGCAGACCCGCTGGAGTTACCTCAACCGTGAGTACAACGTGCTGACCGAGGTCGAGGCTATGCTGCTGGACGGGCACTTCGTTCTCGAGCACGTCGCGCGTTGCGGCCGCGGGCTGTTCTTCAACTTCAACGGCACCGGCGGTGTCCTCCGGCGCAAGATGATCGAGGACGCGGGCGGTTGGCAGCACGACACCCTGACCGAGGATTGCGACCTCAGCTACCGGGCGCAACTCAAGGGGTGGCGGTTCGTCTACCTGCCGGGCTTGGATTGCCCTTCGGAACTTCCCGTCGAGATGCACGCCTTCCAGGTGCAGCAGTCGCGCTGGGCCAAGGGCCTGGTCCAGACCGCCAAGAAGCTGTTGCCCGCGATCTTACGTGCTCCGATTTCCTGGCGCCACAAGGCCGAAGCGATCTTCCATCTGACCCCGAACATTTCCTACCCGCTGATGATGGTTGTCTCGGCCCTGATGGTGCCGGTGATGATCGTGCGCTTCTATATCGGCTGGTGGCAGATGGTGTTGATCGATTTACCGCTGATCGTCGCCTCGTTCTTCTCGCTGTCGGCGTTCTACCTCATGGCGCAGCGGGAGCTCCGTCCGAAGACGTGGAAGCGGTCGATCTTCATGATCCCGGCGCTTCTGGCGGTCGGGGTGGGCCTCGCGGTGATCAACACCCGAGCGGTCCTGGAGGCGCTGTTCGGGATCAAGAGCAGCTTCGTGCGCACGGCCAAGTACGCCATCTCCGGCGATCAAGGCCGGGTGGAGGACGTCAAGTACCGGCGCAAGAGCGGCTGGCTGCCGTTCATCGAGATCGGGATCGGCACCTACTTCCTGTACACGATCTACTGGGCCATCGACAGCCTGAACTACATGGCCCTGCCGTTCCTGGCCCTGTTCGTCTCCGGCTACTACTGGGCGGCGTTTGCCACGCTCTATCAGGAGTACCGCATGCGGCTGCGCTACGAGCGCCAGCGGCGCATGCAGGTCGAGGCGGCCCGCTGATCAGCGGGGATCAATCTTCCGGCTTCTGTAGCCTGCTTCGAGGTCTGCAAATGGGCCGGGAAGGCGCTCGGCGCCGGCTGCTTTCCCGAACATGTCCGTGTCGATGTTGTTGAAGAGGGGCACTCGCGCCAGCTTGCCGCGCGGGACCAGGGTCAACTCCAGTGCGCCGATGTCGTAGGCGACATCCAGTTCCGACATGGCGCCGGCCTTGTCCCAGCCTCGTTGTTCCCGCCAGTACTCCAGGTCGAGCCACTCCTGCGGCTCGGGCCGGAGAATGCGGAGGAAGCCGCCGCCCATGCGGCTGAAGACGTTGCCGTCGGACTGGTTGAAGGCGTTGGTGAACTCGATGGCGGCGCGGCCCGTGTTGTGGAATATGTTGTTAAAGATCCGGTTGCCGCGCCCGTCGTTGGTATGGCCGCCGATCAGGCGGGGTCCGCCCAGGCCCGAGGTGCTGGTCACTCCCGCGTCCTCGCAGTCGATGAACAGGTTGTGCGCCACGATCACGTTGTTGGTGTCCCGGATCAGCACTCCGGCCCTGATCTTCATGAAGATGTTGTTGTCGATCTGGTTGACGCGCTGGCTGCCCTCGATATGGATGGCGTGCGGGTTCACCGTGCCGGGGATGTCGGCGAAGACGTTGCCCGTCAGGCGGCAGTTGACGTTCATGATGTCGAGCCAGACGCCGTTTCCGTAACGGACGCGCCGCACAACATTGTTCTTGAACAGCACGTTGTCGGCGTTGTGCATCTTCATGGCCGCCGACTCCGACATGTTGGCGGCGTTCTGCCACCCGATCCACTCGAAAAGGTTGCCCTCCACCAGCACGTCCCGTGGCCCGCCCGTTCCGCCGATGCCCTCGATGCCGCAGTAGCGGAAGGTGTTGCGGCGGACGAGGTGGCCGCCGACCATGTCCGGCGGCGGCGCGGCGCCCCAATCCTCGTTGCCGACGTCGAGGCCCACGCTGTTGGCCCACTCGACGACGTTGTCCTCAAAGATCCAATGGTGCCCCCGGTTGGTCGAGACCATGCCGCGCTGGGGCACCGGGAACCCGTTGCCCGCGTGCATGAAGGTGAGGCCCTTGACGCGGATGTAGCCCTGGTAGCGTTCCACGGGCACAAAGGCCTGCTCGTGCACGGTGGCCTCGATCAAGTACTTATCGGGGCTGTCGTCGTTCGGCAGGCGGATGTGCAGCTTAAGGCCGGTGTTCTCGACGAACAGCTTTCCACCCGCGCCGCCGATCTCGTCGAACAGAGGCGTCCAGCGTACTTCGCTGAAGAAGTTCAACGAGCGGGTCGAGGGGGCAATCAGGTGGCTGAAAAGCTCGACCGGTTCGAGCGGCTTTCCGTCGACGAAAACCATCCCCCGGCGGCGGAAGTAAGGCGCCATGTCGATGCGGCCGTAGTTGAGCCAGTAGCGGTCCTGGATTACGTTCACCATGGCGAACGGGTTGTAGCCGTCGTCGGCAAACAGCTTCGGATCCAACCGGGTCTCCCAGATTCTGAGCTTGCCCGGATCCTGCGCTCCCGGGTCACCCCGCCGGCCACCCATCGCAAAACCGGTGCTCGGTTTCCAGTCCTTCAGCACGGCCGAGGCTTTGATGATCACCTTGGCGCCGGGGGCGGCCTCGTAGCTGATCATCCTGTCGGGCCCCGTTCCGCCGCGGGCCGGCCGCACGCACTCGCGGTAGACGCCTTCGGCAATCACCACCCGCTCGCCGGGCTGCAAGACTTCGGCGGCTTTGCCGATGGTGCGGAACGGGCGCTCCCTGGTTCCGGGGCCGTTGTCATCCGCATTGGCAGCGTTGCCGTCCACGTAGTAGGTCTTGGAGAACTGAAGCGGCTTCTCCCAGTTCGGAAACTCCCGCCCGTCGGGCATCCGCGTACTGCTCGCCCACAGCGCGGTGGCGGCTAGAATCAGGATCGAAGTCGGTATGCGCATAACCGCTATTGTTGCTCAAATCGCGGTCTTCGACTTGGCGGCCTAGGAATGGCGGCCGATCTTGACCGAGCCCGTGTAGGTGAAGATGGCCTCGAACCGCAGGAAGTAGGACTGCGAACCGACCGAGTAGAAGTTGCCCGGCACGAGGTGTTCGTAAAGCACGTGCGTCTTCACGTACTTGTTCGGGTTCCAGTCCACGCGGATCTGCGGATGATCCCCTCGCACAGAGCCCGTCCCGAACGTCAGAGGGCTCCCGGCGCGGAACGGGTAGTAGGCGTTCATCCGGTAGTAGGTGAGACGGACGGTAACGGGCTTGATGGGAGAGTAGCCGAGTTCGCCCTGCCACATGCTTGTATTGGTCCAGTAGCTGGGGCCCTTCTCGCGGAACTGGCTGTAAATATACATCTCGCTCCACTTGGGCCAGCGGGAAAACAGCGGATCCCAGCCTTCCACCTTGTTGGTCGTCGACGGGTCGTCGCCGGACATGCCGATATAGCCGCCGAGGACGTAGTGCCGCCCTCCGCCGAAGGTCTTCTTCACGTAGGCGTAGCCGCCCCGGCCTGCGATGGTCATGTTCGGGCGCTGCGCACCCCACTGGAGGGCAAGCTCGCCGTTGAGGCTCAGACCGTGTGGGAGCCTGTGCACGACGCGTCCGCCGCCGGTCGAGATGTGCCGGTCCCCCTGGTACTGGAAATGCGTGGGAGGCCTGAGATCGCCCGTCTCTTTCTTGTAGAAGTAATAGGCCTCGATGGAGGTGTTCTTGAGGTTGTTGTCGGTGTAGTAGCTCCCGATCGCCTGTTCCCCCCAATCGAAGATGGCTTTGCGGCGGTCGTGGATGCGCGGAAGATACCGGTCCGTCCGGGGATTGGAGATCGCCATCAGCTCCAGCTTGGACTTCTTCCACGCGTACCCAAGCACAGCGGCGTTGAAGTATATGGTCCGCGAGCCGTCGCCGGGGCTGCCTTCCAGCATCAGAAAGCCTTCGTTCTTGATCAGGTTCTGGCGCCCGACGCGCAAAGTCAGCCCTTTCACGAACAGCTTCTTGATGTCCACATAAGCCGTCTCGAAGACCGTTTCGTCAAGCTGAAACGGGCGGTCGGGCGTAAGGATCTGGTTCGTTTCCTGGTTCAACCCGATGACCACGTCGACGTTGCTGGAGGCCGGCGCCTTCATCCAGATGCGGCCGCGGTGACGCACCTGCACGCGCTGGTCGTCGAGGCTGTCGTTGAAATCGAACAGGTTGTTCCAGTTTTCGTTTCGTATCCGGTACTCGAAACCGAACTCGATGGTGCGGCCGTTCTCGGATTGACCGCAGAGCCGCAGAACCGCGAAGAGGGCAAGAATGATGACTCGATTCATGGAATCAGTTAACGGCAGCGGACAAGCGCTCGCTCGAAGGCAGGAAGGGATCGCTGGATCACTTCCTGTGGGACGGTCAACGAGAGCCGCAGGTGCCCGCTGCGGCCGAAGCCGGAACCCGGCACGGCCAATACTCCTTCCTCCAGAAGGATGCGCATGAACGCAATGTCGTCCGGGATGGGGGTCTTGGGGAAGATGTAGAACGTGCCCTCGGGCCTCTGGACTTCGTACCCGATGCGGCGCAGGCCATCATACATGAGGTCCCGGCGCTGCTGGTAGCTGCTGATGTCCGGCGAGCAATCGATGGTCTCGGTCACCACTCTCTGCCACAAAGCCGGAGCGTTGACGAATCCCAGGATGCGGTTGGCGAAGATGCAGGCATCCATGAGCGCCGCCGCCTCGGGCAGGCGCGGCGAAAGGGCCAGGTATCCGATCCGTTCTCCCGGGATGGCAAAGGTCTTCGACCATGAGTCGGCGATGACGGTGCGGCCGATCAGGGCCGGGATCTCCGGGTGAGTGCGGCCGTCAAATGTGATCGGCCGGTAGGGCTCGTCGCTGATGACGGTCACCGGATGATCGAGGCCCGAGAGCAAACGGTCCAGGTCCCGCAGAAGCGGCTCGGGGTAGATACGGCCTGTCGGATTGTTGGGGCTGTTCAGGATGATCGCCTTGGTGCGCGGGGTGATTGCCGCCGCGATGCGTCCGACGTCCGGTAGAAAATCCTCGCCGGTCTCGACCGCCACTAGGCGCCCGGCGTGATTCAGGACGTAGAACGGATACTCCGAATAACACGGCATCAGCACGATCACTTCATCGCCGGGGTCCAGCACCGAGCGGAGGAAAATGTTGCATGCGCCGGCAGAGCCGACAGTCATGATGACGTGATCCGCGGTGAACGGCAGCCCCGTCCGGGAGGCAAGATGGGCGGCGACGGCAGCGCGCGCGCTCAGGTAGCCGGCGTTCGGCATGTAGCCGTGCACGCCCAAAGGGTTTTGAGTCGCGAGGCGGGAGAGAGCCGCCAGGACCTCAGATGGAGGGTCGACGTCGGGATTGCCCAGCGTGAAATCGAAGATTCGATCGGCGCCTCGCTCCGCTTTCAGCCGGGCGCCTTCTTCGAACATGCGGCGGACCCAACTGCCGCGCTGCATCTGTTCATGTATGGAGCGGGCCAGGCTCATCCGCGGGCCTCGAAGTTGTATATCTCCACGCTGTCGATAACGTTGATGCCGCCACGCTGGAGGTGCGTCATGGCCTGGTCGGGATCGTCAAAGCGGAAGATCAGCACGGCTTTGCCCTGCCGTCCAAAGGTGAAGGCATACATGTACTCGATGTTGACGGAGCTCCCTGCGATAGTTTCCAGCATGTGGGCCAGCCCGCCCGGACTATCCGGGACTTCGACGGCGAGCACTTCGGTCACTGCCACCACGTAACCTTTCTCCTTGAGTACGGCGGTGGCCTTGGCCGGGTCGGAGACGATCATCCGCAGAATCCCGAATTGCTGGGTATCGGCCAGGGTGAGCGTACGAATGTTCACGCCGGCGTCCGCCAGGAGGCGGCACGGCTCCAGCAGATGTCCGGGCTTGTTCTCCAGGAACAACGACAGTTGTTGGATCTTCATAACGGCCTCGTCAGTCGGCCAGGTTGCGGCGGTCGATCAACCGCTTGGCCTTGCCCTCGCTTCTCTGAATGCCGCGCGGCTCGACCAGCCGCACCTCCACCCTGATCCCCAGGACCTGGTCCAGGGCATGCACCAGTCGCGCCTGCAACTGCTCCAGCGCGCCGATCTTGTCGCTGAAGACCTCCGGGGTGACTTCCACCTGGACCTCCATCTGATCCAGTCCCTTTTCCCGCGTGAGGATGATCAGATAGTGGGGCACCGTCCCTTCCACGGCGAGCAGGGCCGTCTCCACCTGGGATGGGAAGACGTTCACGCCGCGGATAATAAACATGTCGTCGCTGCGGCGGGTAATCCGGCGGATGCGCCGCAACGTGCGGCCGCACGGGCACTCTTCCGGAATCACGGCGGTGATATCGCGCGTGCGGTAGCGCAGGATCGGCATGGCCATCTTGCTCAGGGTGGTCAGGACGAGCTCGCCTTCCTCGCCTTCGGGCAGGGGGCGGCCGGTGGCAGGATCGACGATCTCGGGATAGAAATAGTCCTCGAGGACGTGGAGGCCGTTCTGCTCGATGCACTCGAAGGCGACACCGGGACCGGTGATCTCGCTGAGGCCATAGATGTCGTAGGCCTTGATGTGCGTTGCGGACTCGATGTGCCGCCGCATCGACTCGCTCCATGGCTCCGCGCCGAAGACGCCGGCCTTCAAGGGGAGCTTGCGCATGTCGATGCCGAGCTCGCCGGCGCGTTCCACCAGGTGAACAAAGTAGCTCGGCGTCGAGCAAATGGCAGTGACGCCGAAGTCCTTCATGACCATGATCTGCCGGTCGGTGTTGCCGCCCGAGATAGGGATGACCGTCGCGCCCAACCCCTCGGCGCCGTAGTGGGCACCTAGGCCGCCGGTGAACAGCCCGTACCCGTATGCGTTCTGGATGACGTCGCCTTTGCCGAGCCCGCAGCCGGCGAGGGTGCGGACCATGGCATCGGTCCATACGTCCACGTCGCTCTGCGTGTAGGCCACGACAATCGGCTTGCCGGTGGTTCCGCTGGAGGCGTGCAGGCGTACGATGTCCTCCATGGGGCTGGCGAAGAGCCCGAAGGGGTAGTTGTCGCGCAGGTCGGCCTTGACCGTGAAGGGCAACCGGGAGATGTCGCCGAGGGAGACGATGCCGGGTGGCGTTACGCCGCACCCCAGCATCCGGGCCTGGTACGGCTCAACCCTTTCGTATGCACGGCGCACCACGGACTGAAGACGCTCCAACTGCAAACTGCGCAGCAGGGGCTTGGGTACATAGTCCGGCGCGCTGGCCGGGTTGAAGAGCGTTGCTGCGGCTTTACTCGTTGCGATCATATGAAGACTCCGGCAAGGCCGTCCTCCTCCCCACCTGAAACGCGGCGACGTTGGCTTCGACAAGATGCTCAGCGAGACTCTGGCGTATTGCGGCGAGCCAGTGCTCCTCCGCTATGCTGAGGCGGCTGCTGAGCACTCCCGCCAGCGCCACGTTCAAGCTGCGCGCCGAGGGAAGCGCGGCGGGATCGATCAGACCCGGATGGATCAGTATACCTCCGCTCTTGAGCAGGCCGCGGTTGGCATCCAGTTGTCCGGGGTCGAGGAGCACGAGGTAGTCCGCTTCGCCGGGGGGGACCATGGGACTCAGCACCCGGGCGCCGAAGCGCACATCGCTGGCGACGGAGCCGCCGCGCTGGCTCATTCCGTGGACCTCGCTCTTCTTGACGTCGAGTCCGGCGTGGAATGCCGCGAGCGCCACGATGTCGGAGGCCTTGAGCACGCCCTGGCCGCCGAGGCCGGCGATCACCACGTTGACGACCGCGCCTTCACTCATCGTTCGCCTCGCACTTGGAGTACTCCCTGATGTGACGGGCCGCCAGCAGACAGTCGCGCCGCGCCACGATCATGGAGAGCTCTCCCGAATCCAGGCACTCTTTCACCAGCTCCCGGAAGCGAGCCGGATCCTGGGTGGGGTCCAGCACATGCACCCGGGGGACGCCGAGCGACCGCGCCAGTTCCTCGAAACGCACCTTGCCCGTGGGCTGGTGGTCGAGCGTGCGGCCGGTGCCGGGGTGCTCCTGCAACCCGGTCATGGCGGTGGTGCTGTTGTCCAGGATCAGCAGCAGGTGCCCGCCCGGCGGCGGATTGTAGACCATCTCGACCAGGCCGGTGATGCCGCTGTGAACGAAGGTGCTGTCGCCGATCACGCTGACCACGCGCCGCGCCTCGCCGGGAGGCAGAGCGTGACGCAGACCCAGGCCCACGCCGACGGCGGCGCCCATGCACACCAGCGTGTCCATGGCCTCGAAAGGCGGGAGCGCGCCGAGCGAGTAGCAGCCGATGTCCCCCGAGACGATGCAGTCCAGGTCATGCAGAGCCTGGAAGACCACGCGGTGCGGGCAGCCCCTGCACAGGCTGGGGGGCGTACCGGCGGGAGCAGGCGGTTCAGGCCTTAGGTCGCCCGCCAGGATGCGGCGCACGCGGGCGACGTTCAGCTCGCCGAAGCGATACATCTCGGGTGCGGATTCGACCGGGATACCCGCCGCGCGGATGGCATCGGCCAGGTAGGGGTCGCCCTCTTCCACCACCACGCAGCGATCGACGGAGGCGGCGAACCTCCGAATGGCTTCGACGGGCAGGGGGTAGGTCATGCCCAGCTTCAGTATGGCGGCGTCGGGCGCGGCCTCGCGCGCATGCATGAAAGCGACGCCGGAAGCGACAATGCCGAGCTCGGAACTGCCATCTTGCTTGCGGTTCGGACCCGAGGACTCGTTCCACGCGGCGATCGAGCTCAGCTTCGCGCGCAAGCGCTGGTGCGCGGGCCGTGCGTAGGCGGGAATCATGACTCTTCCGGGTATGTCACGCCGGAAAGCGGGGGGAGCGGGTGCTTCCACGGGATCCCGTCGACAAAGCACGGTCTTCGAGTGGCACACGCGCGTGGTCATGCGAAGCAGAGTGGGGACGCCCCAGCGCTCGGAGACCAGGATGGCGAGGAGAGTAGAGTCGTAGGCCTCCTGCGAATCGGAAGGCTCCAGCATGGGGACGCCCGCGGCGACGGCGTAGCGGCGGTTATCCTGCTCGTTCTGGCTGGAAGCCATCCCCGGATCGTCGGCGGAGACGACGACCAGGGCGCCGGTGACTCCGGTGTAGGCCACCGTGAACAGGGGGTCCGCGGCGACGTTGAGGCCCACGTGCTTCATGGTGACCAGCGCCCGCGCGCCCGCGAAGGACACGCCGATTGCGACTTCCAGGGCGACCTTCTCGTTGGGCGCCCACTGCGCCTTTCCGCCGTACTCGGAAAAGGCTTCGAGGATCTCGGTGGAGGGGGTTCCCGGGTAGCCCGTTCCGAGCCGGACCGCCGCATCGCGCGCGGCGAGGGCCACGGCCTCATTGCCGCTCACGAGCAGGCGTTGCGGCTGGCTTGTGCGAGACTCAGAAGGAAGCACGGCGAGGTAAAGGGACATTGTAGCAATGAAGCCGGCTCACCTGTTTGCGCTACTGGCCCTGACGATCGGCGCGGTGATGGTGCACGGCTACCATCCGGCGGCCGAGGATGCCGAGGTCTACTTGCCCAGTGTGTTCAAGCTGCTCGATCCGTCGCTGTACCCGCACGATGCTGCCTTTGCGCTGGCCCACGCACGCCTGACGCTGTTCCCCTACCTCGTGGCGGGCTCCATACGGTTGAGTCATCTGCCAGTCGGGGTGGCGCTGCTGGCGTGGCACCTGGCCAGCATCTTCCTGCTGTTGTGGGCCTGCCACCGGATCGCGCGATTGTGCTTCCGCGGGAGCCCGGCGGTGTGGGGAGGAGTGGCGCTGGTGGCAGGGCTTCTCACGATCCCCGTCGCAGGGACGGCCCTGTACATCATGGACCAATATCTCACTTCGCGGTCGCTGGCGACGCCGGGCGCCGTTCTCGTGCTGGCGACGGCGCTTGAAGGCAGGCGCGGGAGGGCCTTGTTGTGGGCGTTGTTCACCGTAGCGGTGCATCCGCTCATGGGCGTGCTGGCGGCGGCGCTATGGGGAAGCTATGAACTGGTGCGGGTCCGGCAAAGCTTGGCTGTGGCCGGAGTGTTCCTGCTGGCGCCGGTCACACCCGCATACGAAGAAGTGTTGAAGAAGCTGCCGTACCACATGATCACGAAATGGGCGTGGTACGAGTGGATTGGCGCGATTGCCCCGATGGCGATTCTGGCGTGGATCGGCCGCCAGCGGCCTGGCCCAATTCAGACTCTCGGTCGCGCGCTGGTGATCTTCCAGGCGGTCTTCCTGGTGGCGGGGCTGGCGGTGTGTCTGCCCGGCCTGGCCTCGCTGAGTAGGACCCAGCCGATGCGCAGCCTTCACCTTGTCTACATCCTGATGTTCTTGCTCATTGGAGGGCTGCTGGGTGAGTATGTTCTGAAGCGGCACGCCTGGCGCTGGGCCCTGCTGCTGGTTCCGCTGTCCGGCGGCATGTGGTACGCGCAGAGGCAGCTCTTCCCGGCGACGCCGCACCTGGAGTGGCCTTGGACTGACTCGCCGAATCCCTGGGTGAGGGTGTTCCGGTGGATCCGAACGAACACGCCGAAGGACGCGCTGTTTGCGCTCGATCCCGAGTACATGTCCCTGCCGGGAGAGGATCACCAGGGCTTCCGCGTATTGGCGCAGAGGAGCCGCCTGGCGGACGCGGCCAAGGACAGCGGTCCTGCCAGCCTGATGCCGGAGCTTGCGGAGGAGTGGCTCGCCCAGGTCGAAGCCCAGCGGGGCATGTCGCGGTTTCAGGCAGCGGACTTTGAGGGGCTGAAGACCAGGTACGGAGTAAGCTGGGTCCTGCTGGCTCGCGCGTCGCCCCAGGGGCTGGCATGTCCTTACCAGCAGGGGGGACTGTCTGTGTGCAGGATCGGGCGGTAGAATGGGAATGTATGCGTAAGTTGTTGATTCTGGCTGTCTTGTCGGCCGCGTTCGGCGCGGATGAGAAGGCGAGCCTGGAGCGCGCCCGCCAGCTTTACGAGCGCAAGGAGTACAAGCGGGCCAGTGAAATGCTGGAAGAGTTGGTGCGCCAGTCTCCCGGCGACTTCGAATTGCACCTGTGGCTGGGACGGGCCTACGGAAGGCGCGCGGAGACCTCCAGTTTCGTCACGGCTCCCGGACTCGCCGTGAAAGCCAGGAAGAGTTTTGAGCAGGCCGTGGCGCTGAATCCCAAGAGCAGAGAAGCGGGCGGCGATCTGCTGGATTACTACCTGGGAGCCCCCGGTTTCCTCGGGGGCGGTATCGACAAGGCTGTAGCCTTGGCGGAGAGATTGAAAGACCTCGATCCGCCCGAGTATCACTACCGTATGGCGCAGATCGCGATGAAGAAGAAAGACCTCAAGGCCGCCGAAGAGCATTTCCGTAAGGCCCTTGAGATGGAGCCCGACAATCCAAGCCGCAGGAAGGACCTGGCCGAGTTTCTGGCAAAGCAAGGGAGATCCGTGGAGAGCCATGCAGATCGGTGAGGCACTGCGCTTCAGCCTGCGGGCCTTGAGCGCCAACCGGGTGCGGTCGCTGCTAACCGCGCTCGGCATGGTAATCGGCAACGCATCCGTCATCCTGGTGGTTACGATCTCCCTCACCAGCCGCGACTTCATCCTGGAGCAGATCCGGGGGATCGGCTCCAACCTGATCTACGCCTACTACGAGAGCGGCGGACAGCCGGGCGTGGACGTGGACGCCGATTTCGTGAAGATCGCGGACATCGAGGCGGTACGCGAGCGGTTCGGAGAGCAGATTGTCGCGGCGACGGGGGTCATCGCCCAGTTTGACCGCATGCTGATCGGGGGCCGCGAGGAGGACGTAAAGGTCATCGGCTCGGACGAGTACTACTACTCGGTCAGGAACCTGGTTCTGCTCTCCGGACGCTGGATGGACTGGAGCGACGTCAGCCTGCGGCAGAAGGTAGCGCTGCTCACAGAGAAGTTGGCACAGAGGCTGTACGGCAGTCAGGAAGCCGCCGTGGGGCAGATTCTGAAGGTCCACGGCATACAATTCACGGTGATCGGCACGTTCCGGGAGAGAGTCTCCAGTTTCGGCTTCTCGGAGATGGCCAGTGAAAGCGTGCTGATTCCGCTCAGCGTGATCCGGTACTTCGCACCGGTGGAGCGCATCGACCCGATGTACGTTCAGGTCCGGCGAGCCGAGGATGTGGTGCAGGTGACCGCGGCGGTGAAGACTCTGCTCGAGAGCCGGCACAGGGCGGGCGCGCGGTATTACGTCGACAACCTGACCGCGATCCTGGATACGGCCCAGAACATCGCGCTGATCCTCACCATTGTCCTGATCCTGATCTCGGCCATCGCGCTGATCATCTCGGGCATAGGGATCATGAACATCATGCTGGTGACGGTGACGGAGCGGACGCGCGAAATCGGAATACGGATGTCGGTGGGTGCTTCGCGCCGGGTGGTGCTCCAGCAGTTCCTGCTCGAAGCGATACTGCTGAGCCTTTCGGGCGGGTTGGTCGGAATCCTGGTCGGGGTGGCGCTGCCGGCCAGCGTGCAATTCTTCGCTGAAGGCGTGCGCGTGCCCATCTCGATCACCTCGATCGTAGTAGCCTTCGCGGTCAGTTGCCTGGTCGGGCTGGTGTTCGGCCTGTTGCCCGCCAATCGCGCCGCGCGGCTGAATCCCACAGAAGCGCTTCGATACGAATAGGAGGGACAATCCTCATGCACAGATTCGCGGTCGCGGTCCTGATGGCGGCAGGTGTTGCCGGTGCTCAGGAGAGGGTCTTGACGCTGAAGGAAGTGGTGGACCTTGCGGCGAAGCAGAATCCCGAGGTCGCGATGATGCGGCTGAACGAGCGAAAGGCCGCCGAGGCCGCGCGCGCGACGAGGGACCCGTTCTACCCCAAGGTGGCGGCGGGGAGCGGGCTGGCTTACAGCAGCGGCATCCCGATGAGCATCGAAGGGTCGACGCCTTCGATCATCCAGGCGCAGGCGAGCCAGTTCCTGTTCAACCGGCAGCAGACGAACCTGGTGGCGCAGGCAAGGGAGAACGCGCGGGGCGCCGCGATTGAGACGTCGGCGAAGAGGGACGAGGTCGTGCTTCGCGCGGCGCTGACGTATCTGGATGCGGAACGCGCGGCAAAGGCGGCGGATATGGTGCGCAAGCAGGTCGCCAGCCTGGAACGGATCGGGCAGGCGGTCGCGCTGCGGGTGGAAGGCGGACGGGAATTGCCGATCGAGTCCAAGCGGGCCGGTCTGAATCTTGCCCGGGCGCGCCAGCGAGTGCAAGCGCTCGAAGCTGACCGGGAGTACGCCGAGGAGTTGCTGGGAGCGCTCATCGGCGCCAGGCCGGGCGAGCGAATTCGAGTCGCAGCCGAGGACCGCGGGGCGGCGGCAGCGCTGCCGCAGACGGAGGAATCGTGCGCGGAAGCGGCGTTGGCGGCGAGTACCGAGGTGCGGCGCCTGGAGTCCGCCATGGCTGCCAAGGGTTTCGAGATCAGGGCGCAGAAAGCGGCCAGGCTGCCGCGCGTGGATCTGGTGGCGCAGTATGCGCTGCTTGGGCGGTTCAATAACTACGAAGACTTCTTCCGCAAGTTCCAGAGGCACAACGGGCAGCTCGGGGTGTCGTTCCAGATCCCCTTGTTCACAGGGCCGGGCGTGGCGGCGCAGGTGGCGCAGGCCGAGACGGAAGCGGCGAGGCTACGGCTGGAACTCGAGTCGGCGCGCAGCCGGGTGGCGATCCGGGCGCGGCGTCAGTACCAGCAGGTGAAGCAGGCGGAGACGGCGAGGGACGTGGCGCGGCTGGACCTGGAAGTGGCGCGGGAGCAGTTGTCGGTGCTGCTGGCGCAGATGGAGGAAGGGAAGGTCTCGCTGCGGCAGGTGGAAGAGGCACGGGTGGCCGAGGACGACAAATGGCTGGCGTTCCTCGAGAGCAGCTACACCCTGGAGGCCGCGCGGCTGGAGCTGTTGGGCCAGACAGGCGACCTCGTGGCCGGGTTGAGATAGCGCGCCGGGCGGAAGCCCGGCGGCAGCCTAAAGGCCCGCCCCGCGGAGGGATAAGACCCAGGCGTCGAGGGCGATTCCCTTCTGGATATTGCGGCGGAGGAGGCTGATAACTTCGTCCGTCTTGGCGACCGCCGAGCGGATCCACTGGAACGAAACACGCCCGGCCAGCGCTTCAAGCCGGCTGCGAACTTCCGCGTTGCAGATTTCACCGGAGCCCTCGCGGATCGCCAGCAGATCCGAAAGCAGACCATATAGCACTTTGAGGTGGTCTTCCAGTTTCTCCTCCCGGCGGCCGGTGACGGCGTCGGCGTGGTCGAGCCAGGCGCTGAAAGAGGCCGCGCCCGAGGCGGACTCGAGCATCCCGAGCATCGCGTCGCGACGGCGGTCGTACTCCTCCAGATCCAGCGCGACCGCAACGCCGGGCCTGCCGCCGGCCAAAGCGATGCGGCGCTCGGGCTGGTCAAGACGGCGCTTAGCAACGAACAGCTTCATCTGTTCAGCCGTTACCGGCGTCAGATAGAAGGGGACGGCGCGGGACCGGATGGTCGGCAACAGGTCCTGGGCGTTTTCGGCGGTGATCACCAGTGTCAGGTGATCGGGCGGCTCCTCCAGCGTCTTGAGTAGGGAATTGGCCGCCTGCTCGTTGGCGCGGTCGAGGTGGTCGATGAGAAACAGGCGTCTTGAGCCGCGTCGTGGTTTGAACTGCGCCAGATCCTTGAGACGCCGCATCTGCTGGATGGTGATTTGCCGCAGCGGGCCGTCCGGAGGGAAGGTGAGAAAGTCCGGATGCGAGGCGAACAGGAGTGGATCTTCCGCGCGCCGTTCGGCGGGCCACTTCTCCCGTTCCTCGATGAGCGAAAGATTGGAGGGAAGGCTCAGGTCGTCCTGCTCGATCTTCTCCCGGTCCCCGAGCAGGCCCGCCGCCAGGCGGCGCGCCAGCGTCGCCTTTCCAACCCCCTCCGGGCCCGCCAAGAGCAAGGTCTGCGGGAGGCGGTCCTGCGCCACCATGCGCTCGAGCGCGGCGGTCACCCTCTCGTTGCCGTAGAAGCCCTCAAACATGGAGTCTCGCAAGCCGCCCCTTCACGGCCTCCCACACGGCTCCGGCGACTGTTTCCACATCCGGACGGCCATCGATCACGACGAAGCGGCGCGGCTCGGCTGCGGCAAGCTCGATATAGGCCTCCCGGACGCGCCGGTGGAATTCGATCTCCTGGTCGTCCATGCGCGTTTCCGCAACTCCGCCGCTTTGCTGGACAGTCCGATTGCGAGCCTGCGCCCGCGCCAGGCTTGTCTCCAGGTCGATGTCGAACAGCAGGGTCAAGTTGGGGACAAGGCCGCGGCAGGCGATCCGGTCCAGGTTGAGGACCACGTCCGTTCCAAGGCCGCGCCCCACACCCTGATAAACCAGGGTGGAGTCGGTGAAACGGTCGGAGAGAACGACCTGACCTCCCCGCAGGGCCGGCAGGATCCACTCGTCCACGTTCTGCGCCCGGCAGGCGAAGTACAGCAGAAGCTCGGCAGTGGGGCAAAGCTCCTGATTGGCCGAATCCAGCAGAATGCGGCGGACCTGTGTCCCGATGCGCGTTCCTCCTGGCTCGTAACTCTCAAGCACCTCGTGGCCCGCCTGCCGGAGACGCTCGGCGAGCATGCGCATCTGCGTGGTCTTGCCGCTTCCGTCCATGCCTTCGAAGGTGATGAAAAGCCCGCGGTGAGATTCAGTCGTAGACATAGTGCAACACCTTCTTGAGGTCTTCCCACGCCTCGCGCTTGGCGGACTGGTTGTAGGGACGCAGGAGGTAAGAGGGGTGATAGGTGACCATGACCGGGATGTCGCGCCAGCGGTACCAGTTGCCGCGCAGCTTGGTGACGCCCTCTTTGCGTTCCAGCAGCGCCTTGGCGGCGGTTGCGCCGAGCAGGCAGATGGCCTTGGGCCGGATGGCCAGAAGCTGGCGCACCAGGAACGGTCCGCAGGTCTCCATCTCATCGGGTAAGGGAGTGCGGTTCTCCGGCGGCCGGCACTTCACCACGTTGCAGATGTAGACGTCCTTGCGGAGCAGGGGAATCCCCTCCTTGTGCGCCGTGCCCTCGATCATCTGGGTGAGCAACTGGCCGGCCCGGCCGACAAACGGAATTCCTTGTGCATCCTCATCCGCTCCGGGACCCTCGCCGACAAACACGAGCCTGGCCTGTTCGTTGCCCACGCCGAAGACCAGTTTGTTGCGGCCCTCGTGCAGGCGGCAGCGGCGGCAGTCGCCGAGGTCTTCGCGGATGAGGTCGAGGGACTCGGCGGCGGCGCTCGGGGCGGCAACCGCCCCCTCCGGTTGCGGCTCAGTATGAGCGCCAGCGGATTGGCGCACATACAGATGGGTGATGCCGAGGTCCTGGTAGTAGGCGAGATACTGCCTTAAAAGCTCGCGGTTCATCGCAGCGACAACCGCAGCTTCAGCGCTTCGTCCAGAATCCGCTCGGCGACCTCCCGCTTGGAGGCGGGCGGCACGGCGACCACCTCGCCCGTGGCCAGAGCCAGAATGACTTCGTTGGTGTCGGACTCAAAGCCGGCGCCTTCCTGCCCGACCAGGTTGCCGACCACCATGTCGCAGCTCTTCGACTGAAGCTTGCGGCAGGCCTCCTGGCGGAGGTTCTCGGTCTCGGCGGCGAAGCCGATGAGCAGCCGGTCGCCTTTCCGCTTTCCGACTTCGGCGAGGATGTCCGGTGTCGGATCGAGCTCCAGCGAGACTCTCGCGGCGGTCTTCTTGACCTTCTGCGCAGGCACCTTGGACACATGGTAGTCGGCCACGGCGGCGGCCTTGACGATGATGGTCGCCGGCTCCAGGTTGTCGAGCACCGCCTGCCTCATCTCGGCAGCGGTGCGAACCTTGATCACGGATACCCCCGGAGGCTCGGAGAGGTGAACAGGACCGGAGACGAGGATGACTCTCGCGCCCCGGGCCGAGGCCGCCTCGGCCACAGCGTAACCCATCTTGCCCGTGGAGCGGTTGGAGATGTAACGCACGGGATCCAGGGGCTCCTGGGTCGGTCCGGCAGTGACGAGGACCGTTTCCCCTTCGAGGTCACGCTTCCTGTTCAACAGGGACAGCACGGCGGCCGCGATCGCCTCCGGCTCGGACATGCGGCCGGGGCCGACCGTGCCGCAGGCCAGGGCGCCCTCGTCGGGTCCGACGATGACGTGACCTCTGCTGCGCAAGACTTCGAGGTTGGCTTGCGTGGCGGCGTGCCTCCACATGTTGGTGTTCATTGCGGGGGCCAGCACCACCGGGCCGGTGAATGCTAGATACAGCGTGGAAAGAAAGTCGCCCGCCAGGCCGTGGGCGAACTTCGCCATCAAATCGGCGGTGGCGGGAGCGACCACGAGCACGTCACCCTCGGCGGCGACGCCGATGTGCTCGACCGCGCTGGAGAGAGTCTCCTCGCCTCCCGCCTTGGGGAAAAGGTCCGTGATTACCTTGCGGCCGGTAAGGGCGGTGAAGGTCAGAGGCCGCACGAACTCGCGCGCCGCCCGGGTCATGATCACCTGGACTTCCAGGCCGCCCTCGATCAGGTCGCGCGTCAGTTCGGCTGCCTTGTAGGCCGCTATGCCGCCGCCGATGCCGACCAGAGCGCGCATCCGTCACTCCTCCGGTTGCGGTTCGGCCTCCTCGACCGGAGCCGTGGCGGGGTCCTCCCACTTCACGAGCCCCCGGCGGACCTCCTCCATCGCGATCACCGTCGGCTTCTTGGAGGTCGTCGGCAAAAAGGGACGCGCGCCGCCCTGGAGCTGGCGCGCCCGCTTCGCCGCGATGATGATCCAGCGATAGGTGCTCTGCTCAGGATCGTCGGGGATGGTGTGAGGACTGTTGTTCCTCAGGGGTGTGTCACTCATATGACCTGCTATCTGCTTGCTCAGTCGCCCTTCTCTTCGAATGTGGCCAGGATAGGCCGGACTTTACTCTCAATACGGTCCCGCCGGGCCCGCTCGGCCTTCACAATTGAGACCAATGTGTCTGCTGCGACGTCCACTTCGTCGTTCACCACCACGTAGTCGTAGGAGGTGTAGTTCCGGATCTCCTCCGCCGCCTCGCGCAGACGCCTCTGGATCACGTCCTCCTGATCTTCGGAGCGATCGCGCAGCCTTTGTTCCAGAATCTTGCGGGAAGGTGCAAGAACGAAGATGCTGACAGCATCCGGAATCCGACTCTTCAATTGTCTCGCACCTTGGACGTCGATGTCGAGGACCAGATCGATTCCCTCGGCGCGAGCCCGCTCCAGGAAGCTGCGGTGCGTGCCGTAGTAGTTGCCGAAGACGAGGGCATGCTCCAGAAACTCGTCGCGCGAGATACGCTGCTCGAACTCCCCTCTACTGATGTAGTAGTAATTCTGCCCCGGCTGTTCCTGCCCACGTGGTGGCCTTGTCGTGTAAGAAACTGAAAACAAAAGGCCAGGGACGGACTGCCGGAGTCTCGTGACCAGTGTGGACTTGCCCGAGCCGGAGGGCGCCGAGACGATGAAGACGATGCTCATTCCAGATTAAGTGACTGCTCTCGAATCTTCTCAATTTCCGACTTGACGGCCAGGGCGAGGTCGGTAATGCCGAGACCCAGCTCACCAATCCCCGCGGTCTTGGAGAGGATGGTATTGGTTTCCCGGCCCATTTCCTGAAGCAGGAAATCGAGCCTCTTGCCGACTTCGCCGCCGGCGTCCAGCATGGCCTGCAATTGAGCCACATGGACCTTGAGGCGGATCAATTCCTCGCTGATGTCGCTCTTGTCGGCCAGCACGGCGACTTCCTGGGCCAAGCGCTGAGGATCGATTGAGGCTCCGCCGAGCAAGGCGGCAAGGCGCTCGTTCAATCGGGTCTGGAACGCAGGAAGCACGCCGGCACGAAGCTCCTCCATACGGGCGGTCGCCTCACTGACGGAGATGGCTCTGGCTCTCAAATCGGACGCGAGCTCGGCTCCTTCACGTTCCCGGAACTCATTCAGAGCCTGCATGGCCTCTTCGACGGCAGATACCAGGAGTTGCTCGGTGGCCGCGCCGGCCTCCTCGTCGGCGGCCTCCCGGAACATACCGGGCAGGCTGAGCGCGGCGTTCAGGTCGGGCTCGGCCGGGACGCCGAGTTCGCCTGCCGCCTGCCCAAAAGCCGCCAGGTAGGCTTCGAGCAGGCCCCGGTTCAGCGTGCAGGCAATCGGCCGTCTCCTGGTGAAGGCAACGCGCACCTGCACGTGACCGCGCAAGGCATGACGCCTGGCCACGGCACGGATAGCGTTCTCAAAACCGTCTAACTCCTCGGGCGCGTGAATGTGGAGGTCAAGGCCGCGGTGGTTGACGCTCTTCACCGAGACGACGACATCGCCCTCTTCGGAGGTCTTCTGGATTCGGGCAAAGCCCGTCATGCTTCGGATTCTCATGGCGTTCTCAAACCGGCCCCGTGACCAGGAACTGAAGCTCATACAGCTTCTGATACACACCACCAGCGCTGAGGAGCTGGTCGTGGGTGCCCCTTTCGCAGATGCGCCCCTGATCGAGGACGACGATCTTGTCCGCGCGACGGGTGGTCGAAAGCCGGTGGGCGATAACAATGACCGTGCGGCCGGCCATCAGCCTCGCCAGAGCCTGCTGGACCAGGGCCTCAGACTCGCTGTCCAGGTGGCTGGTGGCCTCATCGAGTATGAGGATCGGCGCGTTTTCGAGCAGCGCGCGGGCAATTGCGATTCGCTGCCGTTGGCCTCCGCTGAGCTTCAGTCCGCGCTCGCCGATCACCGTCTCGTAGCCCTGTGGCATCTGGAGAATGAACTCCTCGCACAGGGCATTGCGGGCGGCTTCTCTTATCCCGCGGGCCGAGACGTCCTGCCGTCCGTAGCGGATGTTGTTGGCCACGGTGTCGTTGAACAGGAAGGTCTCCTGAGGGACGATGCTGATCTTCTGGCGCAGCGAGGCAAGCTGGAAGTCCCGCACGTCTCGGCCATCCACGCGGACGGCACCGCCGGTCACATCATAGAAGCGCGGCAGAAGCTGCACGAGAGAGGACTTACCCGCGCCGCTCGGTCCCACCAGGGCCAGCACCTCGCCTGCCTTCACTTCGAGGCTGACGTCCTCCAAGTGAAATCCGTTGAACGCGTTGGGATAGCTGAAGGAAACCCGGTCGTAGACGATGGACTGCTCGAACCGTTTCAGCGCGACGGCGCCCGGCTTCTCCTGGATCGACTCCGGGCGGTCCAGGTACTCGAAAACCCGCTGGGTGGCCCCCAGCGCCTGCTGAAAGATGTTGTAGATGCCGGTCAGCCTTTTTACCGGCTCGTAGAGCATGAGCAGCGCGACCACGAAGCTGGTGAACTCCCCAGCCGTCATCTGGCCGGCCTTGATCTGGGTCCGGGCGTAGGTCAACAAGCCGACGATGGTGACGGCGCCGAAAAACTCGATCAGGGGACTGGCGAGGGCCTGCTGGGCAACATATCTCAGGTTGCTGGTCTTCAGGCGGCTGGAGGCATGGCGGAACCGGCGTGATTCGTACTCCTCAGCTCCGAAGGCCCGGACGACCTGGTGGCCGCTCAGAGTCTCCTGGAGGATCTGGTTCAGTTCTGCCGTGTCATCCTGGGCGCGCCGGGTGGTCTTGCGGATGCGCTTGCCGATGCGCGCCGTGGGCACCAGCACGAACGGAAGCAGGGTCAGGCTGACAACGGCCAGCCGCCAATCCGTATCGACCAGCATGTAGAGCAGCCAGGCGGCGATGGAGAACTGCCTCAACAGGTCCGCGAGAATGTGAGAGGTAGCGACCTGGATCTTGTCGATGTCGTTCATGATGGACGACATCAGACGGCCGGTCGAGTGGGATTCGAAGAACTCGGCGCCGTGCCGCAGGATCTTGTCGAAGACCGCCTGCCGCAGGTCGGTGACCGTCGAGAGGCCGACGTAGTTCACCATGTAGTTGCCGGCGTAGTCGAACAGGCCGCGCAGCAGGAAGACGCCGAGGATCCCGGCTGCGATCATGGTCCAGATGTTGTGAATCCAGGAGGGGATGAGATCGTTGAGGTAGAGAACCGCTCCGCCAAACGGGACCCGGAAAAGAGGAACGGGGTCCTCGGAGGGCACGGTGCTCAGGACGCGGTCCAGCACCGGCCCGATCAGCTTGGCCATGAGCATGTGCGTCACGCCGACGCACAACATCAGGAAGACGGAGATGAAGAGAGGCGCCGCGTAAGGCCGCACGTAACGCAACAGCCTGCGGAACTCGCTCACGCGTCTACCTCCGTGGCAGCGAAAGTCGACTGCGACCCGAAGCGGAGTGTCACTCTTCGATTCTGGCCTCGTCGACCAGCATGACCGGTATGTCGTCCCGAATGGGGTAAACCCGCTTGCACTGGCTGCACTTGAGGCCGTTCTCGTCCTGCTTCAGTTCGACCGGCGCCTTGCACAACGGGCACACCAATATGTCAAGCAGATCCTTACTGATAGCCATAGCCGGTCCTCAAGTTTAGCATGCCAGGACGGGCGCACGGCGCGAGCTAGGAAGCGGCCATTTCGGCGCGGGCCTTGGCGATGACGGCCAGGTACTGCTTCGCCTTGTCCTCGATGACCTCCCAGCGGCCTTCCTTTACCGCCTTGGCGTCGACCATTTCGGCCCCAACGGCGACGGCGCAGGCGCCGGCCTTCAGAAACTCCCCGGCGGTCTCCAGGTTCACGCCGCCAGTGGGGATCATCTCGATCTGGGGACAGGGAGCCTTGAGCGCCTTGATGTACTTGGGCCCGCCGACGTTGCCGCAAGGGAAGATCTTGACGATGTCCGCGCCGGCTTCCCAGGCGGTCAGGACCTCGGTGGGGGTCAGCGCGCCCGGCATCACGACCTTGGAGTAACGCTGGGCCATCTCAATGGTGGCGATCCGCAGGTTCGGTGCGACAAAGAACTCGGCGCCGGCCAGCATGGCCATCCGCGCCGTCTCGGCGTCCAGCACGGTGCCCGCGCCGAGGACGATCTTATCGCCGAACTGGTCGGCGACCTTCTCAAGCGCCTTCAGCGCGCCGGGAACGGTCATCGTGATCTCGGCGGCGCGGATGCCGCCCCGATAGATGGCTTCGATGGACTTGACCGCACCCTCCGGGCTGGACACGCGCACCACGGGAACAATCCCGATGTCGATGATGGAAGAAAGGATTCTTTGCTTCGTCATGTCGCTACGATCTTACCAGTATCGTCTTCAGGGGCGAGGAGGCGCCGGCCAGAACCTCCACTTGCGACGGCTTGAGCCCCAATTCCCTGGCCACCAGCTCGCACAATTCCGCGTTGGCCTTGCCTCTCTCGGGAGCCGCCCGCACCCGCGCTTTCAGGGTGCCGTCCGCCAGGAAGCCCTGGATTTCAGACCGGCCGGCCTTGGGTGTGACCTTGACCTTCAGCCGTACGACTCCCCCGGAAACCAGTCGCTGCCTGATCTCGTCGAGAGTCACGGCCAGACTAGTTGAAGATGATCCGCGCGATCACCAGTTGGGGCAACGCCTGGTTCCAGCTTTCCGGGATGGTGTCGAAGGCCAGGCGGAAGTTCTTGGTCTCCCCGGGCTTGATTCCTCCCCGGTCCCGGCGAACGATGGGCACCCTCTCTCGCAGGACAACCTGCCCATAAGCGTCATAGAAGACGCAGTTGATCTCGACCGACGCCAGGTTGCGGTCGCCGAAGTTCGTGATCTTGCCCAGGATCTCGACCAGCGTCTGGCGCAGGTAGGCGTCGGTGGCCTTCATGCTGACGTCGTCGAGCTTCAGGTACTTGACGTACGCCTTGGCCTCGGGTGTCAGCACAACCTTCTCCACCGGCATCCGCTTGGCTTGCCGGTCGAGATACCAGAAGCCGCCGCCGACAACCAGCATGACCGCCAGGATGATGTAGGCGGAGGGAGGGATTCTCCTGGCCTGCTTCTCGGACGCGCTGTCAGATTCGACCTTCATCTCCCCTACAATATGACATGGATGAAGAGCTACCGAAAAGAACTTTGGTTTGAGGTCCCCAGTCGCAGGGGTTATGTCAACATCACCCCCCAGGTCAATGCCTGCCTGGCCGAGAGCGGTGTTCAGGAAGGCCTGGCGCTGGTCAACGCTATGCACATCACCGCCTCGGTTTTCATCAACGACGACGAGTCCGGGCTGCACCGCGACTTCGAGAAGTGGCTGGAGGGGCTTGCGCCTCATGAGCCCGTATCGAAGTACGACCACAACCGGACCGGCGAGGACAACGCCGACGCCCACCTCAAGCGCTCGGTGATGGGCCGGGAGGTGGTTGTGGCCGTAAGCAAGGGCAAGCTGGATTTCGGCCCCTGGGAGCAGATCTTCTACGGCGAGTTCGACGGGCGGCGCCGCAAGCGGGTGCTGGTGAAGATCATCGGGGAGTAGGGCCGGGTCAGGCGGCGCTGCTGTTGCGCCTGCGGCGGGCTGCCGCGGTGGAGGCCACCAGCAGCGCCAGCGCGCAGGCGCCGGTGATGGTCAGGCTGAGGGTCAGGCTGGGCGCTCCGGCCGTAGCCCTGGGGTCGAGCAGCCCCCGCAGCGCGGCTTGCGCATAGGTCAACGGATTCACCGTCATAACGGCGCGCATCCACCCGTGAGCCCTCTCCGGTGTGAACAATGAACCGGAGACCATCCACAAGGGGAACAGGACCAGATTCATGACTGCATGGAAGCCCTGCGACGACTCCATGTGCCAGGCGATGAGAAAGCCGAGCAGCGTGAAGGTGAGCGAGATCAGAAAGATCACACCGACCGCCTTCAGCAGGACCAGCGGGGGGAGCCAGACCCCGGTGAGGGGACCGAATGCCATGAGGATCAACCCCTGGATCCATGCCAGTGTGGCCGACCCCAGCGTCTTGCCCAGAACCACCGCACTGCGCGGGGCGGGGGAAACCAGCATCGACAGAAGGAATCCTTCCCTGCGGTCCTCGATGAGGGACATGGTGGAGAACACGGCGGAGACCATGACCGTGAGGGTCACCGCGCCGGGGAAGAAGAACGCCAGATCGCCGAAACCGGAACCGAGGATCAGCCAGAAGATCAGGGGCGAACCGACAAAGCCGAGCACGCGGGCTTTCTCGCGCCAGAATCGGACGAGTTCGCGCCACCAGAGCGTCGCAGCGGGCAGCAGGATGGCGTTCATTCGCTGATGGACGCTCCCGTCTCGTCCAGAAACACGTCTTCGAGCGTGGGTTTGTGCAAGGCCACCGAACGGATGGCCCCCGGAAACGCCTCCACCGCTTCGGTGATGAAGCGGTGGCCGTTGGCGATCTCGACGCGCAGCGCGCCGTCCACGATCATGGGTTGAACGGCGAAGCGCTGGGACAGCCGGCCGCTCATCTCCTCCGGGTCCACGACTTCCAGAACCACCACATCGCCCCCGATTCTGGACTTGAGCTCGGCAGGCGTTCCCGTGGCCACAACCTTGCCCTGATGCAGAAGCAGCAGCCGGCCGCAGCGCTCGGCCTCGTCCAGGATATGCGAGGTCAGCAGAACAGTGATCCCACGGCTCGCCCGCAGTTGCTCGACGTACTGCCAGAGCTCGCGCCGGGAGCCGGGATCCAGGCCGGTGGAAGGCTCATCCATCAGCAGCACCTTGGGCTCGTGGAGGAGGGCCTTCGCGATCTCCACCCTGCGCCGCAGGCCACCCGACAGGGAGGCCACCAGATCCGCGCTTCTATCGGAGAGCGCCAGGCGATCCATGACCTCGCGGGCGCGGTCGCGGAGAATTGAGCCGGCGAGGCCGAACAGATGGCCCTGGGCTCGAAGATTCTCCTCTACCGTGAGCTTCCGATCCAGGCTTTGCGACTGGAAGACGACGCCGATCCGGCGGCGCACGGCATCGGGCTCGGCGGCGACGTCAAGACCGGCGATCGTCGCGCGGCCCGCGGTGGGGGCCATCATCGTGCTCAAGATGCGGAAGAGCGTGGACTTGCCGCTGCCGTTGGGGCCGAGCAGCGCGAAGATCTCTCCCTTCCGGACCTCGAAACTGACCGCGGAAAGAGCCGTGCGGGCGCCATAACTGTGAGTAAGGTTGTCGACGGAGATCATTCCAGGCGCGGCCCAGGCGCAATTCACAGGATCTCACGCATGGGGGCGGGGGCGCAAAGAACCGGGGCGCACGGTAGAATAAAGACCTGAATGACCAAGAAAACGAGCCCTCTGGTGGCGGTCCTCATGGGCAGCAAGTCGGACTGGGACTGCATGCGCCACGCCGCCGAGACCCTCGCGCGGTTTGAGATTCCGCACGAGTGCAAGGTTCTGTCCGCGCACCGCACCCCGCGTGAGACGGCGGAGTATGTTTCCAAGGCCGAGGCGCGCGGCGTGGAGGTGGTCATTGCCGCAGCGGGCGGCGCGGCCCACCTTGCGGGCGTGGCGGCCGCGCACACCATTCTGCCGGTTCTCGGCGTGCCGATGGAGAGCCAGTCGCTCAAGGGTCTGGATTCGCTGCTCTCCACGGTGCAAATGCCCGCTGGGATTCCTGTGGGGGCGCTGGCGATCGGCAAGCCCGGCGCGATCAACGCAGCCCTGCTGGCGGTAGCGGTCCTGGGCGCGAGCCGCCCCGAGCTTCGCGAGAAGCTGCGCGAGTTCCGCGAGGAGCAGGCCAAGAGCGTGCTCAGTGCGTCGCTTCCTTGAGGTACGCAGTTTTTTCCCGCGGCCGTGAAGTTGCTACCCGCTCCGGGGGGCGTCCGCGGCCGATTGTTTGTTTCTGCTCAGGCAGTTGCGGCGCGCCGAAAGCTGGCAAGAGGATTGCGCTACTATTTCTTCGCAGAAGGAAAGGAAGGACCCTCTCAATGAAAACAACAGGTGTTCTGACGGCGGCTTTTCTGGTCGTGCTGACGTTGGTGTCGTGCAGCCGGCAGCCTGCGGAACAACGGCAAGCGACCGTCGTTTTGAAGGACGGTTCCCAGGTCAGCGGGAAGGTTGCGGCCAGTTCGGACACGGAGATAACTCTGGCTGGTGAGGACAACATCACGCGGACAATTCCGATGGCGCAGGTGAAGTCGGTCGAGTACGCCGAGGCGGCAGCACAGCCGGAGGCGCCGGTCCCGGCCGAAGCGCAGCCGGCGCCGCCCGCTCCTGAGCAAAAGCGGGCCGCCGCGCCTGCACCGGTGAAAAGGGCGCAGCAAAGCGAGCCCACTGCGGCCCGCGAGAGCAGCGCGCCGCCCAGCCGGCCGAGTCCGCTAGCCCGGACCTTCTCATTGCCATCGGGGACAGAACTCCCCATCAGGACCAATGAGACGATCGATTCGGCCAAGGCAGCCGAGGGGCAGTTGTTCGCCGCCGAGGTATCGGGCGATGTGCTCAATTCCGCCGGCGCGGTGGTCATCCCAAAGGGTGCCCAGGCGGAGGTGGTCATCGTGTCTGCCTCGCAGGGTGGGAAGATTCGCGGCGCGTCGGACCTTGTGCTGAGCCTGGCGTCGGTGACAGTTCGTGGACGGCGGTACCAGCTCGAGGCGTCCGATGTGGCGCGGAAAGGCGCCGACGGCGTAGGGGCCAACAAGCGGACGGCCACGTACACGGGCGGCGGGGCGGCCGTGGGGGCGATCATCGGCGCAATTGCGGGAGGCGGTAAGGGCGCTGCGATCGGGGCGGGCGCCGGAGCTGGTGCAGGCGCGCTCACCCAGATCCTGACAAGGGGCAAGGCGATCCGCGTCCCGGCTGAGAGCGTGCTGACCTTCCGGCTGGAGTCCTCGCTGACGGTCGCGGCGGAGTAAGAGCGCCGCGAAAAGGAAGGGCTGGATGAGTTGGTGCGGAGAGGGGGACTTGAACTCGGACGGCGAAGATGAAAGTCACTAACCCGCCGTAAGTTACTGGAAATACGTTCCACCCGAGTTACCCCACAAAGGCCAAAAAGGGCACAAAGGCAGGCCGCTTGTACATTCCTGTACAATCGGGATCAGGGATGACCCACGACGAAGCCATCATCAAGGCCCGCGAACTGGCCGCGCTGCCCTTCCCGGAACACCGGCGGCTGTTACGGCAGTTCAGCGACGAGGAACTTGCCAGCATCGCCGATGCCGTGGGGCGCGGCGGGAAGCCCAACGCGAAGGTGTTCGCTCCCGAAGACCTGGTGCTGCTTCGCTCGATCGAAGGTGTGCAACTGGGGCGCCGGCTGGTGGCAAACCTGAACGCCAACGTCCGGGCGGGCCGCGAGACGCCCTGACCTCGCGGGCGTTCACCGCCAGGTCGAAGGCTTCCGACATGGCCGGCGCCAGCCGGTCTGTCTGTTGTGACACATCACGTCGGTTTACCGGCTGAGAGCGCCGGCTGAATCCCGCGGCCAGTAGTTTCACGCGCCGCGCGGCAGGAACCCAAAAGCAAAGGCCCGCAGAGCATGTGACGCTCGCGGGCCTGATTCTTTTCGTGGAGTGTAACTATGTACACTGTACCACAGAACGGCCTGGATGCAAGGGCAAAATGCAGCCCACGACCAGGAGAGCCCTTCAACCCCTGGCGCGGCGCCTGCGGCTTCTATCCGCCGGACCTGGTGAGCCGTCAAAAAACCCTCACGGACGGCCAGAAGCTCCTCTATGCGCGGCTGGTCCGCTACGCCGGCAAGGATGGTTCGTGTTTCCCTTCATTCCGGCGCCTGGCCGAGGACTTGGGCAAGAGCGAACGCCAGGTCAAGAGAGACATGCTGGCCTTGGAGCAGGAACGGCTCATCGGTCACGTGCGCCGGGGGCGACGATTGGCGAACGTCTATGAATTCCTGTGGCACGCCATCTTCGAAGGTGAAGTGACATCCATGACACCTCACTCGCGGAGTGAAGGGACACCCACGGCACTTCAGGAGTCCCACGGTGAAGTGCCAGGTCTGGCCGGTGAAGTGACATCCACGGCACGGGGTGAAGTGACATCCACGTCACCCGAATCTGGTACAGAAGAAACTCGTACAGAAGAATCGAGTCGAGAGACTGTTCCTGTAGCAGAACAGGCGCCCGTTCCCGAGCAGAAAACCCGACCCGATCAAACCTCTCAAGGAAACAACCGGAAAACTGCTTCACGGGAAGGCGCCGAGCGCGAGGCGGTCAAGCGCGCGATCGAAGCGTTCGGACTCGGTGAACCCGATGATGCCCTGATAGACGCAACCTTGAAGGGCGGTCAGGGAGCAACGGGTTTCCAAATCGGCTCGTATCTCTACGACCGGCTGAAGTTTGTTCAACGGAACCCCCAACACGCACCCAATAGCATGGGGTGGTTCCCGAAGATAGTGACCGAGCGATTCCGCTCTGGGGACTTCCTGGAGCGGGTCCACCCCTTGCAGGTGCTGGCGGCGGCAACCCCGCCAGCCGCCAGGAGGCCCGACGCTGCGCGAGGGAGCCCCGCCACGAGGCCAGCGGCGTGATCGGAGGGGGGAGAAGGCCCGGAAACGCGAGAAACGCATCTGGAGGCCGCGGAGCGCTGAAACTCCAGTTCCTTGGAAGCGAAAAGTAGGCAGGTGAATGTATACGACGGAGGGACGTGTATGTTTGGCGCTGACTCGATCCCGGAGAACATCGAGAAAACCATTTCGGCGCTTGCGCGGGGCTTTGCGCGGCCAGGTGTCGAGGCTGATGACCTGGCGCAGGAGGCACGACTTACTTTCCTGCGAAGCAAATCAGGATTTGATCCAAACCGCGGGGCATCGCTCAGCACTTACGCCTACCCTCGCATCCAGGGGGCTATGCTCAGTCACATCCGCGCCGAGGCCAGACGCCAAGCGTCCACCGTGGGCCTCGACGACTTGCCCGCCGACCCCCCATCGCCTGTGGAGTCGCCGGAAGGAATCTTGCTCGGGCGCCTGGATGCTGGCAGCTTGCGAATGCTCCAGCGCCGGGTGGCGGACCTTCCGCGGCTCCAGCGAAAAATCGTTCGCCGCCGCTACTGGCAAGGGCAGACCTTCGAGGCGATTGGGGCAGCGCTCAGACTGTCCTGCGTGACGACCTGGAAGCAACACCAGCACGCCCTCAGCACCCTGCGGCGCCGCTTCGGGGAGGCGTAATCGTGATCGACCCCGCCGACGTTCGCGACTGGGAAGAGGATCTGCGGAGCCGGTTTCCGGGAGCCCTGAGCGTCATCCTGGCCTCTGTGGGGCGCCGGCCCACCTACAGCGAGGTCCAGGTCGAGCGGGCCGCGCGGCTGCTGAGCCTGGGGACCCATCGCCTCCCGTGCGAGAAGGAGCGCGCGAAAGTCGCCCGCCGGTAGGTATTAGCCCCGTGAGTTGTCAACACCAGGCGACTCCAGACAACTCCAGACGAATGCCACAGCGCTCCCTGTCCACACCAGACGACCCCAGGTGACTATAGGAGACTCAACACAGTAACTGATGTTGTGTAAGTTATTACCGCACCGACAAAAGTATATCCATCGACGATACAATGGGTTAGCGCAAAAACTTACCGACCCCGGAAAAACCTGGTGTAAGATGACCATGACTGGAGGCGGGATGGATGACCACAAGATGCTGACGGTCCCCGAGGTAGCGGGTGCCCTGCGTCTGTCTCCGACCACGGTGTATCGGCGGATCACGCGCGGCGCGATCCCCGTGTATGGCCGAGGAGAAGGCAAGCTCCGCATCCCTGCGGCCTGGCTGCACCATGTGCTCACGCGAGGCTCAGAGCACAGTCAGACCGGGGGAGGCGCGGCGAGAGCCGCCTGAAGCAAATCGCCAGTTGGCGAGCGCCGTTTGGGGTAGGCGCATAGGTGTTCGGGAGCCTAATTCCCAGTCCCCAGACCTGAGAGTCGAGGTGTGGATGGACGCGAGTGAGCGAGTACGGGTAGTGCATCAGGACGGGATTGTGGGGGCCAGCGTAGACCCCGACGTGGCCCGCCAGTGGATCAGCCAGGGCCATGCTGTGCGCATCGGGAGCAACCGCAAACTCCGCTGTGTCCGCCTTACGGGGCCGCTGCCGGACCTGGCCGGCTCTGAGGCTCCGGGGCGGGCGAGCACGGCGTCGCGCCTGGGGGTGCACTTCACCGAGCGGGAGAGGTTCGGGGGCCGTCCCGTATTCAAGCACAAGGACTACCTGCGCAAGCGATGGAACCGGGACTGCTGCCAGGCGGTGTTGGCCAGCGTCATGGTCGGAGCGCCAGGAGAGTAGGGAGGGCACTGAGTGATGGGTACCATGCCAGGCTGTGAGACGGCGCCCACCATCGCCGAGCTAGAGGCAGGCGTGGAGAGCGCGCGAGCGGAGCTACGCCGGGCCGAGGCCGCGGCGAAGGCGGCGAGAGAGAGAGACGATCTGCTCGGGCGGGCGATCAAGACCCTGAACGCCCGGCTGCTGGAGTCATCGCGGGAGTGCGAAAAGGCGCTTGGAGAGGTCTTCGATCAGATCGTGACAGCCTTTGCGTCACCGAAACCGCAATACCCCATCACCGCTGCTACCTATGCTGACGGGTTACTTCGGCAGCAGATCTGGATGTCCAAGTGCTATACCGCAGCGCTGTATCGCGGGCGCGAGGCCGCGCTGCTGGCGCAGCAGGCTGAGGCGCTGGTGGACTACCAGCGAGCAGCGCTCATGGAGTGCGAGGCCGCGGTCGCGGAGGCGCAGTGGACCGCGAAGCTCGCAGGCGCCGGGCTCGGGCCAGCGGTGGTCCAGGTCCATGACGCTCCACACGTCCAGCAGCAGCGGGCTGCGGCAGAGGCCAAAGCTCGGGCGATCCGCGTCAGGGACGACGCCGAGGCCCGCTTGCGCGAGTTCCGCGAAAAGCACTCCGGGGATCTCAGGATGTCTCTCGGCTGATGCCGGCGCCAGCCCGTCGATCCGCGCCCCTGAGGAGGTAGCCCTTGGCCCGTGCCTGTTCGATCTGTTCTGGCGATCCCGAGCGGCGGGCCGCGATTGATGCAGCGCTGATCGGTGGCGCATCATTCCGCGACATAGCGCGACAATTCCGCGCCACCAAGGACGCGGTGGCGCGACACCGGAGCCACATCCGGCAGGCGGTCGAGCAGGCTGACCAGGGCCGGCAGCGATTGAGCGGCGAACGGGTTCTCCAGGAGTTCGAGCAACTGCGCGGGCGGGTGATCGCCATCTTAAACGCAGCAGAAGGGCAGCGAAACTACCTGGCGGCGATTCGAGCGATCGGGGAAGCCAGACAGCTACTTGAGGCCGCGGCGGACCTCGCCGGGCTCCGCGAGCAGCCGATGGGACCACGAATCGTTGGAGCGACGTTCACTTTGTACACGCCAGAAGGAGACCAGCAGAATGCCGAGAGAAGGCTCGAAGTCGTCGGAAGGTGAGCGCGCCATCACCATGCGGCTCTCGCCTGAGGAAGCCGCACTTGTCCGTGCCATGCGCGCCCAAGACCGCGCGAGAGAAGAGGAGTTTCAGCGCCGCAAGCGCGAGTTAGTTGGGGCGCTGCGGCGACTGAACCCGCCAAAGAAAGCGAGGAAATCGAAGTGAGCGAGCAGGCCAAAACCAAGTTTGAGTTGAGCGCCGAAGAGGAGAGCCTCCTTCGGACTCTCAGGAATCAGGGCGCGATCGAACCGACCGATGCGGAACAAAAACTCATCGAGGGCATACGCCAGAAGAGGCTGGAGGCGGCAGCCAAGGCCGCAGAGCCCGAGCCGCCTGTCACCCTCGAAGAGATTCGCCCCGGGCTGCCGCCCGAGAAGCTTTCCACGATTTTGCGGAAGCTGCGCGCCCTGGCGAGTTGAAACGATTTGCGCCCATGGGTCACACTCTCCTAGACGTGTAAACCTCGCCCTGGCCGGTCCGGTTCCGGCCAGGGTCTTTTTCGGGGTGGGCTTGTTAATCCTGGGGAGGGCGCCACGGACGGGCGCGGAAGGACAGGGGAGCGTCTACGGAGGTGATGGCCTCGCGGATCGCGTTGACCGCAGCATCGTGGAGATCCCAGGCGTGCGATTCGTCCAGGTCCATGATGTCCGCGACCACGGGCATGAGCCTGCCCTCCAGGTAGCGGAAGCTCCAGACGATCCGCTGTTTGACGGGGAGGGAGGCGAGGCAGGCCCTCGCCTCCGGGCTGAGGTCATCCAACGCGAAAACGTACGGCGGCTTGAGCGGGCCGCGGTTCGAGTGGGGGCAGGTGGGCGGCATTGATCGTCAGCACCAGCGCGGGCGCATCCGCCTGCCGTAGATCAGGACGCGCTGGACCTTCCGGGCGTGGACCCGGTACGGATCGTTGACGGGACCTCCGCACTCCGCTGTAGCGCGGGCGGCGGGCTCGACTTCATAGCGGTACAGGTCTTCGAGGGTGTCGAGCAGGACGTGAATGAAGCGGTGAGCGCTCATGGGCCTGAGCGGCCTCAGTGGTTTCGATGATTGGCTGTGCAATTGTGCCATTGATCTTCCTCCAAGGAAATCATACGGGAAAACATTTTATACGTCAATAAGTATTTTTTCAAGCAATTTGCCGGATGTCGGAGTATAATGAGGCGGGACACCATGTCACAGACCGAGAAGCCGAAAGCGCGGGGTCCGGGCCGGCCACCCGCGGGACAACGGGCCGATGGAACCCCGGAGGCCATCAGCCATTGGCCGAAGTTGACCATCAACATGCACCCGTCACACCGCAAACGCCTGGCGGTTCTGGTCGCGTTGACCGGGCGCCCTGCCTGGCGGTTGATCGCAGAGGGACTGGACTTGCTCATCGACAAGTTGCCGAGCGAACAACGGCGGGTCATCACGGCCATCGGGACACGTTCGCGGCGGGGGGATCCGGGCGCGTGATGGCGAGGCCGTTTTCGCCCGGCGTTCGCCCCGTTCGACCACTACCCATTGGGGTTGACTTACTCCGGGGCGCGTGGAAAAGCTAACTTGTTGTAAAGACAACACCAAAGAGTTTACATAATGGCAGATTATCGGAAGTAGCCTCGGCGCCGGGCTTCTCCTCCCCGTGCCTGGCAGGCTCTCCGGTTCGCGGGCTGGATGACGGCCAATCACCCGTTGGCGGTTGTCTGGCGCGCCCGCGGCGGGCGTCTGGCGGGATGTCGTTTGCCCCTTGCGGGGTCGAATGCCGTCTCCTGGATGCCCGCCGCGCTGAGATTTCCTCCTCTGCTCACGGCCTGGCCGTGAGGACTGTTCGTGAGTTCGCATGTCCGATCGCGCGCAAATTATCGCTGGCCTGTTCCACATCGCGTCCCAAGGCCAGGAGCTTCTCCAGCGCAGCGGTGCTGCCTCGAAGTCTGCCAGCGTTGAGGGGCATCCCGCGAAGTCGCCGCACGCGCGAGTCGTCACCATCTCAGTCCGAAAGTGCCGCGAGGCCGGACGGAAGAACGTGTGCGCCAGGGGCTTTGACATGATTCTGCGTCACGCGGGCGGGCCAGACCACGAGAACGCGGACCTGCCTATCAACCTGCTCGACTTCCTGGACGGCATCGTCCAGGGGACGAAGCCGCAGGATGCTCTCGGCTGTCTGCGGGTGCTGAAGTTTGAACCAGGGGTAGGGACAATCGCGTGCCACCTCATGGCAGACCTCCACGACTGGGTGATTCGAAAATTCGGCCCGGACCCGTTACGGATCAGGCAGGCTGCTCACCTGCGCAGCCTGGCTGCCGATCCCGATTTTCGCGGGGAGTGGACTTTCCGTCAACGTTGGGTCGCCGAACAACTGGAAGGATTTGCCCTCCGAACCGCCTGGGAAGCTGCCAGGCTCACAGGCCGGTTGGCCTTGGAGCGGGGAGCTACAGTGGAGCAAGCGGTAAAGACCACCGAGCGCGCCTGGGATTCGGCCTGGCGGGATTTTGCGGCGATCATGCGGCGCTACCTGTTGCGGCTGGAACCGGCGCCTAAAGCTCCAGCGGAGCCGGTTGCCTGCCAGCCATACTTCGCGCCCAAGCGTCAGCCGGACGTATCGTGGGAGCCGGCCTCGGAGCGGGCGGTCACGGCCATGCTGAAGCTGGCGGGCGTGAGGAAGGGCGATGTGGTCTACGACCTGGGCTGCGGGGATGGCCGCGTGGTGATTGCCGCCGCCAAGCAGTTCGGCGCCCGCGGAGTAGGCATCGACATTGACCCGCAACGCATCGCCGAGTCCCACGAAAACGCCCGCAGAGCCGGCGTCACCGCTCTGGTCGCATTCCGCGAGGAGGATCTTTTTGAAGCGGACATCCGCGAGGCGACCGTGGTCGCTCTGTTCCTCTTGCCTCCCGTCAACCGGAAGCTCTGCCCGAAGCTGCTCCGGGAATTGAAGCCCGGCGCCCGTATCGTTTCCTGCTGGCACGACATGGGCGATTGGCCCCCGCACAGGCAGAAGTCGGTGGACGGGGCAAGGATCTTCCTGTGGACCATCCCGCAAACACGGCCCGAGCCGGCGCCGGAAGCGTCCGGCGAGCCGGTTCGCTGCCCGGAACGTTCCGGGCATCCGCTGGTTGCGGAGCTTCCGGCAATCATCTGATCGAGGAGAGCGACATGCCGACTGGCACGATTGACGGCTTCATCGACCGCACGACCGGGGCGTTCACCGAACGCTTGCGCCAGATCCTCGCCGAAGTTCAGGCCCGGATTGTGGGCCGGCTTCAGCGGGACCTGGCGATCGACGAAGAGGGCAAGATCGCCTCAACCCCGGCCAACATCCGAGCCTTGGGGCGGCTGGACGCGTTGTTCCGGGCCGAGATGCAGCGGCTCGGCTACGACCGGCTGGTAGACGCCTTCGTTGCTCAATTCCCAAGAGAGATCCCATTCTTCCAAGAGTCGCTGGAAGCGATCGGGCGGGAGCTGAAGACACCGCTGCCGCGGATTCGATGGACCGCCCGCGATCTCCAGGCGTTCGGCGCGCAGCAGATCTCGACGGGGACTCTGCTGGATGACGTGATTGCCAAGGCCGGGGAAGCCGCCAAGCGGCAAGCTCTGTTCAGCGTGGGCGGGCTCGACTTCACGACGCTGACTCTGGAACTGACGGAGCAGTTCAACCGCTCCATCTCGGAATGTTCCGGCCTGGCGGCGACCTCCATGAGCACTTTCTACCGCATGGTGGCGGATCGGGGCTACGGCAAGATCCAAGAGGATCTTCCTGAGGCCGTGCTCCAGTTTCGTTACGAAGGCCCGCACGATCGGGTGACGCGGCCCTTCTGCGAGCGGCTTCTGAAGAGCGATCGCACTTACACGCGGGAGGAAATCGACCGCATGGACAACGGGCAAATCCCGAACGTGTTTGTCACTTGCGGCGGCTTCAATTGCCGGCATCAGTGGGTGCTGGCCGGCCTGAAGCCGGTTGAAGAGGAGGAGAGCAAGCATGCCGCGTAAGCACGCTACCAGGACGAAGAAGGCCGGCGCGAACGCCAAGCCGGGGAGCCGGAGTACTGGATCTGGGAAGAGTATGCTCGATACGCTCCTGCGGCTCCAGAAACGCACCGGCTGCCGGGTGATCCCCTGGCAGTCCTCGCCGGGCGACTCCGACAAGGATCTGGAGATGAGGGTGCGCCGCATCCTCCAGATCGAAGGCACCGAGTTAGACTTGCGCGACGTGCTGAGCGGGAAGGCGAAGCCGCGCGGCCCCCTGGCGCTGTGCTCGTTCCCGGAAGACCTGCTCCGAGCGGGCCGGCGCGTCTGGCACTTGTACCAGATGTCCCCGAGGTTTGCCGAAGTGATGGACGCGACGAAGGCAAGCCAGTCTTACGGGGAGTTCTTCGAAGGGGGCTTTTTCCTTCAGTAGCTGAACGCAAGACCGCATGATCCGCAACCGCCCCCAACTCGCCATCGCCGAACCCGACGCGCTGGAGCGGCATCTGTCCGTGAAGGAGTTGGCGGAGGCTTGGTCGCTCGACGAAAGCACCATCCGGCGCCTGTTCCAGGATCAACCGGGCGTGTTGAAGATCGGCAAGAGCGGGCGGCGGGACGGCAAGCGGGACTACACGACCTATCGAATTCCCGAGAGCGTGGCGCGGCGGGTCCACCGGGAGCGGACGGCATGACGACGATGGGGACGCTCTTGGCGGGCAGCGAAGGTGGTAAGATCGGCGGCAAGGTGGCCGCTCCGCTCAGCCTCTATCGCCGTCACACGCCGGAGTGCCCACATCGGGCCAAGGGCATCGGCTACACGCGGTGTTCGTGTCCGATCTGGGTCTACGGCGAGGTCGAGGGCGGGGTGATCCGCGAGTCGATGAAGACGCGGGATTGGGCGCGGGCGAACCGCCGCCTGGCCAAGCGGGAGACGGGCGCCAAGGCCAAGCCCCTGGCCGAGGCCATCGCCGCCTTCATCGAGTACTGCTCGTACCTGGAGCCGTCCACATTGCGGAAGTACCGAAACGTCCTGAACCAACTGGCGGCCTTCGCGGGGAAACGCATTCGGGACGTGGCGGACCTTTCGGTCGAAACCCTGGACCAGTACCGGGCGGGCCGGAAGCTGGCGCGGACCACCGCCACCAAGGAACTGCAAACCCTCCGGCAGTTCTTCGCCTTCTGCCTGGAGCGCGGCTGGACCGAGCAGAACCCGGCCAAGAAGATCAAGGCGCCCACCAACGCCCGGCCTCAGCCCGTCGAGCCGTATACGCCGGAGCAGGTAGCCCAGATCCTGGCCGCGGCGGACCAGATCGGGCGGGGCGCTTATGAGCGGTTGCGGGCGCGGGCCATGGTGCTGCTGTTGCGCTACACCGGCCTGCGGGTCAGCGACGTGGCGACGCTCGGGCGGGATCGCGTCTCCAAGGGGAAGATCCTGGTGCGGACGCAGAAGACGGGCGGGCTGGTCTACCTCCCCGTGCCGGTCGATCTGGAATGGGCGCTGGAAGTGCTGCCGGCGCCGCGCGGAGTCCAGGGCGCCCCGACGCATTTCTTCTGGAATCCCGAGACGATGACCCGGCGGTGCATGGTGGGGGTGGCCGAGCGCACCCTGGCCGCGGTGTTCCGCAAGTCGGGGGTGGTGAAGGCTCACGCCCATCGCTTCCGGCACACCCTGGCGACGGAGATTCTCTCCAACGGGGGGACGGAGCAGGAGGCGGCGGATGTGCTCGGCATCAGCCCGCACATCGTGCGCAAGCACTACGCCAAGTGGTCGACGGGGCGGCAGGAGCGGATCACCCGGCTGTACGCGAGCCTCTTCCCGTGTACAAATCCTGTACAGATCCAGACGGACGCGGCCAAGCCGTTTGTTCCCAAGGGGATAGATTGGTGCGGAGAGGGGGACTTGAACCCCCACGGGATTGCTCCCGCTAGCACCTC
>JBHGAV010000139.1:0-3368 GCA_041946685.1 Bryobacteraceae bacterium | reverse complement strand
GCGCGATGCCGTCACGCACTTGCAGGCGGCGTACCGTCTCCGGCCCAAGGACCAGTCCACGCTCTACAGCTTGCAGCTCGCGCTCCGCCAGGACGGCCGTTTGGAGGAGGCCCGGCGCATCCGGGACGAATTGGCGGAGGTTCTTCGGGGGATCGACAAGGAGAGCCAGGACGCCTTCACCGCCCTCCGCCTGAACAACGAGGGAGCGAGCCTCGAGAAGGAGGGCAACCTACGGGGCGCCTTGGAGAAGTACCGTGCCGCGGTGGATCTCGACCCCGGCCACGCGGGGTTCCGTGTGAACTATGGGGCCGCGCTCGTTCGCCTTGGCCAATGGAGCGAGGGGCTGGCGCAGTTGCGGGAGGCGCTGCGGCGGGATCCCGGGAACGCAAGGCTCAAGGCGGCGTTGGACGCCGTGCTGGAAGAGGCGCCCCCTTCCCTGGGAGGAAAAGGAAAGCAGGCGCCTCCGAAACCGGAAGCCGCCCCCCGGCGCAAATGAGGCGGCGGCGAGTCGCCCCGCCGCCGTCCGAGTGAAACGCCGCAGTCCCGTCCTCTCAGAAGATGATCTTCATCCCGAGCTCGAGCTGACGCCCGGTAACGCTCCCCAACTCCATGGTCTGCGGACCAAACTGCGCCGAAGGCGTGCCCTGGTAGAGCGCCTGCCCGAACTGCGAACTGGTGACGCTCATGTTGGGGTTGCCCCGGTTGAGGCGGTTGATCGCGTTGAACGCCGCCATCTTGAGCTCCGCCTTGAACCTCTCGGTGATCGAAAAGGTCTTGGCGAGGGTCGCGTCCAACATGTAGTACTTTGGCCCCGTCAGGTTGTCGAACTGAATGGGGTTGCTCCGGATGACGTAGGTGTTGGCGGCTATCGGCGAGAACGCTGCAGTATTGAACCACTTTTGCGGCGAGGGATTCGGAACGGTTACCTCGCTGCCGTCATAGTTCATCTTGCCGAAGCGGAGGATCGCGCCCGACATGTATGTTGAGACGCCGGTGACCTTCCAACCGCCGATGATCGCGTCCGCCACTTTGGGAATGGCATTCAGGAACTGGCGGCCGGCGCCGAAGGGCAGCTCGTATGTCCCCGCCATGGTGACGCGGTGGCGAGGCTGATTGCTGTTCTGGTACGTGAGGTTGTTCTGGAACGTGTCGAGTTCGTTGAAGGTCTGCTCGGTCTTCTCTCTGATGTATACATAAGCGAACAGGAAATTCCAGCCTCTGCTGAAAGCCTTTTGGGCCTTCAGCTCAAGCGACTTGTACCGCTCGCCGGCTCCCAGCGTGCCCACCTCGTACAAGCCTCCGTAATGCGGGTACTTCGTGAGGAGGGAACTGAGCGAGACCGTCTTCTGGTTTCGTGAAGGTCCCGGAAACAGGGTCGGCGTAAGGTAGTTGTAGAACGGATTGTCCACGCTCACGTTGATGGCGGTCTGCTGCGCCACCTGGATGCGCGGGTCGATGTTGTTCAGCGCCTTGCTGTAGTGCTGGTTCCCGAAGTTCATGAAGAATGTCGCCGAGACAACCACCTGGCCCGGGAACTGGCGTTGGATGTTGAAGTTGAACCGGTCGTTCCGGGCCTTCTTGGTCTTCTCCGGATACCACAGCAGCGGGGCGCCGCCGCGGCCCAGGTTCGGTCCGTAGCCCTTCCCGATGATGGGGATCAGCGGGTTCTTATTGGCGGGGTAAGGGTCGCTGATGGTAGCTTGGGGGACGCCCTGGAGCAGCCCCTGCACGTTCTGATAGCCCTTCATGCCGAAGAACGGCGGCTCCAGGAAGCTGACGGTCTCAAAGCCCGAGACCGGAGCCTGGCTGAGGATCATCTCGTAAGGGGTGAGGTATCGGGCGTAACCCAGGCGCACCGCGGTCAGGTCGTCCACCTTGATGGCGGCGCCGATCCGCGGCACCAGCGCAAGTTTCTGCGGGTCCCACATGCCCGGCTTATCGTCGCTGGTCCACTGCCATTGGCCGTTGTACTGCCAGTAGCTTGACCCCACGATCGCGACGGCCTGCGCCGGCATCTTCGGGGGATTCGCCTGCATTTCAGAGATGGGTTGGGAGAGGTCGAGGCCTCGAGACATGTTGTGGTTCGGGTCGTACCATGCAGTTTCGTACTCGTTCCGCACGCCGAGGTTGACGGTCAGCCGGCGGTTGACCTTCCAGTCGTCCTGGAAGAACATGCCCCAATACTTCACGTGGGGGTCGGGCGCCGGCCCTCCGATCATCTGCGAGGAGCCGTCCAGCGCCCCAAGAAGGAAGGTTGCGATGCCGAAACCGTTGTGTTTGACGTCCGGGCTGATGAACGTCTCCGCCGTCAAGTCCACGGGGAAGAAGAACTGCGAGGTGTTCCCCACGAAGGTGACGCCGTACCCGCGGCGGTGCTCAAGCCCGGCTTTGAGGTAGTGCGAGCCCCGCTGCTGCGAGATCTTGGCGTTGTAGGCCATGCCCTCCGGTTTCTGGTCCCAATAGAAACCGCGGCCTCCAAAGCCGACCCCGCCGATATTCATCAGTGGGAAGTAGACCGGCACGCCAGGCGAGGCCTCCTGGTAAGCCTTGTACCAGGAGTTACCGGGCCAGATCTTGCCCCAGCCCTCCGGCCCCAAAGGCGTGGACACGTAGGCATCGATGACCTTGTGCCAGTCGCCGTGGAAGTTCGCGACCGTCCGCGGGTTCACCGTCCACACCGCGTCTCCCGAGATCTGCGTGGCGCCTCGTTTCGACCCGGTGGGCACGTACAGCTGTGACTTGTTCGGAGTGGGATTTGGCTGGAGCTCGTCGGTGTCGTACTTGCCGATGCGGCCGTACAGCTTCCACGACTCGTTGATATTGTAGTCGACACGGTCGGAGAAGTTATAGTAACTCCAGGCCTGGACCAGCGCCACCCTGAAGTTATTGACGCCCGTAATGTCGTCGCCCGACCGGTTGGGATCCCAGAAGTCCTTGATAAGCGACGCGGACAGGGGATCGAAACGGCTGCTCGGGATCTTATTCGCGGCGAACGGCATCCGTGAGACCTTGCCGGTCGCCGGGTCGAGCTGGGTGCTGAAAGGATCGAAGATCGTCTTGATGCCCCCGTCGATGTGGTACGTCTTCGAGAAGTCGCCGCCGCGCTCCAAAGCGGTCGGCACGGTCGTGGTGAAGCTGCTCGGTGTCCTGATTCTCCAGTCCTCGAGCGAGAAGAAGTTGAACAGCTTGTTCTTGATGATCGCGTTGCCGAGAGTGCCCCCGAACATATGCTGGCGGGTGGCGATCTTCGTGAATCGCGTGCGGTCAGATTCGGCGTTGGCCCACGGGTAGCGTCCCAGGTAGAAGGCGCTGCCGTGCCATTCGTTGGTGCCGGACTTCAGGGTCATGCTGATCAACCCGCCGGCGCT
>JBHGAV010000138.1:0-3410 GCA_041946685.1 Bryobacteraceae bacterium | reverse complement strand
CCCCTGAGTTCACGTTGCCGCCCGCGCAGGTGTTGCGGCTCCTTGAGGAGCGGCGGGCCGTCGTCTATCGCGTGGAGCCGGCCCGCCTGGTCAATTTCACGAGCCTGTATCACTGGAGGGCGCGGCTGAACTTTCGCGTGGAGGAACCCCGCCGCATCGTGGCCGGCGAGGAGGCCTTCGCCGGGCAACTTGGACCCGGCTGGCACGCTATCGACGCGAACCACCGCTGGATGGGGCGGCGCGCCACTCTGCGCCTGGGCGGCCCCCGCAGCGCCGGGGAACAACTCCACATCACGGGCTACTGCCCCGAGCTACAGAAGGCTCGGGGACCCGTACACCTCACCGTATCGGTGGAGGGACGGGCGTTCCCTCCAGTGCTGCTGACCCAGCGGATTGGAGCCTTCGAATTCGCCTTCCCTCTGGCAAAGGAACTGGCCGGCAAGGAAGCGCTCAGCGTCTCGCTCGAGGTGGATCGCACTATCACGGCGCCGGGCGACCCGAGGGACTTAGGCGCGTTGTTCGGGACGTTCGAAATACGGTAGCCGCCGGCGGCCGGTCACCGGGTGAATCGGAACACTTCGAAGGTGGGACGGCCGTTCGAGTCGTGCACCACGCGAAGGGTCTCGCGCCGGTAACCAGCCTTCTCCGAGTAGGCCCGGAGCCGCGCGTTGAGGCCCACGAAGACCTCGTACCCGTCGACATGCGAGATGAGCACGTGCGCCGGGTCGCCGATCATCTCCTCCAGAGCAGCCAGGTCCTGGGCAGTGGGCTGCCCGGTGTGAAGGGGACCGCTGCCCTCGCGCAGCGGCAAGGCGCCCCGGTGGAGCAGCGTCAGGGCATCCATCATCCCCCAGTCGGTGACGAAAATCAGCTTCGCGCGAACGCCCCGCAGGTACTCGGAGAGCGGGTACATCGCGTCGGTCCAGACGATCGCGGCGCCGTTCCGGATCAGATACGCGCAGTACTGGTTGGTCACGAGCAGCCCGGAGAGAGCCACCACCGCCACGGCGGCGGCCAGCAGCGGCTTCCCCAACCGCTTGAGCTTACGGGAGAACTCCCCCAATCCGAACGCCGCGAACAGCGTGGGGATGGGCCACAGCAGGACCGCATGGTGGACGCTGCCCCCGGCGTTCTGCGTGAAAGCCATCTGGAGCCAGGTGACAGCGGTGAAAACCAGAGCGAAGAGCATGGGGTCCCTCGCCGGGCTGGACCAGAGGAATGGCAACAGAACCAGCGCTGCGATGTAGACCAGAGGATACAGGCTGTGGTGGGGCCGGCCCGCCGCACCGTTGACCGCGACCGACAGCCGCTCGAGAGCCGTGCGCGGTTCGCGCGGCCGCGGCGCGGTGTCCGCGTTGGATATGTAACCGAACAACCCCGAGCCGTCCGCCGTGGACGTGACGATCACGAACTTATCCAAGGCGCCCTGGGCCGACCACGAGGCATTGTCGCGCAGAGTCGCCATGTTGCTTCTGGCGTTCCAAAGGATCAGGGGAAAGGCTCCGATCCCGAAACCCACGGCCGCCAGAACCAGGTTGCGCCACTTCAGGTAGCGGAACAGGAGCCGCGGAAAGACGCATGCGGAGGCGGCGGCAAGGCCAACCAACGACCAGCCAAACAAGGCCTTATCCCACAGAGCCAACCCGAAAAAGATGAAGCCGGGCAGGAGAGCGGCCGGGGCGCGGTCCTGGTGGAAGCGAACCAGGGAAAGCATGCCCGCGACAAGAAAGAGGTGCTGGAGCACGACCGGTCCCCAGTCGAAACAGGTGGTGAGCAGGAAGCACGTGTCCGCGGCGAGAAGCGCCGTCCCCGCCACGGCCACCCTGGTCCCGCCCAGACGCCGGAGCAGCAGAAAGAACAACCATACCGCCGCGGTTCCGCCCAGAAGAGACGGGATGCGGATCGAGTATGCCGAAGGCGTCCAAAAACGCAGCACGGCGGCGTAGATCCAGCCCTTGAGGGAGCCGACGTAGCTCATCGACATCAGGGCGATTCGCTGCTTGAACGCCACCAGCGGGTGCGCATTGTACTCCGGATGGTAGATGCTGGTGGCATAAAGCGCCTCGTCGTTCTGAATGCCGGGGTACGGGAGCACCGCCAGCCCCGAGAGGAAGAAGAGGACGCAGAGCCCCAGCGCGGCCCACGCCGCGGCGCGGTCGGTACGGTTGCCTGTCAAACTCCGCAGTATAGCGCGTTCGGGGGCAATGCCGGCACGCGTGCCGTACTGGAACCGGCGGTGTGGAACTGCGGGATTTACGGGGCAATCAAGCGGGCTGGTCGCCGTGATGGTTCGAAAGGAAATCCTCGTCGATCCTCTTGCGGCCGGCGTACCCTTCGGCAACGCCGTGCCAAAAGCCGATGCCGTCTTCGCCCAGCCTCCAGCAGAGGCAAACTTCGGCATCCCGGAAAATGGTGAGGAAATCGACCAGCCCCATGCCCAGATCCTTAACGAGGCAACCGTGCTGTTGTATCTGCTCCAGGAGCTCCCGGAGGCGCGCCAGGCCGGTGTCCCGGAATGCACGGCGCGCCAGGAGCCGCGCCCGGTCGACCGAGGCGCCTCCGAGCATGGCAATCCGGTCGGTAGCATCCCTGATCTCGGAATCCGCCTCCTGGCAGAAGGAGTGGAGCGACACGGCCTCGGCTACCAGCGGCCTGAGTTCCTCGAGCAGAGCCTCGGCTTCCCGCAGATTGAAGTGCCTGGTCATGTTGTTTCCCCGCCAACCCCGATGATGGACTCATTGTAGCAATCGAAGGCCGGTGCGTATCCCGGACGCGCGCGGGTCCATCTACCATAGAGGAGAAGCGGTCTTTGCCAGCCGCCTCCCCTTTAACGACATGGCGAAGAGCATCGCGGCCATCCTCTCCCTGCTGGCCTGTCTCGGGGCAGCCGGCCTGAGGGCGCAAACCCAGGCGACAGGAGCAATACGTGGAACAGTCACCCTCGAGGCCACCCGGGACGCGCTGCACCACGCCTCCGTACTTCTGACCGAAATGCGGCGGACCGTCGAAACGGCGGACGACGGCAGCTACGTCTTCGACGGCCTGCCGCCCGGAACCTACAACCTGATCGCCCATATGCACGATCTGACCGCCGAGAAGAAGACCGTGAAGGTCGTGGCCGGGGCCGTTGCGACCGCCGATTTCAGCCTGCGCCTGGCCCCGGTACGGCAGCAGGTGACTGTCACCGCGTCCGGGCAAGAAGAGTCTTCCTTTCAGGCGATTCAGACGGTCACCTCGCTGGAATCCCTGGACCTTGCGGCAAGGAGCGCCCCCTCTCTCGGGGAGGTGCTCGAAGGAGAAACGGGCGTCGCCAAGAGGAGTTTCGGCCCTGGCACGAGCCGTCCCGTGATTCGCGGCTTCGACGGGGACCGGGTGCTGATCATGCAGGACGGCATGCCCACCGGGACGCT
>JBHGAV010000137.1:0-3495 GCA_041946685.1 Bryobacteraceae bacterium | reverse complement strand
GCCTTATGCTTCCATCCCAGGAGGTCATCCGGATGGATGCCAAGGCCGAAAAAATCGCCCTCTTCCGGTACGGGCTGATCGCGAATCTTGTTCTCGAGCCCTTGCCTCGCGGTGAGCTCACCCGCCGCGCCGAAGAGATTGCTGCCCGCCACTACGAGATTCCTGCTTCCCAGCGCACCTCGGTTTCGGTAGATACGCTGCTGGACTGGGCGCTGCGCTACCGCAACGGCGGCTTTGAGGCGCTGGCGCCGCAACCGCGGCAGGACCGCGGGCAGTCCCGCACCATCACGCCGCAGCTCGCCGATCTCATCGAGCGTCTCAAGCGCGAAAACCCGCACCGTACCGGCACCACCCTGTTGCGGGAGTTGGCTCTGTCCGGCCAAAACGAACCTGCCATCTCCGCCTCCACCCTGTATCGCTTCCTCAAGCAGCGCGGCCTCACCGAACGCCAACTGCTGGCCCCTACGGCGCACAAGAAGTTCGAAGCCGAGTTCGCCAACCAGATCTGGCAGTCGGACATGCTCTATGGCCCCTATGTCCGGCGCCCGGGCGGCGGCAAGATGCAGGCCCTGCTGCATGCCATCCTCGACGACGCCAGCCGGCTCATCCCGCACGCCCAGTTCTATGCCAGCGAAGGTCTGGACGTTTGCCTGGACTGCCTGCGCCAGGCCGTCGCAGCCCGCGGCGTCGCGGTGCGGCTGTATATGGATAACGCCAAGATCTACCGCAGCCCGCAACTGGCGCGCATCGCGGCATCGATTGGCACGCTGGTTGTGCACACCCCTCCCTATCAACCCGAAGGACGCGGGAAGATCGAACGGTTTTTCCGCTCGGTACGCGAACAACTCCTGAACAACCTGGACCGCAAACAGACGCTGTCACTGGAAGAGTTGAACGAGCGCCTGTGGGCCTGGCTCGACCTCTACCACCGCACCGAACACAGCTCCCTGGGAACCACGCCCTTGCTCCGTTGGCAGCGCGACATCGAGCACATTCGCCAACTGCCTCCCACCACCGACTTCCGCCGTCTCTTCTTCCACCGCTTGGATCGGGTCGTGCGCCGCGACTGCACCTTCCAACTGCACAACCGTTTCTACGAGGCGCCGCCGCACCTGGCCGGGGCAACCATTGAAGCGCGTTTCGATCCTCTCGATTCCGCCGTCGTGGAGATCTATTTCCAGGGCAAGCCGGAAGGCATCGCGCGCCTCGTCGATCCGGTGGTCAATGGCCAGTTGCCCTCCACCAAGTCATCCAAAGCGGAACCCGAAGCGACCGGCATCAACTTCGTCGATCTGCTCATCAAGAAAAAGGACGAGGAGGAGCCGCCATGGTAGAAGCCTTCTTCGGGTTCAAGAAACCTCCCTTCAGCGACAGCCCTGACGCCAAGCAGTTATTCGCTTCGCAGGCCTGGAACCAGGTGAAGGCGCGCCTCCAGTTCCTGGTGGATCATCACGGCGCCGGACTGCTGACCGGCGAGGTCGGCGCGGGCAAATCCACCGCGGCCCGCACCTTCAGCGCCGGCCTCAATCCCAACCTTTACAAGATCCTGTATCTGCACTGGACCTCCGGATCGGCCTTGGATCTACTGCGGCAGATCGCCTTGGAACTGGGCATCGAGCCGGCCCATTATCGCGGCGATCTGGTGCGACAGATCTCCGAAGCCATCGTGCACCTCAACCGCAGCAAGAAGCAGCACCCCATTCTGATCTGCGATGAGGCGCAACTGCTGCGCCATCCCGCTCTCGAACAGTTACCCCTGCTGCTGAACTTCGACATGGATTCGTCGCACTACCTGACGTTGTTGCTGATCGGCGAACCCCTGCTGCGCCGGACGTTGTCGCTCCAGATGCACGAACCCCTGCGCCAGCGCATCGCCGTGCAGTACCACCTGGACGGACTCTCGCGCGAGGAACTGGATGCCTACCTGGCGCAGCAACTCAAGGCTGCCGGCTTGGGGCAGCCGCTGTTTGACGATACCGCGCGCCAGGCCTTGTATCAGGCCACCAAGGGCATCCTGCGCAAGGTCAACAAACTGGCGTTGACGGCGCTGCGATTGGCGGCGGCGCGCAAGCTACAGGCTGTGAATGAAGCCATCCTGCTGGACGCCACTTCCGAGGCTCTGCTGTGAAACAGGGTGCCGCCAGGAACTCCTCGGTGGTGCTCTCGCTGGCCCAGTTGCTCGCCGAGCAGCCGGCGGAACCGCCACCCGGCTGGATCGAACCCGGACTCCTGCCGGCACAGGGCATTCTGTTTGTCGGCGGCGAACCCAAGGTCGGCAAGAGCCTGCTGGTGGCCAATCTCGCCTTGGCGCTGGCCGCCGGCGAAGACCGCGCCGGCTTCACCGTGCCCGCCGGGCGCCGCGTACTCGTCTGCCAGTTCGAACTCCCGGTGGCGCAGTTTGTTTCCCGGCTGGCGACGATGCGCCGTTCGCTCGGAACCGCCGCCGACCAGAATCTGCTGGTGGATACCCGCGCCATGGGCCATCTGCTGAGCGCGCCGCAGGGCCTGAATCATTTTCTCGTCGCCGCACGCGAGGCCGCGGCGGAAGTGATCGTCTTGGATCCCTTGTACTCCACCCACGATCAGGATGAGAACGACACGCGCTCCATGGCCGCGTTGTGCCAAAGCCTGTTGCGGCTGCGCGATGCCGCGCGCGCGGCGCTGATTGTGGTGCATCATGTGCGCAAGTCCATCGGCCGCGACGAGATCGGCCGCGCCTTCCGCGGCTCTTCGGCGCTGCACGCGGTGGGCGACAGCTACTTGCTGCTGACGCGGCCCTCGGCGAGTCCGACCGCCGTCGAACTGCGCTTTCAGTTTCGCTACGCCGCACCGCTGGGGCCACGGCTGCTCGAACTGGAGCCTCAATCCTTATGGTTTTCCGCTGCCGGCGCGGCTTGCCACCCTCGCCCCCGCCGAAAGGTCGAATCCGAGGATGTGACCCAGGCCTTGGCTGGCATCGGCCAGCAGGCGCGCCACAACCAGCTGCGCGACCAGATCATGCGCGCTACGGAGTGCTCCAAGCGCACCGCGCAACTGGCGATTCAGGAAGCCTGCCTGAAAGGTGGCATTGTGCAGGACAACGGCCAATACCGGCTGCCGCTATAGGAGCCGGCGGCTTGGCCGTGGCGGCTGTCCGCTCGGGGTCGCGCCCGGGCGGATGCCCAGGGCCGATGCGACGGAGTGGCTCCGAAGAAATCGGCTCACCCTCCCGCGTTCGGATGCGGGCGCGGGAGGGTTCTCTCTTCCACGGGGCAAAAACAAAAGAGCCTACATTTCTTTGGTGAACTCCCGAGCGGAGGCCCTGGGCTATCAAACGCGAAGATCGCCCGGCTGCTTTTGCCGGGCGCTCCGAATGGGTTTTCGACCGGGATAATCGAATCCGCCTACACGAGCAAGTATCCTATCCCGCACCCATCATTCGTCCGGTCGCCAATCAGAGAACTCGGCGGGAAAACAGCGTGAAACGTTCGAGGGGGAAGAATGTGACGCATTACA
>JBHGAV010000136.1:0-3513 GCA_041946685.1 Bryobacteraceae bacterium | reverse complement strand
TCCAATTGGTGCTTCTTCTCCGGCCGGGGATTGTACACCGGGTGGTCTTTGGGATACATCGACAGAAACGGCCGGACCGGCGCCGTGCCCTGCCACAAGTCCCAGTCGAGGTTGGCGGGCACCGCATCTTCGCCGGCGGGGCGCTCGAACCCCTGCGGCCAGATGGGGCGGTCGGTCGCCATGTGGATCTCGGTGATCTCGCCCAACGCGCCCGACTGGATCAGCTCGACCGTCCGCATGTTGGACGGCATGGAGCTCATCTGCGTGCCCATCTGCGTGACCACCTTCGTCTCCGCCGCGACACGGGCCATGACCCTGGCTTCATGCACCGTCTGGCAGAGCGGCTTCTGGCAGTAGACATGCAGTCCGTGCTTCATCGCCCAGACGCTTATGTAAGCGTGCATGTGGTCGGGCACGGCGATGGACACGGCATCCAGCTTCTCCTTTTCGATCATCTTCCGGAAGTCGGTGTACCTCTTGGCGCCCGGAAACTCGTTCCCGCGCGCGTCGAGATAGGTCCTGTCCACATCGCACAGTGCGACGATGTTCTCGCTCGCCCTGTTGGTGAAGCCCGGCGGCGCGAACCCCCTGGCCGACACCAGCCGCCCGCTGAAGAAACCAAGGTCGATCGCCCCCATGCCGGCCAGACCGATCATGCCGATGTTGATCTTCTCGTTAGCCGCGTACCCGCGCGCCAGCCCGGAGGGCAGGATCATGAATGCGCCCGCCGCCGCTTTCAGGGACTCTCGCCGCGTAATGCGGCCCGGTGTATCGTCTTGTTTCACGAGCTTCTCCTCGTTGCGTTCCTATTTCGAACGGGGTGCTTTGCTCCAGGAGTATCCGCAGGACTTCCCTCTTGGCTTCCTGGCCGACATTCATCATACATCCAACCGCCTCCGCCCTTGCGGTCTTACGCTCCTTCGCGCACGGCTCCGGCCGTCCCGCGGCGGTTGGCCGCGCCTCCCCACTCAGGCGAACCGGGGGAATGCGTTAAGGTGACAGCGGCAGATAAATGCGGACGGTTCAGGCGACCACGGGCTGCTCGCGCCACTTGTACCCGAGCGACGATTCGCGAATCTTCAACTCGGTAGCGAGCCGCACCTTGACCGGGGCGGGATCCTGCAAGGTTCCCTCCACGCGGGCAATCAGCATGGATGCGCCCTTGTACCCGATCTGGTACACCGGCTGCACCACCGACGTCAGGTGCGGACGCAGGGCCGACGCCAGTTGAAGGTCATCGAACACGGCCAGCGCGAGATCCTCCGGACAGCGCAGACCCAGCTCCTCGAGCGCGCGCAGCATCCCCAACGCCATCATCCCGTTGCAGACAAAAAGCGCCGTGGGCCGCTTCGGGGCGGTGAGCAGTTCGCGCCCCAAAGCGTGCCCGCTCTCGATCCGGAAGTCGCCCTGCCGGATCAGTTCCGGGCGGACCGGCAGGTTAGCCTCGGCGAGCGCCTGTTTGTAGCCCTCCAGCCGTTCGTGCGCATTGGCCAGCGTTGCCGGCCCTGCCAGTACGCCTATCTCGCGATGCCCCATGGAGATCAAGTGCCGCACCGCGCTTCGCGCGCCGATGGCGTTCTCCACCATCACCGTATCCAGTTGCAGGCGTGCGGGAATCCGGTCCACGCACACCAGCGGGATGCCGGCCGCCAGAGTGTTCTCGACATGGCTGAAGTCGCCCGAGTTGGGCGCGAGCACCAGCAAGCCGCCGTCGAACCTTCTCGAGCGCAACTGTGACAGCACCTTCCGTTCGCGCTCCACGTGGTCGTCGGTATTGAAGGTGACCAACAGGTAGCCGTGCTCGGACGCCGCATCTTCCGCCCCACGGACCGCCTGCGGGAAGAAAGGATTGGTGATGTCCGGTATCACCATCCCCAGCATCTTCGTCTGCCGGGTCTTCAGGCTTCGGGCGATTTGATTGGGATGATAGTCCAGTTCCCGGATCGCGGCCAGGACGCGCTTCCGCAAGCGCGAGCTCACCGGGACCGCCCCGGACACCACGTTCGAGACCGTTCCCACCGAAACCTTAGCGCGCTGGGCTACTTGCTTGATGGTTGCCATATCGAGTTCAGTACCCGCACCGGCCCGCTTGCACCCCGCCGCTCCATCAGTTACGCGCGTCTCTATGCTTCAGTCAAAGAAACATAGTCGCTCCCACCGCGCCGCCTGTCAAGCATTTAAGGAGGCGGCTCCCGTGCCTCTCGGGGCGGCTTTCGCGCCACGCAATTACATTGCCCTTCTTGCCGGCTTCACCTCAAACAACCTGAATCCGTAAGCAGGCAGCTCGACCGTCAACGGGTTGGCGAGCGCGCACGGCTTCCCCGTCTTCAGGTCCACCAACCCGGCGGTGGCGACGCCGCTCATGTCAACCTGCGCGCTGAGTGCGGCAGGCTGAAAGTTCAATACTGCCAGAACGCGCTCAGACCGGTCAGCCGCCGTCCGCAGCATGGCGTAAACCTTGTCATCCGCGAGGGTTGGCAGCTTGCGGCGACTGCTCAACTGGTGAAGAGCGGGATGCGCGGCCTTCGTCTTGAGGATCCAGACGGCCTCGGGATCCAGTGGCTGGTCCGGGCCGTAAGCGACCTGGATCATGTCGCCCAGGCAAGCCAGGGTCACGAAGGCCAGGCGCGACTTCTCGGGCTCTTTCAGACGCGTCGGCTGATAATAAAGAACTCCGCCGGATGCCACTACGCGATCGTGGTAATCTCGCAGCGCGTGCTCAATGGGGCGAGGATCGCCGCTCTCGATCGCGTTCTGAATAACGTTGGTGCCCTTCTCCCACCAGATACCCAGCCCATAATCCTGTACGGAGTTCCATCCGCCTTCGGTAATCCAGGCCACCGGATCTTCGCGAAACCCGCCCGCGCCCTCGGGCTGCATGTAAGTATTCCCGTAGCTCGCGATGACGTCCGTCATCCGCCGGCGGCCTTTCTCCCAGGTGTGGCCGATGTACCAGTTGACGGCGTCAATCACCATGCCATCAATTCCCGTATCCATCCAGAACCGGACGATTTTTTCCGCTTCCTCTTGAAACTCCTGGCTTCCCCAGTTGTACTGGGGGAGACGAACGCGGTTCCCGGCCCGGTCGGCGCCACCCCACTTTGTCCAGTAGTAGCGTTGTGCGCGCTCGCTGAACTGCCAGAATTCGGCCTTCGTGGAGTCGTAGAAGGTCCCCGGCGCGGCGCCCGGCAGGTGAGTAGGACGGACGAAGAAGAACGTGTCTCTGCGCCCGGGACCGGGAGGGGGAGCGCCGGCCCTGTCGCTCCACAGGAAGAATCTGGTCTCCCGGCTCTCCCGCCCAGCCCGCACGTCGTCGCAGGCCTTGAGGAAATCGCCGGCCTCCACACTGCAATACCCGAGGTTATCGAACGCGATGATCGGCATCCTCTTTTTGTGCGCCGTCTCGACGAGACGCCGGAAATCATCCATGGATCCGGCCTCGGGGTCGATGCGGTACCGGTTGATCGTGTCCAGGCCGCCGAAGCTCCGGCCGCCTTCGGCGGGGGCGAAGAT
>JBHGAV010000135.1:0-3727 GCA_041946685.1 Bryobacteraceae bacterium | reverse complement strand
CTGAGCGCCGCCTCCTGCTGCTTGGCCTGGGCCTTGGCGCTGGCCACCTGCGTTTCGGCCACCTGCTCCTGCGCCATCGCCGCCCGCACGTTGTCGCTGGCCGCCTGCACCTGGGCCTGGGCGGAATCGACAGCCGCCTTGGCCGCATCGTAGGCGGTCTGCGCGGTATCCCGGTCCGCCGTGGCGATAAGCTTCTCCCGGAACAGCTCCCAAGCCACGACACCCCACAACCGTGGCTGGTCTCTTTCCTGAACCACGACCGGCGCGGCGGCAGCCGTCCGTCTCAGGCGCCGGCGGCACGGCTGGTAACATACAAGCCGCTCTTCGAGCGCGCGCCCTCTGAGGAGGGACTCCCGGCAACACTTGCATGGATCGGGCCGGTGACGGGTGGATATAATCCATCCGCCCTGTCCCCAAAGGCAATGGTCGCCTGCTGGAAGTTGACACCGGTCGCGGCACTCGCCTACCGGTCGAAACTGGCTCGGCTCGACGACTGCAAGAACGCGGAGAAGTCCAGCCGGGCGGCCGCGCGATACTCGTGCGGCCTCCGCCGTACTTTGGGAGACTGGAAACTGACGTTGGCCGCCTGTAACGCCGGCGAGCGACGGCTAGCCGCAGCCACGAGGCGCGCCGGTACGAGCGATTTTTGGACCCTGGCGCAGCCGGGAGTGCTCCCCAAGGGGACTGCCGGGCATGTGCCGGCGGCGCCGGCTGCGCAACTGGCCGGTGGCGGGAAGCTGCTTTGGACTGGGAACATGAACACGAGCGGGAAACATCTGCTGGGAGAACCCCCGTCTTCTCCTCCGTCTCCATCGCGCGCTGATGGGCGTCCGGGACCCTGGAAGCCGCCAGACTGGCGCGCGCTGGCATTGATTCTGGCCGGGATCGCTGCGACGAGTGCGGGGCATTACCTGACACCTTCACGGTTCCTGCTTTGGCACGGGATCTTCCAACGGCTCTACTACCTGCCGGTGGTCTTCGCGGCCATCGCCTACGGCTGGAAGGGCGGATTGGCCGCTGCTCTGGTGTCCGCTGTCTTCTACATTCCCCACATCGTCCTGACGTGGTCCGGCATGCAACACTACGCGATGGAGCAGTATGCCGAGATCCTGATGTTCCTGGCGGTGGGGATGGTTACCGGCGTTCTCGCCGACCGCGAGCGGCGCCGGCGTGTGGAACTGCAACGTACCGCAGATCAGTTAAGCAGGGTTTATCGCGAACTGCAGAACACTTCGGAACAGGTGAAGCGGGCAGATCGCCTGTCCGCGATTGGGCAACTCGCCGCCGGTCTTGCGCACGAGATCCGCAACCCGCTGGCCAGCATCGACGGCGCCGCGGAAGTCTTGCAGGCCGGCGCCGAAGCCGAGGTGAAATCCGAGACTCTCCGGATCATCCGCCAGGAGTGCGTTCGCCTGAACCGTCTGTTGACGAACCTGCTGGATTTCGCGCGGCCGCGCCGGCCGGAGTGGCGTGAAGTGAGCGTCAGGGAAGTGCTGGGATCGGTCGTCGAACTGGTGAGCCATTCGGCCAGGACTGGGATCAGGTTCGAGCCGGACGTGCCGGAAAGCCTGCCGATGCTCCTGTGCGACAGAGAACAAATGGCGCAGGTGATCATGAACCTGGCGTTGAACGCCGCTCAAGCCATGCCGCAAGGTGGGACGGTCAGGATCACCGCGCGTGAGAGGCAGGGCGGTGTGCTGATCGAGGTTTCAGATGAAGGAGTCGGAGTGCCTCCCGAACACTTTGACCGGATCTTCGACCCATTCTTCACGACCAAGGAAACGGGAACCGGCCTGGGGCTGTCTGTCGCACACCAGATTGTCCGCCAGCACGGTGGGACAATCACCGCGAGCCGGAACCCCGGCCGTGGAATGACCTTCACGGTCTTCTTCCCGAAGACCGCCGGAGTCCATGCATGAGCAAGCAACGTATTCTCGTCGTCGACGATGAGGAGAACCTCCGCCGCGTCACTCAGCTTCGGCTCCAGCAAGCCGGCTATGACGTAGCCACGGCGCCGGACGGCGAATCGGCGCTGACCCTGCTGGAAAAGTCGCCTCAGGACCTCGTTATCACAGACTTGCGGATGCCCGGCCTTTCGGGCCTGGACTTGTTGCGGCGGGTCAAGGAAGCATACCCCGAGACGATCGTCGTGGTGTTCACCGCCTTCGGGACCATCGAATCCGCAGTCGAGGCCATGAAAGAAGGCGCATACGACTACCTGATCAAGCCGGTGAACGCGGAGGCGCTGAAAATGGTTGTCGCGCGCGCGCTGGATCATCATCGCCTCAAACAGGAGGTCCGAAGCCTCCGCAGCGCGATCGACCGCAAGTACGGCTTCGAGAACATCGTCGGGCAGTCGAAGTCGCTCCTGGCGACCTTGGACGCCGCTGCTCGCGCGGCGCAAAGCGATTCGACGGTCTTGATCCGCGGCGAAACCGGGACCGGCAAGGAACTGCTCGCGAAAGCCATTCACTTCAACAGCCGCCGCAGAGACCGTCCCTTCGTTGTGATCAACTGCGGTGCGATTCCAAAGGACCTGCTCGAATCGGAACTGTTCGGCCACACCAAGGGCGCCTTCACTGGCGCCGTGGCGGAGAAGAAAGGCAAAATCGAACTGGCCGATGAGGGCACTCTGTTCCTCGATGAGATCGGCGAGATGCCACCGGATCTGCAAGTCAAGCTTCTCCGCGTCATGCAGGAGCGGGAAATCGAAAAACTCGGGGCCCCGCACCCTATTCGGGTGGACGTGCGGGTTATCGCCGCGACGCACCGGGATCTTCAGGCGATGCTGGAAGATGGGACTTTCCGGGAGGACCTTTACTACCGCCTCGCCGTGATCCCTTTGGTGCTGCCGCCTCTGCGCGAGAGGACCGGGGACATCGCCGGGCTCGTGGCGGTGTTTTTCCGGCGATTTGTCGAGCGCATGGGCCGCCAGAATCTGAAGCTGCCGCCATCGCTCCTGCCCTACTTCTCGAACTATCGCTGGCCCGGGAACGTTCGGGAATTGGAGAACGTGATCGAGCGCCTGGTGGTTCTTGCGCCCGAGGATGAGATCAAAGTCGGCGACCTGCCAGACTACCTGCGCCGCGAGAAGCCCACGCTCGAAGCGATTCAGCTTGACCTGCCGCCGGAAGGGATCCGCATGGAGGCAGTGGAGCGCGAACTGATTCTCCGCGCGCTTCAGAAGTGTGACTGGAACCAGACCAAAGCGGCAGAATACCTCGACATCAGCCGCAAGCAACTGATCTACCGCATGGAAAAATTCGGTCTCCGCCCGGACTGACCCCGTATCCCGAGGCGCCCTGCCTTCGCAGCGCCATGGCAGCCCAACACAGCTCATCTCCTGCCTTCCTTCTGCTGAAAACAAGCCCTTTGTCTCCATCTAGCGCGCGTGTCCCGTTCTTCGTTGAAGGTCGGTGCACGGCGTTGGCGCCGGTTTCGATGGAATCCGGTTGCCAAATAGGAATCCGAACGGAGCCAACCGCCGTGACGAAACCGTACACTGTTGTGATCCGCGCCGCTCGCGGGCCGGCCCCCGTGATCGAGCAGTTCTGCCAGGCCGGCGGCCAGGTCTTGCTCCCCCTCGTCCATCTGACCCAGAGCGCCAGCCAGGTGGTGGAACCGTAATCCATAAGATCGGACACCGGACGCTGGAGGTGATCCTGAAGCTGAGCGCGGAACAAGTCGCCGGACCGCGCACGCCGGGCAAGTCCACGGGCGAGATCCC
>JBHGAV010000134.1:0-3760 GCA_041946685.1 Bryobacteraceae bacterium | reverse complement strand
GGCAGCGCCTCCCTTAACGGGTCGGTGTCCTCGGGGGCAAAGCCCAGGTGGGAATGGCGGCGCCAGCCTTCCGCATGTTTGAAACGGCGGGACAGTTTCCCGACGCGCAGCGACATCGCATCCATGGACAGCAGGTATGAATCCATGCCCTGGCTGCGATCGAGCCACTCTTTCTGGCTCCGATGACACGCCAGCGCGGCGCGCTTGATCGCATGGACGGCGGTCGTATCGACAAACGCGCCGGGGACAATCTGCCGGCGGAGGCCATCGCACAGCCCGTGCGGCATGGCATGATAAATCGTGACCGCTTGGTCGGTCGCGGGACGGGGAGGACGGGTGCGGTAGTTGGGCATGCCGCGGGCGAAAGCGGCCGTGACCGTCAGCCGGGAGGTGTTCATGTGGTCCTCCATGTAGTCCTGGGGTGAATGGGTCAGGATAATGGCCGGCTGCACCTCCCGGACGATCGCAGCCAGTCGTTGGAGGGTCGGACCGTCATAGAAGATCTGCAGATCATCGAGATAGGGAGGGTGATACTGCGCGCCCAGAAGCCGGGCCGAGGCTCTGGCCTCGCGCCCGCGGATCGACCGGGTTTGGGCGGCGCTGAACTGGGAACTGCCGCAATCGCCGCTGGCCAGGTTGAGGTAGTGGATTTCCCAACCCGCCTTGCCCAACAGCAGAAGGGTGCCGGCCATGGAAAACTCGATATCATCGGGATGGGCAGCAATCGCCATGGCCGTTTTTTGTTTCACCATAAGGAGTGTCTTCTGTTCTTGATGTTGATCCGGCTCTTGAGCTTACTCTCAGGAGTCCTCAGGTGATCAAGCGCATGAGCCGAATGAAGATCAAGAACGTTTTCGGTTGTTCAGCACGAATCGCCATCGTCGCTGCCTGCCTTGGTTCGGCGGCGCGGTCGGGAATTGTGGCGGCGGCTGAGCCGCTGGTTGCGATTCAGCAAAGCTTTATCCAGCGGTCGGCGATCGGGTTGAGCTGGTCTGGATTGGGGAGCGATTTCGGCTACACGATTGAAGTGCAGGATTCTGTGATCGGCACCATGTGGCGGCCGGCACCCGCCAGCGTGTGGCCGATCGACGTGGCCGCATGGGTGGACCCGAGACTAGCGCGCAGCAAGACGCAGTTCTACCGCGTCGTGGCATCAGTCGCCGCCGCCGAGCGCGGCCGATTGCTGGGGGCGGAATCTCTGGGGGCGCTGTCGTCGGCGCAGCTTGAAGCGGCGTTTCTGCAAGTTGGCGTCCGGCTGCCGGCGGCCAGCGCGGTACGCCTGTTCAAGATCCGCTACGAGACGATCAACCCCTTTGAGCTCCGGACAACCGGTTCCGGCTTGCTTGTCCTTCCTCAGAACTCAAGCAAGGCGCTGCCATTGGCGAGCTATCAGCACGGAACCATCATGGCAAGGAATGAGGTTCCTTCCTCGATGCTGGGCCTGGAACGGGTGATCGGGCTCGCCCTCGGCACGAGCGGCTATGCGGCGTGCCTGCCAGACTACCTTGGACTGGGCGAGTCGCCGGGCCTGCATCCGTTCGTGCATGCCCGGAGCGAGGCGACCGCGGCGGTGGATCTCCTGCGGGCGGTGCGAGTCTTCTGCGCGAGCAGCTCGGTGGCGCTCAACGGACAGCTCTTTCTCGTCGGCTATTCCGAAGGCGGTCACGCCACGATGGCGCTGCACAGGGAACTGGAAGCCTATCACACGAACGAATTCACGATCACTGCCTCGGCGCCGATGGCCGGTCCATACGACCTTTCCGGGGTGATGGTGGCGGACTTTCTTTCGGGGCGGTCGATGCCTAATCCGTATTATTTTCTATACCTGCTGGCCGCCTACCAGAGCATTTACCATTTCGCGGACTCGCTCTCAGACATTCTGCAGAGTCCGTTTGACGCCACGCTGCCGCCTTTGCTGGATGGGCAGCATGACGGAGCGGAAATCAACCAGGCGATCGGGACCTCGGTTCCTGCCAACGTCCTCCGGCCCGAGTTTCTGCAAACGTTTCGCGACGACTCGAACCATCCCTTGCGGCTCGCGTTGCGTGAAAATGATCTCTGGGACTGGACACCCCAAGCTCCCATGCGGCTTTACCACTGCGACGGCGACCAGGATGTCCTCTATCAGAACACTCAGGTGGCCTACAAGCGCTTCATTCAGCGCGGCGCGACTCAGGTGGAATTGGTCAACCCCTTCCCCGGTGCCGATCACGGCCAGTGCGCTCCAATCGCGCTCCTGGCTGCGAAGCTGTGGTTTGACACGCTGGTTCGGTAGACTGCCCTCCAATCCAGGGCTGGCTCCGGACGGGCGTCCGGCGCACGGGTGCCATGAAGAAGGATGCAGCAGCACGCGCTCAGAAGAGTCGGCGGGAAAGGCTGTGCCCGTGGGGATCCAGGCGTTTAAGGATGTCTTCGTACTCGGCGTCGTGGACGTCCAGGTCCGCTGGATCGAGCCGGAGCTGTCCTTCGAAATTGGTGATTCGTTGCTCCGGCAGGACGAGGAGCCGGGTGGCAAATCGAAGGTCGTCGCCAAAATAAACGGCAAGGGTCAGGTCGTCCGGCGTAAGGTGCTCGGTCAAGCCGAGAGCGGTCAACTCCAAGGGCTGTAGGGAGAGGCGTTGCGACCAGCGATCCAGCCTGAGGTGGAACGTTTCTCGATGCACCACAGCGTTGGCTCGCGACCACGCGACCGACCCGGTGAACACACTATTGGGAGCCAGGATACCGGTGCTGATGACGAGGGAGACATCCAGCCAGCGGCATTGTTCCCGGCGCAACACCCTGACGTTTCGGGCGTATCGTCCGTCAGGGGCCCGCGCGTCTACGAACACCTGACTGACCTGGAGTTGGTCGATCAGTTCCTGTTCCCTCACCAATCGGAAGGGAAATACGGCCATGTCGCGCCCAGCTACGGACGCGACCAGCCAGCACAGCCCCGCGGGAAGTGAGGCCAGGGCCGAGTCCCGCACAGGGACGCTCAAAGTGGTCGTCACGCCAGGTTTGGCTTTCAGGGTGACGGGGATGTGGCCGAGGGGGAGCCGTTGGTTGGCGGACAGGGCGCTGAGCGAGAGGGTGGTGGTCCACTCGGGCATCCAGTCATTGATAGCGGCGCTCCGCAGAGTCAGCTCTATTGTCACGGCATCGCTGTTTGCGGGGACGAGGTCGGCGCGATGACGGACGTGGCCTGATTCGATCCAGAGGCTGTGCTCCTCGACCTGGAGATTCCGCAAGACCAGGCTCTCGTAATGCAGAAGAAGGGCGCTCTCAGACAACTTGTGGAGTTCGAAAGTGCCCAGGAGCTTGCCGCTTCGCGGCGCAACCACAACCATGCGGAAGCCGGGTTGCTTCGCCAGAGCCGGCGCGGCGAGCTGAATCCGGACCTGGGTGAGACGCCGGTGCCCGACCGTTTCGACCTGCGAGAGAACCAGGTCCGGCAGGTTCCGACCGTCCAGTGTTTGGGGTTGGACCTGCACCGCTTGGCGAGTCAGGCGAGCCAGGATCGGGCGGCGGACCGTCAATTCGAGGTGCATGTGCGAGGCGTTGTGCACGAATTCCCTGGGCAGGTTGAGGGAGTGGCCGTGAACGACTGAGACACAGCGGACTTCCCGGAGTTCTTCCTGGAACAGGTGCTGCAGGAGCCGACGGACCCGGCAGGCGATGGTCTGGAAGAAGCGGGTGAACACAGGAGGACGCAGCGGGAACCAGAGACGGCTCATCCTCCGTTCCCCCGGAGAGACCCAACGATGCGTGCCGCCTCTGC
>JBHGAV010000133.1:0-3768 GCA_041946685.1 Bryobacteraceae bacterium | reverse complement strand
CGATGGGATACCGCGGCGAAAAGGAACGTGTAGTGTAATAGCGGAGCCGGTGGTTCGTCTTTGCAATGGAAATCCGGGAATAGCGAGGTCAATGCCACATGAAGCAGAAACTTCCGGCCGGCGTGCTCCTGCTCTCCGGCTTCGCCCTGCTCGTATCGGGCGGCGTGTTCGGCTGGAACCTGTATCGGTTCTTCGGGAAAGAGCCCGTGTCCGCGGCCGCACTCGGCAAGACCCCGGCGGAGAGCCGCATTCTGGCCACTCTGGAGGAGATGCGGAGAGACGGCAAGATCCAGTTCGGCGTGCCGGAGAGCGACGGCCGGAGGCTCAGGCTGCTCGCCGAGGCTCTCGGCGCGGTCAACGCCGTCGAGATCGGGACCTCGACGGGTTATTCCGGGCTCTGGCTGTCCCTCGGCTTGCACCGGACCGGAGGCCGCCTCACCACTTTCGAGATGGATGCGCGGCGCGCGGCAATCGCGCGGGAGAACTTCCGGCGTGCCGGCGTGGACAAGCTTGTAACGGTGGTGGAGGGCGATGCGCACGAGAATCTGGCAAGGTTGGAGGCTCCGGTGGACCTGGTGTTCCTCGACGCCGACAAGGAAGGGTACGTTGACTATCTCAACCGCCTGCTGCCGCTTGTGCGCCCCGGCGGTCTGATCCTCGCCCACAACGCCAGGCTTGCGCCGGACTACATGCGGCGCGTCACCACCGATCCGGAACTCGACACGCTCCTGCTCACGCAGGGCTCCGGCCTGTGCGTCACGTTGAAGAAAAGGTAGCCCCCGGCCGCGCGCGGCGGCGGAGAGCCGGGTTACTTCTCTGCCGCCGGGGCCGGGTAGATCGTCTCGAAGCCTGCGGGGACGCCGAGGCGGGTTTTTACCGAGGTCGTCCTGCCCGGAATCGTGTTGCTGTAGGTCTCCGCGCCTCTCGGAGGGATCTTCCGCTCGACGCTCGTCTCCTTCACCAGCGGCTCTGCCGGAGCCCGCCGGCGGTCGAGCCGTGTGATCTCCTCTTTCGGAATCGACTCTTGCCCGTTCTTCGTGATCACGATCAGGCTTTCGTCGCCGGCCCGGTCGAACTTCGCCCGCAGAGGCTCCTTCGCCTTCGCCCTGTAGATACGCAACTCCGTCCCGCGCTCGAGTTCCCGTACCTTTGTCCAGGCGTCGCCGGCTGCGAATGCCGCCGCGCCGGCGAGGAACAGAAGGAAGATTCGTCTCATACCGTGTCGCGCTCCAACATGCCACCAGGATACGTCTTCGCGGCGGCGGCTTTCACTACGCCGGGGCTGTACCCCAATGGACGCCCCCCGCCACGCCCGCGTTTCGCTTCTCTTCCACTCCCGGCCCGCATGATATTCTTCTTGCTGAGGTGTTCAGCCGCCACCATCGCAAGGCCCGAGTCTTGTTCGGGCTGTCCGACATCGTACTGACAACGCTTGCTTTCGAGGCCGCGTATCAGACCCGCTTCTGGCTTCACATGGAGCGCGTCTTCTACCTGGAAGTCGCCGAGAAAGCCCTCCTGCTCGGCTTCTCGCTTCTCACGTGGCTTCTGATCGGCCTCTGGTTCGGCGTCTATGATCGCCTGGACTCCAGCCACCCTCGCGTGATCCTGCGCGACTCCTTCCGCCAGTGCGCCCTCGGCATCACCTGCCTGGTAGTGTTTGAGTACCTGCTCCGCCTCGACCTCAGCCGTTTTTTCATCGGCCTCTTCGCCGTCTATAGCTGGACGCTGCTGTGCCTGTTCCGCCTCGGCGCAGGCAGCCTGGTGGGCGTCGTCCGGCGTGAATTCGGAGCCCCCCACTACGTCATGGTCGCGGGCGTCGGCCAGGGAGCCAGGAAGCTGGGGGAATCCCTGGAGCGTTCCGCCCGTTACGGCATACGGCTCGCCGGCTTCCTGGCCGAGGATGCGTCCCAGGCCCCCGCGGAAATCCAACTGCACGAGACGCACAAGGTGTACCCTATTGCGGACCTGCCCCGGATGCTCCGGAGCCACGTCATCGACGAAATCATTTTCGCGGTCGATACCCGCAGCCTGGCGGAACTCGAGGACGTCTTCGTCCTCTGCGACGAGGAGGGCGTCCGCACCCGGGTCGTCGTGGATTTCTTCCCGCATGTGAACAGCAAGGTCTACCTGGAGCGCCTCGGTTCCACCGCGCTGCTCACCTTCTCGGCCACTCCCCACGACGAAATCCGCCTGCTGATCAAGCGCGTGACCGACATCGTCCTGGCCGGCGCCGGCTTCGTCCTGCTGCTGCCCTGGATGCTTCTGGTCGCCCTCCTCATCCGTCTCACCTCCCCCGGTCCCGCCATCTTCCGCCAGACCCGCTGCGGCCTGAACGGCCGCCGGTTCACCTTCTACAAGTTCCGGTCGATGTGCGAGAACGCCGAGGAGTTGAAAGCCGCCCTGCTGCCCCTGAGCGAGCGCCCCGGTGTGGCCTTCAAGATGTCCGACGACCCCCGCCTGACGCCCCTGGGCCGCTGGCTGCGCAAGTTCTCCATAGACGAGTGGCCCCAGTTGTGGAATGTGATTAAGGGGGACATGTCCCTCGTCGGCCCGCGCCCTGCCGTCCCCGAGGAGGTGGAACAGTACAAGGGGTGGCAAAGGCGGCGCCTGCGCATGCGGCCCGGCCTCACTTGCCTTTGGACCCTGGCCGGCCGCGACCTGGTGGATTTCGAAACCTGGATGAAGCTCGACATGCAGTACATCGACAACTGGTCTCTCGCGCTGGATTGGAAGATCCTGCTTCTCACAATCCCCCGCGTCCTGATCGGGAAAGGAGCACACTGAGGCATGCACTTGATACCGACGCAGGAAGACGTCGTGAAACTTCTGCGGCAAACCGGCGCCCTCAGGGACGGCCACTTCGAGTATGCCAACGGTTTGCACGCCAACGAGTACCTGCAAGTGGCGCTGGCCATGCGCTACCACCAGCACGCCCGCACGCTCAGCGTGGGTCTGAGCCGGCTGCTGCGGTCCAACCCGGAGATCCGGGCCGCCATCCCCGAACTGTCCATCGTGACGCCCGCTACGGGCGGCTTGCCCGTGGCCTACGGAGTGTGCGAGGCCATGCGCGCCCACCAGGTCTATTGGGCTGAGCAACAGGAATGCGGAGCGCTTCGTTTCCGCCAGTATCTCCAGCAGGTGCCGGGCGAAAAGGTGGTTCTCGTCGACGACATCCTGCGGACGGGAAAGAAACTCGGAGAGTTGAAAGCTCTGCTCGAAGCCAACGGCGCCCATGTCATGGCCCTGGCCGTGATGATCTATCAGCCCACGCCCAGGACCCCGGACTTCAGCCCGCTGCCTCTTTATTACCTGGCAAAGCTCGAGGCGACCTACGCCACCGACGCCCAATCCTGCAGCCTCTGCAAGAGCGGCGTGCCGCTGGAACGCGTGTTGGTGTAACCGGACGGCCCGCGCGGGCCCTCAAACGCCGAGACGGGACCGCCGCGCCAGCTCGCCGAGCGTCTGGTTTGTGGCCGGCTGGTGGCCGGGGAGCGGCAGTATCCTCTCGTGGACCGCATCGATCAGCCACTCCGTCTGCGGGAAGAACATCGCTTCCTGCTCGGCTGCCGGCGTGATCCAGTTCCGCGACCCGATCACGACGGGCGGCGCGTCCAGGTAGTCGAAGGCAAGCTGCGTGAGCGTGGCCGCCACCGTCTGCATCACGCACCCGCGCTCCACCGCGTCGCAGACCAGCATCGCTTTGCCCGTCTTCTTCACCGAATCCACCAGCGGCTGGTAGTCGATCGGATTCGCCGACCTCAGGTCGAT
>JBHGAV010000132.1:0-3921 GCA_041946685.1 Bryobacteraceae bacterium | reverse complement strand
ACCGTCAGGTTGAAATCGTGATAGCGGACATCGTCCAGGCAGAAGTAGTCCATCGCCCCGTCGGGCACCAGCGGGTTGATCTCCACCCACTGGTCGAGCCGCGGGCGCAGCCCTACCAGCCCCGTGATGACGAGGTCGTTGAAGGTGGAGTGGTTGTAATCGCGGCCCCGATCCTTATCCGCCTTGCCCTTCATCTGCTCCGGCGTGAACTTGTACAGGATGCTACGGGCGAGCCACTCGCCGGTCAGAGGGTGCAGGTTCTCGTCGATGAACGGAATCACCCGGCCGTCGGGAAGCTTCAGGTGCTGTGAGCGCGCGTAGGCGCGGAGCAGTTCGAGGTAGTCTTTCTTGCCGACGTAGTCCTGCCGGTAGTTGTTCAGCAGGTTCGCCATCGCGGCCAGTGTTTGAGAAGTAGCGAAAGGCCAAGACGGTCCGTTCCAAAGGCATTCGTGGCGGTGCTCGAACATAAAACGCGGATGCCGCCGTTCCGCCGTGGTAGGGCCGAAGGGAGCATAGAAGCCGTTGGGATCCGTAATCTGCTTCCAGGCCACCTCCCGCCCGGGGTTCGGCAAGTTGAAGTACCAAGGGACATAACCGTGCAACTCCCTGACGTCGGCGAGCCGCTGTTTCGGCTCACGAGGCAGGACCTTATAGAAGCCGGCGGTTTCATCCCACAGCCTGGCCTCGACCAGCATTCTGATTCTGTCCGCCTTGGAGCGGAACTCGAGGGCCGCGTCCGTCTTGTAGGGCCAGACCCAGGCCGCGATGTCCGAGAGCGCCATCGCATCGCCGTACATGTAACTGTTGATGGTGGGGCGGTAGCCGCTGCCGCCGATCGAGATCTCCATTCCATCGCGGTCGTCGATCTGCCAGAACAAACCGTTCGGGTCTTGGTGAGTCTTCTCCCACTCGCGGTAGTTCGCGACCAGGTCGGGGAACAGGTCCACCGGAACGTGCTGGTCCTGGGTGACCATCGACCACGCCCGGAGCGAGTCTGCGGCCCAGAAACTATAGCGGCGCGGTTCACCCCCCTTCCGGAACCAGAAGTATGCATAATCTGCAAGGTATTTGCGGTCGCGCAGCCACCGTCCCTCATAGAAGTGATGGCCGGCGGCGCAACTGATCGTGTTTAGCTTGCCTGCCCAGGGGACATCCGGTAGGAACTCGGTGATGACGAAGCCCTCCGGCGTCTTCTTGATGTGCTTGCGGAACGTCCACCACCGGAAGTAGTAAATCTCCTCAAGCTGCTTGTCCGACGACTCGAACAAGGGGATATTCTGCTCCATCCACCTCCAGGCGGACTTGTTATCGATGTAGTTGACCTTCCGCTCCACGTCGTTGCGGTTGAACGCGTCGACGTAATGCCGAAATGCGGCCGGCTTCAGCACCAGCCCGGAACGGCTGGGCGCCTCGGCCCGAACCAGGGGTATCACGGCTAGCAGCGCCAGCAGGGCTTTCGAGAATGACATTCTGTATCCCTTCTCCGCAGGCAGGTCTACGGGCGTGACCTTGCGTGGAACTAGGTTGAGAATGCAGCGTAACCACGGTGAACGCAAGGGGGTACCGGGTTAAAATCACATCCTGGAATTAAATTATTTATTTTCAATGACGTACGTGGGAATTCGCTCGCTTGAAACGCCGCTTCGGGCGCGTTACGCGCGCCTGCCACGGGGGGATTGTGGACGTCTCCGGCCGGTGGTAGAATTCGACCGAGAATTGCGATGTCTGTCAGGAGTGAGCGAGAGGAGCACCGGGCCGAGTTCGAGTTCATCATGGCTTCCGGCATCTTCCCGCCGCGCTCCAGTCCTGCCCGCTTTCTGGAGTACGTCTGCTCCAAGTACTTTGAGGGCCACGCCACCGTCTCAGAATGTGACATTGCAGTAGAAGCGCTGGGGCGGCGGACCGGCTTCAACCCGAAACAGGATGCCATCGTCAGAGTCGAGGCCCACCGCGTCCGCAAGCGTCTGAGCGAGTTCTACGGGAAGGAGGGCGCTGGCAGGAAATGGCGCCTTGTCATTCCGACCGGTTGCTATCTGCCCGTCTTCACCAGAGCTGGAGCCGAGGCGAACCTGGCATCTGACTCGCTGCCCGGGGCTCCCGCAAGACGCCTGATGCCACGCTTCCCAGGCACGGTCGTGGCCCTGCTCCCGCTGTTTCTTGCGTTAGTGATCGGAGGGGCCCTCCTGGTACGCAACGGGAGCCGCATGGCAAAGAGCGTCGCTGCTCCCGACCAAGTCGCGGCAAAGACGGCCGCACCAGCCGGCGAGGTCAGGATCATGGCCGGATTCCAGGGAACTCAATACACGGACCGGTTGGGACGCGTTTGGTCGGCCGACCGGTTCTATGATGGCGGCGATCTCTGGAGCGCGCGCTATCGCAGGATCCTTCGTACCTCGGACACGGCAATGTTTCTCAGGGCCAGACAGGGCTCTGATTTCGGCTACAACATCCCGCTCCAACCGGGCTGGTACGAGGTGAGGTTGTATTTCGCCGAGACTTTCTTCGGCGAGGACAACCAGGACGGCGGCGGAGAGTCGAGCCGCATCTTCACCATTCTGGCCAACGGTGTGCCGCTGATCACCAATTTCGACCCGCTTTCGGACGCGGGCGGCAGCAACACCGCAGACGTCAGGGTGTTCAAGGGGCTTTCCCCCGCCCCCGACGGCCAGCTGCATATCCGCTTCAAGCCCCGCTTCACCACCAAGGCTGTGCCTTTTGTGAACGCCATCGAAGTAGTCCCCGCCCCGAGCCGTGCCATGCTGCCCATTCGCTGGGTGGCTTCAGACACCGCAAGGATGGATTCCGCCAACCGGCTCTGGCAACCAGATCAGTTCTGCCTTGGCGGGCGTCTCCGCATCGACCAGAATCCGGTTACTGGAACCGCAGATACCGACCTGTACCGCTCGGAGCGCTATGGGCACTTCAGCTACGCCGTCCCCGTCGCCGATGGCTCCTACACGCTGACACTCCACTTCGCCGAGAAGTGGTTCGGCCTCGAGGGGGGCGACGCCGGAGACGCGCGCTTGTTCGACGTCTACTGCAACGGCGTTGCCCTGCTGCGCAACTTCAACATAGCTTCCGAAGCCGGAGGTAGCCTGAAAGCGCTGAAGAAGACGTTCCGCGGACTGAAGCCTAATGCCCAGGGGAAACTGCTGCTGACGTTCGTTCCCATCCACGACTACGCTCTGGTTAACGCGCTGGAAGTAATAGACGAGAGCGCGCGTTGAACGCGGGCCCCCGCGACTCCGCGGCCCGCGGCTGTTCCTACTTCCCTCTCGCGCCGTTGCCGCGGCGGGCGGCGCCGCGGGTCGTCCGGGCGGTCTCCAGGCGCGAGAGCAATCGCTCGGTAACGTCGGCCGGCGAGGGCTCCCCAAGGAGGTAGCCCTGCGCCCGGTCGCACCCGATCCGCCGCAGCGCCTCCAACTGGTGCTCGCTTTCCACGCCCTCGGCGACCACGCAAAGGTTAAGGCTGTGGGCCAGCGCTACGATGGCGCTTACCAGCGGCATCGTGCCGGGCTCCAGGTCCAGTTCCCCAAGAAACGATTGGTCTATCTTCAACGTGTCGATCGGGAACCGCCGGAGGTAGCTCAACGACGAATACCCGGTGCCGAAGTCGTCGATGGAGATGCTCACGCCCACGTCCCGCAGCCTGTCCATCTGCCTCCCGGATTCCTCGACATCGCGCATGACCACGCTTTCGGTCAGCTCCAGTTCCAGGAAGCGCGGAGCGAGCCCGCTCTGTACCAGCGCCTGGGCCACCGCGCCCACGAAATCCGCCCGGGCAAACTGCATGGCGGAGACATTGACCGCCACCTTGACGGGCGCGTAGCCGGCCTTCTGCCAGGCGGCGTTCTGCATGCAAGCCTGCCGCAGCACCCACGCGCCGATCGGCACGATCATGCCGCTTTCCTCGGCCACGGG
>JBHGAV010000131.1:0-3985 GCA_041946685.1 Bryobacteraceae bacterium | reverse complement strand
CCAGAGAACCGGGAAGTACACAGGGCTGGGCCGATGACGCTGCGCGGGAGAGACTGGCTGCGCGCCTTTGCGCTCAAGACCAACCCGTATTGGCCGTTCCGTTTCTGCAATAGGGTTCCCTATGCGCTTGCGCTGAGAGCCGTGAAGCTCGCCTGGGGCCGGCGCTCCGAGATTCAGGGAATTCATGTCAGGAACAGCTTGGCAGGCCGGCAGTGGATCCCGGGCACAAGCGACATCGACTTGGGCGTTACCGTTCAAAACGGTCTGCCGGCACGGCGGGAATTCGAGTTGACCGAATTCCTCTGGCATACCTACGACAGGCTTAGCGCTGTCTTCCCCATGCTGGGGGAGGTCGTGATTCTGGAGGAAGCGGAGTTCCCGTTGTGGCGGGCCTACAGTCGCACGACGCCGGAGGTGCCGCCGGTCGTACCGCTCTACGGAAAAACAGTCCCCGTGTATGCCGTGTATGAGGGCGGACGTTGGCGAGCACGGGCCCTGAATGCAGCGCTGTGGACTTACCTGAATCTGGTGCTTCCATATTTGGCTGGGGCGGACTCGTATCTGGGTTGGCACGATCTGCGGCGCCGTGTGCGAAGAGTCCTGCGCTACCTCGAGCCGGCTCAGCCGGAAGGAATGCCATCGGTCGGAGATCTCACCGAGCCCTGCCATCTGGTGGCGGCTGCGCTCACGGCTCTCGAGCGCGCTGCCGCTGCGATAAGCCCGGCCGCTTGCCCAACTACTTCCTCCGAGGATGGCGGTATTCGTGGTGTGATCCTCGACGGCAAGGGATGTCTGTGGGCGGTATTGGAGAATGGCCTGGGATCCGGCCGGATCGCCCGCTTGCTCGCGGAACACGCCCGGCCGCGGCCCGGCACGGGGGCGGGCCCGGTTCTACTCCCGCATCGCCTCTTCGCCTACATGGTCCGTCACTACCGCCCTTTTGCCTACTCCGAGTTGCAGCGCAGCCGGACGATTCTGCGCGGCGAAGACCCTATCCCCCGCATCGAGCCTCCCGGCAGATCCGAGCTGGCCGCCTACACTCTGGACCTTATCTCCTATCTCTTGACCATCACCCGCGGCGAAGAGCTGTTCTCTCAACGCCATGCCTTCCCGCTTCAAGTCCTGAAACGCGCGGTGTGCAACGGGCTCGCCGTCCGACTACTGCTGCAAGAGCAATGGGTGGCCGCCGGCTCGCTCGAGCTGGCCGCCCGGTGCGAATCGAAGTTCCCGGAGTGCTTCCAAACGCTCGCGGCGATCGAAGGCCTCCTTGCTCTGGGAAGGGAGAGAGAGGCTCGACGAGCAGCCTTCCACCTCTTTCGTCCCATCGCCGGCGAGATTCGCGATCTCGCTGCGCCGCGGTTGGGCGAATCCGGCGCCGGCGGCCGCGAAAGAACATCTTTGCCAGACGCGATAGCGTGGCCGGCCGGCTAGCTCCCGTTTCGCGTGCCGTTTCCGTGTATCCTGTTACGTTGGCGGCCGTGGCGCGGGCGTCTGAGGCGGAAGGCGCAGCTTCGCCGGCGGAGTTGCAGCCTTCTGAAGAAGCGCGCCACACCATGGTCCGAGGCGAGGCTGTGAATCTCCAGGCTGGCGTGCGAACGCCCTCGGCTGATCTGTAAGGATTGAGGAACTGGCCGTCAGCGCAACGGCCGCAACAGTGATTGCTGGAGCAAGGGGAGGACGAGACCGGTGAAGGCGCCCGCGAAGACGGGACTTCGTATCGCCACGCTGTACAAGCGCACGCTCAGCAACGGTGGCACACCCTGTTGCACGATGGCCACGACGCGGTGGCTGAGGATCTCCGAGGCGCTCGCCTGGCTTGGCCATCAGGTGGATATGGTCATGGACTCGCCTCTCCCCGCCCCGGGCGGCAACGGCCTGGTGCGGGCGGTGTCCTACAGCCAGTTCGACCCGCGCCGGTACGACGTCATCAAGACTCTCTTCCACAGGGGCTTTGACGCGCTCGTTGCCGCGGGGGGCGCTGACCACCCCTTTATCGTGAGCAAACTGGGTTCCGTGGTTGGCGGCCACGACGGAGTGGAAGGGGTGCACTTCTTCGGATCCGAGCGGCAGAGGCTATTCGAAACCCAGAGGCGGATTCATGCGGCGAGCCGCTGCGTCGTTGTCTTGACCGATGCCAACCGGCGGGTGTGGGAGGCCTGCCACCGGCAGGGACCCCGTGTCGCCATGGTCCCCACCGGAGTGGACGAAGTCATTCCGCCACCCCGCGAGAATCCGTACCGGGACTTCCCCGAGAAGATCGCGGTCTACATCGGCAACCTCTACACCGACACCCAGAGGGAGGTCAACCTGCGCTGGCAAGCTCGACTGGGGTCGATCGGTTCTCTGCTCAGACGCAAGGGGATACGTCTTTGCGTGGTCGGCCCGGGGCGCGTGGACCGGCTGGATCCAAAGTGCGTCACGTACATGGGACCGGTGGACAATAGCCGCGTCTGGGACTACCAGTATTTCGCCGGCGCGGGACTGGTCCTGGCGCAGGGGCCTGTTCAGCACAACGAGAGCAGCAAGATCTACTATTACCTGCGCGCCGGACTGCCTGTCGTGAGCGAGGCTCCGGTCCCCAACAACCACCTGCTCCAGGAATCCGGGCTGGGGCTGGTTTCTCCTTATGGAGACGACCGGCAGGTGGCCAGCCTGATCGAAGCAGCGGTTCATCGCGACTGGGACAAGGAAGCAGCTATCGGCTACATGCTGAGCCGGCACACATGGATGCGCCGCGCGGAAACCTACGCCCGGTTGTTGGAGGAGCTCGCGTGAGCGGCGGCGTAGGGCAGCGGCCGCAACCCGGACTCAGAATCCTGTACATAGGAACCCTGCCACCGCATCCGGGCGGCACCGGGGTCCTGGCAGGCATGATGCTGCCCGGGTTGGCCCGGCTGGGTCATCGCATCACCGCGATCGCTCCCGTCGTGGAAGCTGACGCCGCCAGAGCCGCCGCTTTCGCCGCCGCTAATCCGGCTATCCGCATTGTGAGGTTCCCGGTCAGGCACAACCTCACGACACCCGACTTCCTGCATCCCGCGTTCGGGCAGGCGCTCGAGAGGGAACGGTCCGAAGTTCGCCGCTGCGTCTCGGCCTGCAGTGGAACCGAAGAGTGGGACGTGGTGCTCCTGGGGCGCGAAACGTACCTCTGGTGCTTCGAAGATGCGGCCGCGGACCTACCCGCGCCCGTTGTGTCCATCGTTCACAGCCTGATTACGTACCGCTGCATGAGCGGTTTCTACCCGGAGCGGATGGTCAAGGAAGCCGTCACGCGATACCGTTCCGCCGCCCGCCTGATCACGCCGGGGGAGCACGTGGCGCAGTGGCTCTCCTCCATGGGTCTCGAGCGCGTGAGCGTGATTCCAAATCCCGTGGATCTGTCCGCGTTCTCGCCGCGGCCGAGGGATCCCCTGTTGCTTGCCCGGTTGTCCATACGGCAGGAGGACACAGTGGTCATGCACGCTTCGAACCTCAAGGCGGTGAAACGTCCTCTGGACGTTGTCGCCTCCGCCGCGAAGGCGCTTCGCAGGAACCCCCGGCTGATGTATGTCGTCGTGGGCGACGGGGAATACCGGGAGTCCCTGTTGGCGGCCTGCCGCGAGGCGGATATCGAGGACCGGTTTCGTTTCGCGGGCTGGGTGGAGCACGAGGAAATGCCGGCCTGGCTCAGCATCGCCGACATCGTGACGGTTCCCTCCGAAGCCGAGACTCAGGCGCTGATCTGCCTGGAGGCTCAGGCATGCGGCCGGGTCGTGATCGCCAGCGACATCCCGTCCGCCCGCCAGGTAGTGCGCGATGGCGTAAGCGGTTTCCTGCACAAGCTGGGTGATACGGAACACCTGGCGTCCCTCACGTTGGCGGCGGCGGCCGATGCCCGGCTCCGGAATGAGATCGGCGGCAACGCGCGCCGTTTGGCTGCATGCCATTCGCTCGACATTGTCGCCGCGGCCTACGATACGGTCCTCAGAGAGGCGGCCGGGACGCG
>JBHGAV010000130.1:0-4082 GCA_041946685.1 Bryobacteraceae bacterium | reverse complement strand
ATGATCATTCAGCGCTTCGGTTTGGTTCCGCCGAGCACGTCGCGCAACCGGCGGACGAGCAAGTTGGGCGTGAAGGGCTTCTGGATGAACACCACGTCCGGATCCAGAATGCCGTGCTTGGCGATGACGTCGTCGGTATACCCGGACATGTAGATCACCTTGAGGTTGGGGCGCCGCGCGGCGAGACGGCTGGCCAGTTCCCGCCCGCTCATCTGCGGCATGACGACGTCTGTCAGCAGCAGGTCGATCGCGGGCTCCTCCTCTTCCCAGAGGCGCAGGGCTTCACCCCCGCCGGAGGCCTCCAGAACGACGTACCCGTGCTGGATCAGGACGTCCCGCACCAGTTTGCGCACGGCCGAGTCGTCCTCCACCAGCAGAATGGTCTCCCTGTTCTTGGCGGAGGCGCGGGCCGGGCGGGAGACGCTCGCTGACGCGCGCTGGCCTTCCGCCCGGGGAAGGTAGATGCTGAACGTCGCTCCGCGGCCGGGCTCGCTCTCGACGGAAATTTCCCCGCCGCTCTGCTTGACGATCCCGTAGACGGTAGAGAGTCCCAAGCCGGTGCCCTTGCCCCGCCCCTTAGTGGTGAAAAACGGCTCGAAGATGTGGCTCCGCGTTTCCGCATCCATGCCCTGACCGGTGTCCCGGATGACGAGCCGCACGTACTCGCCCGCGGGCATCTCGCCAAGAGGTAGTTCCGTCGAGGCATCCTTCTGGGCCGTGACGTTCGCGGTTTCGACGATCAGCTTGCCGCCGTCGGGCATGGCATCGCGCGCGTTCACCGCAAGATTCATAATGACCTGCTCGATTTGCGCGGCGTCCGCTTTGACGGGCCATAGACCGGTCTGAAGCGAGGTGACCAGCACGATGTCCTCGCCAATGCACCGGCGCAGCATCTTTTCCATTTTCCCGACGACGCGGTTGAGGTCGAGGATGCTCGGCTGGGTGATCTGCCGACGGCTGAACGTGAGCAGTTGGCGGGTGAGGGCGGTGGCGCGGTGGGCCGCCTCGAGAATCGCTTCCATGTTGTCGCGCAGCGGCTCCTCGAGTTCATGGAGCAGCATCTCGCCGTAGCCGGAGATCACCGTGAGCAGGTTATTGAAGTCGTGCGCCACGCCGCCGGCGAGCCGGCCGATCGCCTCCATTTTCTGCGCCTCGCGAAGCTGCTCCTCCAGGCGCTTGCGCTCGGTAATGTCGGCGATGACTCCGACCACGCCGTAGACCCTGCCGGTTGAGTCGCGCAGTCCCGCATTCCAGATGCTGACGTCCACGACCGAGCCGTCCTTCCGGAGCCGGCGTTGCTCCAGGCCCGCCACGGTCTTGCCGGCCGTGGCCGCCTCCAGCCGGGCCAGCAGATCGCCGCGGTCGCTCTCGGGCACGATCGGGAGGGGCTTGCCGAGCACTTCCGCTTCGCTCCAGCCGAACATGCGCTCGGCGGCGGCGTTCCAGCTTTTCACGTTGCCCTGGAGGTCCAGCGTGCAGATGGCCAGCGGAGAGGTCTCGATCACCGCGCGCAATGTCTCATTGACCTGGCGCAGCGCCTCTTCCACGCGCTTCCGCTCGGTGATGTCTTCCTTGACGGCGATGAAGTGGGTGATCACCCCCTCGGAACTGGTGATCGGGGAGATGGTCGCGAGTTCCCAGTAAAGCTCGCCGTTCTTCTTCTTGTTGAGAAACTCGCCGCGCCATTCCCCGCCGGAGCAGATCGTCTCCCACAGTCGGCTGTATTCTTCGGGCGGCGTCTGGCCGGACTTGAGCAGCCGCGGGTTCTTGCCGATCACTTCTTCCGGCGTGTAGCCGGTGAGCTGCGTGAACTTGGGGTTCACGTACTCGATGTTGCCGTGAATATTCGTGATGACCACCGTGCTCGCGCTCTGCTCGACGGCGCGGGAGAACTTGCGCAGGGTCTCCTCTGCGCGCTGGCGGGCGGCGATCTCCTTCTGCGCTTCGCCATACAGGCGTGCATGCTCGATCGCCTGGGCCGCGTGGCGCGCGTAAAGCTCGACGAGCCGGATCTGGCGTGTGGTCGGCCGGTGCGGCTCGGAGAAGTAGATTGCGATCGTGCCCAGGCCGAGCCCCTCGGACGTGAACAGCGGGGTGCTGTACACTGCGCGGTATCCCGCGAACTTCGCGGCCTCGAGGTACGGCTGCAAAAGTGGATCGCGTTCTGCGTCTTCCACGATGACCCGCTCGCCCTTCGCCAGCGCTATGCCGCACGGACCCTTGCCCACCGGCACGCGCCCGATCAAATCGAAGTACCCGGGCGGTAACCCGATGCTCGCTACGGCGTAGAGTTCCTCCCGTTCCAGGTCGCGCAACAGCACCGCGCCCATGTTTGTGCCCTGGAGCGAAGTGACGGCGTCCAAGACTTCGTGCAGGACCGTTTGCAGTTCGTCGCTGGTGGACAGGCGCACGTTCAGCTCTTGCAGACGCGTCATGTCGGCAAGCTGGAGAGCCAGGTCTTCGCGGGCCCGCTCCAGTTCCTGCTGGGCTCGGTGGCGCTCGCTGACGTCCTCGAGCACAACGACCGCCCCCGCCGGTTCCCCATCCTCCCTTCGAAGAGGAGTTGCGCTGACCCTCAGCCATTTCTCCCCGGATGCATCCCCGCGCCGGGCCAGAACTTCCACCGGGTCGGCTGATTTCCCTCGCGCCGCCGGCAGGGCAGGCAGGTCCTCGGCACGGCAGGGAGTCCTATCGCCAAAGAGAAGGCCGAAACGCATCGGCCATTGATCGAGCGGCGTATCTTTGAGGTTTCCGCCGAGCAGGCGCTCGGCCGCGGCGTTCACGAGGGTGGGACGGCCCGCCGGGTCGATGACGACGACGCCCTCGGATACGCTGCGCAAGATGGGCCGCAAAAGCGGCTCGTGTCCCATGTTGCTTCCGGCAGACAGCATCTCGCGGTCTGCTTATTCTCTCATGCTCCCGGTACCCTCTGCCAACCCCGGCGGCGCCGCCCGGACCTCGGCCACAACATACGTGGGGAGCGTGCCGACGGACCTCCAGCGGCAGGGCGACTTCTCACAGACGCGTCAGGCCAACGGCCAGCCCATAACCATCTACGACCCGCTCAGCACGCGGCTGGTAAACGGCGCCTGGGTGCGGGATCCGTTCGCCGGCAACCGCATTCCCTCAAACCGGATCGACCCGGTTGCGGCCAAGATCCTGCCTTACTGGCCGGCGGCCAATCAGCCCGGCACCGTCACGGGCCAGTTCAACTACGTCAACAGTCCCAATTCCGACACGGACGCCTACGACCAGTACGCGCTGCGGATCGACCAGCAGCTTACCTCGGCCCACAAGCTGATGGGCCGCTGGGTGCGGAACGTTCGCACCCAGACCAAACGGTCGGCCGGCTTCCCGACGCCGGCCAGCCCGCCAGGGGACTTCGGTTACCAGCACTGGCGCAACAACTCCGCTCTGCCCTTCTTCAGCGATAGTCCGGGTCCCCTGCGCCACACGCTGGGCGGCTGGCAGACCAACTTCATCCTGCGGGCGATGACCGGCACGCTGGTCGGCGCGCCGGGCGGCGCCTACTCCTCCGGCGTGAATCCCAAGCTGTCCAACCCGACCATGGCGCGGTGGTTCAACACCTGCACCGTGACCACGGCCGGGGTGCGGCAGAATTGCGCCAGCCCCAGCGAGCCGGTTGCCTGGATTCAGCAGCCTCCGTTCACGCTGCGCACGCTGGGGCCGAACCTGCCGGGCATCCGCACCTCGGTTCCGCTGGTGATGGATTTTTCGCTGTTTAAGGACTTTGCCATCTACGAGCGCTTGAGGCTCCAGTTTCGCGCCGAAGCTTTCAACCTGGCCAACACGCCGATGTTCGGCGGGCCGAACACCTCCCTGACCTCGGCAGCCTTCGGCCAAGTCACGCCGGCCCAGGCCAACGATCCCCGCATCGTTCAACTGGCGCTCCGGCTCATGTTCTAAATATGGAGCGACCTTGTCGAGCGGTTGTTTAACCGTTGTCGCCTCCTTGCGAACGTTGGCGTAAGCCATCGGACGTCCCCGTCCGGCTCGGCCACCGCCACAGCAATAGTGTCGGCGTGGACATCGAGACCAAGAAATCGTATCTTGGATATGCG